>CAZQBX010000029.1:0-38958 GCA_964592145.1 uncultured Ignavibacteria bacterium
AAGGCTGAACTGACTCCGTGGAATCAGCCTTTTGGGCCTCGATTTCGGCCTCTTGACGCAATTTCTTGAAAGTAATGTGACTGGTGAACAAGAAGTAGATCCCGATTACAAACACCGGCACAATGTCCATGAAATGCAGGACCAGGCTGAATGCCGCAGCTTCTGCCCTCGGCACCTTGAACAATTCATGCAGAACGCTGATCACAATGATCTGAAACGAACCGATATTACCGGGTGAAATCGGAATCATCAGCAAAAACGAGTTGATAATCACAACCACGACGCCTGCCCAGGCCGGAATATCAAGCTTGAACGCCATAATCAGAGCCACGGCTACCAGCACGTGAAAGAGCCAAACCAGAATCGAGTAGAAACTGACCTCGAGAATACCCCGCCCGCTCTTAAGCGAGGTCAACCCGCTGATCATCGATTCCGTCCACTTCTGCAGGTTGGCGTAAAACTTCGGGAAACGGCGCTTGATTCTGGTTTTGCCGAAGTACTCCAAGGCCCGTTTGTTGCGCCAAACGAGGAAGGCTACCAACAGGATAACGCTGATCCCGATAGCGGCATAGATCTCGGCTTGCCGCAGCCAGACCGGGAAAGCGAAAATGAAGGAAGCCAGGTATACGAGTACTATCAGGCTGATCCCGTCAAATAGAACCTCCATTGCAACTGTTGTAAAACAAAGAGTCTTGGAAAGTCCCTCTGCCTTGGACAGCATCACAATTCGCCCGGCTTGACCGGTCAGAGCGGGCAACGAAAGATTAATCATCTGCCCGACATGAAAAAGAGCAAACATCCGCATTTTAGAAACCGGTTTGACCTCCCGAACCAGCGCTCGCCAGCGCATCCCTTTTGCCCAATTCATGGCTACGGCTGAACAGAATGAAGCAAACAAATAGAGGAAATTGAGCTGGGCAATACTTGACCACAGCTCGCGCAGATTCACTTTGTAAAAGCTTAAGAACAACAGTCCAATTGCAACTGCCACTCCTAAGAGTTTCTTCCAATCCAGATTCTTGATCAGTACCTCAAGCCTTGAAGTGATTCAATTGAAGAGCGAATAATAGCTTTCAACATTGGCAGTGTCAACGAATTAGAGCGGGATTTCGATGAAGTGCAATGGTGTCAGGCGCTTGCACGCGTACTCTGCGCTATATCGTCACAACGTCCGAACGCCGGACCCAGCCCTTTAGCTGATTGGCGAACAATGCCAGATAGTAGTCAGTTCGACTCTCGAGAATGGTGAACATCAACCCTTCATGCGCTTCAAACTGCAATTCAAACTCATTACCGGGACCCGACATGATTTCGGTCTGCTCAACGGTGACGACGCCCTCTTCAATCAAGTAGTTATTCTTCAACACCCAGACCATCGACGCCGCGCAAATGACCGCCACCAATCCCAGCGAGACAACACTGGTCGTCCCGATATTGACCTTGCCCATCCGCTTGAGCGCAAGCAGCCCAAAGATCGCCGTTATCGCCAACAGCGACAGCAGAAAATACTGGTTCGGCGTCAGAATATTGAGAATCTTACTGACCTCACCCTGCAAGAGGCCGGTCGAGGCCTCAATCTTGTCCACCGTATACAATCGCGCAAATTCCAGATTCGCCTTGATGTCGGTATCTTCTGGGTTTAGCCTTTCCGCCCGGCGGAAATTAGCTATCGCCAAGCCAATGCGGCCCGCCTTGTAGTAGGCACATCCGGCATTGTAAAATAACTGCGGTGACGAATATCCTTTGTCGATGATCGTCTGAAACGCCGTCGATGACTCAACAAACTTGCCCTGATCATACAAACTGATCGCGGCTCGAAAATCATCTTCGGCGCCAGCAAACAGGATTGTCGGCATTAAAACAAGCAAAAGTGCCAAACCAAACCGCTTCAACGCGTCTTCTCCAGATCAATGATCAACTGCCGGGCTTCATCAAGTAGCTTCTGCATCTGCGATGTGTCGGAACCGCCCGGCGCAAATCTCCCGAAGTCGCATTGCTGAAGAAGCTCAAGCATCTTTGCAATGAGTTGGTCGCTCTGTTTTCCGGCGGCAAAAGCCTTGATGCTGTCGGCCGTCAGGCCGAACGCCGGCAGATTATAGCGATCGGCAAAATACTCGATCAGCGATCGGTTCGTCTCGGTATAAAAGGCGTCCGCGTCATTTGCAATCAGACTCGACTTCGCGCGCGCCAACCGCCCCTCGGCCATTTTGCGAGCCTGCTTGAGCCGGCGGAATCCATGGTCGGTCTCGAGCTTCTGTTTGCGGCGTTGCTGCTGCACGATCGCTACATAGCCGATGATCGGAATCAAATACAGAGCCAGGAAAAATGGGCTCATTGCCAAAGGCTGACTCCGTCGCGTATTCAAATCGCCCACATCCGATTTCAGGTAACGAATATCCTTGGCCGCCAGATCAATGCGGTTAGTCTGCAGATTCTGCACCTGTGAGGCAAACCTGTCTTGTGATGGCGAAGCTTCGACCCGAATTGGATCGGTCGTGATCGTCCGGTAACTGCGGGCTTTGGGATCGAAATAGGAAAAACTCAATGCCGGAATCGTGTAAGTTCCCGCTCGCTTGGGGATAAATACCTGCTCGTAAATCTTGCTTCCGCCCAGCACATAGTTCACCCGCTCGATGTTTTCGCTGTCGCCGGCCTGATAGGTACGGAAGTCGGGCATATCCGGGATTGAGGGCATACCGACGGTTTTGATATTGCCCGTTCCGGAAATCCTGACGGTCATCGTTATCGGTTCATTCACCGGCACATTCGTCCGGTCGACACTGGCTGTCATGGTAAACTGCCCAACTGCACCGCCGAAATCAACCGGCTTGCCCTGCGACGGCAGCGGCAATGCGACGACTTCAATGGGATCCGAGACCAACTTGACACTCCGCGTTTCGCCGAATACGCCGAAGTTGTTGAATATCGAAAACGGATCGCGGTTACGCGGCCGATCTTGCACCAGGCAAGTCAGGCTGGCTGAGCCAATTTCCTGTACGCCGGGAGCCGTTGGGAACAACCCGCTCTTGATCTCGGTCACTCGATAATCACGCCCGTTCACGGACTGGTAGCTTGACTTCTGCGGCCCCAGCTCCTCAACCCAGAATCCGGTCTTCTGCGGCGGTACATAATCCGTGTTCTGCAGCAGTTCAATTCCCTGGTAGAATTTAAAGGACAAGGTGATTTGCTCGTTGACGTAGACTGTATCCTTATCGACCACGGTGCGAATGAAAAGATCATCGCGAGTCGGCCCGCCTTGTTGTGCCTGTCCCTGGCGTCGATTTTGCGGCGGTGTATTTCGCGATTGCGGCGCTCCACCCGGATCGACCTGCACATATTGCGCCGGCGTCATATGTCGCTTGCCGTCAATTTCCAGTGCGAATGCCGGAATTTCCAGTTTTCCCGCGCGTTTCGGCGTCATGCGGAAAACATACCTCTTGGTATTCAATGACTTGCCATTGACCCAGGTAAAACTCTGACTGGTGCCGGTGGAGTAGACTTCAAAATCGGGCAGTTTCGGCAGTGCCACATTTGGCAAGGTCGAGATATCGCCGCTGATCTCAACCGAATACTCCAGCGACTCATCCTGCGAAATATGATTACGGTCGACCCGCGCCGTCACCGCGACATCGCTGGCGAGGACTATGGCATGCACCAGCAGCACCAGAGCCGCCGGTGTCAGCAATCTATGCAAACTGCCTATCATCACTTACCAATCATTCTTGCTATCGTAGTTCCCGTATTTGACCTTAGTGCGGTTGATTTTCTTCTGCAAGTCCTTTTCGCTGTTACCGATCGCCTTAAGGATCCGGTCAGCATCTTCCTTGCTCATCTTCTCATCCTGCCCCTTGCCCTGCTGTTGCTCTTCCTGTCCTTCGCTGCCTTGCTGCTGCTGTCCCTGATCCTTCTTCTCTTGTTCGCCTTCGCCTTGCTGCTGTTGCTGTTTCTTCTGCTGATCCTCGCCGTTTTCGCCCTGCTCGCCTTGTTGCTGTTGATCCTGCTGATTTTGATCGTTCTTGCCCTGCTCGTCCTGCTTTTGCTGGTCGTCGCCCTGCTGCTCTTGCTGTTGCTGCTGTTCGTCCTTTTGCTCTTCGTTCTGCTGTTGTTGATCTTGCTTCTGACTCTGCTGCTGCTGTGCCTGTTCTTTCAGCTTCTTGCGCGATAACTCCAGATTGTACTTGGCATCAACATCATCCGGCTTCAGTTCCAGACACTTCTGATAAGCGTTGATCGCTTCGGCATACTTTTCATTTCGGAAGAAGCTTGATCCCAGATTGTAGTAGGCATCCGCCTGAAACTCCGGATTGTCGGTCTGCAGAGCCTTCGAATAGCGCTTGACCGCATCTTCGTATTTCGCCTGCTCGAACAGCGCCGTGCCGATGTTATATTCCAGCACCGGCTCCTGCGGCTTCTCGATTTCGGCTTCCTGATAGTACTTCAGGGCCTGTTCAATATCGCGTTTTGAATAGGCTTCGTTACCCTTCTTGTTCAATTTGCGATAATCCGCTAACACGCTCGTGCTCACGCATACGACCAGGACAAAAATCAGGGCTCTACGCATTGGAACCATTCTCCTTCTTGCGGCGTCGCCGCTCGGACAAGAAAGCCTCTCCCGCCAGGAATACGATCGCAAACGGCAGTATATATTGATAGCGATCCTCATATTGAGTCAACAACATGTCGGACAATTCCTTCTTGTCCATCCGCGAGATCTCCTCGTAAATCTGGTCGAGTGCAATTTCGCCCTGCGAAGCGTGATAGTACCGGCCTTCAGTTTCCGCAGCACATTTCTGCAGTACTAACTCGTCAAGCCGCGTCAGGATCAGCTCGCCGCGCTGGTCCTTCTTGTAGCCGACCATTTCGCCGCGTACATTACGAATCGGTATCGGTTCCCCCTCCGGACGTCCAATGCCGATTGTGTAAATTCGTACTCCGGATACTTTGGCTTCCGCTATCGCTTCGTCCAATCCGTCGCCGAAGTCCTCACCGTCGGTGATGATGATCATCACCTTGTTTTTCCGTTCTTTCACGACAAATCCCGCAGTAGCCACGGAGATCGCTTCCGCCAGATTAGTGCCCGGAATGGGAATCAGATCCACATCGAGCACATCGACAAACATTTGTGCCGCCGAATAATCAAGCGTCAGCGGACACTGCACGAAGGCGCTTCCCGCAAAAGCTACCAGCCCCACCCGATCGCCTGTCATACGCGCTAATAACCCGCGGACTTCCTGTTTGGCACGTTCGATGCGATTTGGCTTCATGTCCTCCGCCATCATCGAGGCCGAGCAATCCACCACGATCATCACATCTTGCCCTTCGCGCTTTAACATCTCCATATGCGTGCCGAACTGCGGGCGTGCCAGACAAAGGACCAGAAAAATCAAACCCAGGAATATGAACGCTGTTTTGTAACGCCGCTTCAGCGGCGAATAATTCTGTATCAACCCCGCCAGCAGCGTTCGGTCGGCAAACGAATCCAACAGCCGTTGTTTGCGCCGCGAAACCGACCACATAAACAATGCCAGTGCGGCGATAACGATAAAACCGTAAAGATATTCCGGCGTCGCAAATCTCATTTATCGTGCCTCTGCCATAATCATTATACCCGCCAAAGCCTTTCCCTGTTTACGGCAATCGCCGGAAAAGGGTTTCCCGAAGGACTAGTTCCAAAAGCAGTGCCAAAGCCGCCGCGATCAGGAAATACGGGAAGTACTGGTCGAATTGCAGATACTCCTTGATCTTAAACTTGGTCTTCTCCAACTCAGAAATCTGTTGGTAGATATTCTTGAGCATATCTTCCGACTTAGCGCGGAAATATTTCCCGCCGGTCGATTCCGCTACCTGCGTCAGTTGCTTTTCATCCAGCTCGTTGTCGATCTGCACATAGCGCCGCCCGAAAGTCGGATCATCCACCGGGTACAGCGCTTTGCCCGGCTTACCGGCGCCAATCGTGTAGATTCGTATTCCGACGGTCTTGGCGATCTGCGCCGCCGTCAACGGGTCAATCTCCCCGGCATTGTTGATGCCGTCGGTCAACAAGATGATGATCCGCGATTTGGCGTCGGACGATCGCAGCCGGTTCACGGCATTCGCGATCCCCATGCCGATTGCAGTTCCGTCTTCGATCATGCCGAAGTCTACCTGCTCGAGGAAGTTCAACAACACGCTGTAGTCAAGTGTCAACGGGCATTGCGTAAACGATTGCCGCGAGAACACCACCAGTCCGATGCGGTCACTCTGGCGACCTTGCACGAAATCCTTGATGACTTCCTTGGCGGCAATCAGCCGGTTCATTGGTTTGAAGTCTTCCGCTTTCATACTGCCCGAGACATCCAGGGCCAGCATAATGTCAATACCTTCAGACGAGACCTCCGTCGTCTTCTTGCCTGCCTGCGGACGCGCCATGGCAATAATCAGCAGGACCAGCGCCAACAGTCGCAGCGCGTAAAGAATCTTGCGGTTCTTCACCCGTCGGCTGCGGCGAACATTGCGCAGCAATGAAATATCGGAAAACTTGATTGCAGCCTCGCGGCGGCGGCGAAACATGAAGTACGCCACCAACGGCACTGCCAGAAGCAGCCACAGGAACATCGGATCGGCAAATTGGATCATCCCTGCGCTCCTCCCTTGGCCGAGGAAAACGGCAGCGAACGCGTCTGCATCACAAAACCGCGTGCTACTTCAAAGTGCCGGTCAATATCTTGCGGTGTCGGGTCATATTTGGCGAACTTGACCAGATCGCACTCATTCAGGAAGCGATGAATCACTTCCTCTTCTTGCTTGTCCAGCGCCAGTCCGCGAAATTCAGTTATAATCTCATCCGTCGTTCGTTCGAGGGCGGAGATTCCGTATCGCCGTTCAAGATAGGCACGGAAGATCTCCGACAGACGCAGGTAGTACATCTTGTACTCGCCTCTCGCCACCAAATCCGATCTGCGCAAAGCATCGAGGTCCGCTAGCGCAATTTCCCATGGCAATCGGTCATCAACCGGCTCCCTGCCGAGATCAATCGGTTTGCTTGCCCGCCGGTAGAGGTACCAAAAGACGAGAATGCCCACCAGCAGCGCAACGCCGGCGGCAATCATCCAGATCGGTATCCGGCTCTCAAACTCCTTCGGTCCGCGTAACGGTTTGATGTCTTCGCCTTCCTCACCGGTCAGAAGCGAATTGACTTTGATGGCTATCGCATCTGTGGTTATCGAACTCAATTCGCCGGTCGCGGTCGAGTACTTGATTGAGATCGGGGGAATCTGATAATCGCCGGTTGTGAAGGTCGTGATGTCAAAGGTTTCTGTCGATACCTTCATCCCGTCACTCACCTCGCTTGTGCGCGGGACATAATCCTTGATTTCGAACATGCCGAGGTTGCTGCCGACAGAAAGCGAATCAACAATCAAGGACGTATCAGCGGTGATCTTAACCGTGTACTTGATAATATCGCCGATTGTCACCGACTGCTTGTCAACCGTTGACTCGACCGAAATCCGTTCTTGCGCCGCGGCAATGGATGCCAACCAGACGACACCGACCAACATCAAGCTAAAGCGCTTCATTGGCCCTCTTGTAGATGAATGTTCGATCATGTTGATCGATCAGCCGATAATTTGCCGCCAGCGCCTCTTCCCACTCCGGGTAGACCTTGTAGTCAATAACCACAAGGAGCGGTCTTTGCGCCGACAAAGCTGCGACAATCGCGTCATTTGTCAGGAGATGATGACTGCTGTATTCAATCTCGCTCAGTTTGAGAGGAAAGTGGAAGCCTACATGCTCCGATCCCGGAATTTGCGGGCGTTGGGAAAGGGCACTGTAGCCCGCCCACTCCGATAGCAGGCTGTCTTTCGTCGTTGAATTGTTCTTGATCGCATCGACGACTTGCTCCAGTTGCGGCCACTCAAACCGCTGATCCTGTTCGCGCGGCGCGACAATAAACAGGTACACAAATGGAATCACGCCGACGATGTACAACACCCCTGCCGAACGCAGTATCGGTCTTAACCGTGCATTTTCCACCACAAACGCCGCACACGGCAATGCCAGCAAGATCAAGTACGGTGTGGCTTGCTGAAAATACTGCATATGCACCGGCGTGGGAATCAGGTAGACAATCGTGATCACCACGGCAAACAGCGCCGCTGGTTTCTGAATCCGCCAATTCGCAACATGCCGGTACTTGATCAGAAGATATGATGCCGCCGCTGCCCCCAGGAGAAGTATCGTCTGCGGTAGTGCCAGGAATTTGCCGAACACGGTTGCCTTGTGCAAGAGCAACGCCGAAAACGGTTCAATCGGTTCGCGCTGCAAATGAAACCCCAGATTGTTGAACAAGAATTCGCTGGGAGAAAGTGCAAACAGGTAGATCGCCGGTAAAGTCGGTATCAACAATCCCGGGAGAGCAAACTTGAGCGCCTGAAGACTGCCAATCTTGGCCCGCCGTGCAGATAGGACCAGCGCGTACAGATAAATCGGTACAAGAAACAGGAAGATCGAGCGGAGATTTATCGCAATCCCCAGCATCAACCAGGACCACAGGATTGCCTTGCCATCCAGCTTCTCATCATTCCCGCTCTTGAGCAGAAAATAAAATGACGCCAACAGCGCCAGATCGACAAATGCGTAAGGCTTGAAGGTTGAATGCCACGTCAGAAACAACCCGCCAAACGCCATTAAGAATGCCGCAACCAGAGCCGTCCCGTTGTCCGGTGATTCCCGCTTGACCAGACGATACATCACGTAAGTGCTTGCCACACCTGCCAAGGCGGCCAGGATTCGTAATAACAGCAATGAATTCATGCCCCAGTTGGCGAAACCAAAACAGGTCAACGGCATCAGCGGCGCTTGCGGGAAGAAGAAATCGACATACGGCATCATGCCGTCGGCGACACGCTGTGCTGCCGCCAGATAGAATCCCTCGTCAGCGTCGACAGTCCGGTAAAACACAAACACCAGCGCTGCCGCTAATTGCAGCGCCAATATCAATATCAGCCGTCTGTCGATAGTTCGCACCGACACTCTAGCGATACCTCCGCTCGCGCTTCTTAAAGAATGACGTCAGCGGCACAAAGTAATCTCGACCCGTGGTCAATTGCACAAAGTCAATTCTCATCCGGCTGAATGCCTTCTCCAGTTCCGTGCTTAGTTCTTCGGCCTGCATCCCAAACTGTCGCCGGAAATAGGAATCGGAAGTATCCACGGAGATTATCTCGCCGGTTTCGGCGTCTTCAAAATCGATTAGTCCGAAATTCTCCATCTTGGCTTCGCGTTCATCGCCGATCTTGATCGCCACCACATCGTGCTTGCGATTGGCAATTACCAGATCGGAAGCATACCCCGAACTCAAGAAGTCGCTGACCAGGAAGACAACGGACTTGCGCTTGATCACGCGATTGAGATACTCCAGTGCCTTGCTGATATTAGTTGAACGCCCGACCGGCTTGAAATACAGAATCTCGCGGATCAATCGCAGCACGTGTCCGCGGCCCTTGCGCGGAGCGATGAACTTCTCGACTTCATCCGTAAAGATAATCATCCCCACCTTATCATTGTTGCGAATCGCCGAAAATGCCAACAGGCCGCAGATTTCCGCAGCCATCTCTTCCTTGAGCTGGCTGCGGGTGCCGAACTGGCCGGATGACGAGGCATCCACCAGCAGCATAACAGACAACTCGCGCTCTTCGCGATATTTCTTGATGAAGGGAATTCCGGTGCGTGCGGTAACGTTCCAGTCGATCAATCGCACATCGTCACCGGGTTGGTATTCGCGAACCTCTTCGAATTCCATACCCTGGCCACGGAAGGTCGAATGATACTCGCCGGCAAAAACATCATTCACCAGTTTCTTGGTGGTGATTTCAATGCGGCGAATTCTTCTTAGGACTTCTGCTGGAAGCACGACTTACGGTACCTCAACCTCGTTGAAGATCTTCGTGATGATCGCCTCGCTGTCGACCTCCTCCGCTTCCGCTTCGTAAGTCACAATGACGCGATGGCGCAGCACTTCCATGCCGATCGACTTGACATCATCCGGTGTGATATAGCCGCGTCCCTTCATGTACGCGTGCGCTTTGGAGGCAAGCGTCAGGTTAATGGTCGCGCGCGGCGATGCGCCGTATTCAATCAAGCCCTTCAAATTGAGATTGAACGCTTCAGGATTGCGTGTCGCAAATACGATATTGACAATATATTCCTTGACCTTGTCATCGACATAAATCCGATTCAGGACTTCCCGCGATCTGACAATATCCTGCGGCGTGATCACCGGCCTGGTCTCAAACGTCGCGCCGACGGTCATACGATTGAGGATCTCCAACTCCTCGGCCTTGCTCGGATACGTCACCCGCAGCTTAAACATGAATCGGTCGACCTGAGCTTCCGGCAACGGATAGGTGCCCTCCTGCTCGATCGGATTCTGTGTCGCCATCACCAAAAACGGTTTCGGTAGCGCATGTGTCGTCTCGGCAATCGTCACCTGGCGTTCTTGCATGGCTTCCAGCAACGCCGATTGGACCTTGGCAGGCGCACGGTTGATTTCGTCCGCCAGAATCATGTTCGCGAAAATCGGCCCCTTCTTGACGGTGAACTTGCCGTCGTTCTGGGAGTAGATCATGGTTCCAATCAAGTCTGCCGGCAGCAGGTCAGGGGTAAACTGCAGTCTCCGGAAGTCCGCCTGTATCGCCTGGCACAGCGTCTTGATTGCCATCGTTTTCGCAAGTCCAGGCACGCCCTCGACAAGTATATGACCGTCGGCAAGCAGCGCCATGATCATCCGGTCAACGAGGTATTCCTGCCCGACAATTACCTTGCCGATTTCAGCCTTGAGTCGCAACACGAACTCAAAACTGCGCTCAACTTCAGCTTGAATTTGTCTGATATCCTGATCCACCGATATATCTCCCTAAACTAATGATTCATTTCGACCAAATTGTACGACATCATTTCAAAATCAGTTCCAGTATTTTTGTCGCGTTAGCGACGGCTGTCCGCCCGCTCTGGACATCCACCTTTCCACTGGAAAACTTGACCTCTTCGCAGAAGGCAAACAGCTCATGACTGTGGCTGCGAATCTCTTTTTCGATTCCCCGCTCCTCCATCCACCGCAAAATGTCTGTCGTAGTATACCCCGTCAACCGCGCCTCGTTCGCTTTCTCAAGCAATCCGACAATGAACTTGCTCGCTTGACTCGAAAATTCGCGAAAATCTTCTCGATCTGCCAGCCGCTTGATTTCGGCAAACTTTGCTTGTGCCTCGGTCTTCCAATCAACTTCCGGCACTGCCGGCGCTTTTGCTTTACGGCGGCGGAATAACAACGCTGCAATCACCGCAGTACCAATGGCCGCCGTAACGAATATCGGCGCCAGGCTCACCCGGGAATCCTTGCTCGGTCGCGGTTGTGCAACATTCACCACGATTGGATCAGACGACAGTGTATCTGCCCCTGTCGCACTCTTAAACTCCACCTTGAATGACGGTATCGTCACTTCGCCGCTGCGGGCAGGCTTGAGCGCATATGTATAGCGACGAATTGTCATTTCGCCCATTTTCTCGACACTGGAACCCGACCCGCCAACCCGGAATCCGACTATCTCCGGCGGCGGCACTGGAGTCGTCGTCATCGCCGGATCGGATACACTCACCTCGAGAGTCAACACAAATTCGTCCTCAAAAGCTGCCTGCACCTTGTCCACATGCGCTTTGAATCCAATCTGTGCCATTGCGGTTGTCGCTAGACAAACCGCCATCACCAACACTTTTAGCATCTTGTACATAACTTACGGAATTATAACGGTTAAGCTCGCCCTGGTTTCAGGTTTTAACATTAATTAACGCCGGCCAACAAAATCGCCAGTAACGCAGGCAACATTATGATTTTCAGAGCCAGCGAGGTTTTGCGTGCGCCGGCACGCGCATCTTGCTTCATATAGATAACAAAAATCAATGCCAGCGGCAAATTGACTCCCAAACTAATTGCGACTAAATAGCTCTTTGAAAGCCCCAGTTGCCAATAGCCGATATAAGTGGCTGCGATCAGAACGCCAAAAATGGCCAGAACAACTGTTTTCGCCTTATCTGGCCCCCATTTCAGAGGCACCGACGATCGTTTAACTGCCTTGTCGCCCGAAATATCCTCGATATCTTTGACGATCTCGCGCCCGAGATGGTATAGAAAGGTCAGTGTGGCCGAAAGTACCAATAGCTCGATCGCGCTACTTTCTACTTCGCACTCGAGGGCGCCAAGATAAAATACTGAGGCACACAACAGCGCCACGAGCACATTACCGAGGATCAGCCATGAAGATATCGCAACTGCATACAAATACAACGCCGATGCGACTGCCAAATAGTACAGCGCAAACATTGGATTGGCTCCGATCAAAAAGATCTTCCCGGCTATGAGAAACAACACCGCCGTTATCCAGGCGTCTTTGATGGACAGTACACCGGAGGGAATAGCCCGCTTCGGCCGATTGATCAAGTCTGCCCTCAAATCGAAGATGTCGTTCACCGCATAGCCAAACGAAACGAGAAAGAAGATGATGCCCGATTCGCGCCAGGGCATCGCCAATTCGCCGCAGGCAATCGACGCCGCCGGTATCACCGAAAGTGCCGCCACCAGCCCGTTAAGCGGCCGAATCAGCTTGATGGCAGCTACCAACTTCTTCATAGTCCCGTCTCAAATCCAAAATGCACCAACATCGCATCGAGTTGTTTCTCTTCGCCGAGCGAGAAATCGAGCCGGAACCGCCCCGCCGTCGTCTCCAATTCCATGCCCAATCCGAACCCCGTCAGCTTGCGCGTGCCGGCCTCTGTCTCTATCGCTGCAAGATCACAAAAAACTGAGGTAACGAAGTTTCCTTCCAAGAGATACCGCAGTTCAGTTGCCGAGACAACACCGATGTCGGCCAAGTAGCTTCGCTCCCGATAACCGCGCACACTCGCCGGACCGCCGATTTCGACCAGCTGTTCCAACGGCACCGGTTCAAAGTCCGACCGCACCTGAAACGGCATGATGCGTTGATAGACAATCCAGCGCTTTGCCATCGGCTGCCACAGTTCCAACTTCGCCTTGATAATCGTCGAGTACCCCGTGCTCACATCACTGCCGCTGCTAAATGACCGGCGATACAGCGAGCCAAATTCCGTCACCACTGCCAGACCTTCGCGTGTCGCTTTCAGGCGGTCGCGTTTCTGAAAAGACGTTTTCAGCGTCACTCCGGCAATTCGCGCCGAAGGCGATAGTCTGCCTACATCGGGTGTGATTTTCTCCCAAGAGAATGTCGAACCAAGTTGCCAGAGTTCGCTGAAATGATACATCGCCCCGACCTGAAGTTTCGCCGAAACGAACGCCGAGTCGCGATCACTTTGTACAGCATCGAGACGAACATCAACGGGATACCCTCCTGCATACGGCAATTCCATGCCCAATCCCAAGTCGCGCGAATCCTTGTTCAGTCGCGACCAATGCAGGCCAACATGTTCGCCCGTTCCAAAGATGTTGAGCAAACCAAGATCGCCGCTGCCACCGATCGAATTGTCAGAATTAAGATAGAATATCCCGTCAACTGTCAGGTTGCGCTCATCACGCATCGCAAAAATCACATCGGCGGAGTTTGTGCGCGTGTCGTGCGCTACTACCGGTCCCGACGTTGGCCGAGTGTAGTTCAATTGCGACAATGCGCGCGCCGACCGCTGCAGGACAGATTCTCGATATTCCTGACCTTCTGTAATTCGAAGCCGACCCCGTAGTCGGCTCTTCTTAGTAGTCACCAATCCCGTGAACTCTGTCGTGCCAAACGTCGCCCGAGGTCCGGTTACGACAGCATACTCTATATTGAGTTTGTCGCCGATGATATTGATCTTCTCAATTCCGGCTTGACAGAACGGGTAACCCGACTCTGCATACGATTCCACGACACGCTTTGTGATTTCCTCTAAATACTCCTGTTCTAAAGGACTGTTGTCTTTAGCCAGCTCCCGCGGTGACGCTATACTTGTATCGATTCCTGCAAATCTCAAATCTGTGGCCCGAAATCCTCTCCCCTCATCAATCGTGATCGTCGTATCACCATCTGCCTCGATCTTAACCGAAGCCGCGAAGTACCCTGCCGTCAGGTACCAATCGAGTACTTGTCGACGGAATTCCTCTTGCGAACCCGCCGACCGTAGCCCTTTTCGCAATTCGACTGAACCGAACAGCTTGTTTCCTGCAAGATGGACTTCTCCGAACGCATGTCCGGCCAGCAACAGCAATATAGACAGCACTCTGGTCATTGAAATCTCGAGGTTAACTCGCTCCTTAAGAAGTAGCGGTTCTCGTCGTGTTCGCGAAATTCGGCCTGCCCGATTACCTTGAAACTGAATGTGTCAGAGATTCCGATCTCAACCTTGATCCGTCCGCCCCAATGCGTCCCTATCGGGAATCCTTCCGCCATCTGTAAGAACAAACTTCGGTTCGCATATTCGCTGACCTTGAGTACAAACGGCGCAAATTCGATTCGCCCCTTTGCCGGCAGGCTGTAGTTAACACCCGGCGACACCCGCACACTGTAGGATAGCAGATCCAGTGAATCCGAATGCTCCCGCGCTATGCTTGAAGCCACCATCCATTCCCAGGCACCGCTGAAATGCGAGGCAGTCAACTCGATTCGTTTCTCTCGAAGATTCAACTCTAGCCGGCTGTACTCGGCAATCTCACGTTCGCGATTTACAAATGCTACCTGCAGATTATCGCGCTCGGCCATGTTCTTGCTAAACGATAACCGCACTTCGTCAGAATTCCGCTTGATCGGTGCGGTAATCTCCAAACGGTTTTCATCGCGACGAGTCGTATACGACACCTCACTGCGCAGACCTACCCCACTCTCGTATCGCCGCAAACGATAATCGAACAGCCTTTGCAAGATGCGCGTTTCGTCGTCAAAATACCGCGATGGCGGCAATAACCACCTCGTCGCAAAATCATTCTCCGGTTTTCCAATTTCACGCAGGCTCACTTCATATCGAAACGAAGTCCCGCGCGTTAACCCGTTCAGACTCCACTTTGCCAATTCAAACTCTGCCTGGATTCTTTTCTCGGCGTCAATATTCTGCGTCACATCGCCGACCTGTTCGGCCACGAGAATGTAGTCCCCGCGCGATTGAGCGACGTAGACCGAATCAATCAGGACATAGTCCCCTTCGCCGGGATCAACCTTAAGATATGTTTGATTGGATTGCGAAAAACCTCTGCGATTGAGCCGATAATTCGCCGTCAGCGCCGTACCGGGAATCAGCGATGGCCACAACAGTGACAGCGACCCCGTCTGATAATCTTCCCGCCTTCCTCCTTGCGAGAATCGATTGATATTCGCATTCGCATCGATTTTGTTTGCGCCCGACAAGAAACGGCTGATTGCGGCGACCACACTTCGTTTGTTGTCGACTAGACTCCACTCCGATTCCTTCTCAAACCAATTCTCCCGCAGCCTTCCCCCCAAGCTGACTCCACCGTAACTGATAGTCGATTCAATCTCGCGCTTACTATCGGTTCGATTTGTGCTGTCGTTATCCAAACTGCGTTGATCGTACTCTCCCCTAACGACGATTCTTACCGGCAATAGATCGGATTGCAGTTCGGGCCGTACATCAACCAATGTTCGTGAATCCCCGCGTTCTTCCGATGATGCCAAGTTAACTTTCATCCGAAATTGGGAGCGCTGAACTTGCTTTATCTCAGATTCGAGGTTCATTCTCCGCGCTGTCACTGCACCTTGTTCATCACTGAAACCCGTCGAAACCCGGGTGGTGAAGTTGTCGCTCGGCTTAATTGTCAATCCGCCCAACACACGTTTGCGCCCACCGCTACTTGCAGCGTCTCGTTGCCACAGATACTGATCCTCGATTGCATCCAGACGCGCCACCTGCGGAAATCCGTCTGGAATTACCTCCGCCGTTGCATCCACCTCAATCTTCCCCGCCGCCGGCTTGTATCTGAACCCTACCAGTCCGGCCACAGTGGTGTTGTCTCCGTCATCCTTGCTCGAGAACCGATTGCGATCAAAATTGGAGAGTACCGATTCCGCACTGACGTGCAATCCCGGCAGCAGTTGTGCCCCGCCTGCCATACTGGCCAGATGGACGGTCTCCGGCATCGGCAACTGTTTGAGTGGCAGAAATCGCCCCTCCCCCTTGCCGACATACTGATACCACCCACTTCCGAGATAGGTATAGTCACCAGTCGCGAATTCGGCAAAACTCACCGAATAATCGCCGAGACTGTCGCCGACAAAGGAATAGATCAACTCACCTGTTGTGTCAGTCGTCGCAACATAGTTTCCCAATCCGGCGCCGACAAACCTCGCCCCGGAGATCAACGTTGAATCGCTGTTGTCGCCTGCTCTCTGCAGTGTAGCGATCTCGTCTTCCGACAATGTGAAATCGAGGGGGTCATTGCGCGCGGTTAGAAAACCATTGTAGCCAACCGCCACCGTCTTCCCGGAATCCGCCTTGCTAAGCCGACTGCTTGCAGTGATAAGCGTCTTGCGATACTCCAGCCGCTGGAATTCATATTCAACTCGTACGCGATCATCTGCATCAATGACGCGCCTCCCGGTGAAGTACAATTCACCCCGCAGGTAATCGAGATAATAATCCTGATCGCGCCCCCTCGCCAGTTTGTCGCCATTCAACCACAGAGCGTCGGAATTTTCAACCACGGCAATCCCTTGTTCGCCGTTGCGTCCCGGCAATCGGTATGGACCATAAAATCCGTCCGTGGTAACAAATTCATGCTGACCGTAATTCCCGAGCGGCACTGCCACCGACAACTCTGTCTGACTTGAGGGTAATCTGTATGCCAGTTTCAATCCCTGTACGCTTCTTTGAAATCTGATCAGTGAAAACTGCGTTTGCTCTTGAACAAAATTGCCAAACACACTGCGCAGCTTCGGCGATTCAACCTCGAGATAGATATTCTCCAGCTCCGAAAACCTCCTCGTCACCAGGCGGTTGTCGCGCAGCCCGCGGTCAGAGAAACTCCCCCGTACCGAAACATCATGCCCCAGATCGCCGGTCACCGTCATCGTCAATCCCTGTGCCAGTGTCGTCCGGCCCTGATCCGAGATATCGGCATAAAAACTTTTGCTCCCGGCAACTTTCAGATTCGTAGCCGTCGCCGCGACTCCGCTCGCTGTATCAACCCTTGGCTCCGGGACACTGGACAATTGCGTGGTCGTGATATATGGTCGCAGGCTGTAAGGATTAAACGCAAACTTGTGTTCCAACCTGGTGACGACCAGTATCGAATCGCATCTGCTGGATGAACCGATGAGGCACAATCGATTTCCCGCCCAGGAAACTCCGTTTCCTTGCGAAATGGTGTCGCCCTCACAGTCTATAACTACAAAAACCAGATTCGGTGATATCAGAGTCTCTAAGCATCCGCTCGAATCGATAGCCAGGGTATTATGAAGAAAAATGGGAGTCGCCGCATCTTGGGCCAGGGCCGCCGGCGGCAGAAATATGGCGATGAGTAATGCTGACAGGCCGGTGCGCGACAGCATCAGGTGCAGACGATCACGGCAACGACGCCGCGAGCTCATAGATCACGATGCGATTATTGCCGGTATCGCAGACATAAAGAAGATTATCGCTTCGCATGGCCAGACCGGTTGGTCCGCTAAGGTTCAATGTTCCCGAACCATAACTGCCGGTCGCCATCAGCCGTTGTCCGTTCAAGTCAAACACCACAATTTCATGACGTTCCTTATCGGTCGCGATGATCATCCCGTCGCGCACAAGAAAATCACCGAGAATCCCCGCCGCCTCGAGCTTAATTGTGCCCTTTGCATTGCCGAAGCTGTCAAAGATGTAGATCGCGTCAAGCTCGCGATCGTAGACATAGGCGCTTGCATCGTCGCCTACCGTGACGATTGTGCATCGGGCAAAACCGCCCGCCGGGAACAGCTCCTGCTCCCGCGCATAATCCTTGTCCAGCATGATGACTTTGAGATTGTCGGGATCCACCAGATACATATTGCCGAACCGCGAATAAGCAATGTCGGAAATCTTGCCTGCCAACTCCAGATCGGGATTTGAATTGAAGCGGATCTCATCGGAGAAAACCAGACCGTAGTCGGAACGCACAATTCGGTTGTTGCCCTGATCAAGAATGAAAAAGCTGATTCCGCCATCCGATTCGAGCGCCGCCGGATGGCTTAGTCCGTTGAAACCCAGGCCGTAGCCACCGTTTTCCTTATCGAAGGAACTATCCGAACGCAACTTGACCAGGCGGTTGTTGCCCTGATCAATGATGTAGGCATTGCGGCTTAAGTCGAAAGCAATCGCCACCGGAAGACTTAAGGCTTCATCGCCGAACGTGCCGCTAATCTCGCCAATGTAGTTGAATTTTCTTGCGGCGGGAGGCGCTGCAATTTCCGCTTGTGGGGGTGGTGAACAGGCCGCGAGCATTACGCTGACGAGCAGAACTCCGCCAATCAGGACTTGCCTCGGGAAACTCACGGTCTTAGAACCTCGCGTTCAATGTCAACTGCCACCCGCCGTCGTCCAGCATCTTCAAATCGACGCCGGAAAATCCGGACTCGATGCCGCGGTTGTGCCGCTTGGCGCTCCAATAAGCATCGACTGCAGAAAGAAAGTGATTCGCGAGGATGAATCCAAGTGCAAAATCGGAATTGCGCCTAAAACTCTTACTGTCATTTTTCAAATCGCGGTACCGCTCGCGCGCCGCATCCGAACTCCAATTCCAAAAATAAGCTTCGGTGTCGGGATAATACTCCCGGCTGGGATCAAACGCTCCGCCGATCTTGTTGTATTCCTCGCGCGAATCATAGAAGCCGACGACATCGAAATATCGCTCGTCCTTGCCTTCCACATCGGCGCCGGCTTCGCGCGCCGCCAGAAGGCGATAGTCATCCTCACGCCAGTTGGCAAGATGCTTGAACGATATCAGCGATGCCCAGCCGCCGACCTCCGCAAGCATAAAGATGCGCGACTTCAGCGTCGAACCCGTGTACAACTCGCCCGTACCCGGCACGATCAATGACATCGCAAATGCCCGCCAGGGGCTCTTCCGTAACTCCTCACCTGACTTCTCGTCTCGTATTTCCGTATAGCCCGAACCGTTCTCCACCTGGTACTGGATGGTTGGCTTCTGCTCCGATGCAAACTGCGATGCCGGCAGTTTGGTTTCTGCTTCAACTCTTCCCGAAATCACAAGTCCGGCGATGATTAATGCGATGTAGTACTTCATTGCTAGAACTTATAGGTAAAGATCAACTTCGGTATTTGTTTGCCTTCATACTTGGCCAGTCGCGCCTTCACGGAGAATTCCGAAAAACTATCCTGTTGCCGGTTGTAACGCCGCGCCGACAGAGCTGCATCAAATGCTGAAAACAAATGGTTGGCTAATGAGACAATTGCGCCCAGTTTCGCTTTGTCGAATTTGCTGTTTGCCTTGTCGCGATCCAGCAGGTAAGTGTTGCGCAATTCGGAGGTGCTGTCCTTCGTCAAGTAGTCTGAGTCAACCCACCCGTACCGGAACTGCTCGTACTTGCCGATCATTTCGTAATACTGCTGCGTCTTGGTGTCGGGAAGATGATGTGTGAAAGTTCTGGTTTCATCGTCTTCTTCAAACGCCATTGTATCGCTGGTAATTCCATAAGTCTCAATCATCCAGTTGTAATATCGCTCCGGATCCCAGTTTGCATCGGCAAAGGCGTTATTGTCGTCTTCCTGCTTCTTGCCCTGGTGCTGCCAAACCATGTATCCGCCCCACGCGAGCGCCTCGATGCCCATGAAAATAAATGCCTTGGTCTTTGATCCGGCATATAACTGACCTGTGCCGGGAATCACCATCGAGTACAGAAACCCCTTGCCGGGCGACTTATAGTTGACATCGAATATATCCGACGTCATTGGGAAGTCTTCGAAGCCGGATGCCGCCAGGCTGAAATCGGTCAACTCCGACAGACGCTGATACTGCGAAAGCTCTCTTTGCGCCAGCGCCTTGCCGATCTCTCCGGTTGGCAATGACTGGTCATCGGCCATCCCGACAACAGCCGATAGCAGTACCAACAATGTGACCAGATACTTAATCATGAATTTATCCTCCAAAGCAGAATTATTTCAAAATCGCTATCGAGCAATGCTTGCGATCGCCCGAATCGGTTTCTAATTGACAAAAATATACTCCGGCCGCCAGCCGTGAAGTATCCACCAAATGTTCATTTACGGTCCCGGCAACTGCGTCGACACTCGACTCAAAGACGAGATCGCCGGCCGTGTTGTAAAATTTCAAGCTGACAGTGCCCGATTCGCGCAGCGCAAACCTGATCGTCGTCTGATCCGCCGCCGGATTCGGATAATTGTAGACATACCCGATCGCTTCATCCGCCACTTTCACTGCAGGGAGCCCCTTGACATACGATCCGGTATTACCGACACTGCCATATTGTGCGTTCCAGTCACGGTCCTGTGCGCGTGCAATGGAAAAAGCGGCAATCTCGCCTTCACGTGATTGTGCCAAGGCCAGGCCCTGGTTGATCGAACGCGCAATTGCGATCGGCGAATCGATGTTGCCGCCGCCGGCGCGCGGGAAATTCTCCAAGCGGTGCCCCTTGATATCCAGTCCGCATACTTCACCGTTTGCGGTTCCGACGAAGATCTCCATGACCCCATTTGCGTCAATATCAACCAAGGTTGGGCTGCAGCGCAACGGTCCCGCCGGATTCGCCGGATTAACTTTGATCGGGAAATCCTCAACCGGTGTCCCGTTGTAATTGAATGCATAGATCAAGTTGTCGCCGCAGAACAGTATCTCCACGTGTCCATCATTATTGATGTCTCCCAGGGCGATTTCCGAGAAGATCGGTCCGCCGACCGATATCGTCAGAGGATCTACGGCGTAATTGATTTTGAGTGTTCCGTCGAGATAGACCTCGCAGGTCTCATAGACGCCGTTGCGATCAAAATCACCCGCCGCAGCACCGCGAATGCCGGTCGCGTTGACGCTGCCGCGCATTCCGCCTTCGGGCGAGATCAATTCAAACTGATGCAAAGAATCGGTCAGAACCCGGTATGGCCACGTTGCCGCTTCGTTGACAATCACCGTGCCATTTTTATCCAGGACCAATTTGCGGTTGGTCATCGTATAAAGAAGTATCTCCTTGCCGCTAACCGTTGCATCGTATTCGAGGATGATCGGCGCAATAGCAATCGGCTCGTCAATGAATACCTCAAACCGCTTGACTGCTTCACCAACCTGGCTCAAGGTTCGCGAGTTAAACGCCGCAATGGTAAACCGATTGGTGCCGCCGATAATCTCCGCAAATCCGTCGCCATCGAGATCACCGATTGCCAGCGGCATCGTGAATTCGCGATCGGCAGCCACCCGCCCCATTACCGCCAGCGTGTCCTTGGCAATTCCATCGCCGATCAGGGTCGCTCGTTCGACCACTACCTCGGTACCTGGAATCGGCTGGAAGTATGAGGAGCCGTCAAAACGATAGGCCAGTACATAGTTGTCAACCGAGGCGATTATCTCTTCGGTGCCGTCAGCGTTGAGATCATAAACTCGCATCGGCGACGCGCCCCGTCCGACGAAATTCGGCCACTGGGCGCCGCGGCCCTCGGTGCGAATTCGGCACGACATTGTCAATACTGCCGCCGAAATGTTGTCAATCGTGATGCCGCTGTAAGCGCCGCTATTCGCCGCTGAATTCGGATTGGTGAACGGTCCGAAACTGTTATTACTGTTGATTTCAAAGAGATCGCGCTGGCGGCCATAGCCTGCAAAGTACTCTCGGCCAAATTCCACACTGCCGTCAGCTTCCATCACCGTCAGAAACTGGTGCCGGTTGTCCCAGCGCCGCGGATCGGATGGGAAATTGAACCACTGCAGATCGTTGTCATCGAAATTATTGAATCCGTCGCCATCGTAATCGAGTCGCGCCGCCAATTCATCGACGTGCCAGATCAGCATTCCAAATCCCGGCGTCAAGTAATCATATTCCCGATTATTGGCAGCGTTGCCCGGTGAGCGCGGGTTAAGAATGACACTCGTCAACTCGTCGGCCTGCAGATTTGTCACTCCGTCGCCATCGATATCCGTGCGCCGGTTTTCCAGCAGGAAGTACTCGTCGGCGTTGATCGGGACGCGGATCACCTGATTCTCCGTAGTGCTCAATTCCGCGGCCGCCAATCGAATATTTGACCCGGAACTGACCGTCACGACATCGACGAACCCAAGATACGCCCGTGACCAGGCATCGGGGAAGATTGGCATAACGCCCTGCACCAGCACCGGTACTTCGTCGCCAAGGTCGATATTCACGCCAAAGCCGTTATTATCCATCAGCGAAAAGTCGCCGACTGCGGTGTTGAAGGTCCGAGAATCGTAAAGGTCTACCAGGCCCAGCTGGTGTCCGAACTCATGCGCCATTACGGCATTGAGTGCAGTAACTCGCCCGTCCTGTGAAACCGTCTCCGGCATTACCATTCCGTCGAAAATGATCAGGCTGTCGTTCTGCACGAAAATCGGCGCACCCAGCTTGAGATATCCGGTAAACAAATCCCCCGGTGTAGCCTGCCCGAAATTCGGGAGGTTGTTCTGCTGGTCCGAACCGGGATGAAACACAATATACGCATCATAATTCGGCTGTCCGGTCGCAGGATTGACAAACTGCAACTCTGGATCGCCATCCGCCGCCGCCCACGCATCCTGATAAAACTCTGTCAATCCAAACTCCGGCTCCTGCAATCCATAATATGCCATCGTTTGGTCAAGCTGATACGCACCGTTTGATGTGCTCGGGAATACATCATAAACCAATGTGACCCGGCCATTCGATACCGTCTCGTAGTAGTTGTTCAATGCCTGCAGGTGCGCCCGGAAATAATCGTTATTGTGCGGCGCCGGATCGATCAAATGGCCTTCAGCCGATTGGAATTGGTCTGCACTTCGCAGATCAAAATTGCCGTCGCCGGTTGTCTGCGGATCATCCGGAACTTCCTTCACAAACTGCGCTTTGATCGCCAGTATCCGAATCACGCGCGGCTCGTTGATCGAAAGCGCCTGCTTTGGCAACGAAAACTTCGAGTCCCGCTCCAACCCCAGGAGATTGCGATCTGAAGCCCCTTGATGAAGGCAGCCGCGAACCGGCAAATCCGACGGTTGCTTGCCGCGAATTGCCACATTCTTCCCGCCGGCTCCAGCCGTGAGCGCTGTGATGAAGATTAGACTGACTGCTAGTAATCGCATACGTGCTGAGTCTTCCTACAGTTTAACCGTCAGCGACGTTCTCAAGGTATTGGCGAGCGGCAGATTGTCCGAAGACGGAATATAGGCGAAGTCTAGACGGTATCTGCCCTTGTACTGCAATCCCACACCCAGGGTCGGTGTCTTGATTTGGCCTTCTTTGTCATAAATGTAACCCGCACGCAGCGCCAACAGGGAACCATACCAGTACTCGATTCCGACATTCTCAACTGCTTCCTGTAATTCGGTCGAGAAATCATCATTGACCGTCGCCAACATCTTATTGATTTCGCCAGTGACAGTCAGACGATTATAGGGCGAATCGAGCAGTTTATAGGAGAATCCCAGCGCAAGATTGCGCGGCAAAGCATCGGACTGTGCGGCATCGATGTAGCTCATATCGGGACCGAGGTTCGTGATCACCGCGCCGAGGCGAAGGCGTCTGGTCGCTGTGTAAAGCAAGCCGCCTTCTACCGCAAATGACGTTCCCGATCCTTGACCGACTTCCCTGCCGGCACCAACTACTGAAAGTTTCGAGTAGATTATTTTAGCCGACAATCCAACAGCCAACTTCTTGGAAGCTCGTGTTCCGTACGACAAAGTGACCGCCACGTCGAATGGATTGATCTCTCCGGTCACCTCCGAGGAATTTTCACCGGTCGTCGGGATCGTTCCATAAGAAAGAAACGTCACGTTACCGCCGATTGTCCCCAGGCTGCCGAACGGCTGTGTATAGCTCAAGAATTCATAATAAAGATCTTCCGCCAGATCGGGCAGCCAATTGGCGTGTGTGAAAGCCAGCTCGTTCTTGCCCTGCGCAAAAACGACGATGCGGTCGGCGGTAGCAAACCACATCTCGCCGGCATGACCGACGATGTCTCTTGTATTCGCCTGATGCAAGCCCTCGTGGTAGTAGCGTTCCCACGATCCGCCGCCATAAGAGAACGTACCGTAGATCGATCCGACGTAAAGCCTGCCGCCGTGGAACTGCAATGAATTGATCGTACTACCGGCTGGGTTGGCATAGACCCATACTACGCGGCCGATCTGCAAACTGCCCTGTTGGATCGTGTTCTTCTGCTTCAAGATGTTGACGAAACTGCTGATCTTGTCTGGGTCGGAGGTCTTGAGATACTCCTGCGCCAATTCTTCGATCGACATCTGACGCTCGACTTGAATCGCCTTGTATCCATAACTCGTCCAGGTGCGGCCATCAAACTTCTTGATGCCTAACTCTGTACCGACCCACAGATTGTTGTCATTGTCCATCTCCAGCGCCGTGATTCGGCCTTCGAAAACTGGCTTGTGCGCAATCTTGACGGTCTGTCCCGCCTTTGGATCCGCCTGAAACTCTGAATTGTTCAGTCCAAATTTCATGACCGCCTGGTCGATTCGCGTGCGGTCAATTGAACCGTAAAATCGATTCAAGATCGACTCGACTGAATCTCCGACTGCCGTTGTCATTTGATGCAAATTCGACCACTTGGTGCCATCGAATGAGAACAAATCATCATCGGTCGCCGCCCAGGCAACTTTGTCGTTCTTGACATAAATATTCTTGAACGGACCGTCGGTCAATCCTTGCTCGGCGCCGAAGCTGGTCCACTTGCCGTCTTTCAGGATGTGGACGCCTTTCTCGGTTCCGACATAGATCACCCCGCGTTTAACCGGACGAATCGACCAGACCGCCGAAGAGTCGCCGGCAACGTTATATTTTTCCCAGCTGCGTCCGTTGTAGCGATATAGGCCGCTCGCCGTACCGGCATAAAGCGTCTTGTGGTCAACTCCGATGTCGTTGATTTGCCCCTCAAAAACAGCGGCAAATGGGAACCGCAGCTCATCCGGTAAACGATCGCGAAACGCCTTTTCCAGCGAGAACATCAGGCGATCGCCTTCAGATTCTGTGAGCTTGCTGTCGGCCATTGCCTTGGTGTAATCGTTGATGAAGATATTCATCCGAACATTGTCGAGGCGGCAACCCATCCAGGCTTCATCCAGTCGCGCCAGATTATTCAGGAAATCCTCGCGCCCTTCAAATTCCGCCGGTAAGGCAGCTTCGACTTCGCTCTTGATCTCCGCCAGGCGTTCGCGCGGTATCGTGTTGTTGGCACGCGCCACCATCTCCAATCGCGGATTGACTGCTTCTTCATTTGCGGTGCCGAGCGCCCGAGCAACGATATCCTTGAGATTGTCGCCGCGCCGGGGCTGGATCGCGTCGCTGTTTGACCACATCGCTCCGTCGTAGCGCATCAAGCCGAAATTCGACAAAGCCCAAATATCATAGTGCGTGTAATTGTCGCTGGGTACGCCGTTTTCCATCACAGTAATCTTTTCGATCCGCTGCTCCCACGGAACTTCCCAGCCGCGCCAGACCGTCAACAGAATCGGATACGGTACTTTGATTGAGCTGGGGCGGGTTTCTGTTTCACAAGCGTTCGCTTCTCCTTCGATCCGATTTCGCTCATCGGTCGTCAGTTGATTGTCGACCGTCGCACTGTTCACGCTTTCCTTGAGTGCATTGAATGCCTCGACATTGATCCGCAAATCCTGCCAGTTGGCGAGAAGTTTCTCGGTCATCGCATTGATCTGGTCAACACCCTCTTTACCCGCCGACCGCATCAATTTCACGCGCAGGTCGTTGATCTCTTCGAAGGCGATGCCGGTATTGACTTGGCTGATCTGCCGGACTGCTTCTTTGAATTTGTCTTTGTCGGCAGCTACCAGGCGCCGCGACAGATTCGCCAGCACGGTGCGCGTCGGGTCAAGACTGATCTCTTCCGATTCCAGCCACTGCTCGTTTTCAAACCGGCTGACCGTGTTGCCTTTCACCTGCCAAGACTGGATTCGCTCGAAAAACGTCTCGGACAGCTTTCGATCAAACGCACTGGCCGCCAGCTCCTTGAGCCGGTTGTCATCGGCTACTCGAATCTCGTACCAGGCATGCGCCAGCGGGTATTCGCCCAACCCGGCCGGATTCCAATGGGTAGCCGAGGCGTCATCAGCAACTGCCACGAACGCTTCACCCATTCCGGCACTGCGGGCTCCCGGCGCAATGCGTAGGAACAACACGGCGGCGTCACTCACCTGCGCCTGTGCCTGTACCGCTCCCAACAAGAGCATCACGCCAAGTAAAAATATGAGAACCAGTTTGCGTTTCATCAATGTCTCCTTGATATATGAAAACAACACTTCTTCTATTTAAGGACAACCAGCTTGCCGGTGGCAGTGGCTTTATTATTATCGACAATTTCACCGTTACCGCTTGCCGGCTGGGCAGATAATTGAATCAGATAGACACCGTTGGCAATCTGATCCCCGTCGGTATCCAGCCCGTTCCAGCTGATTCCCTGATGATAACCCCTAGTTCCGGGAAGGCTACCCAGCGACCAGATCTCCAGTCCTGATAACGTGAACAGCTTCAGTGTGACATCAGTGGCATCAGCGGAAAGCGTGTAGCTGAACTCGCATCCCTGCTGCACCGGGTTCGGATAGCAGAGTAAATCGCGTATTTCCAGCTCGGCCGAGGAGGAGACGTACAACGAAACCACTTTTTGATTGGAATTGTTCGCCGAATCCCATGCCTTGACGCGCAGGCTGTGTTCTCCCACTGCTAAATTCGGTAGTTTCATTTTGGCACTGCCGCGCTGATAACTGTCGGCGGCATAAGTAAAACTATCCGTTAGCTCATAGCTGAACTCGCGGTTGTCATCAAAATGCACTTCAATACCGTGCCCGATTTCGCCGCTCAAATTGATTCCCAGCGAATCGAACAGCTCAATCGTCAGATCGCTCCCGGGGGTTACTGTCGCTCCATCCGTCAAGGCTGTCGAACCCGCCAACAGCAGCGTAATCTCCGGACCAATACTGTCGACCACTTCCTTGTTGATGCTCCCGATTCTTATCGGGAAAATCACTCCTGCTGCACCGGTTCCCGACCCGGCTGCATAACCGCTGATTCGCGCATCACTGCCGCCGTAAGTGATGTCCTTGGGTACGACAAATTTCAAGCTGAAGTCACCGTCATTAACCGCAAGCTGTCCGCGATATATCTCCGGACCGTATTCCGTGTACGTCACTGTAAATTCGTTGCTCACGAAAGGGATCGAAACACTGCGTTCGCGCGAATTATCGAATACGCTCACAGTCGCCGTCCCGTCAAAACCGATCTGCTTGACACCGTCGCGATCGACAATCTGGCCAGCCAGTTCCGTGACTGTCAATGCCACCAGAGAGTCCGGCTCGAATGTCACATACTGAATTTCATTGGGCGCTACCGCCAGGCGTGTCAGTGGGTCGCCGATGTAAATGTATTTGCGATCGTTATCACCGACACCAAAACCGCCCTGCCGCAGCAGCTTGGTCACAAATGTCGCTTCCGCAATCGTGTAGTTCTTGTCGCTCAAGAGCTGCGTCATGCCGGCTTTGTTGAATTCGAAATTCGGCCGCGAATACACCAGCCGCGTCGCCGATATCGTACCAACAGCGCCGCCATTGGCGTAACGCAGTAAGTCCTCGGCCATCCCTTCACTGCGCGGATCATCGAAGAATCCAATCGAGCAGGAGGCGTTGAAGATCAATGGCTGGCGCGCTGAATTGTTCAGGCGGGGAATATCCTGCGTCCGCCGGAATATTCGCTCGTCCGCCCAGAGATTCTGATTTCCATGTCCGGTATAATTGACGATCAAACGGCCATCGTTGATCGCCCGGATGATATCCTCGCGCATCAGCGGTTTTTCTGCCGCCGCACCGAAAGGATATGAGATTCCGTAAATCTTATCGAGCACGAAGGTCGGCGGAATTATGGTGTTGGCCAGCACTTCGGTATCCTGCGTGTGAAATATCTCCGGCAAACTCGACTGCGGATGATTTTCATCGTCCGCGATCAGCGTAATCATATTGCGCCAACTGCCGGCGTCTTCGCCCTCGTCGTAGCGCTTCATCTTGGCGAATACCGTCTGGAACTCTGCCGTTGTCTTGACCGGCCAGCGGGCGATTACCATGTCCACGCCGCGGTCAACCGGATATGAGTTGTCGGAATCAAGATCGAATAACGAATCGAGAAACACGAAATTCTCGTCGGAAACCGTTTCATCGGCATCGACTATAAACGGCGGAACATAATTCACGCCGCCCATGCCAAGATTGTTGCGGAAATCATAAACGCCGTCGCCAATCAACAGACAGTACGACGGTTTCGCGCCGCTCCAATTGTAGTAGGCATGCCGCAGAAAATCGCGGATGGCGATCGGGTCAAGCCGTCCGCCCGCGAATTGCGCATAGACATCGGAAATCCTCACCGTCCGTACTCGTAGATTGTCATGGGTCTGCCGGTAGGCGGCATATTCCTGCGCCGACGGATAGAAATTGTCGTGCGTAATCACAATCAGATCCGCACCGTTGGTAGCCGCCTTGATATCGTCCACCTGTGTCGCAACCAGCGAAAGTGGCGTTTTCAGGGCGGCGGCGTTGGCAACGACAAAAGGAGCGACTTCACCAGTCAATACCCCTTCCGAAAAGACCAGCTGATTCGCTGAAGCGTTCGCCGTCATCAGATTTTGATTGTGCAGATCACTAATATCCAGCAGATACGGCGTCGCGAATGACCCAGCGATTTTGTACGCCCGCAGACTGCCGTTGCCCGTTCCTGTGAACACCAGTTCACCGCTCGCCGGGAGCGTCAACGTTCTTTCCAGTTCGATAAACACGTCATCGGTGTAGCCATCATTAAACGGGTAGTCGATCGCAATCTGGTTCAGTCCGGTCGTAAACCGGTCGGAAGTGTAAAAATGCGAATTGACGACGCTCGAATCGCGGCTAAGTTCGATGTTATTCAGGCGTAAATTGAACGTCGGCCGCGTGGTCTTGATTGTAAGTCGATTTACAGACTGACCAACCGGCTGGGGCAGGTTAACAAACAGCGTTATGTCCCCGGCTAATCCCCAATACCAATTGTAGTAGTCAAATACATCGCCTCCGGAAGAACTCAACTGCGCGTCTTCCTCGAAGTGAATATAATCCGTGAACTGCGTCACCGTATCGACGGCATTGGGGATCACACTCTCGATAACCGGCATTCGTTTGGCCGGTTCGGTGAAATTGCCGCCGATCGACAGATAGTACACATTGCGATCGCTATAGGGATGTCGGACGAATCCCGGCGTGTTGTTATCCCATGTATTGAAGTCTCCGCCGTTGGCGTAAAACATCACGAAATCCTGGTCACCGAAATTCCCATCGCTCTCGCCGAAGATGGTTATTGCCATTTCGGTCAGCGAATCGTGCGGCGTCGCGTTCGAGTTTGGCAGCGGACGCCCGCCCGCATGAAACACCCTGATCGTCCTCGGATCGAGAGTCCCGACACTGACACCGGCATTGGCCAGATCTGTCCGGGTAATCCTGTAAACACCGTTCGCGGTAATAGCGACCCGAACCCAGTTACTCGATTGCGCGAAAGGATTGTAGATTGCAGTCGGCGTTGCGACTTTGGCAGTGGTCGGCCAGGTTGCGGCTTCGGCACTGTTCACCGCCAGATCGTCGAGAATTCGATCCAGCGGTCCTGCCGGAGTCTGCACGGCTATCTGTCTGGGTTCTCCAAAGGCAATTTCAACATCCGCCGCAGAGACTTCATACCAATCACCGCCTTGGTAAGCAATTCTCGGTACAATGACCTTCCCTAGCCAGCGTCCCCGGATCAATACCGGTTCGACAATCTGAATTCGCGTTGCCGGACCATCCGTTAGCGCCGTCGAGACAGTCTCAGCTCTTTTTCCGACAGCGATATCGCTTCGTACAAAGCGCACTTCTCGCGATGGCGACCAGAAACAGATTACGTTGGCATCGACCAACAGACTATCCTCAATGGCGAAACTGGATAATTCTGACCTGAAAGACTGCGATACTGATGACAACGAGGTTTGCGCCGATACTGATTCTGCACTCCAACGCAGCGACAATTGCCGCTCATTGGATGTGCTGATCGTCACACCGGCAAACGATTTAGAACTGAATGGAAAAGTCAGAAGTGTGGCTAAAACGGCTGTGAGAATGCTTAACGAGATTCTGGACATCAGTTCAATCGACCTAACCTTAGAATTTCGAGTATACTCACGCCGCCTGTTTCTGCAAACAAAAATCGGCAAGCGTAAGTCGGCTCTGAACTTGTAATGTTCCGCTGGTGCGGAAGACTCCATTACCTATCGGTCGATAGAACTACTCCGTATCTCCTAAAATAAGTTTCCCAGTAGAAATAAACGTTATCTCGCCCCATTTGTCAATCAGTTCGTGCAATATTCCTGCCAACTTGTCGATCACTCTGAAACTTTCGTGTGAGAGAATACCGAGGATTATAACCTCTTTATTCGCGTCGAGTTCCACTAATCAGCGAAAGAAAGATTGTAATGATCATCGATAGAATCACTCCGTTTTCCACTCCCGTTTCTGCACTCCCGTGCATATCTTGAACACTCTCATCAGCGCAACCTGAGTAGCCAAACCAAACTTTTCCATAGCGTTTTGTTGTGCCCAACCTTAACTTTCCGTCATGTCAAGACTCATCATCGTCGCATTTATCTTTTTCATCGGCTTCTTCCTCGGCTATGTCATGGGCAAATCGAGCCGCGGCAAGAAAGACGATAGCGGTCAGGTGTACTAACTCGGTCGTGGGTGCTCCTGTTAATAATGGTTGGCTCGCATGAAAGACCTCCTTATCGCCCTTCAAGCCATCGGATTCTTCGGTGCGGCAATCTGTTTCTTCTGGTCCCTCAAGTATCGCCAGGATCAAGGCAAAGGCGCACCGTTCATGGGCATCAATCGCAAAAAACTAACCTCGGTTTACGGCCCCAAAGGTGCCAGGATCGCCCTGTTAGGTTCGATCTGCCTCATCGTATCCGGCTCCGCGATGATATTCCGCTGGTTTCTATAGAGACCGCATTGGCCCTCTTCAGAGATTCCATTTGACTTAAAAGACCTTTCTTACCATTTTCAATGTAGGAAGAGCGCGCTCGCAGGAGCCACATCTCAAAGGCGCCGTCTACGGGTGGGTATGAAATCATCTGAATCTCGGGAAAACACTCTTCAGGAGGGGTCGATGTCACACCATTGTGTCCGCATTTGTGCGTCCATTTGTCTCGCAGTCGTGCTAACGGCGTTTCAACTGCTCTTCGCAGAAAGTGAACACAAGTGGGGCAAGGTCACCCCCGAAGAATGGGCGATGACGCCACCGGTCGACTTCCCCCACGCGCCGGCGATTGCCATCTTTGAAATCGGCTCGCTGAAAATCGGCTCTGAAATCAAGTATGAAACACATGTGCGTCGGAAGATTTTCAATCGTCAGGCATCATCGGATTTAATCGATATCCAGATCACCGTATCTACGGACCATAATTTCGGCGGCTTCGCCGCCCAGACGATTCTCCCCAACGGCAAGAAATCGGTATTCAATTCACTGAACCTGCTCAAGAAGAAGATCAGCGATTATTTTGAAGTGTACTCCTTCTCCTTTCCGGGAGTCGAGGACGGCTGCATTGTAGAACTCAAGTACCACATAACCGCGCGCAGAACTTGGTTCCTTCCCTCTTGGCATTTCCAGAACGAGTACTTCACGGGTGAGTCACAGTTTTCCTTTGCCACCGACCCGGATTACATCTTTAATAGCGTTCTAATCGGTTTGGACGATTCTCTTCATAAGCCGGTTGAGAGCGAAGTTGATATCAATCACAGGCCCACGAAGCAGTTTACCTGGACTGTTCGTAACATACCTCCTCTAGCTGAAGAACCGCTGCAAGGCGCGTCGCTGAATTTCCGACCCAGCATTTACTTTCAACTTTCCGGTTATAAAACGTGGTTCGGCGCATCAGTCACACTCTCGTCTGATTGGCCCAATATGCAGTCGCGATTGAATGAGTATTATGACCGGAAGCTCATGAGCAACGATACGCTGGTCGCTATCCTCGACTCTCTGGTGGGTGGCGCCAGATTATCCGCCGAGACCGAGATCATGAAAGTCCACGCCTTTGTCCGCGACGCAATCACTGTCAGTGCGGGCGACTTTCGCAATGCTGTTCCCTCCCAGAAGACGACCACCACGCTTGAGCGTCGTGCCGGAACAGCGGTCGACAAAAACCTTCTGCTGGTAGAAATGCTTCGCATTTTAAAGTTTGACGCCGATCCACTCCTGACCGCTACGCGCGAGCACGCTCGGTTCACGACCAATATCCTGCACACCGAGCAGTTCAACTATGTGTTATGCCATATCCGCATTGGCAGTACCGTCTACATTCTTGATGCCGCGAGTGATGAATTCCCATTTCCGCATGTTCCACCGGCGGTGCGCGCCGAAGCTGGTTTGCTGCTCTCCGACACAGCTCCACGAAGGACAATTTCTTTTTCTTTTGATGACTCCGTCGCCGCAGCGCCGGAACCGGTCGACACGCTCTCCATCTCATATCCGGCCTGGACGAGCGGCGTTCGCAATAACGCCAACATTTGGCTGCGCGAAGATGGCAGCGCTCTTTGCTCCGCTTATGTAACTGTCGCCGGATATCAACAAAGCATGCTTGGCCCTGGTCGAAAGGCTGAAGCGAATTCCGAATTGGTTTCGAAACTCTTTGTCGGCTTGAACCAGAAAAACTTCGATGTTGCGGAAATCACTCGAGTCGATTCCGACGATACCGACAGCACTTCCTTCAAGATCGTTCTGAATATCTCTGACTTCAGCACTCTCGGCGGCGGTTTGCTTGCATGCCTCCCCTCTCTAATCTGGTCAGGCGAGCACAGTTTCAGTAGCCCAACACGCCAGTTCCCCGTTGACTTCCGGTTTACACGCTATCATTCCGAAACAATCGATTTGCATCTGCCGGAGAATTACTCTCTGGCCACCGTGCCCGGCAACTTCAGTGATATCACGTCTGATTTGCTCTTCTCGCGTGCCGTTCTTCATGATGATCGTACCGCTCGAATAATGACCAACATGATGATAAAGCGAGTGTTCTTCCCTCCTGATGATTATTCTCGGGTGCGTGAGTTCTACCAGAAAGCTACCGCCTCTATCAACGAATCACTCACGGCGGCGTCCAAGTGAGTCGCCGCACCCGACAACCACTGCAGTCGGGCCTGCTTGCCTTCGCTCTGATCGCACTGGCGTTCTCCTCAAGTGCCCGCGCCCAAAGCGACGATCTACCCGATACTGACTTCGCTACCGATGATACTTCCGCAGCTTACATTATCGCCGACAGCCTCTTTGTCACAATTAGTGAATCGGGCCAAGCAAAAATGCGGTTCCGAAAGATCATCCGTGTCAATTCTTCGGAAGGCGTTCGCTTCGGGTCATTCACGATGTCAGAGAATGAGTTTCGGAAGATTAAGGACGTCACCGGCTACCGTTACGACAATTCCGGCAAAGTCATCGACAGCTTGGTCGGCAAGAAAGAACTCTTCAAGTTCTGCGGCTTTGGTCCAGACTTCGCGCTGTACGTTGAAGATTGTACATACTCAAGCACTTTCAGAACGGCTCGCGTCCCTTACACCGTAGACTGGCAATACACTATTGAGCAAAAGACGATCGGAGTATGGCGTGGCTGGATTCCCGATCCAAATCTGTTCAAAAGGTCCGGCTACTGTCAGATTGAATCACATCCTGACAATCGGATCAACTTCTCTGCATCTGGAGGAATTGTCCCGCTTGACTCGGCGCTTGAAACCGGTGCCAATATACAGCGATGGACTTTCAGCAATCTGCCTGCCTGCCAGCCGGAGCCGCATGAACCCTGGCCGGGACGCTCGATCGCTCGTCTTGTCGCTGTACCCCAGACCTTCAGATTTGCCGGCAAGTCCTTCAGCGCCGATTCGTGGAGAGAAATCGCTAAGGGCAACTACGAAATGTACCTTGCCGCATTCAAGTCGTCTGCTGCACAGGATGATTTCTTCAAGCAACATCAGAAGTCCAGCTCGGAGTCTGTTTTCTCTTCGATGCACAAGAGCCTCGCTTCTCGCCTTCGCTATGTCGCTATTTATCTCGACATGGGCGGCTGGATTCCTCATTCAGCCAAAGAGACATTCCAAAATGGCTACGGCGACTGCAAAGATCTGGCAACGCTCTACGCCGTAATGTTCGCGAAAGCAGGAGCTGCAACGCGAACGGCGTTGATCGCAACTCGCAACTCCGAGTTTATTAATCCCGAAATGCCCGCCTTCAATATGTTCGATCATGTGATTATGTTCTATGTCGAAGGCCCCGACACCACCTGGGTCGACCCGACTTGTTTCGATTGTGCGCTCGGTGATTTGCCGTACTCTGACGAGGGTTTGAGTGCTCTCGCTGTCGACAACATTAACGGCAACTTGTTGACTACGCCAGCTTCCGGGTGCGACGATAATATAGTCTGTCGCAGTATCGATATCACACTCGCTCCTGACCTAACCGCCAAGTTGAATTTATCTGCCCAACTGCTCGGCAACCCGTCGCACGGTGTAAACACGCTCATCACCGGAGGCGATCGCGGCCTTGTCACCAAGGCACTCGCAAACCACCTCGGCATTGCCGGCGTACCGGCATTCGATCACAAGGATATCCACATCTCCGGGAAAGACCTCTCGCGGCTCGGCTTGGAAATCAGTTGGTCCAATTCGCGCCTTCTCAAAGCCGCCGGCGAAACGCAAATCCTCGACCTCTCCGGATTTCGCGTGATGACCGACGCCGAAGCCACCGATCTTTCCAAGCGCAAGCGAACTCTTGAAATCGGCTACCCTCGCACCATTGTCGATACTGCACGAGTAACCTTGCCGCCGGGATATCAATTCAAATCGATTCCAGCCGGCGTCAATTACACTTCCAAGTTTGGTGATTTCATCATGAATGCAAGCGTCTCATCCGATACCGCCACCTTTGTTCGCACAATCAGCCGCAAGCTCAACTATATCGAGCCTTCCGACTTCGAGGCCTTCGCCGCCCACCGCAAAGAAATCTCCCTCCATTCTCGCGCCGTCACCACCATCACGAAAAAGAAGTAATGACGCAATAAGGAGCGAGTTTCGTTTGTACCCGCTCTCGTCATCCCCGCGTACGCGGGGATCCAGGTTCCTCTCGAATTGCTGAAACACACAGTCGCAAGGGTGTTTCAATCACAAATCACAAACCAAGTTCGACACCCTGGAAAACCGCATTCTCCTAACTTTTTCATAGCGGCGAGAACAGGACCATCGAAGCTCCTCGTCAGCTTCTGGACTTTCTTGATTGTGCCATTCTCGCGAATTCCAACCGCATATCTGCAAATCCTGTTCGCTGCCCTTCCGCTAACGACGATCTGTGCCGTGAACAACGAATCATCTTCGACAATTGTAGGTGGAGAAATCTCCAGACTATCCTGAAACCGATATGAGTCCAACAGTTCCCGCAAATTGTTCTGGTCAGAGCGCCGGCATGTGTACTGACTTAATACGGTGTCGGAACTGGGCGCCACCCAGTAGAGATCTGTCAGCGTCTTCAAGTAGTGAGGCGCTGGACGATCTCCCAGAGACTCAAGTATTGCGACAGATGCAAGGAGATCAGATGGCTTTTCCAACACTACCATCGGTAGCGCCGTTCCGTATCTCCCAATGGCGAGGTACAAGAATGCCTCGCAGAGAGGGGAACTTGAAAATATGCCGGGATTCTCTTCAACTACGCGATTGAAAGTCACCAAAATGGAATCTATATCACTTTCCCTAACGACATAGTTGATGAGATAGACTTTCTCGGCATCCTTCACATAGATCACGTGGAATCGGTTCCAGCCAGGCATTTCGGCTCTATATTGTAGCACCGCGATTCTCGGGAACTCGTGCATTTCGAATTCTGCTTCAAGAACAAGATCGGCGTCGGTCGTGGGATAATGATATCCGCGCATATCCTCCATTTCCTTTAAGCGGTTTTGTCTTCGCCTGTTGAGTTCTTGAAGCACTCTATCTCGGATATCGGGACTTTCATACGATGAAGGGACGGAATCGCCGTATTCATAGGACCGTTCCGATTCGTTGTGGAAGCTCGCAGATTCTCCGTTTGCTTCCAGAAACGTGGTTCCTTGGTAAGAACATTGGCAAGGTGAATGCAGCGAGACTTGTCCGAATAGCGAACAATGCTCAACAAACAAGATGAACACCACGGCGACTAACTTACTCATGTCGAACCCTTCGTGTTTTGTCAGTCCGCAGGGCAGGTCTCCTCAATGATATCTCTCACTTTTTGAAAGCTCGTTGCCTCGGACCTGCATCCCTACTCCGCCACAATCCTCTCAATTATTTTCGGATCATTTGGCAACAAATCACTCTTCACCAATCTCGGCACTAGCACACGCCAACTCGGGTCCTGCTTGAAGACCTCCTTGAAAATTGGCAGCGACTTGTCGACCTGCCCCGCCGTCACCAATGTCACTGCATGCCAGAACAGAATCTCCGGATTGCCCGGCGCGAGCTTCGATGCCTCCGAATACTCTAGATTCGCCTTCTCGAAGTCGCCGACCGCAATATACTCATCGCCTTTGTTCATCCGGTCATACGCTCGCGTAATCTCCAGAAGCCGCCGCAACTCCTTCAACGGCTCGTTTGAATCATCCACCCGGATATCAACGATATTGTCCCGCCAGCTCATTCCTGTCGGCTTGCCGCTAACCACTATCATCGCCGCCGACTGCATGCCGCGAATATCGCCCCCTTCTCCCTGTGCGGCTTCCAGAGCCGCCATCATCCGCTCCGCCAAATCGCCTTTGGTGTTTTCGTACGCCTTCGCCATCGCCGCCCACACCGTCGAATCGCGCATCAGATTTGCCTGTACGCTATAATGATGCCCGACATAATGCCCCGCCATCGCGATGCACTTATCGCCCGTGTGCGTCGCCACCACGCCGTTCTTGTCGATCATCGCCACCTGCCTGACCTGATGTTGCGGATCGGTGACAATCAACCCGCTCAAAGCCTGCGTTGCCGACTTGCCGAGCCGCATCAATTCCAGTCCCAGCGGTCCGTAACTGAACTCCACAAGCGACTGGGTCGCCACTGCGCCGACACCCGGCTCCACCCAGATCACATCTCCGACTTTGAACCAATGCGATTGCACCGCCGCGCCGAATTGCCCGGTGACGCTGTCATACGCCACAATCGAGTAAGTATTCACTGGATGAAGCGGCGTCACGTCCTTATTCGCCCCAAATGCGCAGACGCCAATCACCATCCACACCAAAACCAACACACTCAACCCTGCACGTATCATTATTTCCTCCTTGCCGTATGACTCCATTTCAAGGGATAAACATCTTCGATTCAAAACTGCCCTGCAATCCCAATCTTCGACCACCTTTGTGGGTTCGACTTTAGTCGAGCATCCTGTCGACATACGAACATTTTCGCGTAGGGGCACGGCTCGCCGTGCCCAATCGCACCAAAGGTGCGAGATCTCCCTGCATGAGCGCGAGTTGTCACTTCTCACTTAAAAGTAGAGGGGAGCGGGGAAGCTCCCCCCAATTCCCCCTTGCTAAAAATCGCCCACCCCCGGTATATTGTATTCGACAAGGATGTCGACTTCAATGCCGGTAGGAGCTCACCCTCACGGGCTTATCGCCAGATTCAAAGTCGACAAAGGCTGGGTAAACGCAGGAATTCCGCGTTCAGAAGGTGCTTTTCACCTTCCGGGCGCAGAATTCCTCCCGGTCGTACACAATTGAGTGCTGTACTCGCCGGCGTCTTCACCCCCGGTGGGTTGTGTGCCTCTGGTTGTATGGTCGCCGGTTGGTCAACGGGCAGGGAAGTCCGTTAGGGCAGATCAGGACTTTCTCACCGCACCGCCGGCGCCGCAACCGCCATCATGCAACTTCTGCATGCCGAATGTGGTATTATAAGTCATGATTACCATTCTCTCGCGCAAATTGGTGATTTCAATAGTCGCAGTGCTTTGCATTGCAGATATACTGCCGTCCGCGACCTTCGCAGCCGATCCGCTCAAAGTCCCGTTCCACATCGAACGCAATCGCATCATTATCCCAACGCAGGTCAACGGTTCCCAACCTCTGAATATCATCCTTGACACCGGTATGCGCTTCGACGGCGTCTATTTGTTTCATCAGGACGCTTTGAAACTGATCGACACGACCGGTGCTGTCGCGGCCCGCGTACCGGGCGCCGGAAGCGGCGAGGCCTCTGTCGTAACGATGATCGAGACGGGCAAGGTCAACTTCGGCGAGGTCGCCATCACAAACCAGCGAATATTGGTGTCACACAGCGCGCACACCCAATCGTTCCCGACCGACGGCGTCATCGGCTGGAATCTATTCGGCCATTACATCGTTGAAGTTGACTACGACCATCAGCTGATCCAATTGAGGGATACGACCTTCGTCCCTTATGACTCCAGTTGGACAGTTCTCCCCATTGAACTGCGCGATGATCTCCCGTTTCTTGACATCACCGTCGCAGTCGTCGACAGCGAATTCGTGCCGTTTGAAGTCTACATCGATCTTGCATCTGGCGATGCGCTCGAACTGCTCGTCCATCCACAGCAGAGATTCACTCTTCCGAAAAACGTGACCTGGGAACGTCTCGGCACCGGACTCAGCGGCGACATTTATGGCAACAAGGGTCGCAGCCAGCGTCTCCAGATTGGCGGCCATGAACTAACGAATGTTAGAACTGCCTTTGCTCCCATCGAAGTTCGCTCCAAGCAGAAGTCCGGCGAAGGTATTCTG
>CAZQBX010000030.1:0-17944 GCA_964592145.1 uncultured Ignavibacteria bacterium
TGTGTAGGCCCCAAAAAGGTCTCCAGGGTTCGAATCCCTGCCACTCCGCCATAAATTCTTCAGGACAATCTTCACGCAAAATCAGCTACCAAGGCAAGTTTGCCTTACCTGTGTCAGCGGTGCTATGAACTGGCTTTGATCTAGTTAGGGCAGGGCGCCGGGCCTCCCGCAAAAATGTAGTTGATCAAGTACGTTGCATCGGAGATGCTAACCATACCATCGCAGTTTACGTCGCCGGCGATTGCGGGCGGATTGACAATATCGAAGCACACCGCCGGCGCCGATGGATTGGTAGCGCTGGCATTTGCATTACCCTGGTAAGTCGGCACAAACCCTGTTCCGTTCACAATCCAAAGCCACTGATAGCCGGATGGTATTGATGAATTCCAGACGTTGTCAATACAGAATCCCCCTGTTTGCGGTGTTGCAGATCCGGATACGGTGAATTTGAGGCTGTAGCATAATTGATGAGTGGCAGAGCTAATCAGGTTCGGAGTGCCGACACCACCAAGGCCAAATGTATCAGGTGATGTACTGCTGATGTGGTCAAAAACATTGAGGCCACCGATGCTTGAAAAAAGGCCTACCGCCGGTCCGTGTTCCTGAACAATCGCCGAGCTGCCACTCGGTTTGTTGCCATAAGGTTTAGTCCAAGTGTAGGGCGCGGTAGAGCTCACACTGAAGCACATTCCGAGGCCCCCCACCGCAGCGCTGTTCCTGACCAAGATTTCCAAGCGATTCGTCTTCCCGATAAAGACCTTGTTGCTGTCTACGCTGCCGCCGTTGAGGCGGACAGTGACGTCAACTGTTTGCGCGTTGGCATTGCCGGCGAGCATGGAAACCAGAGCAAGCAACATCAGCGCGAGAATGAGATTCTGCTTCATACGGACTCCTATAGTTGTATTAAGTTGCATTCGAGACAAAGTGACGGCAGGTGCCGCGGATCAAGTTCAACGCGACATACAGGAGTCGCGGGTTTGCGACTCCTGTGCGTGAAACGGGTCTCGTTACGGACAGAATGGTGGCGGACCGCCGGCGAAGATGAAGTTAATGATATATACGGCGTCGGAAATGTTGACGCCGCCGGTACCATTGGCGTCGCCGAGGCAGATCGGATCTGGTGCAGCGCCGCCGGCGAAGATGTAGTTGATCACGAAAACGGCGTCGGAAATATTGATCGACCCGGAGCCGTTGGCGTCGCCGCAGAGGCAGGGTGGTTGCCCGTCAGTAAAGTTCTGCCAGAAGCCGGTGTTAAGACGGTGAGCCAGAGAGGACGCCTGACCGCTTGCTGCCTGGCCGACCGTGCCGGTGAGTTTGAAGCCACTGCCTGCTGCAATAGTGGCACCCGAGCCGACCACCCGCCACTTGATCTGTTCTCCAGCGGCCGGAGCAGAGGCGATCGAAGTCGCCGTCTGCTCCCGCACCTCAAGATTACTTACTGTCGTTGTCGGTTTGTCTTTGCTATCTGCAATAAGTGACCCTGCCATCAAGATCAGGCTCGCGAAGACTCTGGCTGCACCGAGTAATTGCCTATTCATGGGAGCATTCTCCTTTCAGTTCCCCGGTGCTAATTCTTTGATTCAGCCAATTTGTTGAGCAGTGCCTGCATCTGCGCCAGTTGCTCCTTCATCTTGGCGAGTTCATCCTCCTGATTCTTGAGCTTGGAGGTCGTCGCCTTTAGCTCTTCGGTTTTCTTGTAAAGCGCTTGGATGGCGGCGAGAGCGACGCCGTCAGCATCGATGGTCGTTATGCGTCGTTCATCTTCACCGACTCCAAAGGCTGCGAAAAAGTCTTGCGCCATAGGACCGATGTGTCGAATAGACTTATCTTGCGATTTGTAGTTCCAGGTACTGATTTCCACAGTTGACAGTTTTGCAAGCAACTCTTCTTCGTCAATCAACGTGACATTCTCCTTGCCTTCTCGATCGCTGTAAGACGACCAGGCCCCTCCGCCTGCCGTGAGAACTACACCGCTAGTCGGGACACCGAGCCCGTCGACTGCTGAAAAGAATTTCACTCCACCTGTCGAGCGCGCAACGAATTGATTCGCGGTACTGTCAGTAACGTCGAAATCGTATGAGTCTCCCCAGACAAACGATCCTTGGTTATTTGCCTTGGCACGATGTCCAGCGGCAAAAGAGACAAAGCCTGCGGCCTTGTTCTTGGCCCCTCCAGCGACAAAGGAGTTTAGACCAGATGCTGTATCGTTGACGCCTCCAGCTACAGTAGCGGTCTGACCTGACGCCCAATTGTCGATACCTCCGAGAACGCACGACGTTTCACCTGAAGCTCGATTACTCTGCCCGCCAGTTACCACCGAACCTTGGCCGGTGGCAACGTTGTGCAATCCAGCACCGACAAACGACCATGTGCCACTTGCAGTGTCAGCAGTCCCGGCAGCTACGGCGGCGAGGTTTCCGCTTGCCAAATTGTAGCTTCCCCCACCGACAAAAGAATGTCCTCCTGTGGCTTTATTCGCTTCACCGCCAACTGCGGTTGCCCAATCGCTGCTGGCGATGTTGTCTGAACCGCCAGCAATCAATGCCGCGGCAAACGATGTGTTGCCATTATCAGCACTGCTGATGCGATTTCTTTCACCGCCACCGATGACGCTGGTTTGAACGCCCGAAATCAGGTTATGCGTTCCGGCAACCACAGCAGCATTTGTGCTATTCAAGATTCTGTTTCTCTGGCCGGCTAAAATGGAAGAACTGTTCGATGCCCAGATCGTGTCGGCGCGTCCGAACAATGAATTGTCGAGTCCGCTCGAGTCGTAGTTCGCTTGACCGAAGCAGACTGAACTGCTGGACGTGGTTCGATTGAAAGAGCCGGCAACAAACGCCTGTGAAGCCGAGATGCTGTTGCGAATTCCGAATGCGACACTCTGGAAAGAGGGACTTTCTATTGTATCCCCTTCGCCGGCTATGAAGCAATTCCCGGAACTGCCGAGCACCAGGTTCTCGGTTCCAAAGGTCACATTCCGTTCACCAGATAGGACGTTACATAGACCAACGGAAAACGAGTTGTTGGCCGCAGTTAAGTTGTTGCCTTGCCCGAATGCTCCGTTTCCCTGTGGCACATCTTCATCAGCAGCCGTGAGGTTATCTCCACCGGTACAGGCGAGGCGAAGACTCTTCAATGAATTCGTCGTCGATGCATTTAAACCACTCGCTCGCAGCACGCCAGCGGTATTGACACTCATCAATTCGGTTAATCCAGTTGGGTCAAAGTAGCTTAGCCTTTGAGCGCGTGCCCAGAATCGCCGAACGCTGGCTCGTCCATTCTTGCTACTTTCGAATAGTTCAATCTGCCCGCCTGCAGCATCAGCACTCAACTGCGCTGCGACATCGCCGTTCACTGCCGCAACGGAAACATCTCCACCATTGGGGGTCGCATTCATTGAGGCGACCACATTGTTGGCCGCCCCTTTGATTTTCAAGGAACTACCGGTTTCGAGAGCGTCGACACGGAAGACTTCATCACCGTCGTTCGAGGTTGCTGACAGTGCCACTTCAAGATCCGGGTTGATTCTGACTTGCCGTGAGAGGTTGGTTCCCCGGACAATCAAAGCGGCCGAGACAGCTTCGCCTTCTTTACTGGCGTCAGCCTGCAACTCAAGTTGGCCCGAGATGATGCCGCCACGCGCAAGGTCAACAGTCAAAACGCGCGTTGAAAAGGGGACCGAGGTCATTTGCGTGCGGGGCGAGACCTCTACAGCACCGATCGAGACGGCTAACCAGCGATTCGATTGTGTGAAATGTGTCTCGTTGAGGGGAACCGGCGTTGTGCCTTGGCCCAGTACCGCGGTAAACAGGCCGTTTTGGACATTGACGGCACTGTGGGTTTCCTGCCAAATCATTGTCCCGCCTGTTGGAGCATCATATAGTCTGAAGGTTACACTGTAGGTACCGGTCAACGGCACATCTGACGCGTCGGTAAGCCGCCCCTGGTAACCGACGATACTAGGCGCGATCGCCGCACCCAGTGTTCCGTTGAGTAAGCCCATCAGAAGCACAAGGCTGGTGATGATCGATACGATTCTGCTCATAGTTTCCTCCGATGTTATTGAGCAATTCTCTTCTTTAGTACAGGTCAAATTGCAGTGATTAGACCTACCATGCCCCCCTTGGGCCGACAGCTCTGCCCGGGCTGTCAGCCCAACCTGCAACGAATTCCGCTCTGAATGAGCTGAACTTCTATTGTCGCGATATTTTAGGTGGCTTTTGTCGATATTGATATCTTGTTAGTACTGATGGGTGGGGAATTGTTACAGGCAGTTTGGAATTTTTTGTGACGAGACCGGGCCGGCCCGGTGGTTGAATAATTGCTTGCAAACGGCTTGACTAACGAACAAATTGAGATTGTTCACAAGAAATCATCTAATGAAGAGTTGCTTCAGAGCCCGAGCAGTCTGCGGCAATGAACGAGAGCATGGTCAAAGAGGACAAGTTGGCAATCATCTTGCGCAATAACCCATGAGTGACGAGCTTGAACTTTTCCGCAGCTACTTGTTGCTGCTTCGTGAGGGAAATCGAGAGATCCTGGCTAACACTTCGCTGGCGATTAGCAGATACTTGCGCCGTTTTGGCGGGCAGCGTTTAGGGGATCCGGAGAATCTCAAAGCCGAGGCGCTGGCTGCATTGGTGCATAATCTGCAGCGCGGCGCGTTTCGGGGCGAAAACTTCAAACAATTCAACGCCTATCTGCGCTCGATAGTTTTGAACACAGTTCTTCGTGAAGCCGAGGCTGAAGGTCGAATGAGAGTCGTTCCCGACCAGCAAATGCCGGAAGTCGCGACCGCCAATGAATTCAACCAAATTGCGGATAAGGACCTGGTCAAATTCGTACTCGGTAAACTGAATCCGAATTGCCGGGAACTGCTGACTCTCAAATACCTGCAGGATCTGAATAATTCCGAGATTGCCGAGAAACTTGGAATTAACGAGGGGACAGTTAGAGTTCGTATTCATCGCTGTACGGAAGGTGCACAGGAGATAATGAGAAACAATGGATTGCTGTAACAATAATGGCTGCAGATGTACCAATATATTGAAGGCATGGAGTTAGCTGATGGCCTGTACTGATCCGCGCTATCAGCATCTGCTTGCCGATGCGGTACTCGGCAGATTGTCGGCGGGCGAAATGTTCCAGGTGCAGAGTCATGTGCAGAGCTGCGCGAGTTGCCGAGACGCTTTCAAGGCGGGGGCGGTATTGGCCGGAAAGGACCATGAAGCATTGTTGCGGGAAATCGGTGAACACATTTCGGATGAGAGGCTCACGCAGTATTATTCCGACCGGGGGCGGTTGAGTCATTCCCAGCGCGAAGCCATTGAATCTCATTTGGCGACATGCACCCTTTGTTACGGCGAATTGCGATTGCTCGAGCAGGTCGAGCAAGAACTCGTCAGCGGGGTTGCGGCACAACGACGCCGAAACGAAGCAGTCGGATCAACCTGGGATCGAGTCAGGTCGATTGTGCTTCACCCGGTTTTTGCCGCTGCAGTGCTGCTTATCATCGCAATGCCGGTAATATTACAGTGGCAAAGTGAGAAGGATCGGCAAGCGCCGTTAACAACGGGTGTTCCACAAGCAGTAGACCTCAAGGAAGCCAGCAGATCCGCCGGTGGTATACAAACTGTAACGATGTCCGCGGCAGACAGTTATCTGCACTTGCGAATTCCCTACCCGCATCAAGTTGATGCTCATCACTACTACTTAACGATTAGCCGGGATCAGGACTCACAACGTGTGATACCACCAGTGTGGCTTAGGTATACACAAGCCGGGAAAATGGACGCCCTCATCGAAGCGGCTGGTCTTGCGGCCGGGCGTTACGAACTGAAGGTGTTTGATATCGACCGCGACATGCCGGATGATACCTTGGTCACGTCTTTCATTTTCAATCTTGAGATTCGCAAGTAGGTACGATACTGATTACAGGTTACTTGCCAGAGACGCACTACTTTCCCACAACAATGAAGGCGCCCCAAGAATAGGGGTGAGGCGGCAGGCCGGCGTCACGCAGTTCGCTGATCGTGGCAAGTTGTGCGGACCGAACCGCAGAGGGCAACCCGCTGCCCAGGTTCTTGTACAGACGATGCACGAGGCGGGCTGTTGATTGGTCAGGCACGTTCCAAAGACAGCTGACGATTGTCTCGGCTCCTGCCAATTGAAATGCACGGCGCAGTCCGTAGACTCCCTCGCCATCATTAACAGTTCCGAGCCCCGACTCACATGCGGAGAGAACAACGCATTTTGTTCCGCGCAGGTCCATCGTCGCGATTTCTTCGCCAGTAAGAATGCCGTCTTCGCTCGACAGTGGTGAGCTATCTTGCGGGATGGTTGCGGCGCCGGCTAAGAACAGACCCGACAACAACAGGGGATTCGTGGATGCAACTTGCGCAAGCGTCTTGGTGAAGCAATCTTTGGAGAGGAAGTAGGCGTGGGTGGCAAGATGAATGACTTCATTTCCACCTGCCAATAGTTTGAAATTTTCTTCGGATGCGGCGTCGCCGACAAGAACAACTGGAGGCTTTGCATTAGTCGATTCCCAGAGTCGACCGACGCTTTCTACTTCACCGCGCGAGGCTGCCAACGGAGCCAATGACCCGCGCTGGACTCGACAATTCATAACCTCACCCCGGGTAATTTCGTCGCGCGAGTTGCGTGATGCGACAACGGTGTTGTTCATACGTTGCAGACCTGCGAGTCGGCGCGCCGGATCGGCGGCAAAATTGGGATCACCCAGGGCCAAGAGATTTGACAGGCCGCTTCCCACCTGCGAATCCCGCTTTAAGTCGCGGATACTGTTCAAGTATGCGAATTCAAACCGATCTACCAGAAAGTCCCCATGTGAGCCGGGCAGCGTGGAAAAAGCAATGAAGTTGAGTGCTCCGTCAGGTATGACAAACACTCTTCCCGAATCGGGCAAATACGATTCAAGCGGCTGCCAGGCAGCCGCAATCAGCTTGCGGCCGTTGTCAAGGTACCGCTGAAATGCGTCTACCTCGGATACATCCTCTCTATCTGACCTTCTGCGCATCAGCTGGCGGTACTCATCAATCAACTCGTCAATCGGAGCGGCGGGACCGAGGTCGATAGCCTGCAGGGATTCACGGTTGGCGATGAAAGCCGCGTACTTCGGTTGGCCATTATCGGGGCTCTCATATTTGGCATACTGAATGAATGGAGCATTGGCAGTCATTAACTCACGCAGGTCATCGGGCCCCAAGACCAACATGTTCGGGTCGCTCCCGATTCTGTAATTCAAACGTGCGAGTGCTTCTTCGAGCTGCTGTTTCCGTGCAGAAACTTGGCGCAGTCGGCGATCGAATTTGGCAAACGAAGAGTCTGAATCGCTTTCGAGGTAGATCCGCGATAGTTGCAGTGAAGCATCCTGCAGGGAGTCAAGGAGCAGTGATACTGCAGGGTTATTGGAACTTAACAATTCTTCTCTTCGCCGAATTACCGTTTCGGAGATGACGGCTTTGTCGCAGAAGATGATGGAAGCGTCACCAAGCGGGATCGATATCGAGTTGCGGCTAAGCTCGGCTATACTGTCACTCCCGACAATTCGCCCGGGTGCTGCAAAGGTGGTTGAGATGAACTTGTCGCGAATCTGGTGAATTTGTTGAGCGAAGCGGACTGCTTTCAATTCCGGCAGTACTTGAGCGGCATCCTGAAATCCGATCAGCGCAATTCGATAGGCGCGGGCAAGGAGATCCTGAGCCTCTTCTGTTTCATTATTCTTCTGCTTCAGTTCAGCATAACCTGACAAGAGATCGATCATTCGTGCACTCTTGGTTATCTCGTTGGCTTCGGCGATGGCGATTGCCCTGCGGTAGATGCTGTCCGCCGGCGCAGGGTGTCCGTGATCACGCAGATGTTCGGCGTGTCTGGTCAGTGGAGAAAGCAAGCGGAAATTGTCGAGTCCCTGTTTGTCTTCGATCATGTCGATGACGATGCACATCAGGCTGTCGGCCTCTTCATTGCGATGCTCCGCCTGGTGGATATCGGCGAGTGTCATCAGGGCATCGGTATTGAGGCTGTCCCCATGAAGGCGGAGGATAGCGAGAGCTTCACTCACTTCATTTCGTGCTTGCGGGAGATTCCGCAAGTCGATATGCAGTCGGGCTAAGTAGAGAAGGCCGGAGGCGATGTCCGGATGATGTTCTCCGAGATACTCTTTCTTTACGATTAGCGATTTGTTCAGAATCGCTTCGGCTTCTTCCAGCCGGCCCCAGTCCTGATAGAGAGTCGCAAGATTCTGCAGGGTACCGACAGTAGCGGCATTTTTGGGGCCGAGTGCGATTTGCCGGATGGTGAGCGCATTGCGCCAGTAGGTTTCCGCATCAGCAGCTTTGCCCTGGTCGAGGCAGACTCGGGCGAGGGAATTCAAACTTGTCGCGATATCAGGGTGGTTGGGAGGCAGCGCCTTCCGGCGAATATCGAGAGTTACGGCAAACAGCGATTCAGCCCGCGCAAACTGGCCCATCTGGCGGTAGAGTCCGGCGAGACTCGAAATTAATGAGGCGACTTCCTGATGCCACTCACCTTGGGTCTGTTTTCGCAGTGTCACTCCAAGTGAGAGCAACTCCTCGGCCCGCGAGAATTCTCCATTTACGGCGGCGACGCTTCCAAGTCTCTGAATGCTTCCCTGGCATTCAATGTGCTCTATTGGGAGGGCAGCAAGATTGATTTCGTAGGCTCGCTCCCAACATTGTATCGCGGTGTCGTCATTCCCTCTTCGGCCATAGTAGTCACCGAGGCGGTTCAACACATAGCCGACGCTTGCATCCGCGGCACCCAAGCGGTGGCCGGCAATGTTCAGTGCTTCCTCACTCAGTTGGATTGCAGAGTCTTGAGCCAGATAACGGCTCTGGACATTGGTGAAGGTAATCTTGGAGGCGCCTTCGGCGAGATCCATCAGAGCCACCACGACGAGCCGAGCGTCTCCCTTCTGATTTTCGCGCCACTCATTTACAATCTGTTCGCGCGTCCGCCAATTGTCTTTGAGGCGCAGCAGCTTCGTGTAGATTTGCGCCAGTTCGTGAAGATATGTAAGTCGATTCGTGGCGGCAGTCTCTGTCGTGGTATCGGCAAGAGCGAGCAACCCAAGCGAGTCAGCGGCAGCATTGCTACCGCTGACTCGCTCCAAAATCATTTGCCGCCAGTAAATAGCCCGGCGAATAGAGGGGTTTGGCGGTTCCATGCCGGCTGCGATATTCGCCGCGGTTGACCAAATTGAGTCTGCCTCGGCAACAGCGCTGTCTCTCATATAGTAGTCGCCGAGGCAGATCAAGATCGTGACCTTTGCGCTGTCGGCATCCGGCGACGCCGGATCCACCAAGGAGAGAGCTTCGCGTGCACGTTGCTTCGCAGCGTTGGCTGGCCAAGTCGCGCCACTTGCGGTAAAGGCGATATCGCAAGAGAGCCGTTCTGCATCAGCCAATAGCGACTGCCAATTGACTGGATCCGTGACAGAGGCGGCGGTTGGCTGTGTGGCAAATTGCGCCAGCGAGAAGAGAAATGTCGAAATGAGCAATACGGATTTGCTCACAGGATTTCCTCGCACATTCCCAAGTTGTTTGTGATAAGCAGAGTAATATGCGACTAATATAACCCGTTTTATCTATAAAGTCAAGGTGTATGAGGGGGGAGTGTGATTAATTGACAGGGGGAATAAGGGATCGCCGGATCGCGGAATCATCTACCGGGCAAAACTCGATGAAGTTCCTCCATTGAGGTCATTCTGATGTCGACTAATCTCTTCGCCTCTTCAAGAAGACTTCGTACGCCGTTTTTCCTCGAGATTGACTCTATCAAGTGGGCCGGGCATCGATTATGGATGGCGTCTCGCACTTCGTCGGTTATTTCCAAGACTTCAAACACGCCAACCCTTCCACGATAGCCCGTACCGTTGCAGGTATCGCAGCGTCGTTTGCCTTTGCAGTCTTGAGCATCGATGGCGGTCTCACAATCAGTGGCCGACGGTCCACCAACAACAATGACATTTCCTCGACAATTCGAGCAGTATGTCCGCATGAGCCGTTGAGCAATCACAAGGGAGATTGAGGAGGCGACGATGTACGGTTCAATGCCAATATCGGTCAATCTGGTAATTGTTGATGCCGCATCGTTGGTATGTACCGAACTCAAGACAAGATGCCCAGTCATTGCTGCTCGCAGTGCGATTTGAGCAGTCTCATGGTCTCTGACTTCGCCAACCATTATGATATCCGGATCCTGCCGCAAGAATGCCCGTAAGGCCGTTGAGAAATCATACTTGATCTCAGGTTTAACTTGCGACTGTGTGATACCTGAAATCTCGTACTCGATTGGATCTTCAATCGTCATGATATTTACACCGGGTCGGGCAAGGTAAGAAAGGGCGCCGTACAACGTCGTTGATTTTCCAGATCCAGTTGGGCCGGAAACCAGGATCATGCCCTGAGGTCGGCTTAGGTGTTTCTTGACCAAGGTCAGATCGGACTCACTCATTCCCAGTTGTGAGAGGTCCTTGAGCTTCTTTGACTTGTTCAGTAACCTCAAAACGAGTTTCTCGTTTGCGCGGGTTGGTACTGATGAAACGCGAATATCGAGGATTTCATCTAGACCACGCATTGTTATGCGGCCATCCTGGGGAAGACGCCTTTCGGCGATATCCATGCCTGCCATCAACTTGATTCGAGAGACCACTGCGGCTTGCTCATCCACGGGTACGGAGTCCATTCCTTGTAGAACACCGTCTATCCGATATCGCACATCCAAGCTGCAATCGTTTGGTTCGAAATGAATGTCAGACGCTTGCATCGCCGCCGCGCGACCAATGATAGAATTGACGCGATCTACAATCCTACCCTTGCCTAGTTGTTGAAGTGATATGCTGGACTGCTGTTCAAATTGAATCGCGTTGCCGCTTAATTGTATGGAGTCAATTGTCTCGGGATAATACTTTTCGATAAGATCGGCAACTATCTCGGGTGATGACAGCACAATATCTATCTTCAAGCCAGTAAAGAAGATCAAGTCAGAGAGGTCGTTTGCAGAAGGAGGGCTTGCGAAAACCACTTCCAGCCCTCGACCGATTGGTCTTAACGGAACAGCCTGATACTTTACAGCAATTGGTCGCGAAAAAACTTTGAGGACAGATTCATCCGGATTATATTGATTCATAACATTGTTCTGAGCACAATGGCAGATTCAAGATAGCGGCTTGAACGTCTTCGCGCAAGTTCGAATGGAATAATGGACTGGCAGGTCGCAATTTGCCTGGCCAAAACGGCCGTGCGCGTATTGGGAAAGTCGGGCATATGGGACAGTTTGAGTTCAAAGGGACACTTGTATCCGGTGGCGAGACATCAGGACAACGCAGAGCGGCGAGCGAGGAGCGCCTACGTACGTCGCTAGCCCGCGAAGGGATCATTGCAACAGAAATTCGTCCATTGTCAAAACGAGACAGCATTGGAACTATTGCCTCATTTAGAGTAAAGCATGCTCTCGTTTCCTTCACACGACAAATGGCCGTGATGTTGCGAAACGGGATGCGTCTCGACACAATTTGCAGGGTGCTACAGGCACAACAAAACTCAAGAACCTGGCAGCAACGTCTGCAACAGATATCTTCGGACTTAAATGATGGAGACAGCCTATCCGCTTCACTTGCTTCCCAACCGGAGATCTTTGATCGGTCCTATATTGGTCTCGTTCGAGCCGGAGAGTCGAGCGGTAATCTGGCGGATGTCTTTTCCCGATTGGCAAAGGCGCTGGAATCTTCCGACCGTCTAAAGCGCAAGATCAGGGCGGCACTTGCATATCCTGCGGTAATCATGGCCGTAGCGGCAATCGTGTTGTTTATCCTGCTATTCTACGTTGTACCTATATTCAAAGAGATGTTTCTGAATTTTCAAACGGAGTTGCCGCCATTGACAAGGGTAGTTGTAACACTGTCCGATGTTCTGACTGCTAATCCGCTGACACTGCTGATTGGTCTCTTAGTGTTCTGTGGAATTCTCTTCTACACAACACAGATCAACTACATGGCAAAGGTTCTGTCGCAGGTTCCGCTTCATATCCCGGGACTGCGTAATCTTGTAATCAAAAGTGAGACGGCAAACTTTTCGCGAACGATGGCGACGCTGCTATGGGGCGGCGTTGCATTGAACGAAGCAATTCCGCTGGCGTCCTCGGTTGTCCGCAACATCCAATTACAGTGCCAGTTTGAAAGCGCCTCGGCGGCGATCGCGGACGGATCTTCTCTCAATGCGGCATGGTCCGACAAAACGCTGATACCTCCAATGATGACCGAAATGGTTGCTGTCGGAGAGGAAACAGGTCAACTCGCCCGAATGTTCGATGCGATTGCCGACTTCTATTCCGAAGAAGTCGAGGCGCAGCTACCGACCGTGACAGCTATCCTTGAACCACTCCTTATAGTCATAGTGGGCGTTTTTGTTGCGGCGATTCTTATATCGATGTATCTGCCGCTGTTAGAGCTGATCGGGCAGCTCGGTTAACCTACCTATTCGACGGCATCATTCACGACATTCCGAAGCTCACCGGATTGGTCGATAGTCCATTGATCGATAGCCGGGTCATCGTCTAATGCTATCGCTGTTGCGGTAGCAACGAAGTGATCGCGGTCACCCGTAATCTCATACTCGTAGCGTGCCTGCGCCATAATCTCAACGCCGAGCACTGCAAAAGCCTTCGGATTGGATGCTGATGCTTTGCTACCGAAGGCCGGAATCCAATAAGTATCATGCTCGATTCGGTGGCTGATCTGCATAGTATATATTTGCCGCAATACCTGCTTGGCTTCAACTTGTTTGGCACGGGAAGTAGCGCCAACGAACCGCGGTATCGCCAAGCCAGCCAGAATGCCAATGATGACGAGTACGATGAGAATTTCGATTAAAGTGAATCCGCTCATACGCAGTTTGAGTTGCTGCATTGTTCTTCGCGCCATGAATACCTCCTATAATATCTGCCGTGTTGAGTTTGGCCTGATGGGCAACATCAAAGTTTGGGTCGCCAGATTATCGCGTCTTAGGGTAATCGACAATATTCTCACAGAGGCATCTGCAATCATGAAAGCGTCAGTAGACGTCAAAACAGTCGTGTTCCATGGAGTAAGAGAAAAGTCGCTAAACGAAATCTCTGGCGGCAACAATGCCCGACCATTGCGTGTTATCGTATTGGCAGAAGTCGAATAAACAACTACCGCAGTGTCAGAGTGAAAGATCTGCAACTCACTTTTTCCGGTCAAACGCAGTGAGTCGCAGTAGTCAAGATCTCGGCGAAACTGCTTCCCCAGGCCGATAGCCGCCTGTTCCAGTCCGCACCGGAAAGTCCAGCGCATGATACTGCGATTGATCGCCAGATCTGCATGCAGAAACAGCCCGATCAGTAACGAGCTTAACGTTACGACAATGACTATTTCAACCAATGCTGCCCCACGTTGGTGTCTACTCCTTTCGTACATATCGTATCCCATAGATTATGGCGACCGAATCGCTGGTGCTCTCCCGGCAGATGATCAATCGCAGAGTTTCCCTTTGCATTTCCTTCTCTGTCGTGGTCAGGACTCGAAACCGGATCCCGTCAAGATCGACCAACTCTGTGCCATTCGGGCAATTGAGTCCAGCATGGAACTGGGCAATACGGATATCGGCAATCGAAGCTGCTCGCAAGTAATCGGCACCAGAAGAGTTGGCTAATAAACGCCCAAGCAATGTGAACAGCATCAGAAATGTACCAGCAAAGATCACGGCAGCGACCAGCACCTCGACAAGAGAGAAGCCTGATTCGGCAGCAAGTGCCGCAGGCTGGTTTGGCAACTTCATAAAGACATATTTCCGATCATAGTGCCCACCCTGGGTCGAGTTCGATCCTCAAACACTACCGGGAACGCCGCCGACGCAGCAACTTCGAGATAGCGGAGATCGGCATCCACGAGCCAGTTCATATAGGTCGTCGGTTGGATAAAATGGCTAAAGGAATTCACAGCGGCAGCTCCTTGAAATGTTCCTTCGATTTCGACGAGTCCCTCCCACCAGAGTAAGCCATACAGACTGGAATTGTCGGAAACGTGTAAGCGGCAAGCAGCAGCGGCTTGGGAGTTCGTTCCTCCAATTGCCGAACTGACTCCATTGACAATTATTGACCACAATGAACCCCGCGATGAAATCTCAACCGCGCCGAGAATGCTTTCGTCGATTCTGCGTCCGCGCAGAAGAATCAGCGTGGGGCTTGCCAGACTAGCTTTGCCCGTGATACGAACAGTATCAATGGCGACAATTTGTCCACCGAATTTCGATTCATCGGTAAGCTGGACGTGATCTGCAACGACTACACAGTGGTCCAATGTTGCTTGATGGGATATAACCACCTTTTTCGACGAAAGAACGCAATTGCTCAAGTGAGACTTGCCGAGGATGTAAATGGTATGCCCGGCGAAAAAATATTGAGTGGTTTCGATCGTGCTTCCGTCTTGTATATCGAACTCGATACTCGCACGAGTGCGAAACCCCACTGCTTCATTAACAGACTGACCTATGAAGTCGGTCTTGTCATGAAAGATCAACGAATAGTCGGTCTCCGGTACCCCGCTTTCCATCACGTCCAGAGAATCAAGAAATTCTTCCAGAACTGTGTTATCGAAACTCGGTAAGTCTAACGGATTGAGTGTGTCAATACTACCTTCGACGAGCCGGGTACCTCGATAGCCTTGGCCATTCAGCTCGCCAGCGATTATTCCGCCGGAGCTGACATAAATATCGCCCCGGATACGGGTACTTCCTGCAATGACCAGCGGTAGTGGTGCACCTATTGGTGACAAGACATGATTATAGATGTCCGGTGGAAGTATTCCAACGTCGGCGGTAAGTGTCCGGGTTATTCGCCGCCCAATGCCGGTGCTCTGAATCCTAAGATATGCTCCCCAGGGTCGAATTATATATGAAATACTATTCGTGGAATCAAAGACGATATGATGTTGGCAAGGTTGGTGGTATGAGTCCGAAGTTAATTCTGCGATAGCTTGATGAATCCCTGATTCGGCGAGGCCTCTCACCCTCACTTCCTCAAGACACGTCAATCCCTGTGCCCTCTGCCAACCGCCGAATATTAGGACTCCAGTCATTGTTACCGCTAGAGTCGCGAGAATAGCCAACGAGGCAAGCAGGGCAGAACCGCGTTCGCTTATATCTTCAGGTGTTTGCTTTCCAGACAAGGCGATGACCTCTTTTTGTTTTCCACTGGATATCTGTTCGTGAGATCCTGTCCAAGTAAAACCCGTTAAGTGAGTCGCCGACTCGATACAAGGCAATTCTCCCGGTAAGGGAATCAATTGCTAAGACATACGACTGCGCATTGCTGAAAACGTGACCTTTGAGAGACGCTCGTATTGACTCGACGGGTCGTGCTACCTGCACTATAGTCGAGCGAGAAGAATTCTTTGGCAGCTGATTTCGCGGCAGCAGAAATGGATCACGGATATTGGGATCGAGTGTAAAAGCTGTATCTTCGAAACCAAATGCCGGTAGATCCGAAACACCAGCCGCAGTGCCAGGTACTTCGGGTGTTTCGCCAGTCTCATTTGTCGGAACTAACAGCAAAAGATTCCTAATCCAGATCCCAATCAGGAGAACTGCGAGGACTCCAAGCACAATTCTCTTGAATCCCAATACAGAAATCATGGCACTCCCGTGCTAACCAAAAGAACGCCGCGAATCGAAGCGGAACTTTGCGGCCCCTGCTCTAGTGTCATCGACTGAATCGTCAGATTCTGGGGGAGAACTTCCAAGTCGGCGAGCAACAGAGCCAGTGAACTAAACCGCCCGCCGACGACCAAACGGTAGCACGCAATTTGATCGCTTTGCGGCCGACTTTGCTGAATTCGATCATATCCAATTAGTGAGACTTGCCTGCGATCGCACCTCTTTCTGATAGCGCTCAAGATAGCCTCATATGTTCGTTGTAGATTCTCATGTGATGCAAGCGAATCCAGTTGAGATCTTAGCTCATTCTGGTGCATTTGTTCGATTGTCAGCTCATTAGCGACTTCATCCAGCGTCGGGCGATCCGATGCTACAGTCAGGTACAGTTCAGTGAAAGTAGCCGGAACCACCGTGGTTAGCAAGGAGAGCAAAGTGATACTCAGCAGTGCAACTGCGGCCATATTCGTAAGCCAAAATCGGTTTTGATTAATCCAGAGTTTACTGTTTTCGTTCATACTCTCCGGTTATCTCAAATCTGGTCAGCCCATCCGAACGGTTCTTAAGACCAATATCAAGTAACGAGTGTTCCACAATGTTCACCTTTGTCAGAGTAACTGATTGGCAATCGCGGACACTCCGCAGCGAGTCAACAAATTGAAGCGGCCCGTCCCCATTCATACTGAATCCCGCCAAAGCAAACACGCTAACTGCCCCAGAAGTTGGAGTGTTGAAGGTTATCGATGAAAGCCATACGTGTGGTGGCGTCGCTAATGCGACGGACTTCAAGAAGTGGCAAGTATTGAGCCGCGGCCTTTGCAGGTTAGTAGCGAGTTCGACTTCCCTTGCTGCCAATGAGTTCAACTGCCTTAACTCTGTAAGGTCGCTGACCATCGATCGATATTCCGCGTTAGACACCGGATTACCACAAACAAGTGTGGCTTCCCACTGTATGAGAATGATGGCAAGCAGAAGAAGGATCGCAATTAACTCCGCGTGTAGTACTTTCCTTACAAAGTCGGAGGAAAAGATCTTGGGCAATCCGATTTGCGGAGCAAAGTCGACAGTGTCTCTCTGCGCGGAGAGCAGTATTGATTGAGTCGAAACGGCCGGCAATTGTCCGGCAATTACAGAAGGACTCGACTGCGAACTCCCGGATTCTGGACTTGAGGGGGAGCCGCTATCGCCACTCAAAATTGAGCGCGGGAATATCTGAACCGTTTCATCTTCCCGCGAAACTTCATATCGACACAGCGAAAAGTCGACACTCAATTGGTGATACTCGTCGACCTGCCGGGTCAAAGAACTTATTGCAAGGGAACCGCCAGCATAAATACCCTTGAGCGAGCTCCGACTTTGTTGCGCCAATTGTATCAATTCCTTCAAAAAAGCTCGTCGCGCAAAAGCCACGATTATAAGATTCGGCGGTAGGGTTTGATAGCACATTACAAGATCTCGGCGATTACCAGGTGGGGCGACTTCGATCAGATGAGAGGCAAGCCACTTTTCGGAGTTTTCGGTCTTCGGTTGAAATGCTCTCACGCAGACACACGGCGGATGGAGGATCACGTGAATTGGTTCACCAATGTATTCAATTTGTCGCAATGCACTCATAAGTGAGAGGGTATTGAGCGGCTCGATGGCGCTTCGCATCGTTATGCTCGCCTTGCGCGAATGGTGTCTACGCCAGGCAATAAATTCTGTTCCAGTGGTTTCGAGCACAACTGGTTGTCCAGTTCGAACTGCAAAAGACCGTATGATTGATATCTGTGATTTCAGAGTTGATGCTCGAATCGGGCAAATCGACTTCCTGAACGCTTGCGCTTGCATCGTGTCCGTTTCTTATCCTTAGTCCTTGTCGTAGTCGCTAACATCTACAGCGCCCTCGGGTCCGTAGTAGACCTTCGGTGTCAGGAAGATCATCAACTCCGCCTCGACGGAAGTGCTGGTTCGATTTTGGAAGATTCTCCCCAAAATTGGTATCTCACCGAGCAGGGGGACTTTTTCGATGCGAGTATGCTCGCTGCTTTGAACTAGGCCACCGAGGACGATTGTTTCGCCATCCAGCAAGCGAACCGTTGAATGAAGCGTTCGATGGTTTATGGTTGGAGGAATGTCCGGATCAAACTGGCCCTGTGGCGTATTGAATTCTGGTGCGATGTCCACGATTATGTCGCCAGTAGCCGTCACCCAAGGAGTGACTTTCAGACTGATATCAGCCTTGATGG
>CAZQBX010000030.1:18044-35495 GCA_964592145.1 uncultured Ignavibacteria bacterium
ATGGGAGGCGTCGACGGCACCGCGGCCGGTATTGTTGGCGATGACAGAGAATTCTCGCAAATAGTCGGTCGAAAAGTCCACGACCAGTGCCTCGATCAAAACTTGAGCCTGAGGATGGTCGAACGACTCGACAAACTGCTCAAGTTCCTTAATCGACCCGAACGGTCCGGTTGCGATGAACCCGTTTTGTCCCTGCACAATCGTAACAGCGATTTTAGCCGACAGACTCGCAGGGATGATCTTGATCAGATCATCAGCGACCATGTGGTTTAGACGAATAAGCCGACTGGTGCGCATCTCCTCCAGTTGCGCTGATCCGAATTGATAGATACCGCGCTCGTTCTTGAACGTGTAATTTGTCCCCCGAAACAGCAACGTCAACACGTCTTCAGTCGAAGCTTGAGTGCATTTAATTGAGACGGTGCCGGACAGTGTTCCGTACAAGACAACTTGCAGGCCGCATGTGAGAGAAATGTCCTCCACCACCTTCTGAAGGTCGGCGTTGCGAACATCAAGAGTGATAGCGCCATTATCGCACGCTACTTCATGTGAAGCATATCGCCGAGGAGTACTCGAATCCTGGAGGCGAGTGACGAATGCAATGCTATCACGGAACTCGGCAGCGAATCCATTCGTGGTCAGCAGTGCCTCGAGCCCGGCTCTAAATGGAACATGCACAAGTATTCCGGTTAATGTTCCCGAGAGACCTTGGTCAGTGACGATATTGAAGCCGGTGATCCTGACCAACTCAGCAATGCCGACTGACAGGGGAACAGCGCGAAAATTCAGAGATAATAGTCCATCCACGAAGCTAACTTCAGTGTCATACAACTGTGCTTCATCGAGGGGATAGACCTTGATGATACTGTCTTCAAATGAATAACGAAGTTTGCCCGCTTTGATTAGAAACTGAAACGCATCACTCAATTGCAGATCAACCAGATAGACTGTGATGTTATGGTCGACAGCGGGACTGATCCATACGTTGACGCCGTAGGGGCGAAAGAGAGCTGCGATGGCGTCTTGAATAGGAACATGATCAAACTCAAGCAGCGGAACAATCACATTTGGAATCACGGGTTGCGAATCCGCACGTGCTGGTAGTGATATGGCGAGCTCATGTGATTTTGAGCTATCGATTTCCGTATCGGGTTGCAGGATCTGGCTCAAGGCCCAATTGGTTGAGGGCGGTACTAGAATAGTGAGCAGCAATACCAAGACGTACCAAGACTGAACTTTAAACACGAAGACGACCCTTTATGTTTTCCTAACCGGCATTAATTAGTAGATGAGTGCCGCATGTGTCAAGAAAAATCGATCACGAAGTCTGTGATTATTTAGGGTGATCATCCTCGTGAAAGTTCGTCCGAATCCAGATTTGGATTGCCGACGCTTCTGCCAACAAAGTTATCCAAATAATAACGAGACTTGAAGTTACGAGCGACACCTAATCAAACACACTGACAGTATCTGTCAGTGAAGTCAAAGAGATAAGAGGCATCTTATTAGCCGATTGTTAAAAAATATTTGAGACATGCAAGAAAGTACTTGACAAAAGCATCCATGATAGTGCATACCTTGCCAAAATAGCTTCTCGTCGGGACTTGACGGGAGCGACTGACATCAAAGGGTAATTACCGCGATTAGTAAAGATCTGACAGTATGGCCGCCATCGAAGGCAGCTGAAACAACGAAGGGTGTTATTCAATCTGGTCGCTGATTTTGGCAAAAGGGATTAAATCTTAAAAGGAGCCGGTTAAATGAGGTACGTCCGTGGGTGTTTGGTAGTTCTGGTTACGGTCCAGTTCTATGTGGGTGTCCTGCGAGCATCAGAGGACGACAATCGCCTATCGAACATTGTCGATGCAGCAGGTATGTTTAATGAACGCGGATATTCGAAAGCAAATTCGTTCAGTCTCTCCGGAAACGAAGTCATTAACGATTTCAACGGCAATCTCATGTACACCCAGCGATTGTTATACCTGCCGATCAGCGAGAATGGTCTCCATTGCGATATCAAACTCACCTACAACGGGAATGTTAGTCATACGGCATTTGGCGCGCGGGCCGGGCTGAACGGTATCATGCAGACGCCCATAAATCTACCCGAGTGGATAATCTCGGTGAATGGCATTGGGGTTCAAACCTTCAATTTCGAAAATGAGTTGGTTTCGTGGAGGTCAGGTACACAGGGCGACACAATTTCCTATGATGACGATGTGGCGGCGCACATTGAGGGTTACCACAAGTGTTACCGAGAAACGGCAGATGGTTTTCACGGAATCATCAGTATCTTGATGGAGGACGGCAGTGTACGCGAGTTCTACAGCGTATCGGTCGGGATTGATGGTCCAGCCTACATGATTGGCGGCGAATATAATTCATGTTCGAAGGATGATCCCGATCGCGGTTATTTGTGGCCCATAGCCAGTCCCAAATACGGTGAGTTCACGCTTTTTCGTTCCGATGGAACACAGGTCGATTTCGAAGTCTACCAACCCAAGTATCGGTCAGACGTTGACTGCTCCGGGGCATTTCCTTCAAGTACAAATGACTATCCTCGCATTCTGGTTCCGAAGAGATTTCGCGATCATATGGGACATACTATATCGCTCATGTACCTATACGAGACGGATGAGGATTCGGTCTGGGGGAGGCCGATATTGGCTGCAGTAGGTGATGTAGGTTTTGGATGGTCAACATGGGAACCTGGGATTACAAGTTCATCAAACGAGCTGGCGGTAAGTTTGCATGGAAATACAATGTATTGGATTGATTTTGCCGGAATCCCTCCGGATCCAGGCGTGATTTCAAGCAAGGCGGTCAGTTGGAAACTTGATGCTTGCAGGGGCATGGTGTACTCTATCGATACTCAACAACAGGAACCCACGACTTTTACATACAGAACTTACTCCAGAACTTACAGAAATCTGAAGATGGGCGGCCAACTACCTTTCGATATCTGCGGTCCCGCTTCAGTAAAATATGCGGGTGAGACTTATCGATTGACACCTTGGCGAGTCTGGAGAATCCAGGACCCGGAAGGCGGCAGGCAATATGTGCAATACTATATGGATGAGGCAACTGCCTGGGGACAAAGCGGAAATCTCGGTGCCGTAGATAATATTGCAATAGATTACGATCACAGCGAGAATTGCCTCTCCAACCAGGTTCAAAGGTATCCGTGCAGGAAAAGCGAGGCGTTCGACCTTATTGGGCGAGATCCTTTCTTTCTCAATATTGTGGCAGCGACACGTCGCACTCTCGATGGATTCGAAGTTGCCAGCACCGACAGTCTGATGTTCAGTTGGTTGGATGAAACTGGTGATGAGGTCATTGACTCTGACGACAGATTCTTCACGACTCGATGGTTTGGACGGGAAACAGTAACAGATAGAGAGAATGGCGATGAGGTTAAGGAAAGGATACTGACCTATCGATACTTTCCGGAGAAAGGTACGTTCAGCAGCAGATCACGCGATCGAGGTTGGGTAATGAAGATGGAGTCGAGTGTCGAAAGGGATTTCAATTACCCGACTAATCAGGTGAAGAAGGATTATTATTGGGATACTGATTGTAATGGACTCGTCTGTTATGGAACGCTTCTGCTTGACAGCTTACGAACTACCCACGACTCGGAATCACATTCCGAACGATACGCATACTACTGGCTCGGTGATCCCAGTTTGGACGCCGTCAATATTCTGACGCAGAAGGATGTTGTCGATCCATGGGGGATTAAAACAGTCACTCTCTTCAACACGAGTCACTGCAGCTTGGGAGATCCAGCTGCCGCATATTTCAATACTGGTCTTGTAAGTGACGTGAGTGTGCGGCGGACATCAGACAATGATTTGTTGAAGCACCAAACATATCAATACCACACAGGACCATACACTGGCGGATTTGTTGGTCAGCTTCAGTCAAGTACTTCATACTTGCTTGATGAATCTGGGACCCCGACCCAGACCATAGTTGACCGTTTTCAATACAACACAGACGCCACACTGGGAAGGCACCGAGGATCGACCCAGTGGCACATCGACCCAAGAGGCGACACTACTTTCTATTACTATACTTCGGACAACGAAGTGGGCATCATTTATCAAGAGCAAGATTACGAAGGTACGGTAAGAACGAGATCGTCAACGTTTGACTTCAGCGATAGTGGACCATTTTGGTTTAAGAAGATCAACAGATGTGGTTTGCAGACATTCACAACTTATCGAGAAGTAGATGAAAGAGGTCGGTTGCTTTGGTTGGTTGAGCCCAATGGGTTCCGTTCCGAACTAACCTACGATGATCTGAACCGAGTTCACAAGGTAATCCTTCCCGGCGGATATAAACCTTCAAGTAGAGACGCACAGCTTCCTCCCGGTCCTCAAGATACGGCATGGTCAATTTGGAATCTCTATGACGACGAATACAATGATGTCAATCCCGATCCTGTCAGTATTAAACAACTGACGCGTGTTGATCATGGCAAGCCCTCGATCACTGGACGCGTTTGGATCGATGGATTATCAAGAGCCTACCGGCATGATAGATTGAACGCGGATGGTAGCTGCGATAGCATTGTTGTTGGATTTGACTTCGCCGGTCGAAGCATCACCGAGACCGATCAACTCGGATTTGTGACAACTACTGAATATGATTATCTTGATCGTGCCGTCAAGACCAAGTATCCTGATCTCGCTCATTCCTCCGACAGTGTGAAGTACACGGTCACCAATGCGAATGCGGTCGGTCTCACAAGTAGATTCAACTTCCCCGAGACCATTATCTATAAGCAGGAATCCAGGGATGAGAACGGACACACCGTCAATGAATACTACGACGTACGCAACAAATTGCGCCTGCGGCAGACCTTTGACGGTCAAACACCGTTATCAACGTACTTTGATTATGATGATTTGGGTAACCTCACACTGATTATCAAGCCAATGGGCGATGAGGTCAGGTATACTTACAATTCGCTTGGGAAGTTAACGAGTGAACGCGAGTCGGATTTCGAATCGTGGTCGGCCGCGATTCTGAATGAGTATGATAAGAACGGCAACCTCGTTTCACGACAGGATCCCAATTTATTCTATTGCGACATGCCACCTTGTCCCATTGTGAAGTGGCATCGACTTGTGTATGACAATTTGGACAGGCTCATTCAGACGGCAATCGAGACTTCGGCCGACAAGGCGCCGATTCACTTCTACGACATTACTGGTCGCTACTTCTACGATCAGTCCAATTGTGAACTCTCAAAGGGAAGACTCTCACTGGAAATCACTTATGACTCACTAGGACGATGCGATTACGCCAATCGCTATGACTACGATCCGCGCGGGCGTGTCAAGAAGCAAGTGAACTATTTCAGTGCGCTTCTCGATTCGACGTTGATTGCGGGATTAGGTTGGGAGTTTCACGTACATGGTGACAGCATGGTAATTCAGTACACGTACGACTGGGCCGATCAACTCAAATCGATCACGTATCCGGATGGATCGGTCGTCAAGTATGACTATGATGAACGCGGTCGCCTGATTTCTGTTGGGGGCGCGCAACCGAGCGAAGTTGATCGATATGCACGACTCGGCTATACGAAGCGGGATCAACTCGAGACATTGGTGCTTGGAAGCGGTCTGCAACAATTGGATTATGCCTACAATGAACGAGGATGGTTATTGTCGATCAATGACGGTATCTCGTCTCTGAACGCGCCGGCAGATATGTTTGGGCAAAGTCTCTATTATGACACTCACGGGGGTACGGCCTACATTGGGTCCCCACAATACAATGGAAATCTCTTCGGACAGAAAATCTCAATACGCCGGTTTGACGAATTCTTCTCATATCGATATGATGAAAGTGACCGGCTGAGGGAGAGCTTTCTCAAACTTCAGTCGGCCAGTCCAGCCCAATTCGATGAAATCTCTTATGATGCCAATGGGAACATTACTCGACAGTCCTTTGCAGATGGATTAAGTAAAAACTATCACTATCATTCGAACACGAATAGGCTCACAAGAGTTGATAACGAGCAGTTGAAGCCCGACGACACGCTTTCATATGACGCCATGGGTAATCTGACAACTCACTCGGGCAAGAGGGCGTCGATGATGTACGATCAGGCCAATCGACTGGTGATGGTAGCGGTCAAGACAAGCATCGGTGCCGACACAATCAGGTATGCGTACGATAACGACGGAAATCGGGTATTCAAAGCCTATACCTACCAGTGGCGACAGCTGTGCGACCAGCAGACTAAAGCCGGAGGAGGGGGTGAACTGGAGGAGGAGGACACGCGATATCCTCCGTATGATACAGCCTCGCTGTATTGTGTTTTCTCTGATACCAAATACACCTACTACGTTTTGGATCAAGGCGGGCGAGTGTTGGCAGAGCAGTCAACCCCTTCGCCGTCTTCGGCAACTGCCAGGTTCATTTATGCTGGGAGTCAACGCATAGCGATGCGCGATGCGACAAACAAGCTTCACTACTTCTTGAATGATCATCTCGGTTCGACGCGGCTGGTGATCGATTCGACGGGAGTGCAGCGAGACGTGCATAAATATTATAGTTTTGGCAAGACGTATGCAGAAATCACCAATACCAACCAGTCCTATCGCTTTACTGGAAAGCCTCTGGACAAAGAGGCGGGGTTAAACCTATATTATTATGGTGCCCGGTACTATGATCCGGAACTAGGTCGGTTTTTGGCGCTCGACCCGGCGGCTTCGAACTATCCCGGCTTGAGCCCGTACGCGTACTGCGCGAATAATCCGGTGAAGAACGTGGATCCGGATGGGGAACGTTGGTATGATATTGTGGCTGGGAGCGCCGCCGCTTTCATCGACAATGCTTTCGGCGGAAACACGGAAATCAGAAACTGGTATGAGCCAACAGACGCATCAGACTATAATCTGGGCCAGAATATTGGTGACGGCCTCAGCATAGTTGGTGGTCTTGGAGAAGTTGGTGGTGGAATAGCAGCATTGGGTGCAGAGACTGCAGTAACCGTGGGTTCAGGGGGAGTGGCTGCTGTTGTGACTGTTCCAGCAGCAGGTGGAAGTGTTGCGCTCGTGGTCCATGGCGCCGCAACCGCTGGAAATGGTGTTGGGAATCTGTTCACGCAGAAAGGGCGAGTATCCGGAGGGAGTTACAGTGATTTGCCGGAACCGGCAAACGCCGGACCTGGCAAAGACTTTACCCCTGCCCAGAAACAGAGGATTTTGGACGAGAATGCTAGGAGGAATGGTGGAACCGTGCGAAGCGATCAGAGTGGAATGCAACTCGACCCGGCCACTAAGGCACAAAAGGGAGTCAAGTCCAACATGAATCAAGCTGAAGTCGATCATATCCAAGCTAAGTCGAAGGGTGGAAGTAATAGTAATTCAAACGCTCAAGTGTTATCGAAGAAGGAGAATCTAGAGAAGGGTGTGAACTAGAGCCATCATGACAAAGCGATTTAGGGACAATTTGGGAATCTACGTGTTTACACTCAAGTGTATCGTATTGGACAAGATGCCGATCACCTACGTTTCCCACGATGCAGAAGGCGACTGGCAATTTCTGCGACAGGATCGCCAGTTGCGCGAAGAAGATGCAATGTTGATCTCGCTGGGTGAAATGATCGAACACGACCCCAGCATACTTGAAATTGCGGATTTGCCGTTGGGGCGAGTCGCCACCAGGCGAGACAGGAATTCGCCATGGCAAATGGAAGAGATTCCCGATTGACTGCATCCGTTTCTCTGGTCTCGCAGACTAGTGGACCCGATGCTGGAACTGCCACATGGGACGCATGGCTCCAATTCAATAAACTGCTTAGGGAGCTTTGCATAGGACCTTACAGCCCTGACGTCGATGAATTTGCTCCCATCCTGCGTATCGATGGGAGTATTCATCAATGGAACCGCGAAGGTTGTGCCTATCTTCGTAGAAGTTTCAGAGAACGGTACATCACAATCGACATCTTCGTGCCGATTTCGCGATGGAAAGATAAGACAGAGTTGGAAATCAGGGAGTACTTGGCAACAGGAGTTCGAGAGGCTTTGACTCTTTGCATCAAACGGCTGCAGAAAGATAAGACTCCTGTGGACGGAGAGCGGCTAATGGCCGACTATGATAAAGTAGTCAGGGTTTATCTGCGCGGAGAGTGATTTGTAGAGTGAGCGTTTTGTCCTTTAGATCCTTGAAATCGTCATTAAAAATGTCGAAACCGCAAGGGTTTCGACCTACTCAACTTATGAGCCCAAACCAAAACCCGAGATTTGAGACACTTGAATAGGGAAGAAACGTTCGTGCGAGTCGAGATAACTGAAAGTTACACTATTGCACTTCCAGATGGCTTGAAAGAAGATGTAGACGGTAAGGTGACAAGCTATTGGCTCGATGACCACGGTCCATTTCTGCAAATGTCAAGCTACAGACTAATGTCCGGAATGCAAATTGCTGCGATTGAGCGTCTTGAGCAGCACTTGTCGAAGAAGAACATTGAAACGTGGGCAGCAATTAGACTGAAAGTGAAATCACCGGATTTTGCTGGAGTGATGTTTACGGATGAGAAGGGCTGGCACTGGCTCTTCGCATACCTGGTATGGCCGGATCTGACGATTTTCGCCACTGTCATCTCATGTGACGAGGACAGACCGATCTTGGAATCATGGGCCACCGATGCCATCGAGTCTATCGAGAGGACAAGGTAGTTAGTTTTGGGTTCGCTGCTCAATCGAAAAGCAAAGTGACGAAGACGACCCAGGCAACAAGGAGTAAATGCGTGAAGCACGCAAACTGGAGTAGTAGACGCCACGAATCGAACTGCCCCGTCAATAAGGAGCCGAGTTTCGTGTTCCGCTTGACGATGGAAATCATGGCCGCGGACTTGTCGCTCGGACAGGCAGTTTGGTAAAGTCGTCTTCAGCGAATACTTCCGACCGAAGCTCAAGAGTGTACCCTATACTCGCGACCCACGGCGGTAGAGATCAGTTAATACCGATCTTATGTGAAGGTTTGGCGACTTGAGCACATTTAGAGGTTGGTGGCCAGTGATCGGTGAACTTGAGGGCTTTTCACGGATCAACTGGCCACTACCTCGAATTCTTCGCACAGACAATAGTCGAACTGAACAGATCGATTACTCTGACGACGATCTGGTTCCAGAGCCTGCAATCGAACGAATCACTGTAGCTCTCTCAAGAGGTCGCCCCAAAGACTTGTTGTCATATTACGAGGCGGTTCAAGTCAGACTCCATTTGCTGCCCTCATTGGAGCGAAAGTAACGCACAAGGAAAGACTAAGTCGGTTGTATGCGCATACTCACCTTCTTCATAAGTCACAATAGCAGATTTTTAGCTATTGCGAAGTCGGCCGAATAGCATTGATTCACAACTATGGTGACACGCTCCAAATCAGAGCTTAATGAACTCGTCGCGCTGTTGCGCGGGGTGAATGTCGGGGGAAATCGAATTATCAAGAGCGCTGATCTCAAAGCGTGCTTTGAAAAAATGGGGTTTAAAGACGTAAAAGTCATCCTGCAAAGCGGCAACGTGAAGTTTGCTTCGAACTTGAAGAAGACTGCGCAAGTGCGAACCGCGGTAGAAGCCGGTTTAAGCAAGCAGTTCAACTATCCGGCAAAGGCGGTTGTCATGCCTGCTGATGTCTTAGGTGAGATTATCAGCGAGTATCCGTTTGACGCAAGCAACAAGGATGAACAGCACTACGTTGTGTTCCTGACCGAAGATGTCGGCGGCGCAATGGTCAAGGAAACTGAGCTGGATGCGCAGATCGAACAAGTCCGAACCGGAACGAATGTCGTCTATTGGCGAGTGCGGAAGGGAATGACGCTCAAGAGTGAATTCGGCAAGCTACTATCTAAAGCGAAATACAAAGAGCACAACACAGTTCGAAATCTGAATACGCTTGTCAAGATTGTCAAAGCGTGAGATACGACTCAACGTCGACGATTACCGAGCGGCAAGACTGGCACGCCGCGAATCGATTTGGCAGCTGAACACGTTTGTCAAGACCATCAACCCGTAACAGGTGACTCAACGTCTCTTGCCGCCGAGCAGGGAGCCGAGAACTCCGCGAATCAGTGAACGGCCGAGTTGACTGCCGGCCGCACGAAGTGTGCTTTTGGCGATTGATTCGACCATGCTTTCGGGCTGGCGGGTTTGACGAGTTGTGGTGCGCGGCTGGGGTGATTGACGCTGTGGTGCGCCATAATCTTCAAACACGATTGTCGGAGCGGCGGTGGCGGCGCGTTGTGCCTTGGCTTTGAGAAGTTCATACGCCGATTCGCGATCGGTCGTCTTCTCGTACCTGCCGAAAACTGTGGATGTCCTGATCAGTTCGTTGCGTTGTTGCGGCAAAATCGGGCCAAGTTGACTTTGCGGCGGAGCAATGAGCGTGCGATCAGTAATGGTGGGCGCACCTTTTTCGTCAAGCAGGGATACCAGCGCTTCGCCGATTCCCAGCTCGGTGATCGTTTTTTCAATGTCCAATTTAGGATTACTGCGGAATGTGGTGGCGGCGGCGCGGACAGCCTTCTGATCGCGCGGCGTAAATGCCCGCAGGGCGAATTGGATCCGGTTGCCAAGTTGTGCGAGGACGGTATCAGGAATATCAAGCGGGTTCTGGGTTACGAAGAAGACACCCACACCCTTGGAGCGGATCAACCGCACAACCTGTTCGATTTTCTCGAGGAGCGCCTTTGGCGCTTCGTTGAATAGCAGGTGCGCTTCGTCAAAGAAGAAGACCAGCTTTGGTTTGTCGATATCGCCGGCCTCCGGCAGTTGTTCGAACAGCTCCGCCAATAACCAGAGCAGAAAAGTGGCATACACGCGCGGCGACATCATAAGGCGGTCGGATGCAAGGATATTGACGATGCCTCGCCCGGTCTTATCGGTGAGGAACAAGTCATCCAGTTCCAATGCGGGTTCGCCGAAGAATCTATCGCCGCCTTGCTCTTCCAGTGTGAGTAGTGACCGCTGAATCGCGCCGATACTGGCGGCGGAGACATTGCCATACTCGGTGGTGAATTGCTTCGCATTTTCACCGACGAACTTAAGCATTTCCTGAAGGTCTTTGAGGTCAAGCAAGAGCAGTGCGTTGTCATCGGCGATGCGAAATACGAGATTGAGGACACCGGTTTGCGTTTCGTTGAGATCGAGCAATCGACCGAGGAGCAAGGGACCCATGTCAGAGACAGTGGTGCGAATCGGATGACCCTGTTCGCCGAACAGATCCCAGAAAGCCACCGGACTTCCGGCGAACTGAAAATCGGTGATGCCGATCTTCTCAATTCGTTCAGTAATCTTCGGTTTCTCAACTCCCGGCTGTGAGATTCCGGCCAGATCGCCTTTGACATCCGCGAGAAAGACCGGGACACCGCTCTGACTAAGCTTCTCGGCAATAACCTGAAGCGCGACAGTCTTGCCAGTGCCGGTAGCGCCGGCAATCAGGCCGTGGCGATTGGTCATGCGAGCGATCAGATGAACCGGCAACTCGCCCTTGCCGAGCAGTATCGAGTCAGACATTTATCCTCCAATTGTAGCTGATGACAGCCGCGAACGGTGCTTGTGCTCCAAGAATGCACATATTCGGTCGGGAGGTCAAGCGTCTTGTACAGCGGATGTGTTTGAGTCGGACGATTAAGAAATGAGCACAGCCGGACGCCAGCCGCGCACCGAGTTGATGACGGCGATAGATGGAGCGGTTTTCAATTGGCCAATGGTAATGGTTTCTTCAACAATCTTGCCTTGTTTCAGCAGGTACGCGCGATAGGTTCCGGCAAGAAGTCCAGTGCTAACAGGTGGTGTGACAAAGGTACCGTCGGTTTTCTCGACTACGATATTGTCGATGGAGGTCTCGGTGACGAAGCCTTCCAGATTGAAGAGCACGACGTCATCGCAATCGAGGGTTCCGGATCGGGCCGCTTCATAAACTGCACGATTTGTTGTCTTGTGATAAAGGAAGGTGTCTTTTGAGTCGACCGGCGAGGCAGCCAGACGCAGGCGAACGGGCAGTGCGTTGGTCGTCTCCGCCAGTTCAGAATGTTGCAGAGTGATGTTGCCTCTGTGATCGACGAGCAGCCTGACACGTTGTCGATTGACAAGACGGCGTCCAAGTTCAAGAAGACAGTCACGGACATTCTTCGCGTCGCAGTCAATTCCGAAGTACTCGGCGGAGTCGCTAAGACGCAGAAGGTGGTGCTCCAAGAGGAAGTAACCGTCTTCGGCCGTCCACAACATAGTTTCGAGCAAAGAGAACTCCGGGGGGCGCTTGACGAGTACCTGTGCCTTGGCCAGACACTCGTCGTATTCCTCTGCGGCGTCGGAGTCCCAGACAATTCCACCGCCGACACCGTATTCCGCAGTCTGCATCTGTTTGTCAATCAGTACTGTGCGAATGGCGACGTTGAGTTGTGAATGATGGTTTGGCGCGACGAAACCGATTGTGCCGGTGTAGACGCGGCGCGGCTCCGACTCCAGTTCGGTGATGATTTGCATGGTCCTCGGTTTTGGCGCGCCGGTGACCGATGCTGCCGGAAACAAAGCCTTAATGATATCGCAGAAGGAGGCATCGGTTTCAGCGGTGACCTGCGAAGTCATCTGCCAGACGGTGGGATATCGCTCCAGCGAAAACAGCCGAGGGACCTTGACACTGCCAGTACGTGCGATCTTGCCGAGGTCGTTTCGCATCATATCGACAATCATCACGTTCTCGGCGCGGTTCTTTTCGGAATTGAACAGCCATTCAGAGAGTTGCTTGTCTTCAGGAGTTGTTCGGCCCCGTCCGACGGTACCTTTCATCGGACGTGTCAAAATCTGGTCGCCGACTTGCTGGAAGAACAACTCCGGTGAAGCCGAACATACTGCAAATTCTCCGATATCTATGAATGCGGCGTATGATGCGTTTTGTCCGCGCGTAAGCGCCAGCCAGTACTCGAATGCATTGAATTCTGCGGAGATCTCCGCGCGCAAGCGTGTAGTGAAATTGACTTGATAGGTATCTCCGGAAGCGATAAGGTTCTTAATGCGCGCTATTGCCGCTGTGTATTGACTGTGTCCGATGCTGGGAGCCCAAGCCAACGTTGGTGGTAGCACATGAGAGCAATCGGAGACTTCGAGAGTTTGGGGAATCTGATAGAAGCCAAACCACAGTTTGGGAAAATAGTTGTCATTGTGAGCCTTCAGGCTCCTGTCAAACGCCGGCGAAGCTTCATAGCTCAAGAAACCAGCAACCCACAGCTTGTCTCGATTGACACGCTCCTCGATATGGCGGAGGGCAGCGGACACTTCTTCGACCCTGGTCGTAGTGACAATCTCGAGGGGGTTTACGAAGTCCAGCCAGCGCTGATTGACGGCATCATGAATGACAACCTGCGGTACCATGCCATAGAGTACACCGAAAGGCGGCTCGCTGTCAACGCCGCAGTTTGTTAAGTCCAGTGTTACCTGAAGACAGATGCCTAACGGGGAAAGCGCCTACTTAGGTCGTACGGAGTAATATCGACGACCTCGCCGGCGCGCACCCGTCGCTGCATGTCGCGCCAGAATTCCGACGTGTAGAGATCGGCATGGACAGACCGGAAAATTCCGCGGAGTCGGTCCGGCATACCAGAGAAGCGCTCAATTTCGTCCATGAAGAAGTCGTCCTGCATCGCAACAATCCACTCTTGTTCCGATTCCATTTCTTCGAATTCATCGCGGGGTTTGGGTTTGTCGCGAAAGTTCGGTTTCTCGAGCGGCCAGACATCGTCATAATCGAAGAGTACGACGCGCCCGCGCCGGGTGACTCCGTAGTTCCAGATATTGAACAGATCGCTGGGGAAGATTCCCGTGGCGGCAAGATCCTTGAGGAAGTAACCGAAGTCAAGTACGACGCGGCGAATCAGCTCCGGGTTCTTTTCCTGCATCAGGTACATCAATAGCGGTGTGACGCGGCGTTGTACATAGAGATGATGGATCACCACATGATTGGATTCAAGTGTAATTGCGCCCCGGGCGGCGATCGCAAACTCGGCCAGCAGTTGATCGGAAAAGCGCCAGCGCCGGAAGCGGAGATTCTCAAATTCCTGGGTATCGACCATTCGACCCACGCGATCGCGATGGCGAACCAGGTCGTAACGCCACATCACTTCCTGGCGATCGGCGGTTTTCGATGTCTGATCCTGTGAGCGCAAGTAACAGGGATAGTCTTTGATGACCTTGAAGACGAAGCCGTAATCCGGCAGCGTGAAAACGATCATCACTGACCCTTCACGACCGGGGGCGATCATGAATTGTTCATGGGATCTATGCACAAAGCGATGAAGGTCGCGATAGAATTCGGTTTTGCCGTGTTTGTTGTGGCCGATGGAAACATAGAGTTCGGCTATCGGTTTGTCCGGAAGAATTGTGCGCAGGAAACTGATGAGTTCGTCGGGGCGGTTGATTTCAACGAGAAAGTAAGAAAATGCAAAACTAAACACCACGCTGACGTCGCGTTCGCTCAAAAGCGCGGTATCGACATAGATACCATGATCACCGTGATACAACGGCATCACCAGAGGCAGACACTTTCGTTTGGAGACGCAAACCCGGCCGACGAGATAGGCAACTTTATTGCGGAAGAATGGGGAACGGATCATCTCGATCCCTTCGTAACCGTCATAGCCAGCAATCGGCCAGAGATTGAGATCGATTTCTCTCGAGACCGATTCTACATCGCGGTCGAGGTTCTCATATAACGTATCAAAGTTCTGCCCCACCAGGATTTCACGGACTATTTCCGCGGTCGGTCTTCCCGCCGGATGGCGAGTGGTAATCACCGAGACATCAGCGACTGTGGGGGGAGTAGCCGCCAGACGGAAGTACTCAATCTCGCGATCGATGCCGACCGTAAGCAGGACCTTGCGAGTGACGGAATTGAAAAACGTTTCGACTAGATCGGCGTCATGACGGCCAGTCAAGAGCGGCAGAAAGGCAGATTTGATCTCAAGCCACAGCCCGCGATCCTGTATCCGGTCGCCGATGTGTTGTTGCAGCTCATCAGCAGCCTCGGTAAGTACCAGTTCGTAGAGGTCCATTCTCTCTACCGAGTCGGAGCGAATGCCGCTCCAGTCGCGACCTTCGAATCGCCGTCGAGCACGCCTGGTGATTTCTGTGAATCGTCGCTGGTACCCTTCGAACTTTGACAGAATCACATCTGCGGCCAGCGAAGCAGTTTCCGAGATTATCGTCGGTTTGGGAACACTCATTGAGTTCTTTCCCGCAAAGATTGAAAAACATCGAGATTCTAATCTAATATTGCCGGTCTCGCCGCCAGAGGCAAGGGAAAAGACCGTGATGCGACCCACTGGCTACATGTATTCCGGACAGGCACTTAGCAATGCATCGTCCGCGGAAGCCATAACAGGAGGTTGGCGGTTCGGAGCCTCAGCCGGGGCGCTTGCGAAAAAAATCTCAATTTTGTGCTTGACGGCACTAATTCGGTCGATATATTAAGACAAGAGACTCTTAATACCGGAATAGGCGATGTTGTTTTCTAAAGGTTGTGCATACGCGATTCGTGCGGCTTTGTTGGTAGCCGTGAAGGAAACGCGGGAAGGGCGCAAATTTATTCCGATTCGCGAACTTGCCGACGAACTCGAACTGTCTTTTCACTTTCTTACCAAGATATTACAAGTGCTCACCGAAGCGGAGATCATGGAATCCTTCCGCGGCCCAAACGGCGGAATCGGGCTTGCCCGTGATGCCCATAAGATCTCGCTGATCCAGATCATTTCGGCCGTAGACGGGATGTCGCTGTTCTCCGAGTGCGCACTGGGACTTCCAGATTGCGGCGAAGCCAAACCGTGCCCGTTGCATCAGTCGTGGTCCAAGCGGCGGGAGGAACTGAAGCGAATGTTTGAGAAGACGACGCTGGCGACACTGGCGCAGGATTTCAGCAAGAATAACTTGAGAAATTAGGTTTCCAGTATGAAAACACCAATCAACAGCGCCGTTCGAATTACAGATAACCGACTCCGAAATCTGTATTGTGATTGGTCAAACGACGAAGCGATAGAAGTTCACAATTCTACTATATCCAATGAAAGGACCGCAATCATGACCCTTGGTCGTAATCTATCAAGAATGCTCCTGACGGTAGGACTGCTGATCGGCTGCTTGCTGATGAGCGGGTGCTCATCGGCGCCGGAGACGGATGCCGAACGCCAGGCCAGATGGCAGCAGGGGAATCTCACTAGTTGGGAGATTCAGCACGGAATCGGGCCCGTCGTGGAGGATATTCAATTAGCTGCTGTTGACAACGCCCGGGCCGATCGCGGCAAGGCGATATTTGTGCAAAAGTGCGCGACGTGTCACTATTTGGACATGAAGAAGACCGGACCTCCTTTGCGCGACGTAGCCAAGCGGCGGTCACCTGAGTATGTCATGAACCAAATCCTGAATCCCGAACAAATGGGCAAGATGCATCCGGACGGCAGACAGTTGGTGGCGCAATACGCCCAGTTCATGACGATTCAGGGGATCACGCACGACAACGCATTGGAGTTACTGGATTTTCTGCGCGCCGAGGCTGGTAACCCGCCGGTGCCGATGGAGCAACAACCGGGCTTCGGAACACCGCCGCCTCCGCCTACGGCGGATGCGAAGTGAGACACTCGATGAAACATTTTAATGAGAGTTATTCCAATCGGAAGGAGCGGAAGATGAGGAAATCCCTAATTGTGACTATGGGAATCGTCGTAACGATCATTGGTATTGCGGCGTTTTTCTCCGGTTGTTCGCCAAAGAAAGAAGTCGGCGGATTCGGCGATGCGGCGGAAAAGGTCTATGTCGCGCCGGGCAGTTATGATGAGTTTTACGCTTTCATGTCAGGTGGATTCTCCGGTCAGGTTTCGGTCTATGGTCTGCCGTCGGGGCGGCTGTTTAGGGTGATTCCTGTGTTCAGTGTCGATCCGGAGAAAGGATACGGATATTCGGAGGAGACGAAACCGTTGCTGATGACCTCACACGGTTTTGTGCCGTGGGACGACGCCCACCATCCGCAGTTGTCGGTAACAGACGGGCAATCGGATGGCCGGTGGTTATTTATCAACGGCAACAATACTCCGCGCATTGCGCGTATGGATTTAACGACATTTGAAACCGTGGAGACAATTGAGATTCCCAATTCCGGCGGTAACCACGGCTCGCCCTTCTTGACACCGAACAACGAGTATGTGGTGGCCTCAACCCGGTTCAGTGTACCGATTCCGCAGCAGGATGTCTCGATCACGTCATTCAAAGATAACTTCAAAGGAACGATCTCGTTTATTAGCGTCGACTCCGTAACTGGACGGATGAAGATCGCATTTCAGATTCTCGTGCCGGGAATCAACTACGATTTGTCACGTTCCGGCAAGGGGCCATCGCACGGCTGGTCATTCTTCTCCTCATACAATTCCGAACAGGCCAATACACAGCT
>CAZQBX010000031.1:0-34722 GCA_964592145.1 uncultured Ignavibacteria bacterium
TACTGGATTTCGATCAGCTTACGCAGGACATCGTTACGGTCGACCTCATCGCCGGTCTTGAGCATCACCATCAGGTTCTTGTATTCCGAGGGCGAACCGATACCGTAGATGCACGACACCGAGGCGACGATAATCGTGTCGTCGCGTTCGAGCAGGGAACTGGTGGCGCGCAGACGAAGGCGGTCGATATTGTCGTTGACCGAGGTGTCCTTTTCGATATAGGTGTCGGTCGAAGGGACATAGGCCTCGGGCTGGTAATAGTCGTAATAGCTGATGAAGAATTCGACGGCGTTGTCGGGGAAGTAAGCTCTAAATTCGCCGTAGAGTTGTGCCGCCAGCGTCTTGTTGTGCGACATGATCAAGGTCGGCTTGTTGATCTTCTCGATGACGTTAGCGATGGTGAATGTCTTGCCGGAGCCGGTGACGCCGAGCAGGGTCTGGTATTTGTCGCCGGCCTGGACACCCTCGACGAGGCGCTTGATTGCCTCGGGTTGGTCGCCGCGGGGCTGATATTTCGATACGAGCTTGAATTGTGCCATAGTTCTTAATGTACGTCAAAAGGAGAGCGCGTCAATAACATGATTGGCGAATGTGAGGAGGGAAGGCAATTGAGACGCAAATGGAATGCGAGAAGTTGTCGATGTGTCTTGTTAGGCTCAATGATTCGGAAGTGTATTGGATTTCATCACTTCGTTACTGAGACATTCCGAGTTTTCTTGCCTCCTGAAGGTCTATCCTTGCCTTATGGCCATGTTTCTCAAGCATGTGCAAGAGATTCGATCCGCTTAGTAGTACGAGCGGTTTGCCACTGGCAAAGGCATAAGAATCTGGACCATAGTCGGAAGTTGTTACAAGAATTCCCTTGTTGGCACCTTCGTTCAGTACCGTACCGTAGAGGTCTCTAACCGCCCCAACACCGACTGTCGCAGTATAGCGCTTCGCCTGAATGACGATCTTCCCCCCGCGTATGGGATCTGGATCAAAGGCCACTGCATCTACTCCACCATCACGACTTGCTCTTGTAACCTTGACTTCGCCTCCGTTCGATGAAAATTCTTTCTCGAATACCTCACGGATTAGGTGCTCAAAGTCCTCCCAATCCATCGCGGCGAGGTTTACAGTCGCGTCCAGAGAGTTGGCCACTTCATATGCAGATACGAATCGCCCGTCCTCTCTCCGGAGGGGCATAATCGGGGCTACAGGTGCCAAACCGTGGAGCTTTGAGCTACCAACTCCTTTCAGTGCTTTGAAACATGTTTTGGGGTCAACTTGACCCAGGTTTATTGACACGAATTCGTCACGCAGTGCCTGTAAGGACAGGATGCAGGCCGTCACCAGTTTGCCACTACTCCGATCAATTGCTGTCACTATGCCGTTAAAGACAACCATCCTGATTGCATTGATAACGTCCGATTCAAAGATCTCGTGTATTGTCCTCAACGCAATTTGATAGAGGAGCTCGTCATATATCTTTGATATCTGAGCTTGAGTCAGATGTTGTTCTTCGGTGCTGTCCGTTCCAGCGATGTATTTGACTCCCTTCAGAGTCGGTATGGATTCCGGTGCCGGCAAGGCGTAATCAACGACTAGTACCTTTTCTTCGCTGACGTAGTCTAAGTCAAATTCTTTGGGGAAATAGTCTGGGTATTTGGATGAACTGAGTACCATATCGCAATATTCAAGAATGGCTTCAGGTACCCCAGACATGTACGCGTCGCGCTGGTTGTCTATGGCTTGATTCGATGCCTTTTGATTGTTGTCGAATAGTTCCCTTCTTCTCTCCCACTCTGTGACCCTCGACTTGAAGTCCTGATCGGCCTTTTCAACTGTAGATTTATAAGATGCGTCGGCTTCAGCTTCCTGTTCGTAGATTGCTTGAACCTCTGATTGCCATCTCTTGTGGTCTTCAAGATATCGTGTTTCGCAATGCCTAAGAGCGCGCAACTTGCGCGAAGTAACCAGCATATCGAAAATGCTAAGTTTGGGTTGGTACACGGCATCGCTGCGCTGCGGCTCACGAGGTTTCGTTTGTGGTTGAGGCTTTTCCGGAATCTGTGCTTCAGGTGGCCGGGCTTCGGGGAAACCAGAAGAATCCTTCAGCCTGTCCCAATTTATCACATCATTTATCTCAAGAGTATACTTCAATATGGTGGCAAGTCGATCAAGTTCGCTCTGTGCCTCTGCTGTCCGCTGCAACGCGGAAGTGCGTTTCTCTTCCTTTGCTCTCTTTTGGAGTTCCTTACCAATTCGCTCGTCCTCGCGTTCGGAAACGCGTCTCCAAAGATCGTCCCATTCCGCGCACTGCAATTCCGACTTACGGCGAACAATATCCACATCGGAACCCTTTATTAGACGATGCTTATTGAGACCGTCGTGCCAGAGCTCCAGACTGTAAGTTATGCCACCCCGCACACCGTAGGTGGTTTCTAACTGACCAAATCTTGTTCCCATTACTTAACCCCATTCTGACTAAGAGACACAGAAATATAGCATAACCGCGCCGCTTTTCAAGCGGTGAATTTGCACCACAATTGGATAAGTCTCGGCCTTCAGACTCCACTTCAGCGCAACCGAAGTGAACCAATTGCGGGGAAGGCCTGGCTCTAAGAAAATCGGGTCGTCGCTCGCGCTTGAACGGTCTGGATGGTGAAGAGTGCAAGCCCGGGCGAAGTTAGTTGTTGAGCGTACCCAACAAAAAACCGGCCCGCTGCAAAAGGCAGCGAGCCGATTGAATCGATTATTGAAAGACCAATTACAGCCCGCAAGGATCACACGGCGCGGGTCCGCCAAAGATGTACAAGATCAGAACGACAATATCCGAAACATTGAAGGTTCCATCGCAGTTGGCATCAAAGGACGGGAACTGCGGCTGGATTTTCAAAACAACCTTGACGTCTTTCGGCGAGTTGTAAGCCTGCGTCGAACTCACCACAATCGTCCCCGTATGAGTTCCGGGAGTAAGGCCTGCCGTCAATGGTTGTACCGAGACGGTCGCACCGGAGAAGCCAAGTGCCGGAGTTAGGGAAATCCAAGCCGGATACGTAGCCGACCAGTCGAAGATCGCGCCGTCAGATATCACGTCAAAAGTTTGCGCCGCTGGATCGCCCGATCCGGACAGAATCACAAAGAACATTGAATCGGTCGAAACCGTCATTGCCGGAACCTGCGTTGCGGGAACGACGACGACATTTGGTACTCCGATGCTCATCGTATTATAGTTACCGGTTTGGATCTGTCCATACACTTCATGAATATAGCGATATGGTCCAAAGCTCGCCGGACTGAGAGTCACGGTGCCACCGGTTGAGGCAGAGTAGCTGATGTGGAGCATTGCGATTGAGCGCACCCCGGGCTGTAGAGACTGCAGTTCTCCGCTTATTGACCAGATGAGTGTTAGATTGTTGCCTGAAATCATGTCAAATTGCACTTGGACCTGCCAATTGGCAAACGTCACCGAATCGATTGTTGCTACACAATTTGTGGCCGAAAAAGTTGAGGTGATCAAAAGTTCGCTGATCAATTCATCGTTGGACAACACAATCGGCAGAATTAGAGATCCGCTTCCGGGTGGTACAAACGATTCCGGCAAGAAAACAGAATCGGTCGTATTGACCGGCGTGTAACTCGAGAAAGGCGGGCAGCCACCCTCCGGATAGCCCTTAAAGATGTAACCGGAAAAGTACCGTAAATCACCGAGATTGTAGTTCTGGCGAAAGTCGATATCGCCTCGGCCGGTGGGAAGTGCAGGTCCCCCAATAAAGGCATCAATCATTCTGACGTAATCGGCTATGTTCACAGTACCGCTTTGATCCACATCGGCGCACTGCTGAAAGGTCTGCGCAGATGCCGTAACAGCCGATAGCAGAAGTATCAATGTGGTTGCGAGCATTGTAACGAGATACTTCATGAAGTCCTCCCATACTTTCGACGGCACAGCAAAAAAAGACAACTTTGTCGTCGAGTGAAGTTAGATCGTTTGGTTTCTAATTGTTCTTGTAAACGAACTATATTCAATGAGGTGTAAAATGTCAAGGTTTGAATGTTCGCTGAAGTACTTAAACACAGTTCAAGACGGGCTTCTACTCCAGAAAAAGTAAACTGATAATGCCGTGATTCATACTCAATCTATCAATTGACAAATGGACTTTTTTATCTAAATTCTCCGGCGATTCCTGTCCGCGCAAATGTGCGGACGCCGATAGACATGCGGGGGCGATAAGCTGGAGTGAGATGTATGACAACGCAAACGGAAACCATCACCACGCTGCGGGACAGCAGTGCCAACCCGGCGCCATTGGGACTTCTGGGATTCGGCATGACCACCGTGCTCTTGAACCTCCATAATGCCGGGTTCTTCGCTCTCGATACAATGATTCTCGGAATGGGAATTTTCTATGGCGGTATTGCACAGATCATCGCCGGAATTATGGAGTCGAAGAAGAAGAACACTTTCGGCATGACGGCATTCACTTCATACGGTTGTTTCTGGCTGACACTGGTGGCTTTGTTGGTACTGCCAAAGGTAGGCTGGGGAGAAGCGCCGACGAAGGTCGCGATGGCGGCATACTTGTTTATGTGGGGATTGTTCACTTTTGTGATGTTTATCGGGACATTCAAATTGAATCACGCACTGCAGTTTGTGTTCGGTTCGTTGACGATTCTGTTCTGGCTTCTGGCCTTTGCTGACGCTACCGGAAATGCGTCGATCACCCGCCTTGCGGGTTATGAAGGAATCATTTGCGGCCTGTCGGCAATCTACACCGGATTAGCACAAGTCCTGAACGAGGTATACGGGAGGACGATACTGCCATTGGGAGTGCCGGCTGTTTCGCTGAGCACCCAAAGCGGACTTCATGACGAGGTAATCCCCCATACGTAGAGATCGGGTCCGTAACGGATCGCGCTTGTAATGCTGAACTTGATACCGGTTCACGCCGGTATCAAGCATCATCTATCCTTCCTTGACTAATTGATTGAAATCGCTATATTAATCCATAATATTTTGTTGGCGAACGGAGCATCGTTAGCCGATAACTAAGCTACTTCACAGCGAAGCCAAGGTTAGGAACCACGTGCCGTTAGGCCATAAGTCGATAATCCACAGAGCATTAAACAACTTCAGTGCGTGCAGCTTGGAGCAGATACAGGAGGAATGTGTGCCTGCCAAATCCCGTTCAATACGTAGATATATGCCAACTTTCATGGCGGCACTCGCCATCTTATTAATGTTCTCTTCTCTCGCCGTTGCGCGTGAATTTCAGAAGATACCAATTGAACAGGCAATCAAGGAATCGCGCGAGCACCGCGAGCAGGAACGGCTCGCCAAGGCACAACGTCTTGCCAAGCAGCGAGAATCACAAGAGCAGCTTGGCATTATGGGCGCGTTGCCGACGCAGTACCAGTACGAAGTGAAATTTTATCGCATAAATCTGAATGTGAACATTTCGACCGAGATCATCGTTGGCCGCGTCGATATGACTTCAACCGCGACGCAGGACAACGTGACATTTTGCGAAATTGATCTGTATTCCAATTTAACGGTTGACTCGGTACGCGTTGACGGCGCGCCGGCGACATTCAGCCGTGTCGGCAACCTGTTGACTGCGAGCCTCCCGGTGACGAAAAACGTCGGCGAATCATTTACCGTCTCGACCTACTATCAGGGCCACCCGATCGAAGGCGGATTCCAGGCATTCTCGTTCGACACTTACGCCGGTAATCCGGTGATCACGACGCTCTCCGAGCCATATCTTGCGCGGACGTGGTGGCCGTGCAAAGACTATCCGGATGACAAAGCCGATTCAGTCGATATTATCATCACCTACCCCAGCAATCTGTTCTGTAGTTCCAATGGCAGTCTGCTTGGCGATATCGACAATGGCAACGGCACGCGCACGACATACTGGCGAAATCGCTATCCCATCACGACCTATCTGGTGAGTTTGGCGATGTCGAACTATTCGTATTGGCGCGAATGGTGGAACTACAGCGTCAACGACTCGATGCCGGTCGACTACTGGGTATATCCTTCACAACTCGGATCAGCGCAGTCCGGCTATGCGCCGACAGTCTCGATGTTGGACACACTTTCGCGGCTGTTTGGTCTCTACCCGTTTGTCGAAGAAAAATACGCGATGTCGATGTTCAACTGGGGTGGTGCGATGGAGCACCAGACAAACACATCGATCATGAATAATACCTTTGGGCAGGGGATTATCGTCCATGAGATGGGACACCAATGGTGGGGTGACATGATAACTTGCCGCAACTGGCATCATATCTGGATGAACGAAGGATTTGCGACTTACACCGAAGCATTGTGGTTCGAGAGCCTCGGCGGATTTAACGATCTGCGCAGTTATATGAACAGTATGCGTTACACCTCGGGCGGAACAATCTACTGCACCGACACCACCGGTGTCTGGACGATTTTTTCGAGCCGGGTCTATGACAAAGGCGCCTGGGTGCTGCATATGCTCCGTGGCGTAGTCGGTGATGCGGCATTTTTCAACATCCTGCAGACCTATTACGACGACCCGCGATACAAATGGAAGGATGTGTCTACCGAAGATTTCCGTGACCTCTGCGAAGAGGTTACGGGAATGGACCTGCACCCGTTCTTCCAGGACTGGATCTACGGGACATACTACCCGAAATATGCAACGTCGTATACTTACGATCAGACTTCAGCAACGTCATTTCGAGTCTATGTTCATGTTCGTCAATACCAGACGACCAGCCCGACCGTATTTCGGATGAATAATGTCGACATCACAGTCAATAACGGCACGAATTACGACTTTGTCGTTTCGAATACACTGCGTGACCAGGACTACGTTTTCGATCTGACTGGAACATCATTGCCGCCGCTTTCCGTGAGTATCGATCGCAATGACTGGATTCTGAAGTCGACGATGACTGAATCATATGCCGTTCACATTATCTATGACACACTCGCAGATGGCGATCAATATCAGCCGTATGCTGACACATTGACTGTGCGCGGCGGTACTGCTCCGTACACGTTCAGCATTATCTCGGGCACGCTTCCGGGCGGTCTAACGCTGAATACTTCGAACGGCATCATCAGCGGTACACCGGTTGATACCGGTAGTGTACAAGTCTCGATACGCGCCACCGGCACGACCGGCGGCAATGAGACCGAATTGATCAAGTTCCGTATCGCGCCCGCGCCCTACATGTCCGGCGACGCCGACAACTCCGGGACTGTGAATATTTCCGACGCGGTTTACATCATCAATTATGTGTTCAACGGCGGACCGGCGCCGAACCCAATGGCGGCCGGCGATGCCGACTGCAGCGGTTCGGTCAATATCTCGGATGCCGTCTACCTGATCAACTATGTGTTCTCCGGCGGACCGGCGCCTTGCTAAGATTGTAAAAACAGGTTTGTGAAATGAAACCCGGAGTCAGGATTGGTTCCGGGTTTTTTATGTCTCGGAGGCGAGTGGTTCCGGTCTACGCATTTACCGCAGATAAGCCGCTGCGAGACCTACTTCTTTTCATTAGCGTCGACCGACTTCAACTGCTTTTCCATCTCAATTCGCATTTCCTCAAGCTTGGTTTCGAACTCTGCACGCAGTTTGGCAACTTCAGTGTCGATGCGCGATTGCGTCTGTTGGTCAATCTCCTTTTGTTCCGGATTATCCGCGTAGTCCCCCTTGGCTATTGCAAAGTAATTGGTCGGAAAGAACATGACCGTTAGCTGAGCGTCGTTGACAAAGGCGCCATCAACGAATTCGGCCTTGCCCAGCAGGTAAAGTGATTGTTGCCCGGCATCCACCGAGAAGTATCCATGCACTGTTGCGAACTCACGGAAATTGTAGGTCGACCAGCCGCTGGAACATCTTCGGTCAAACCCTTGATCTGCGGGAATGGTACCAGCGACATTCGATACGGCGAAATTAAACACCTCGGATTCACCGCTGATATGCCAAAAATCATAGGTACAGGTTCCAATTACTGCCACCCAGCCTTCGGTTGGAAAGTAGCAGTTCCTGGTTAGAATAGTCGTAACTATTCCGTCAGGGAGAGAGACAAATCCGGACGAGCGTTCTGAATTGGAGATACCCGCTTCGTTGCGGCACTCAACGTTTGAGATTGAACTGGAAGGCAGCATCACCGAAGAATCTCCACTGATATCCATATTGAAGAGAACCGAGCGGTCGACGCCGAGCATCGAGATGCGTGGATTGTTACTGCCGCTGTAGTTTCCGTCCACGACCAGGCCGTGGTCAACCGTGCTGCGTCGAACGGTCAAATAGCCGCCGCTACCGTCGCCGTCGGCCGCCAAGTAATCGGCCGTTGATCCGTCGCTGTCGAAGAGTTCGAGAGTGCCACCGCCATTTGAGAATTCGCGCAGCGTCAAGGCCGGACCACTGGATTGGTTACCGTAGAGGATGAGGCGGCCATCGTCAGTTGGCGAGCCGAGCCGCAGCTTAGAGCCGATCAACGAATCGGAGGCACGCGCCGTACCAACGACATCGAGTTTGTAGGCGGGCGTCATGGTCCCGATTCCAACTTTCTTATCTGAATTCTCAAGCCTTACATTCGAGCCATCATACCAGCCTCCACCGAGGGATGCCCGGCCGGCGACATCAGCGCGGAACGCATAGGGCGTACTTACCATCGGCTGCAACGGCGAGAGTTGCGCACCCCCGTCAACTGCAATTCCGAGATAGGAGGATTGGCCGGAGAATGCGTTGAGCGGAATCGGTACCACGGAGCCGAGGATGACGCTGAACAAGCCGTTGGTCACCGTCACGCTGTTTTGGGTCTCTGTCCAGATCTGTGCCTGTCCGGCAGAATCTGCAAAGATCTTAAACGTCAGAATGTGTTGGCCCCCGAGCGGAAGGCCAGTGTTGTCAGTCAGGCGCCCCTGATAGCTAATCTTGCCAGGTATTTCCGCATTCATAGTACCCGCTGCGAGGACTGCCGTCAGCAAAAGTAGTGTCGTCAGCTGTTGTCTCATATTCTCTCCATCATGAAAGGTTGATAGCCGGGATGCTGGAACCCTGGGCGGATGCGAGATTAGAGAGTGAGACTATCGTCGGAGTGCCCGCAACCCTGCATGTCGGAACATATTTATATACTAACCGTGAGTATGGACCTACATAGCAACCGCCGATTGATGTGACGCAAGTATGCTAATAGTCTACTAAAATACCTATGATTGTCAATTGAAATCAGTCTGCTAGGAATGCTACTCTAATCGCCCGGTGCCAAGCTTGTTAGAGCAATTGCAGGGACGCAAGCTGTACCTACTCTTTGTCCGTTCGGACCGGCGCCTTGCTAAGAAATTGACGATTGGCTTGTGAAGAGAGACCCGGAGTCAGAAGTGACTCCGGGTTTTTTGTTGGTGAGAACATCTAAGTATGTCTCATCTTTACGGGCAACCGGCGCACGGAGTCGGTCCACCGCCGAAGATGTGGCTAATCAGATAAACCGCATCGGAGATTGTGACTATGTTGGTGCAGTCGACGTCACCGGACATAATTGGTTGCGGTGCCGGGCCGCCACCAAAGATGTAGCTGATCAGGAATACGGCGTCAGATATGGAAACATTGAGCGAGCTGTTGGCGTCTCCGCACAAATATGGTGGATTCACAACAACGGCCGTAGCGGAATAAGTGTCGGATTTCTGTGGACTTCCCGAGTCGAGGCATTTTACCGTGAAGTAATAGGTGCCTGCCAAAACGGGCGTTCCAAACAGCTCGCCATTGATGAAGTCCATCCCGAACGGAACATCCCCGCCGATGAACTGCCAAGAGTATGGCGTGGTCCCACCGACGGCTGTGAATTGATAAGAGTATTCTTCTCCGCGCACGGCATCGGGTATGTCATAAGCTTGAATATGAAGCAGTCCGTCACACGCATCGCCGACTCCATCCTGGTCTTCGTCATATTGATTGACGTTGTCTACCAAGGGGCAATTGTCGCAAGCATCGCCAATGGTATCGGAGTCGGAGTCCGTTTGCACCATGTTTGCAACGTTTGGGCAGTTGTCGATCGGACACGTTGAGGCGATAAACCCCGGGTCGGCAAAGCCATCAACGTCGGTGTCAGTGCAGGAATCGCAACTATCGCCTGTTCCGTCATCGTCGAAGTCTGCCTGATCGAAGTTTGAGACGGCAGCACAGTTATCGCACAGGTCGCCGCGCATGTCGCCGTCGCCATCCGCTTGCGCGACATTCGCGACCATCGGGCAATTGTCGCTCGAATTGTAAATTTGGTCGCCATCCATGTCGTCATCGCAGGCATCGCCGATGCCGTCACCGTCGATATCCTCTTGGCAAGGATTGAAGGCATTGGGACAATTGTCGGAAGTACCACCCCAGCTATCCAGGTCGGGGTCATTTGCGGTGTTAGCACCGCTGGTGGATGTGACAGCGTCGCACTCGAGCCAACCTGTCAAGCGAGCGGCAATCCAGCAATGCATTCGGCCCGACTGCTGTGGTGTGAATTCGCTTTGACACGCCTCACTCGCGTATCCCATGTAGTTCTGAATCATGGTCAGTCCCCAAGGCAGATCCGTGCATGCATCGTTACCGCCGGGTGGACTGCAGTTGAAGTTGATCGGCGTGGGATCAGTATCAGAGCAGAAGTCGCCCGTGTAATCGCGATCAGCGCTTCCGGGAGATTCGTAGCAAGGACCGCACGCCGCAACTTCTGACACTCCGTGCTGGGTGTGGAAAAGGCCAAGCACATGACCGATCTCGTGTACTAATAACTTGCCGCCGCCATAAAACCAGCTGTCATCGGCAATAACCCCTCCGAGCGGTCCGAGTGCATTCGGGTAAAAGGCAAATACGCCTGTTCCGCCCTGGGGGTTAGTGTTAGTGACATAGATATTGAGATAGCGGTCGGTTTGGTACGCAAGGGCCGCCTTCATTTGGTCCGCCTCTCCGCCCAGCAATTGTGCCAGATTGCGAAATTGGGTCGAATTGACAACTCGCCATTGCCAGATGAACCGGAGACGGTACTGCGCGTAGATTTGGTTCAATGAGGCCATTTGGGCCGTGATCGTGGCAAAGTTGGTTGCGGGGTTCGAGCCGTCATCATTCGCCAGCACTTGGATGAATGTACGAATAATCTGAAACGGCTTATCGGGCGCCGGGATTGCCAGATCCCGCGTTGTCGGGATGTCACAGTCGCCATAAATATCGCAGGCACGAAAACCCGGATCGAGATGCTGCAGGTACTCCTGCGTCAGACAGACCGGGAATCTGGCGGTATCGGGCTGCGGCGGTGTCTCCTGCTCGGCGGCGCTTCCGGAAATCGGCAGGGCTAACAGCAGCAACAGAGCCAGGATTGCAGTCGACGTGTTCATGTTTACCTCGCTGTATCGGAAATTGATATGTAAGTACTTACGTAAAACGGCCAACGCAGACTATTACGCATCGAAGGGACTTTCGTAAATCACGGCTTCGTGATTGGCAGGGAAGAGTTCGCGAATTGCCGACCGGGATTATATCCCGGCCGGCTGCATGCGGGTAAGGCGACGGATTAGTGTACTTCGTGAAGAAACTTCGTGAGTGAAGTATTCACGATCTCCGTCCAGCCCGCGACGAAGTTTTCGCGCTTTAGCGCTTCGACATTGGCAGGGAAGGTGTGCAAGCCGGAATGGATCAACACCAGTCGCGTTTTGCCGCCTTCGTCGAACAGCTCGAAACGCACCAGCGAGTCGCCGGCGTAGCCCTCATATCTCCATGTGTAGGAGATTAGTCTCTGGTGTTTCACTTCTGTGACTTTGCAGAGATGAGACCATTCATGTTTGTCGTTGCTGACGACGAACGCGAATTCGTATCCGACTTCGGCTTTGAAACCGGGCAGGTCGAAGTACCACTGCTTCATTTGCTCCGGGTCGGTGAGTGCCCGCCACACGCGGTCGATTGGCGCGTTGAAGGTCTTTTCGATGATGACATCGTTGGGATTGTTGTTCATCGTTTTCTCCTTTTTGGTTTTCTCTGTGGTTCATCCAGAAATCGTTCCAACGAATTGAGCTTGGCAGTCCAGAACTCGCGGTAATGCTCCACCCACTTTGCCACCTCGTTGAGCGGTGCCAATTGCGCCCGGCAGTAGCGCTCGCGCCCGCGCTTTTCCACGGCAACCAAGCCGCACTCGGCCAAGATCTTGATGTGCTGCGAAATGGCGGGTCGGCTGACTGTGAAGTTTTCCGCAATGGCATTCAGATTGAGCGGTTGCCGAGCGATCAGGCTGATGATCTCCCGCCGCGTCGGGTCGGCGATTGCCTGATAGACATCACGTCGTGTTTCCATATCCTCTCTTTCTGTAAGTATCTGCTTACGAATATATACGTAAGGATATGGTTACGCAATAGGAATTTTGCGGATTTTTTGAAGCAACTACATCTGCTTGATGTCCGTGAAAGTCCCGCTTACTTTCAAGGTCACAGTCATGCTCTCCGCGGTCCGGTTGCGCCAGAACCAGCCGTGGTTGCCGTCAAAGGCAGCCTCCAGGACACCTTCGCTGCGCTCCATTGAGCCCTTTTCATAATTGTGATATTTGATCTGCAGTGCTTTCGAATCGGCGTGAGTATCGAAATTCGCCCGACCGCCGCTTGTCCACCAGGAATAGTTGACGGAGTCGCCCTTTGCCATCGTCAACTTGATCTCCTGACCTTCATTCGGTGCAAGCGTAATCGACATTTCTTCAGTGCGAAGGTTTGGAGCGGATGCTGCGGGCAGTACACTTGACGTCTGCGAAGAAGCTTCTGTTGTATTGCCGACACTCGTTGTTTCAAGCGGCTTCTCGGACGAAACCTCCGCGGCTGATTCATCAGCCAATGAGACCTTGATTTCCCCCATCTTGAGTAAGCCGACGAAACTCCCAAATCCGGTAGGGTCAATTCCATATTCGGCGGGAAGAACAATGGTGACAAGGATGAACGCCGCAGCGATTGCAGCGACTACGGTCGACTTCAGAAGCTGTCCCTTCGTTGGAAGGTCATCTGGTGATGGTTGATGATTATTGTACATGATAAAATCCTTCGAATTCGTGTTAGATAAAGTATCCGGTCAGTTGATAGCCTACGAAGATGAATCCGGCGGCCATCAGAGCAACATTCGCGTTGTAGGCGTGCCGCAAGAATCCGCTGGTACGGCGCCAATAGCTCATCGCGATCAGGATCATCGCCAAACCCATTAACTGCCCAAGCTCAACGCCGACATTGAAAGCAATGAGATTCGGCACCAACCCATCGGGCGAGACATTGTAGTCAAGAATCTTGGTCGCGAGGCCAAAACCGTGAAAGAGGCCAAAGATCAGGGTCGCGATCTTAGTGCTCGGTTGAAATCCAAACCAACGCTGATACGCCCCCATGTTGTCGAGAGCTTTGTAGACAATCGAGAATCCGATGATGGCATCAATCAGGTAGGCATTGACGCCGAAGTTGAACAACACGCCTGCTAATAGCGTGACGGAATGCCCGACAGCGAACAACGTCACATAGATGCTGATGTCCTTCAGGCGATACAAAAAGAAAATGACGCCAAACAAGAACAACAGGTGATCATATCCGGTCACCATATGTTTGGCGCCCAGATAGATAAACGGCACAATCATCGTGCCGGAGCTTTCCTGAATGAATCCTTTGTCGCCTTCGGTAACGCCGTGCGCGAATGCTTCCGGGGCGAAGGCAACAAGTGGGATTATCAGTGCAAGCAGTACGAAAAGATATCTTAAATTTACCGGTTGCCGGCAATTGTCACTCATATTGAACCTCAAAAATTCTGGTCTTTGCTACGGCAGTCTGAAACTCGCCGATACCATCGGGCGAGCAATACTGCCGGTTAACTAAGAGACCTTTCGTCTCTCTGTTTAGATTTCTGGCGCTAATCGGAATCAGCAGCCTACCCGACAACGGGCGGACCGCGCAGACTGCGGCAAGTTATGTTATATTCGGCAGGGGGTAGAGTATGCTCGGGTCGGGCAAGAGCCGCTGTGCGGTCGCCTGGAGTGACAACTACCGTTGCCGGAAGGCAACCGTAAATATGATTCAACAGTGTCCGTGACACCTGGATTCGGATGCACTCCCCAAGATGGCGGTCGCTGTAAGTATGTTGGTGGCTGTCGCTGTGCGAATTGTCGTCGTGGCTGTGATTGGCCAAATGGGCGCCATCAATTTCTGCCAGGTGCCCGGCAGTTTCGATTCCTGTTGATAATTCCAGTTGAAACTCGTGGGAATGATAATAGGGATAGACCTGGCTGAAGAACGATACTGCGAGAACAAAAGCGAGCTTCCAGAATGGCAGTCGCAGTAGGCGAGGCAGTCGTCTTTCCATGACTTGAAATAAACGCGGTTTTATTGAGATGTCAATAGATCATATTGTGGGTCGTAGTTGGCGATGTTGTGCGAATGAACTGCGTTGATCGAGAGTTTGCGTAGTGCTGGAAAGTCGGCAATGCAACATCAAGTCTAGAGAAACAACTTCATCGCCCAAAAAGCGTTGAAAATGGAATGTGCCAGAATAGGAACGATCAGATTCCGAAAACGCGAATAGAGCATTCCGAAAACTGCGCCTAAAACAACAGAAGGAATTACACCCTCGCTTATTGCAGAAGCAAAGTTCCCGTGAGTGGGCCACGACTCGAGCAGGTAGGCATAAGGAAGGTGATAGAGCCCGAACGCGGCTGAACTCATAATGACAGCCCAGATATTGGACTTGAATGACGCCGCCAAAGATGACTGCAGAAGGCCGCGAAAGAAATACTCCTCCGTAAATCCAGCTGTAACCAGCATCAAGCAAGTCGCAAGCGGAAAAGCATAGAGAAACTTCCCGCTCGAAAACGCCTGATAGATAATCTCGCGATCACGCGACAATATTATCTGAAGCGCTCCAAGTATGCCCCCAACGAGTATCGCCGCCAAGATACCCGGTACAAGCCGCTTCCTCTCCTGATTAATAAATCCCCAAACAGCCAGCAATCCGGACCTGGGACTGAGCCCTTCATGGTGCAACAACACCAGGAGAATCCCGGTCGGAAAAAGCACGAGAGTCAGGTAGTGCGTCCACTCATTCTCAATTTTGACCGCAACGAAGAGGTAAGCAATATACAGTAGATAATAAGCGACGAGAACGAAGCTGCGCTTAGTTGCAGTGCTGCTCATACTTGTTTGATTGGCTTACTCGCCGAAAGGATTCAAATGGATAGAGATTTCCGATTGAGCGGCTTGCACGCGAAAAAAATCCATGATCTCCGTCGCGTTGGACCGGCGATCGTCGTCTGAAACAATCGCAACGAGTTATAGTTTTGCCGCGCAACCCTGCAAGGGATATGGCCCACCGGCAAAAACAAAATTCACTATGTACACGACGTCCAACAAGGAAATCGTGCAGTCGGCATTCACGTCTGCTGCATTTGGATAAAGCGGAGCCGGTCCACCGGAGAAAATGTATTGAATCAGATAGACCGCGTCTGAGATACTGACCATCTGATCAGAATTTGAGTCTCCTAACAGACCAGTCGTGACCAATCGATATTGCAGTCGGGCACGCTGAATAGTCTGCCTCAAGTTACTCAAATCGAGAGCGTTGGAAAAGGGTCCGGGATTCTGGGCAGAAAACAAACTGGCGAAGTCTTGAGGGTTCCGGTGGATGTTGTCGCCCATAGCTATCGCGAAGACAAACTCGCAGCTGTCACCTGGCGCTAAGTCGCCCAACTCAAACGAGAGAAGAAACTTGGTGTCTTGGCCGTCGGCTATGTTGGCCATATAGCTCAAGTCAGCGAGAGGCGGATTCCAGCCAAACGTGCTCAAGTTTACAGCCGCCCATAACTGATCGTAATCCCGACTTTGGCGTCGCATCAAGACATACTTGTTTCGATCACCTGCAGGTGTCCCCGTCCCGCCGGTAGCCATGGGCCAAGATTCTCCCACGTGGTTGGGTCCCCAATCTAAGAAAGGGTCGCCATTCGAGACCCACCAATTATAGTTCAAGTCGGAATCTATCGGCCGATCTATTACAGCAATCCCAAATGCCGCACGGGGAGAGCGAGAGTCGAAGGCTCCAAATCGCGGATCACCATCATTGTCGGCAATCCATCCGGCCACAGTCTCGCCGCCTGCGACATCTGCAGGTACAGTCAGACTGCCGGTAATATCGTCATAGAAAAAATTGTAACTTGCGGGATGCCCAACATCGCAGTCAAAGAAAAGTCCAGTACAGAGCCCATGAAGTTGATCCGGACCGATATTGATTAAGCGCTCCTTGACAATTACAAAGTTATCCAGTCCATTTGCGCTCCACGAATAAGACTCTTGAACGAATTTGAGCCCAAGGGGACGGTGCGGTCGGTCGTCTTCATGATCGGGGCTCACGAATTGGACGTTTGTCAATGTATCGTAGAAGGTCGCTATATAATCGGCTTCGCTCACGGCGTCGGGGTGATAGAAGGGGCTGGCTGGAAGAGCAGAACGCTTCGTGATATTGCTCGTCGTTCCGACGTCGGGAAACATCTCTTGTACATTATACCAACCGTCGTGTCCAGTGCTAGTCAGAGTGTCACCATCAACCACGGCACCCATCCATAGTGAACCAAAGAAAAGATACTCAATGCCGGATCCGGCGGGGAATTGGCACGAAGCCCCAGACATGCCGGTCTCGGGATCAATTACGCTCGCGTCCGCTTGATTACCAAACATGCCATAGTTAGTGATCATGAAATGCATGTTGCCTGTCTTGTGCACGCGCTCCTGCACATCGGGAGCGGCGAGCCGCGATACCCTTGGTTTTTGCTTGGTGTTGCCCTGATCCTTAGCAGTAGCGGTTCCGAAAGCTATCATGCAACCGACAAGCAAATGGAGAGAAAACTTCAGAGCCGAACTTTGGCTAATCATAAGATTTTTACCCCAACTTATCTGGTTATCTCTTAAAAGCATAGTATCAGTGGACTGGTTTGTCAATATTGATCTCTTGGCTGCCTTTCCGCTTCGTGACGCAAGAATTGTTGAGATCGGCGAGAAAACGAGATTGTAACTCCCCCTAACCCCATAGTTTTTAGGAACTTTGGCGGAGTATTAATTCTATAATTACCATTAGGGCAGGGTGTCAACCGGACAGATTGTTCTTGACAAATGCCGTCCAAAAGCTATCATATCAGACTATTTTGCGTTAGTTTGAGAGGAGTTTGTTAGAAGCATGTATGCAATTGTAGAAGCTGGCGGACTGCAGTATCGTGTCGCCACAGGCGATGTTATTCGCGTGCCAATGCACGTTGCCGAACCGGGTGCGTCTTATCAAATAGAGCGCGTCCTGATGGTCGGTGACGGCGATTCGAGCAAAATCGGCCGACCGCTGGTCGAAGGCGCCAAAGTTGAGGCGACCGTTGTCGAAATGGGCCGCGACAAGAAGGTGTTGGTGTTCAAGAAGAAGCGCCGCACCAAATATCGCAAAATGCGCGGACATCGTCAGGACTTTACTGATCTGAAAATCGGAAAAATCATCGTCAGCTAACAGACAGGCACGGATGAGCAAATCGCAAGCAGCGGCACTATGGATCGTTTCGCTGCTGTTAGCGCTCTTCGCCGCAATACCGGCGCAGGCGCAAAGCTACGAAGTCGCAAGTGTGGTGGTCGAAGGGAACCAGGCGGTTGAGTCTTCGCTGATCAGTTCCGTCTCCGGTCTCACCACCGGCATGAAACTTTCCTCGACTGCGGTCCAGGAAGCAATCCGACGCGTCTACGCGTTGGGACTATTCTCCGATGTGCAGGTCAACGGTGAATTCGCCGGCGGCCGCATCAATGTCAAAATCTCCGTCATCGAGCATCCCCAGGTAGCGCAAATCGATTTCGAGGGTAACAAATCGATTAAGACCGACAAACTCAAAGAGAAATTGACGATCTTCGAGCGCCAAACCGTCGGTCCCAGCCAAATCACCAATAATGTCGATGCCTTAAAGAAATTCTACAGTGACGAAGGCTATTATCTTGCCGAAGTCACAACCGAAACCAAATCCCTCGACAGCAACAAGATTGCGGTCGTTTTCAAGGTCAAGGAAAACGAGAAGGTCAAGATCCGCGCGATCGAATTCGAGGGCAACGACGCCTTTTCCGATGGCTCCTTGCGCGGTGAAATGAGCGCCAAGCCGAAAGGCTTCCTGCGCTCCGGTGCATTCAAACGGGATCAATTCGAAGAAGACAAAGACAAGATCATTCAATACTATCGCAAGCGCGGCCATATCGATGCCGCCATCACCAGCGACAGCGTGCTTGTCGATGCCGACGGCAAAGGACTGGTGCTCCGCCTGTATGTGAACGAAGGCACCCGCTATCATTACGGTGATGTCAAATTCTCAGGGAACGAGATCTACAAGTCCGAGCTCCTGGAAGACCAACTGAAATTCAAGCGTGGCGACATTTATGACTTCGAGAAGTTTGAAGAGTCGGTAACGAATCTCTATTCAGTCTACCAGGAAGACGGCTACATTCATGTCCGTATTCTCGATAACGTCCAAACCAGCGACTCCGTACTAAATATTGAATTCGAAATATCCGAGGGCGTCCCGGCACATATTAACAAGGTCTTTGTCGAAGGCAACTCAAAGACCAAGGAAAAGGTCATCCGCCGCGAGCTGTTTTCACGGCCGGGACAAATCTTCAAACGCTCATTGCTGATGCGCTCATTGCGCAACGTGATGCTGCTGAACTATTTCTCGAATGTCGAACCGGATGTGAAGAATCTCCCCGACGGCGATATCGACATCGTGTTCAAAGTCTCCGAAAAACCAACCGGACAGATTCAGGCTGGCGCCGGTTACTCTGGTCAGGACAAATTGGTCGGCACCCTGGGCCTCGGCATTCCCAATTTCCGCGGCAATGGACAGAACGTTAATCTGGATTGGTCATTCGGCTCGCGCCGCAATTCAATCTCGTTGTCGTTTACCGAGCCGTGGATGTTTGACACGCCGACTTCATTTGGTATGGATGTTTTCAACGTCAATCGCGAATTGAGTTTCGGCACCGAGGAATTCAGCGAAGGCACACGCGGAATGGGAGTACGTCTCGGTCGGCGACTGACCTGGCCTGATGACTATTTCCGCATCACCGGGCGATATACGTTAGAAGAAGTTCGTTACTTCGACTTCAATGATGCTTATCGTGAAAATAATAAGAACAATCCCAACAGCCTTCTGCAGTATGAAAATGATTGGCTGACGACTTCGGCACTCGGTGCTACGATTGTTCGCGACTCCCGTGATTTGTCACAGTTTGCGACTTCCGGCTCCCTGGTGCAGCTTAGCTCGGAAGCCTCCGGCTGGGCGCTGGGCGGCGACTGGAAATATCACAAGCATTTGTTCGATGCTTCCAAGTATCAACGTCTGTGGTGGAAGTTCGTTCTGGCCGGCAAAGTCCGGTTGGGTGTCATTGATTCGCCTGACGGCGATGCCGGAATACCGTATTCCGAGCGCTTCGCACCGGGCGGTACCTATCAAGACGGCGTAATCCGCGGCTATGAAGACGGCACAGTCGGACCGCGCAATACCGATGGCGGCTTGCTGCGCGGACGGTCAGAATTGATATATAATCTTGAGTTACAGATGCCGATTGTCGAACAGCAGATATATGTTCTGGCCTTTGCCGATGCCGGTAATGCCTGGCTTTCCGGCAAGGCTGTCAAACCGTTTGATTTGGATAGAACCGATGGTTTGAAAAAGTCGGTGGGCGCCGGGTTCAGAATTGTCATTCCGGGCTTAGGAACTATTGGATTTGACTTCGGATATGGCTATAATAACCCCGACGGCGCCGGCTGGAAACCACATTTCCAACTCGGAACCACATTCTAACAGCGCATAGAAGAATCCTTTGGAGGAAACCATGAATCGTAGTGCATTTGTGTTTGCTATCATCGCATTTGCAGCCATTTTATCGCTCCCGCTTTCACTTCAGGCGCAGGACAAGATCGTGTATATCGATTCCTACCGCATTCGCCTTGAATACAAAGAATTCCAGGACGCGCAGGCGCAATTCAACAAAGAAGTCGAGCAGTGGAACATTGAAGTCGAAACCGGCCAAAAAGATATAGAACGGTTAGAAGCCGAACTTGCCAAGCAGGCGTTGATCCTCTCCGATGCCAAGAAGAAGGAAAAGGAAGCTGAGATTGAGACCAAGAAGGCAACTTGGCAGAAACTGGCAAATGAGATTTTCGGACCTGATGGTCGTGCGGAAATGCGCAATGTCGCTTTGACCAAACCGCTTCTCGACAAGATCAACACCGTATTGGAAAAAGTCGCCTTGACGGAAGGCTACGATCTGATACTCGACAGCGTCAACGGCAATATCGCTTACGCCAAAAAAGAAATGGATATCACCGACAAGGTGCTGGAAGAGTTGGAGAAGACACAGTAGGGCAAGATGTCCCACAAGTACGCTTATATTGACTCCTATCGGCTGCGATCGAACTATCCAAAGTTCAAGCAAGCCCAGAGCGAGTTCGATGAGGAAGTCCGGCAGTGGAATCTTGAACTCGAAGACGAGCAAAACAGTATTGAGCGTTTGGAATCAGAGTTTGCACAGCAGTCCCTGCTATATTCGGACTCGGAGCAAAGCGACCGGGCCAATGCGATTGTGGCACGTAAAGTTGCGTTCAAGAATAAAGCCGAAGGAATTTTCGGTCCGAACGGTAAAGCGGAAAAACGAAATCACGAATTGACCCAGCCGCTGATGGAGGAGATCAATCGCGCCCTGGAAATCGTTGCCGGCCGGAATGGCTATGACCTGGTGCTCGACTGTATCAACGGCAACATTGCATTTGCGACGAAGGACCTCGATGTCACCGATCTTGTTCTGCAGGAGCTGGAGAAGGCCGGGTAATCGATGAAACTGCGGGACTTGGCAGCCACGCTGGGCGGCGCCATTGTCGGCGACGGCGACATCGACATTCTACGCATCAGCACCCTGGAAACCGCTGCAAGCGGCGATCTTGCCTTCCTCGCCAATACCAAGTACGAGCAACATCTCGCGACCACCAAGGCTAGTGCCGTTATCGTTGATTCCCCGCGCTCGCAGTTCGCTCTTAATTACCTAGTTCATCCAAACCCGTATTTCGCCTTCTGCAATGCGCTCAAAGTGATCTCTCCGCCGCCGGGTCATCAACTTCATCCCGGAATTTCACCGCACGCGTTCATTGATCCCGATGTGACTCTGGGCGAGAACGCCCATGTCGGCAACTTCGTGGAGATCGCCGCAGGGAGCAAGATCGGCGACAACTGCAAGATCATGGCAGGCGCAGTCATCGGCCGCAACTGTGTGCTCGGAAACAACTGCCTGATCTATCCCAATGTCACAATCTATGATGACACGGTCATCGGCGATCGTGTCGCAATTCACGCGGGGACGGTGATCGGTTCCGACGGTTTCGGCTATGCGCAGGACAAGGGAGTTCATCACAAGGTTTACCAGATTGGACGTGTGCGCATCGAAGACGATGTTGAAATCGGCGCCAATTGCACAGTTGATCGCGCCGCACTCGGCGAGACGGTCATCGGCGCGGGCACCAAAATTGATAATCTCGTGCAAATCGCGCACAATGTCAAAATCGGACGCGGGTGTCTTATCGTCTCGCAAGTGGGCATCGCCGGATCGACCACGATCGGCAACTATGTTGTTCTGGCCGGGCAAGCGGGAATTGTGGGGCATCTCAACATTCCCGACCGCGTGACGATTGCAGCGCAAGCTGGTGTCTCCGGCACACTGAAAGAGGGCACCATCTACGCCGGTTCGCCGCAACGGGAACTGAAGGAATTCAAAATTCTTGAGGCGCATCTGAGCCGCCTGCCCGAGCGGATGGCCGAGTTAAAACGGCTCAAATCGGAAGTTGAAGAATTAAAGAAGAAACTGCCATAGCCCGCAATTCACGGTTCCTAACCCCTTCAATCCCAAAATCTTCGCTCATTTTCATTCAGGCTATTGACTTTGGAACCTCTTTACGTATAATAAAGGTCACTGTTTTTTTAGGAGGACGAGGAAATGGCGAAAAGGCAATCATTTGCAGATAAGGCTTCGAAGAAGTCTCACGTCAAGATCTGTCCGGTCTGCTCCACGGCGATGGAACCCATCCGCCTGGTCGACCCAACCTTCACGACCGACAAGAAGTCGTGGAAGTTTAAGGACAAGATCGTCGAGATGTGCAAATGTAATCAAAAAGAAATTCTGGGCTAGACGGCTCTTTCAAGGCTTTATCATTGCGTACTTTCGGTTCGGGTTCAACTCCCCAACCTCTAACGGACAGCATTTCAGGGATGAATAACAAGGCCCTTCTGGATGCCGAATTTTTCCCCCACGTAATTCGCCCGGCCAGATATATCGGAAACGAATGGGGAGCAGTGCGTCCGCGCGTCGAAGCGGCGGCGGTGCGACTTGCTCTATACGTTCCCGAGAAATATGACCGCGGCATGGGCTACCCCGAACTGCATCGTCTGTATCGCGCCCTGAACACCACGGCCACAATGTCCTGTGAGCGATCTTTCCTGCCGGACAATGATGCGATGGCACTACTGCAGGATAAGAACATCCCGCTTTTCACTCTTGAATCGTTTACCCCGTTGCGCGATTGCGATTGGGTACATATCCTGCTTCCCGATCCCCTCTCATTTGGCGCCATTGTCACAGCTCTGAAGCTGGCAAATATCCCGGTTTTTGCGAGAGAAAGAGACGCGTCGCATCCGCTTGTCACTGCATCAGGTGTCGGAGCGCTCAATCCCGAGCCGATCGCCGAGTTTGTCGATGCCTTTTTCGTCGGCGACTTGGATGCCGAAGCAGATTCAATTGCAGCGTTGATTAGCCAGAGATCGATTTATGATCGACCGGCAATGCTGCAGAAGCTTGGCCAAATTGCCGGCGTCTATGTGCCGTCCCTTGCTAATCAGAATTACCCGATCCGCGCCAGACGAGTTGATGGAAGTTCGCGTCTCAAGAATGTTGTCCCGGTGCAGGCCTTCGAAGAGGTTACGAATGACCGGCTTTGCGTTTCGTTGCCAAATTCGTTTGATGTGCAGCGCGTCGTCGAAGCCATCGTCACTGCCCAACGGGAAACCGGCTACGATGAGATTGCCTTGTCTGCGAATCTTACCGCCGGAGTGAAGAATTTCGACCAGTTCATCACGAGTCTTGGCCAGCGTTTGCGCGACCGACATGTCACTGTCGCGCTGCCGCCGCTGCCGGTAAGTCAGCATTCAATTGACTATGCCCGTGCGGTCTCGTTCGGCGAGAAGCAGAGCATTCGTTTCGATCTCAAATCAGGCTCGGAGCGACTGCGCGAAGCGCATGGCCACTTCACTGCATTTGAGCAGTTCTATCAGGTACTGGCCAATACCTTCGCCGCGGGATGGAAATCAGTTCGCCTTGATTTCCAAATCGGATTGCCTGAAGAAGGCGATCGCGACACCAATGATCTCATCGACGTGATTCGTAACTGCGAGAGCGTGCGTCGCGAATATGGCGATAAAACGCACCTGGTGGTATCGCTGTCACCATTTGTGATACAGCCGTTTACCGAATGGCAATGGGATGCCGCGATTTCTCCGGAGGAGTACCTGCAGCGTTGCGACAAGGTCCAACGTGGCGCCCGGAGCCGTAATTTGCAGTATAAGATTCGCGAACCAGAATTTGCCTATCTGCTGTCAGTTCTGTCGCGTGGAGACCGCAGCTACACTGCCGCTGTTGTCGCCATGTCGGAGACTGCACCATCAACGGAAGACTTCAACGACGATCGCCGAAGTGAAAACTGGCGCCAGGCGTTGAGCGCTTACGGAATCGACATTAACCGGGCCGCCGGAGCGCGCCCTTTGGGTTCACCGCTTGCCTGGGATCATATCGAGTATAGCTCGCCTCGCGAACAGCTGCTCCGATCGCGGCAGTCGGCATTTCCGGCTGCGGAAATCCGCCGTTCAGCCGGCGGATTCAAGTTGGGAGAATTGATTCTATCCAAGCCGGAGTTGGCAGAACAGATTCTTGCGCCGTCGCCCTCAGCGCCGACCGGTAGCTTTGGACGAAAACCAAAACGCATTCTCTCCGAGCCGGCGCCCATGATTGTTCCACGGAGTCGAATTCGACTGCAGTGGACCAAAGATGAGTCGGTGCGTTTTGTGGGGCATCTCGCGACGATGCGGATGTTCGAGCGCGCGATTCGCCGAGCCGACATACCGGTGGCTTACTCGCAGGGACATCACCCGCGACCGAAATTGTCGTTCGGACCGCCGTTGACTTTGGGGTATACCTCCCGCGGCGAATTTCTTGATATTCAACTCGACACGCCGTTTCAAGAGCCAATGATCGACCGACTTAACGAGGTCCTGCCCGACGGTTTCCACGTTCTGCAGGGTAAACCCGTCTTTGGCAAGGCGGCTTCGGTTTCGAGCCAGATCAATCTGGCTTGTTATGAGGTGGAACTCGGTCCAGAAACTGCGATTTCCAGCGAAAAAACCTTCGCAGTTCTTGCACAACCGTCGATATTAGTAAAACGAGTTAAGAACGAAGAGATTAATGAAATTGATGTGCGTGACTCCATATTAAACATTGAACTTCGCCAAGGTACAGGCGTACACCTTTTGTATATGGAGTTGGCACTTGGCAATCGGGGGTTCGTTCGACCGGATGAAATTCTCTCCACCTGTTTCGGCCTCTCGACACAGGAAATTTTACCTTTGAAAATCTGTCGTACAGCGTTAATGGTATCAACAGGTGGAAGCCGCCTAAGTCCCTTTGAGGTCAGCTCATGAGCGAACTGAATTTGAATCCGCGCGAAGAGGCCTATCGTGTCCTCATGATCGCGCGCCGCGATCCCGAATCTCTCCAGCACGAGCTGGCACAGCTCAAGCAGAAGAATTTCCGCGGTCGCTTTGATCTAAACCTCGGAATCTATCTGGTCTCCGGCACGATCAAGATGCAAAAGCGTCTTGACCTGATCCTGTCGCAGTACCTGCGCAAGAAACTCTCTTCGCACTCGGATTCGCTGATCACCGTTTTGCGGCTTGGCTGTTTCCAGCTTCTGCCGGAATGCAACATCCCGCACTACGCCGCGGTCAATGAGACAGTCAATCTTGCCAAGAAATACACGCCCGGCGCCGAGGCGATGGTCAACGCTGTCTTGAAGAACATTGCGCAGAACATCGAAAAGCTCTCCTTTGACGAATTGCGCTCCGACATGCTGAATTACCTGACGCAGTTCTACTCATATCCGATTTGGTTTGTGAAGGAGTTGTTGGGCTACTATCCCGATGTCGTCGTTGAGAAATTTCTCCGTAACGGCAATGAAGCACAACCGCTGCAGGTGCGACTTAATAATGATCCGGAATTGATTCGTAAGTACCTCGCCAAGTTGCAGCAGGTCAACATGCGCTTCAAGCAGGGCAAGTTCCTGAAGAACTTCATCCATATATTGTCCGATACCAACCCCACGCAGTTACCGCACTTCGAAGATGGTGAATACATCATCCAGAACGAGGCTTCGGGCTTGGTCGTCGAATTGCTCAATCCACGACCCGGCGAGGCTGTACTCGATCTCTGCGCCGCACCCGGCGGCAAGACGACTGATATCGCCATGCGCATCGGCGCCGAAGGAAAGGTCACTGCGGTCGACATCTCCGAACCGCGTCTCAATCTGCTGCGCGAGAATCTCCAGCGGTTGAAGATCGAAAACGTGCTTCCAGTCAAAGCCGACGGTGCAAAATTCAGTTCCGGGCAGTACAGCAAGATTTTGATCGATGCACCGTGCTCCGGCACCGGCGTTTTCCGCAAGTTCCCTGAAGGCCGCTGGATCACGACTGCTGAAGACATCGCCCGCTATTCGGCGATGCAAATCGGTCTGTTGAAGAATGCCGCTCCACTGCTTGCGCCGGGAGGAGCGATTGTCTATTCGACCTGCTCGGTACTCAAGGCCGAAAACGAGATGATCATTGCGCAATTCCTGCAGGAAATGCCGGAGTTTGAGGTGACAATTCCGGAGGCCTTCAAAATTAAAGATGTCGTCGGTGAAGACAAGTTCCTGCGCACCTATCCGGGTTTGAAATACCTCGACAACATTTTTGCGGCGCATTTGACCCGCAAGTAGGCGGCCAGCGATGCAGCCTCTTCGAACTTACACGCGCCCGCTGCTACTTTACGTCGGAATACCGTTTGTTGCCCTCCTTACTATCTTCGCATTCGTCAATGGCTTGATCATGCCCACTGTCACCCGTCACGGTGAAGAATTCCCTCTGCCGTCCTTCGTCGGCAAAACGGAATTCGAAGCTGACGACCTCGCCGCCAAGAACGACGTCTCGCTCGAGATCGCCGGTCGTGAGTTCTCCTCCGATAAGCCGGAGGGAATCATCCTGACGCAAGTGCCTGAAGCCGGTACGATGATCAAATCGGGACGCAGTGTCAAAATCGTGGTGTCCGCCGGACTGCGTGTCGCTGAAATCCCGGATGTGTTTGGACTCCCGCTGGCGCAGGCGAATATCGCTTTGCAGAAGTCAGGCTTTGCCGCCGGCGACATTTATTGGGTGCGGGTCGATACCTTGGCGAAAAACACCGCCATCGAGACGATTCCCTCCAAGGGGACGCTGTTGCCGTTGGGCAGCAAGGTGTCAATCGCCGTCAATCAAGGCGGAGAAACCGGCGTCGTCACAATGCCTTCATTGCTGGGGCTTCCGCTGGAATTGGCAAGAGAACGCATCGAAGATCTCGGCCTCGTACTCGGCGATATCAAGCGCAAGAAAGAAGACCGCTACCTTCCTAACACGGTACTTGAACAGAAGCCGGAACGTAACGAACAAGTGTTGCGCGGCGAAACTGTCAAGCTGACCGTGTCGAAAACGGATTAACTCTGCGAATCCTAATGGTTGCTTCCCATCGCGGATCTGTTCATCTCCCAGTCAATTCCACGATCATCGCTTAAATTCCATTCCAGTGGATGAACATACTTTCCGCGCTGATCAGGTAGTTTATCGACTTCGACCTGTATGCGATTCGCCTCCGCCCACTTGTCCTGGCGAATCCCTGTTACCTGCCAGGATACCTCCACATTCGGTTTGTCAGTTTGAATAACAAATCGCCTGTCGACGAGCTTCTGCGCAACAATCGCCTGCGCAAACTGCCCCATCACAGTCAACTGGTAACGAAAATCGCGATTTAGTACGTCAAAATATGACGGCATCTCGACAGTTGCGTATCCCTGATCATCAGTCATGATATTTCCATTGTAGATATTCATCATATCCGGCGACTCGACGAACGAATGTTGAAGGTATTTATTTTCAGGATCGAGCGGGTGATCGATACGGAATGCACCTCCGCCTTTGGAGAGTGTACCTGTTACATTTGCATTCCCGGCAAAGTAACCGGCCCAGCTGGTGAGTGCCGAGTTTGCATTTCCATACACGCCATAGGCAGTTGCACCGTCTGTGGCTTGCCCGTACACGGCAACTGATGAACCTGTGGTAAGGGCAGGGTCGGCGGTTGCGGCGTATCCATAAACTCCATAGCGCCCATTGCCATCGCCTATCGCCTCGCCACGCAAGGCATAAGAAGTGCCAGCAACTCCTACCGGGCGACTCAGTTCGGCAAGGACACCATACAACGACCCGCCAAGCGAATTTGTCAGATTGATGTAGCTGCCATAACGCGCGGTACCGCTGCTGTAGTTTCGCCAGCTCTGCATTAGGTATGACGACGAAGGACTCATGTTCCTGCCGATCACGATACCGTTGGGATCAGCCCTGAAAGTGCTGTCTCCCATGGTGAGAGAGTTCTCAAATGTATGACTCGTGCTTATCGACGGTGCTAAGTTCAAATTCACAGACCCAGAGACACCGCCGCCGGAAAGTCCGCTTCCCGCTGTTACGGCGGTTATATCACCGTTGCCGAATGGCGCCGCCTGTACCGTACCATCCGCGTTGATTCCTGTAATTGCTGTCCCACCTGGTGCGATACCAGTCACTCGTTGCTGCGTTACATTGAAGTCGACGCTCAAACCTACTGATCCTGAAGCTCCTCCTCCGGAGAGGCCGCTGCCGGCGGTTACGCCGGTGATGTCGCCGCCGCCATCATTGTCGACATTGTCTGCAAATCCGGCCGGTACTCCGGTCAACCCGCCCCACGACGCCGTGTCAGCTTTTTGCGCCTGGAGTGAATAAGCTGTCGATACGATTCGTATTCGCGGTACGATTTCGGGGTCTACTCCAACCGTCACTCCCAACCAACGCTCGCCGCCGCCGGAGAATAGCCCATTCGGAAATGCGACATTCGAACCAAGGAGGTAGCTAAAGAGACCATCGGTGACTTGGATGTTCTGGAACCCGGAGTTCCACAGTGCTACTCCTGCCACGTCATCATCGTAGATCGTGAACTTGATAAGGTAGGGTCCATCCGCGACCGGATCACCTGCCCCATCCGTTAAGCGCCCCTGGTGAGAGAACATGGGCGGAACGTCTGCCAGTAGGGTTGCTGTCAAGCACATGCAGACTAGTGCAAATGTCCAGTTTATCGGGTTGATGCCCTTCATGACTACTCCTTCCGAGTAATTGGGAGGAAATGGATTTTATGGATACATATTACTAAGTATAAGATATTCGATTTACTGGAAATGTCAACCAGAGAACACAAATCGTTTGATCCCCCGACAGGTGTCCCTAAGCAGACGAATTTGCTTCCGCTCCCTTATCCATTCTCCCATGCCGCGTTTCAACTCTTTCCGTGCGTCGTACCGCCGGCAATCTGCTGACAAAAGTGCCAAGAATCCTTTTGATCGGTAATCCAGCGCCCCAGCTTTGAACTGTATTGAGGAGACTCGGCGCCGCAATCCTCACTTGCATCAGCGAAGCTACATTACTATTATCATTCCCATGACAATTGTCGCACCATCGATTCTTGCCGCCGACTTCACGAGATTGGGTGAGCAAATCCGCGATGTGGAAGCCGCCGGCGTCGACTGGCTGCATTGCGACGTCATGGATGGCCACTTTGTTCCCAATTTGAGTTTTGGTCCGTTCATCATTAAACAGGTCAACGGCATTTCCGATCTTCCGCTCGATGTCCATCTGATGATCTCCAATCCGGAGAAGTATGTCGATGTCTACATCGATGCCGGCGCCGATTATCTCACCGTTCACGGCGAAGTCATCAAGCACGACACCGATATTCTGCAGGAGATCCGCCGCAAGGGTGCCAAGCCGGGGATTTCCCTTAACCCCGATGCACCCATCGAGGACTATTTCCCGCTGTTCGCACATATTGACTTATTCTTGGTAATGTCGGTATATGCCGGTTTTGGCGGTCAGAAGTTCATCGGCGATGTCTTAAGCAAAGTTCGCACAGCGGTTGAATGGCGCAATAAGTATGGCTACAAGTATCTGATTTCCATCGATGGCGGAATCAATCTCGAATCAGCGCCGCTGGCCAAGGCGGCAGGGGTAGACGTTCTGGTCGCCGGAACCGCATTGTATAAGGCGCCGGACATAGCCTCGTTTGTCAAGCATCTCAAATAGACCACGCAAAGTTTTTTCTTGCCCAATATCGTCAACTCACTCACATTTTTGTCAGATTTCGGCTCTTGGCTGATTTGGAATGCTTTATGCCGGGCCGATGATATTACTTCGATTGTTCTCTGCGCCGGGCAGATCTTGCGCGGCGATTGTGCAGACTGAACTTATACCGGCTGGTCGCGGCACTGAAATCGTGTCGCTGGATTCAGACCTCGGAGGGGATAATGGTATTTAATCTGATCGCGCTGTTGGGTGTGCTGGGCTTTGTCTTCATCGGCACGAAAAAAGGCTTCCTGAAAGAACTGATGGCGCTGCTGGGACTTGGAGCAGCGCTGGTGATATCCACCGGCAAACTCGACTTCGTTGCCGAAGAAGTCGCTTCCGCGATTGACGCCTCGCCCATCACGGTTGCCGTCATCTCCTACATCATCGTGCTCGGGTTGATCTACGCCATTTTCAAGGTCGTCGCCAAGATTCTCGAGAAGCTCGTCTCTGTGCAACAGCTCGGCGAACGCGATAAGTGGGGCGGCGCAATTGTCGGCGCCATTCGCGGCTGGCTCATTGTCGGTACCGCGCTATTTGTGTCGATCTTGTTGCCGCTGCCTCGGGCGTATTTTGAAATGATGGACAAGTCGATGCTCGCGACCTCGGCCGCCAAGACCCTTCAGGTCATTTATGATACCTCGCAACCGCTGCACAAAGAATGGCCAACCTTTGTCGAGAAAGTGGAAGAAACTCTGATGACCGTCCCGGAGAAGAAGAACGCTGACACCCCGAAACGCAAGGTGCGCAAATCGCCCGAGAAGCAAGCCAAGGAAGCGCTCGCCTTGCAAGATGCACTTGACCGCGTGTATTATTTCTACGGTGAAGCGGAAGAGTTTTAGGGGTGTAGACATTTCTTGATTCAACGTCTACGAAACAATCCGCCTTGAAACATACTATCCTGTATAAAAGATATATACAGGAGTGATACTAATGAAGATACGATATCTGCCAATTGCGATTGTGTTGGTCATAGCCGCCAGTTGCTCATCGTGGAAGCACGGAGGTTCCAACGCGAACCGAGAGTATCCAAGATTTCAGCATCCACGAATAGAACCCGTTCGTGTGGACTTTGCAACAGCAGAGGAGGCCAACCGCGCGCCAAATCCGTTTGGACCTGCAGCAAGTTGGTTTGCCTTCGACGTTGCTAATTCTTCTATGGTCACCGTCCTTATTGCCGACACGGTAGGTACTGTCCTGGATACCATCGTGCATATGCAACTGACAAAGGGCGTCTATGAGATTCAGTCTTATTTTCCGCCAAGGCCATTTTCTGGTGTCCTCGTCTGGATGGCTTTACTGAATGGCGAGTGTTCATCGAAGAGAGAATTTCGAGTGCTTCATTAGCGAGATGTGCCAAGCCCCTAATTGCTGTGTAATCGATTACTCGGTGGTGTAGGGCAGGTCTCCTTACCGGAAGCAGTTGGGCGTTAGGAGCATGTAATTGGAGACCTGCCAATTCTCTCGCCGCCTTCAAAGATTGGCAGGTCTCTAGCGACTTGCTTCTTGAAATGACGAAATTTCGGCAAAGAGACCTGCCCTACAACTTCTACTCGCCAAAATCACCGCTGATGTCTGGTTGATTGACAACCCCCCAATCGCTTGAGTAAACGCCCTCGGCAAGATACTGCGAGAATGAAGAGTACTTCCACTCGGAAGGGTCATCGACATAACCGTGTTTTACCGGATTGAAGTGAATGTAATCAAAGTGGCGATTGAAATCTTCCTGATCACGAATGACATGGTCCCAGTACCGCTTTTGCCAAACCACCTGTGAGCCGACTCCACCGTTTAGAGTCAATCGCTTTGAGAACGAAAGCTTCACCTTATGCATGATCTTGTCCGGTGTTGTCTTTGTGGCTGTGAGAAGCAAATGAAAGTGATTTGGGAGCACTACGTATGCGATTAAGTCAAACGGCATCGAGCGCGAAAATCGTCTCAGCGATTCAATGAGCAGTTCATAGTTACCTGCCAGAACCGGTCTGCGATCTTGGGTTACGGCTGCAATGAACCAAGTCTGACCTGGAACAAAATACCTAAGGAGCTTGGACATTGTCTAACACGTCACTTCTGTACATCCCAGTATTCGTTGGCGCAATAAAGAGCTCGAATGTAAACTTGCCAATCGCTTTTTGGAAAGCGACAGATATGTCGTAGGGCAGGTCTCCTTATCGGAAGCAGATAGGCGTTAGGAGTATGTAATTGGAGACCTGCCAACTTCCTATTCGAACTCCGGCAGGTCTCAATCGACATGCTTCTTGCAATCACGAAATTTCGGCAACGAGACCTGCCCTACATGAACCGCACGAAATCGTGTAGGGTAGGTCTCCTTACCGGGAGCAGTCGAGCGTTAGGAGCATGTAATTGGAAACCTGCCAATTCTCCCGTCGCCTTCAAAGATTGGCAGGTCTCCAGCCACATTATCCTTGAAATCACGAGATTTCGGCAATGAGACCTGCCCTACAACATTCCCCCCCGCAATGCAAAACCCGAGTCAGAGGGCTCCGACTCGGGTTTTCCGTTTGAGCAACTTGTCGTCACTACTAACCCGGTAACTCAAGGTCTATTAGGGTGGGCTATCGTAAAGCGTTTAGAGGCTGAATTATTCCTTCTTCATTCGGTCATCATTTTCAGCGAGGGACTTTTTTACGATCCCTCGCTTATCGGTAATGCAAAACGTCTGAAGTGAATTATCGTTTAACATTACTGTTCGATGACACGGTTTTAACTCACTTCATTGCCATATATTATCAAAACCCATGCCAAAGTTTGATTGATCGAAAAAGTCGCTAAGTCATTGTCAATTAAAGACGAATCAAATTCACCTTTTTGAAGTCTCAATTACGAAGCAGATTCTGCGCTTCCGTAGCTGTCATCCAATCGTCACAGGAATGTCAATTCGTTCAAAGGGAATAACTTAAGCTGACGCACGATCTGCGGAGCAGGCAAATAAAAACGAGTGCTGCTTGTTGATTATTGCGGGGAACACAAGTTGGAGATCTTTGAATGCTTTTGGCTTGTGTTGGAATCAAGCAAACAACACTCGTTGTTGCACAAACTATGGGTCCCGTTTCCGGGGCATTTTGCACTCAAACCCTATATACCACAGTCGCATTCGCCGCGCAAGTAATATTTCGAAATCTGTAGCTATGGACTCGATATTAATTCCGGCTCCTGTTATCAGGAGGACCTATCATGCCAATCAAACTCTGGTCTAAGAAAGACAAAACTGCGCCAAACACAGAAATTGCCAAAAACCGAGCCAAAATCGCCAAATTGCCGCCGGGGATCAAAGCCAAACCACGGCTCAAGTCGCTCAATCTCGATTTTGAACGCCAACTGACCCTTTACCCCTGGGATACCGGTCGCGCCCGGCTGGAACTGTATCGCTATCTGCGTGACAACATTCCAATGCTCAACGCCGTCATCTGGACCTGGGTGCGCCTTTGCTCGGCGCGATTTGACTACCAGATCGTCGGAGCAAAGTCGGAGTCTGAAGACCAGCAGATTCGCGCGATACTGCACCAGCTCGATCAACGCATCTATCGCAATGGCTTGCTCAAACGTGGTGGCTTCCGCGAACTGCTGTTGCAGTTCTTCGAGTCGCTCTTCACTGATGGTGCCGTTTGCGGTGAACTGCAATTGTCGCCGTCGAGTTCTTCGGTCGATCGCTTTCTGCTCGCCGACATGCGCAATATCGTCATTGAAGCGCGTGGCGAAGAATGTCACATCTATCAAGAGGTCGAGAATCTACGCACACCGCTCAATCCGGCGTCAACATTCTACTATGGCCTCGGGTCGCAACCGGGAAGCGTCCCCGGACGGTCGCTGTTGGCGGCGATTCCGTTCGTGGCGCGGGTGGAGCAAACCCTGGTGAACGACATGTTCCGCTCGATGCGTTCGGCGGGATACCACCGGATTCACGTCAAGATTACTCCGCCGGAAAAGCGTTCCGACGAATCCGATGCCGACTATTTCACGCGCGCGAATAATTACTTCGACGACACGGTCGAGATGATGCGCGACTTCGGACCGGACAAGAATCCTGTGACCTGGAACGATGTCGCCATCGAGTACATCGGACCCTCGAACCGCAATTCTTCGTCAACGGCGTGGTACATGAATCACAAAGCGATGATCGAGGACATTTGCGCCGGCACACATCTCGCGCCGTTCATGCTCGGCTATGCTTACGGCACTACGCATAACTGGGCGGAGTTCAAGTATGAACTGGTGCAGCGGCAGGTGGCGACAGTGCAAAACGCCGCGGCCTCGCTGTTGAATTGGATCGCCAATGTCGAGTTGGCATTGCACGGCATCAGCGCCGAGGTGCAATTTCGTTTCGAGAATCGCGCCCACATTGGCCTGACCGAACGCGCGCAAGCAGAAAAGATTCAGCTTGAGAATATCATCACCAAGATGAACAATAACCTAATTACTCGCGAGGAAGCGATCAACGAGCTGGCGCGGCTGTCGTAGGGGGTAGCGAGACGACGACAGTTGAGTAGGTTGGAACTCCCATTCAGAATGAAGCGTCCACTTTCGATACCTCGCCAGGGAGTTCCGACCACTCTTGCGTCATGAATGCTGGTGCCATGTCGGAACCCTCTTGAACGATGATTTGCTGTCCCGACAATCTCCGGGGCGAGGGTTCCAACCTACTCAACTTTTCCCTCTTCCAATGGGAAAGAGGGATCAAGGGTGGGGGCGAAACGGTCGGTAGGGCAGGTCTCTTTGCCGAAAATTCGTGATGATTGAAGCACGTGACTGAGAGACCTGCCAGCACCATTATTTTGGTGGAGATGATCTGGCAGGTCTCCAATGAGTAGTTTCTAATTCCAGTCCACTTCCGCTAAGGAGACCTGCCCTACTAACTACTAACAAATCCATCTCACTTAGCGTGCCATGAAACACACCAACCAACCAAAGCACGGCCCCAAGAACCGTTGGCGCCAATCCGTCACCCATCCGGCAATCTTCTGTCGCGAAGTTCTCGAATTTGAACCGCACGAAGGCCAACAGCGATGGCTTAAGAACTCCACCAAGCCGCAAAACCTGCTCGTCACCGGCAACCGCTGGGGAAAATCACGTATCCAAGCCGCAAAGCTTCTTCATCGGGCAATCTTTCGCATTCGCAGCCGCCGCTATGATCACGTCAGTCGCTATCGCGCGATGAACATC
>CAZQBX010000031.1:34732-35283 GCA_964592145.1 uncultured Ignavibacteria bacterium
TCACGCAGGACCAAGCAAACATCATCTTCAATAACGTCCTCGCATTGATCCGCGGCACGAAGCTGATTGAACTGCTGGTCGACAACGTCACCCACACGCCGTTTCCGACCCTCGTCTTTGGAAACGGTGCGGAAATCACGGCGCGGACCTCGCAAAACCGCGGCGAGTACATTCTCGGCAACGACTACGACTTCATCAACTTCGACGAAGTCGCTTTCGAGTTGCATCCCGAGTACGTCGTTGAAGAGATTCTCACGATGCGACTTGCCGATCGCTGCGGAATGCTGGATCTGGTCTCGACGCCGTGTGGTCGTAATTGGTTTTTCAAGAAGTACAACGCGCTCAAGGGTGACAACAACAGTGGCTACACGCAAGTCGGTTCAACCTACGAGAATCCGCATATCAGCCGGAAGTTTCTTGACGACCGGGTCCGGATGCTTTCGGTACAGCGCGTCGAGCAGAATATTCGCGGAATGTTCGTCGACTCCGGCAATGAGATACTCAATGAGGCGGCAATCCAACGGGCGCTGTCCTCAGCGACCGGTTTGAGC
>CAZQBX010000032.1:0-9364 GCA_964592145.1 uncultured Ignavibacteria bacterium
AGCTGCGAGCATCGATACAATTAACAGACAAGGCAGCATGAGCAACCTGATTTCTGCCAGAAGTTGACCGAACATACGGGTTCTCCTTCGGTTAAGAATTTCATTCGAGAATGAGATCGTAGCCGCGCTCCAAATTTGCGGAGTCGAGAACAAGAAGTTGTCAAGAATCAGAGTAGTCGAAGTAGCTCAATTCGCTGATTCGAGCGCAGTACAATAGATATAATAAGTCTAATATATCTATTTTTGCGGCTCTGTAAAGCCAATAACACTATTTGCGGTTGTCCGGTATGTGTCGCTGGAATTAGGCTCTCGAATGTTTAAGGGCGACCACTCGAGAGCTGCGATTCGTTCTGCTTCCCAACGGGACGATTGTGTTCATAGTCGATACCACTTGCTTCATCCAGTCCGAAGGCTGCTGGGTGGAGATACTTGCCCAACTCGTCCGGGCGCTTGGCCTTCTCGTTGGTGAGCGGGAAAGTCCGGGCGAAATTATCATTGCGCAAGGCGATGATCTGCCATGAAACCTTTAATCCTACTGTCCCTCCGGCGATTCGAAATTCATTGCCGGTGACTTCTTGAGCTATGTAAACCGGCGCATACCCGCCAACACAGGTCAGTTGGTAGCGGTAGTCCCTGCACACCTTGGCAAATGATTCGGGAAGGAGAACTGTGGCTTCGCCTGCAGCGTCGAGAATGGCGTTGCCACAATGTGTGTTTAGCATCTCCGGAGAATCAACTGAACTAAGAAGCAGGTACTTGCTTTCCGGGTCAGTTGGGTGGTCGATACGGGTTAGCTTCGCCGGTGTGAAAATCGTTCCAGTCACATTGACATCACCGCTGAAGTAGCCGGCCCAGCTGGCAGCGTTTGCGACTGCCGAGCCATAGACTCCGTACCCATTACCGTCGTTTCCTTGCGCCCGCCCGTAGACTCCGTAGCCATGGGAGTTGTTTGTTGTGGTTATTCCATAAACTCCGTAAGCACTGGAGAAATTCTGATAACCAAATCCATAAACCCCAACACCAAAACCGAGGGCTAATCGTGCCTGTCCGTACACGCCATATCCTTCGTCACTGCTGTAGGCAAGACCGAAAACACCGTAGTCTTCAGCTCCATATTGGACATCGGATCTGACTCCGTACCCGATGCCGCTTCGCGGGGTTATCGTATTGGCCCGAGCGAAGGCAGACAGACCGATACGCAGTCCATCCGTTGTGGCATACGTCGCAATGCCATAACAATTACTAGCGGATGGACTAACTGCAGTTGTATTTGAAATCAATCCGAATAAGATGCCGTTGTCTGCGGAGTTTGAAATCTCGGTTGAAATGCCGGTTCTTTGCGCAGCAATGTTGAATTTTCGGGAAACGGACAGTAATCTGTCAGAGGCTCCGAAACTACTTGAACCGATGCTCACGCCGTTATTGTCCACTCTCATAGTAGAGTCGCCGAAAGAAGTCTGGCCATTAAAGGTCTTGGCTCCGGTGACCGTCTGCGTCCCAGACAAAGTGAGCGCAACTCCGCTAATCTTAGTGGCAGCAATACTCGCCGAGTTGTTGATGTCGACATTGGTAATCTGTCCGTCACCGATATGCGATGACGTCACACCGCCGCCGGCAATGGATAGATTGGCATCACCACTCGTGACGCCGCCGGTCAGTCCTCCCGAAGTATTAACCGCCGTGATGTCGCCGGTACCAACGTTGTCCGTTCCGTCGGCGAATCCGGCGGGGATACCTTTGATGCCCGACCAGGATGTCGAGTCAGCTTCCACCGCCGTCAGCGCATATGCCACGGCCACGATCCGCTGCCTTGGTGACAGCTCGGGATCGGCTCCGATCTGAACTGTAAGGAAACGATCAGGAGAAGTAAAGACACCTTCTCCCAACGGCGTCACCGATCCAAGCAACACCGTGAACAAACCGCCGCTGACATTTACGGCGTTTTGCGTCTCCGACCAGATAAGGTTGCCGGAAGCCGCGGAATCATAAATCCGAAACGTAAGCGAATAGGTTCCAGTCAGAGGCAGACCGCTGTTGTCGGTCGCGCGGCCCTGATAATTAATCAACTGTGGGGAAGCAGCGGCCGCAATCGAGATCGCGATTAAGCTGGAGGCGGCGAGAATTGTCCAGAAGCCGATAGTTCGATACATAAAATTTCCTTTTCAGGTGCTGTTAGTTTACTTCTTATTCAATTCGAGATTTTCAATTCGTTTTAACAATAGCTGCACTTGCTCCTGCAATTTGCGATTGCGCTCTGATAGTTCCTTCACACCAGCCAACGCGACCCCGGCAACATCTTTTGCAGACAAGTACATCGGATCAATCTGTCCGGTGTTCTCGTCGACCGAGCCGACATTGAACAGCGCGGCGAAATCTTCCGCCATCGGGCCGATGTGCTTTTCAGTTGTTCCTCTGTAATTGTAATGGGGAAGTGACAACTGCGAAATCTTGTCGAGAAGTTCAGCACCGCCGATCTCGACGAGATTTTCTTTGAAAGTACGCGACGATGCATCGGTCCACACACCCGCAGCACTCAATCGTGCGCCGTTGCCGTTGGTGTTGGCAGTGCCGACATGAACGGGGTAAAGCGCACCACCGTCATCGGTATCACGATTGAGAGCCAGGCGCCCCGAATTGGTGCCATCGAAGAGGAACATTCGATAATCAGCACCGCCCGCTCTGACACCTTGTCCAAACACCGCGATATATTGTGCGGGGTTCAGCAGCTCGTCTTCGATTGAATTGTAAGAACCGCCAAGGATAGTAGAGTGAAGACCCGCATTACTGTTTTGAAATCCCGAAATGACCGCGGAGAAGTCTTCAAGTGTATTATTTGCACTCCCCCCGCAAATCGTACTATATTGTGCGTTCGAGTCGCTGAAGTTAGAAAGACCACCTACAATCGAAGCGTATGCGCCTTGACAGATGTTAGCTTGGCCACCGCCGATAAATGCTCTGGCGTTCAAAGCTTCATTTACGTAGCCGCCTGCAACGGTAGCAGTATTGCCTTCGACTATATTACGAATGCCTCCGCCGATGAATCCGCCTGGCAGTCCATTGACTTGGTTCGATAAACCACCGCTTATAGCGCCATAAAGGGCGGTCACTTGGTTCTGTCGCCCGCCGCCGATGACCGCCACGAAGCCTGCGATATTGTTCGCATATCCGCCGCCAATCACAGATGAATCACCGCTGACCGAATTACCGGCACCTCCTCCAACGAAGGAATGAAGCCCGCTGTTCTTGTTGGCGAATCCGCCGACCACAACTGCGTTGCCCCCGGTAACGGAATTCTGGTCACCCCCTCCGACAAATCCGCCGCTCACGAGTGTCGAACAGTATTCACCGCCAACCACGATCGCATCGAAGCCGTCAGCGAAGTTGTTTACACCGCCGCCAATAAATGCGCGCGTGCCGACGGCGCGATTGCCGGTGCCGCCCCCGATCGTTGAATAGCCGCCTTCAGCATCGTTGTTACGCCCTCCGGCAACCGTCGACCACTGGCCCGAAGCCGTGTCGCGTTCACCGCCGCCAACCGTCGAGTACAATGATTCGGTGTAGTTCAACCAGCCACCGCCGATATGCGAGTAGTCGCCGGTTGCGAGATTCTCTCGACCACCGCCGATGACACTCCGTGAGCCGCTTGCCGTATTCCGACTGCCTGACCCCACGAACGAAGAGTCTCCCGATGCGAGATTACCTGACCCGCCGCCAATTCCGGCTCCTGCGCCGCTGGCGACATTTTCGAGCCCGCCAGAGACGTTCGCGTAATGGCCCGATGCAGTATTGTCCGCACCCATTGCAATCGAGTAATTGCCTTGAGCCGTGTTATTTGCACCTGCAGTGAACGATAGTGTGCCCAATGCATCACCGGTACCGACTACGACATTGCCGTCGATACGTGTATTCCCGAACACCTGACCTCCGGTCGTGCCGTCAATCGTCGCAACCTGCAATGCATACGCCACCGCGACGATTTGTCTCCGCGGCGCCAATTCCACTCCGCCGTTGACTTGCACACCGATGAAGCGGTCAGCTTCACTAAACGCCTTCTCGTTGAACGGAGTGACGCTGCCCAGCAGCACATTAAACAGTCCTTCGTCGACGACTACCGGATTGAGCGTCTCTGTCCAAAGCGCAGCGCCGCCGGCGGCTACGTCGTAGATGTTGAACGTCAGCGAGTAGTTACCATTGAACGCCAGTCCGGCGCCATCAGTGAGCCTACCTTGATAACTGATAATCGTCGGCGTGGCCGCTGATAGCGATGTCGCGGCAACTGCGTTAATTGTGAAAGCTGTGGCCAACAATAATGTCCGTCGCATTGCTAATCTACTCCTCGTGCAATCCATCTTCCGTGTGTCTTTCTGGTCTCTGCTTTGCCCTTTGCTCGATCTCCGCCTTCAGAGCTTCCGCATCCGATGAGGGATCGATAGCGTCGATCGCCCGATCTTTGCCGAGCCCGAATGTCTCGGGGAACCGATACTTGCCGCGCTCATGCGTGCGCTTGTCTGCGACAGGACTCATGGGATAAGCCCTCGCATACTGATCATTGCGTACTGCCATGATCTGCCACGAGACCTCGAGACCATTAATGCCGCCGCCGATCTTGAATTGATTGTTGCCAATCTTTTCAGCGACATAGACCGGCGCATACCCGCCGACGCATGTGAGTTGATATCGAAAGTCTTTATTGGCTGCTTCGAACCAATCAGGGAGTGCGACCACCGCCCCACCGTTAGCATCGAGCGTTGCGTTGCCACTGTATAGGTTCGTCATTTCCGACGATTCGACTGTATTATGCACCAAATACTTGTTTTCCGGATCGAGCGGATGGTCGATTCTTGTCATCTTGGCGGGCATGAAGATGGTTCCGGTGACGTTCACATCACCCAAAAAGTATCCCGCCCAGTTGTCTACATCATTCGCTTCGGCCCAGCCATAAACTCCGTATCCGGTTCCGCCATTCGAGTTCGAACGGCCATAGACTCCAATGGCGTCGGCGGCATTATCTTGTGTGTGGCCATCTGCTCCAAAAGTAAATTCTGTGTTCCCCGTGGCGAACGCCTTCAAAGCTGTGCCGTTCCTATTATTTGTAGCAGCGGCATAGACACCGAAGCCTGGTCCGCTGTTGCTTTCTGCTTCGCCGTATAGTCCATGACCGGTATGAGCCGAACTGGCGTATCCATAGACCCCATATGCGTTACTCCCATCGTACGCGGCGGCGTAGTGCCCATAACTTGACCCCGACGTCAATGCGGAATTACGGGCTGAACAGGTTGAGTAGGAACCGTAGCGGGCTGAATTGTCCGACTCACCGATGGAGTAGGACCCGTAAACAGCTCCGGCGCCGGCATCCCCAAGCGTTGAAGCAACTGCACTTGAATAGCTGCCGTAGACGCTACCGGTGCCAGTATTCTGTACGGCGGTGTAGAGTCCGTAGCGCGGCAGGTTGGAATTGTAGTTGCGCCGCAATTGCAGGAGATAGGAGAGCGCGGGGGAGAGGTCTCGACCAATCACGACGCCGTCGCAATCGACGCGCAGAGTCGAATCGCAGACGCGCAGCGTGTTGTTGAACACGTTGGCACCGGAAAATGTATTGGCCGCGCCAAGCGTCGCGGCGATACCGCTGATTTTGGCTGCGTCAATGGCTGCCGAGGCACTGATGTCGACATTGACAATCTGTCCGTCGCCGATATGTGATGATGTCACACCGCCGCCGGCAATCGCAATGTTGACATCTCCTGACGATGCGCCACCGGTCAGCCCTCCGGAAGTAATCACAGCTGTGATATCACCACCACCGCCAATTCCGATATTATCGACACCATCGGCGAATCCGGCCGGGATGCCTTTGATACCCGACCAAACGGTCGAGTCAGCTTCGACAGCCGTTAACGCATAAGCCACCGCAACAATCTGTTGCCTCGGTATCAACTCCGGATCAACTCCCACCTGAACACCAATGTAGCGTGATGCCGAATTGAACACTGCCTCGGTGAGCGGATTAACCGATCCCAATCGGACGCTGAAGCAGCCGTCACTGACATTGATACCATTTTGCGTTTCTGACCAGACCTGCAATACTCCGTCCGGCTGGTCATAAATGCGGAACGTCAGCGAGTAATTGCCGTTGAGCGCAATGCCGGCACCATCGGTAAGCCGGCCCTGGTAACTGATTAGTCCCGGCGCAGTCGCATGGACAGATGCAGTGCCGAATGTCAGCGCCAAAGTGACAACGGCGATAATTCTGTGGAAGCGGTCGAGCATGAAATCTCCTGTTTCGGCGGTATTTAGGTGCAACAGAAAGTATTGAAAAAAACATTTATAGGTCTAAAATATCCATTATGCGGGCGTAATCAGGGCTCGTTGGGAAATGCTGCCGTACCGTTGCGATCATGCAAGTAATGGATTAAAGCCAAGATAACCCAAAATCCGTTTCTGTCAACGAATTTGCCTTGCCGAGCACTTGCGAACCGTTGCTTCCGCCGCCATAGTCTGCTATAATGAAAGCGAATGGCTAAGTTAGTGACACAAGAAAGGAATTGGCATGTTAACCACCGATAACAGCGTCCTCGTCGTCGTCGATGTCCAGGGGAAACTCGCCCAACTGATGCACGACAAGGATGTCGTCTATGCCAACATCGAACGCATGATCAAGGGTGCACAACTTCTCAATATACCCATCCTCTGGACAGAACAGTACCCTGAAGGACTCGGCGCAACCATCCCGGCACTGGCGCAACTAATGAAAGACAACGCGCCGTTGGTGAAGGACACTTTCAGTTGTTGTGGTGACGACAAGTTTGCCGGCGTGCTCAAATCCAGCGGTCGTAAGCAGGTGATGCTGACCGGTATCGAAACCCACGTCTGCGTTTATCAGACCGCTCGCGACCTGTTGGCCGATGGATTCGGTGTCGAATTAATCGTCGATGCGGTTTCTTCACGCACCGCCGCCAACCGGCAGTTAGGTATCGAAAGAATGAAAGACCTTGGCGCCGGTGTCATGTCAACCGAAATGACGCTCTTTGAACTGCTGCGCGTTGCCAAGGGCGACAAGTTCAAAGAAGTCCTGCGTATCGTGAAGTAGATCGTGTCAGACTTGACAACCCTCGCCGACCGCGCCGCGATTGAGACGTACCTGCGCCGCGACACCCCGCTGAACATATACCTGATCGGCGATCTCGATGACTTCTTCTGGCCCCATACGACGTGGTACGCGCGGAAAACGGGTGACGAAATCGAAGCGCTGGCTCTGCTCTATCGTCCATCTGGACTCCCGACACTCATCGTATTGATAAATGGTGACATCGATCCGGCCGCAAAACTTCTGACGGCGCTGTCGCCGCATTTGCCGGAAACAGTCTATGCCCATCTGACTCCCGGTCTCGAAAATGCACTCGCAGCCGACTTCAACCTCGACTCTCACGGCGATCACAACAAGATGATTTTGCGCTCGCCGGGCTTGCTCTCCAATGCCTCGTCAAGACAATCCGCCCCGCTGTCGATAAAAGACGAGAAAGAAATCCTGGCGTTTTACCGCGAGGCCTATCCGGGCAATTGGTTTGACGCTCGGATGTTGGAAACTGGGCACTACTGGGGTGTTCGCATCGATGGCCGATTGGCCGCCGTCGGCGGTGTGCATGTCTGCTCCGCACGTTATCGCGTGGCGGCACTGGGCAACATTGCAACACATCCCGATTTTCGCGGACGCGGACTGGCCGGAGATGTTACGGCGGCGATCTGCAGAAAGCTGTTAAACGATGTCGACGAGATTGGATTGAACGTGAAGAGCGACAACGTCCCGGCGATATCCTGTTACCGCCGACTCGGTTTCGAGACCACGGCAGTTTATCGCGAAGTTCTCCTAACCCGTAAGTCCTAACGAAAGCGAATTGGCGGCGTAGAAATGGCTCGCTTGAACCACTCCTTGCGAAAGATCTACCACACGGCTATACCATTGCCGCTTAAGTATGGTTCAAGCTTCTCGCGCAGGTTCCGGTTTTATCACGATCATCAAAATGCCTCGCGCGATGAGATCGAGTCATACCGGCTGGAACGACTCATCGCCTTGGTTAACTACGCTTACCACCACGTTCCGTATTATCACAGATTATTCGACGAACACGGAATCGATCCGGCGAGAATCAAGTCTTTTGCCGATTATCGCCGCATTCCGACCTTGCACAAGGATGATGTCGTTGCCAATCACGATGCGCTCAAATCCGACGAGTTCGAGAAACTCAAGGCCGTCCAAACCACCACCAGCGCCACTACGCGCGACGGTATGGTTATGTATCGGTCGCAGGAAGCGGAGACAATTCGCAGCGCGATCGTCTGGCGATTTTGGCACAACCTCGGATATCGCTTTCGCGACCCGAGAGTGCATCTCACGCTCTCCAACCGGCAGGGCAATGACTTCCTCCAGCCGCATATCGACCTGAATGAAAACTGCCTGCAATTTGATCCGCGTTCGATCACTTATGATCACGCGCCGGTGATTCATCGCCAGATCAAAGAATTCCGGCCACGGATGATATTCTCCCAACCATCCAATTTGGCTACCCTGATTTACTATTGGCGACAACATAGTCTGCCGGAAATTCCCGTTGCGGTGAGTTGCGTACTGGGGGAAAAAATCTATCCCGAGTACCGCGACTTGATCACCGGATTCTTCGGCGATAATCTGCGCGAGTATTACGGCAACCGTGAGAACACGGCCTCGGCAGGGGAGTTGTTCGACGGAAACCTGTATATCAATTCTGACTTTGTGCATCTTGAGTTCGAGACCGATAACGGCACGCCGGTCGTTGGCGAGCCGGGCAACATTATCTCCACCGGATTCGAAAACTACGCATTCCCGCTGATCCGTTATCATACCGAAGACGTCGGCATCTATCGCGGTTACCCTGAAATTGCCTTGGTGGGATTCGACACGATGGAGATCGTCGGCGGCCGTGGCCGCGATCTTCTGTTGTCCAGAGACGGCCTATTCTGCCCGAACGTTATCGTCCAGCTGACAAATGCCAACTTCCGCCGCTATCGTCGGGTGCAACTGGAACAACTGTCGCTCGATCATCTGCTCGTACGTATCGAACCGACGGATGACTTTGTGGAATCTCGTGACCTGCCGATTGTCGAGAAGGCGTACGACGACTACTTCAAGAACCGCTTCACCGTCGAAGTCCGCGTCGTCGACAGAATCCCCCAGACGCCGGCCTACAAGCACAAGCTCGTCGTCTCCCAACTCGCGCTTGATGAATTGCGCAAGCACAGCAAGACTAAGTAGGTTTGATTCACCATGCATCGTTCAAGTCGCGTCATCGCTACCTCATCCGTCTTCCCCGCGAAAGCGGGGACCCAGCAA
>CAZQBX010000032.1:9464-35199 GCA_964592145.1 uncultured Ignavibacteria bacterium
AAGTCGCGTCATCGCTACCTCATCCGTCTTCCCCGCGAAAGCGGGGACCCAGCAATAACAGCTCCGCAGCCCGTCTTCCTGCCAACGCGGCTGCCAAAGGCGTCTGGCAAAGCAGAATGTGATTGACATCAATCCGACCCTTGATGAATTTTTTGCACCAGTTTTTGACTGCAAAGCGAGCTAGTTCCCATCGCAAAGGTCGAGGAAATGCAAAGTGGCTATGTACATATTATGGCGAGTCGTCGCAATAGCACGCTGTACATTGGAGTGACTTCGGGACTGAAGAAGAGGGTTTGGGAGCACAAGAATGATCTTGTTCCGGGGTTTACTTCAAAATACCACGTTCACACCCTGGTGTACTTCGAGTTATACGATGACATTCGCAGTGCCATCATTCGCGAAAAGCAGATGAAGAAATGGCGGCGGGAGTGGAAGATTGGGTTGATCGAGGAAGTAAATCTAAATTGGCGAGATCTCTACGATGAGCTGTAGTGCAAACGAATCCCGGCTGGATCCCCGCTTTCGCGGGGACGACCATTTGGTGCGGTGGGCGGTCTACTTGTCATCCACGAAAAAGACAGACAAGAATGTCCGTCCTACCGATCGCATCAGGGGGATCGACAATGGTAGGTCAGACATTCGTGTCTGACTTTCTTTTGCCGCATTTGGCCGGTAGCCCACCCGCAGCGAAGCGGAAGGTGGGACCAGCTTGTTTGGTGACGTGCGTTGTAAGCGTTGCGCCAGTTCTTGCACCGGTCGCGAAGACCGTTGCGTCTATGGAACTGTCTCATCCGCGACCGGTGTGTGAACTGGCGCTTGCGTCAAAGGAGACCGCAATTTCCATTGTAAAACCACGTTGCTGTCAGGTCACCCACCGCCTGATGTAGGGCTGCTGCCGCACTACCCCCCTAATTTCTATTGCTTCCGACCCTGCCGTTTGTTATAAATTGGCCGGTTAATTATGCTTACTTTCCGGAGGGTTTGATGTCTGGTCATTCTAAATGGTCGACTATAAAAAGGAAGAAGGGTAAAGCCGACCAGGAGCGCGGTCGCGTCTTTACCAAGCTAATCAAGGAAATCACCGTTGCCGCCCGTTTCGGCGGCGGCGACCCCGATGCCAACCCGCGCCTGCGCACAGCGATCCTGACCGCAAAATCCAATTCGATGCCGGCCGACAACATTAAACGCGCCATCCAGAAGGGCACCGGCGAGTTGGAAGGCGTAAGCTACGACGAGATCAACTATGAAGGGTATGGTCCCGGCGGAGTTGCCGTGATGGTTCAGGTGTTGACCGACAACAAAAATCGCGTCGTCGCCGAAGTCCGCCATTTGTTCAGCAAGTATGGCGGCAACATGGGCGAAACCGGTTCGGTCGGCTGGATTTTCAGCAAAAGCGGTGTCATCGAAGTCGAAAAGTCCAAAATCGGCGAGGATGAATTGCTTGAACTCGCCCTCGAATCCGGCGCTTCCGACATGACGCACGAAGGCGACATGTTCGAAATCACCACGCCGCCCGACGCTTTCGAGGCTGTCCGCTCGGCGATTGAGAAGAAGGGCATTCCGATGGCCAGCGCCGAGGTCACATTGGTACCTTCGACAACGGTCAAACTCGAGGGGAAGCACGCTGAATCGATGATCAAGCTGATGGATGCGCTCGAAGAAAACGACGACGTCCAAAAAGTCTATGCCAACTTCGACATCGACGATGCGACTCTCGAGCAACTGAGCAACTAAATGAAGATTCTCGGGATCGACCCCGGGCTGGCTGTTACCGGTTTCGGTGTCGTCGAGGTTCACAACAGGGGTGTCAAACTGTTAAACGCGGGCTGCTTCACTACCGAAAGCGGCGAGATTTCCGGACGACTCAAGTTGATCTTTGCCAACATTAACGATTTGGTGGAAGCCGAATGTCCCGACGAGGTCGCCATCGAGGAAGGCTTCTACGGCAAAAACGTCAAAGTTGCGATGAGTCTCGGTCAAGCCCGCGGAGCAGTACTGCTGGCCTGCACCCTGAAGAACATCCCGGTTTTCGAGTACTCGCCCCGCGAGGTTAAACTATCAACAACCGGCAGGGGATCAGCGTCCAAGGATCAAGTGAGTTACATGATTAAAGCGCTGCTTGATGTCAAGGAGATCGCCGGACCGAACGACGTCTCCGACGCCCTCGCAGTCGCTTACTGCCATTATCAACGCCGAGAGAAGAAATTTTGATATCATCACTCACCGGACGTCTAACCGTAAAGCTTCCCGACAAGGCGGAAATCGTCGTCGGCGGTGTCGGCTACCGGGTCTTGATTCCGCTGTCGACGTACCAAGCTCTGCCCGATCTTGGCAGCGAAGTAACCCTTGCCACTTCGATGCAAGTTCGGGAAAATGCGATTGACCTGATTGGTTTTTCGACGCAAGCTGAACGCGAAGTCTTCGAGGTCCTGATTGGCGTCTCCGGCGTCGGTGTTAAACTCGGTTTGACAATTCTTTCGGGTATAAAGATCGAGGACCTGTTTCGGTCGATCCTTGAAGAGGACAAATCACTGCTCTCGACCATCTCCGGCATTGGTCCCAAGACCGCCGGCAGATTGGTGCTTGAGTTGAAGGATAAAGTTGCCAAGATTGTTGCCACGACCGGAATCGGAGCGACGCACCGGCTTAATCAAGTGGAAGAGGCTGTACTCGCCTTGGAGGCTCTGGGCTACAGCCGTTACGAAGCCCGCAAGGCCGTCGAAGTTGCAGTCAAGGAAATCGGCTCGAATCACAATTCGGACGTGATCATTCGCGAAGCCCTCAAGGCATCGGCGACATAAAGGAAGAATGAAAGAGCGTATCACAACACCGGAGATTATCCAGGGCGAGACCGAACTCGACGTCACCCTGCGGCCGTCAAAGTTCGATGAGTTCATCGGACAGGCAAAGGTCGTGGATAACCTCAAGGTCTTTATTCAGGCTGCCAAACAACGCGGCGAGGCGCTCGATCACGCATTGTTTTACGGTCCTCCCGGTCTCGGCAAGACGACACTGGCCTACATCATCGCCAATGAACTTGGCGTGGGAATCAAATCGACCTCCGGTCCCATTCTCGAAAAAGCCGCCGACTTAGCGGGGATACTGACGAATCTAAATGAACGCGATGTCATCTTCATCGATGAGATTCATCGTATTAATCGTGTAGTCGAAGAATATCTCTATCCGGCGATGGAGGATTTCACGCTCGATATCATGATCGACAAGGGGCCAGCCGCGCGGTCGGTAAAACTCCCGCTCAAACCGTTTACGTTGATCGGTGCGACGACGCGCGCCGGACTTCTGACCTCGCCGATGCGCGCCCGATTCGGTGTCGTCGGTCGGTTGGATTATTACAGTGCCGAGGACATATGCAAGGTGATTACCCGCTCGGCGCGGATTCTCAAAGTCGAAATCGATCCCGGCGGCACCAGCCAGATCGCCAAACGTTCCCGCGGTACACCGCGAATTGCCAACCGGCTCTTGCGCCGTTTGCGCGATTTCGCCGAAGTCCACGGCGATGGCCGCATCACCGAGCAATTGGCGCACGACAGTTTGGAGCGTCTAGACGTCGATGAACTGGGGTTGGATGATATGGATAAACGCATTCTTAGTGTCTTAATCGAGAAATTCCATGGTGGACCGGTCGGCCTGAGCACGCTGGCGGTTGCTGTTGGTGAAGAAGCCGAAACGCTGGAAGAAATCTACGAACCGTTTCTAATTCAAGAGGGTCTTTTGGAGAGAACTCCGCGCGGCCGCACGGCCACCAACGCGGCGTTCACACACATGAAGTACGATCAGAGCGCTTTTAAACAGGGGCGTTTGTTGTAAGAAGTTTCGAGCACTGTTAGATTTGGTACAATTCTTTTCAAAGACGGGTTATGGAGAAAATTACTTTTCAATTGCCGGATGACTTGATCGCTCAGCATCCACTCGAACGACGCGACCGCTGCAAACTGCTTCATCTGGACCGCTCCAGCGGCGAGATGAAAGAGCACGTGTTTGCCGATATCGTGAATCTGCTGCGTCCGGATGACTTGCTGGTGTTGAACGATACCAAGGTCCAGCGCGCGCGTCTCTACGGCGTCGGCGGGCAAGCTGGCCGCAAAGTCGAGATCTTCCTCGTCGACAAACTCAAAGACGATGAATGGCTCTGCCTCGTGCGTCCCGGAAAGAAAGCCCACAACGGCGACAAATTTTACTTCTCAGCGCGCGAATACTGCGAAATCATCAGCATTCTCGCCGATGGATCGCGGCGCGTGCGCTTTGTCGGCGCTCCTGCGAGCGAAATCATGGAAAAATTCGGCCACACGCCGCTGCCGCCGTACATCAAGCGCGACGATACTTCGGTCGATAGAAAGATGTATCAAACTGTCTACGCGAACGAGGGGTTCTCCATTGCCGCGCCGACAGCCGGATTACATTTCACCGAGGAGCTGCTTGCCGATGTCGAGAAAACCGGAACGGAGATTTGCCGCATCCGTCTCGATGTCGGACGCGGAACATTCAAGATGATCGAAGCCAAGACCTACGAGAAACACGTGATGGATCCCGAGGAATACTGGATCTCCGACTCCGCCGCCAAGCAGATTAATACCGCAATGAAGAAGGGTCGGCGCATTGTCGCGGTCGGCTCGACAGTCACGCGCACACTCGAGGGCTGTTTTCAGAGTTATGGCGAAATCAAAGCGTCGCACGACGAGACCGACATCTTCATTTATCCCGGCTTTCAGTTCAAAGTCGTGGGGGCGTTGATCACCAATTTCCACCTTCCGGAATCGTCGCTTCTGGCGATGGTCGCAGCCTTTGCCACGCCGGAGCAAATTCTCACCGCTTATAACCTCGCCGTGGCGAACCGCTATCGATTCTACTCCTACGGCGATGCAATGTTGATTTCATGAAGAATTATGCCATCATCACTGCGGCCGGCAAGGGTACTCGTTTGCCCGGTGCAGTCGCAAAACAATTCCGTCCCATCGGCTCCAAACCGCTCCTTGCCTGGACCATCGACAAGTTCGAACAATGCCCGTCCATCGACGCGATCCATCTCGTCGTCTCCGGCGAAGACTTAAACTACACGCACGAAGCTGTCGTCGACCGCTTCAAATACAAGAAAGTTGAACGCATTGTTGCGGGCGGCAAAACGCGTTTTGATTCAATTTTATGCGGTCTGCGCTCGGTGCCCGAAACCGCGAACTTGGTTTATATTCACGATGGCGTTCGCCCGTTAGTGAGCATTGCCGAGATCGAAGCTGTCGGCAAAGAAGCCGAAGCCTACGATGCCGCCATTCTTGCCGTGCGCCAGACCGAGACTCTCAAGCGCATCGAGGACGGTTTCGTCATCGCCACCCTCGACCGCGAAAAAATCTGGGTTGCCCAAACGCCGCAGGTGTTTAAGTACGAAGCCATCATTTCCGCCTATATCCAGGCGCTCGAATCAAAACGCGACTTCACCGATGATTCCGCAGTGTGCGAAGCATTCGGCATCAGTGTCCGTATCGTCGAAGGTTCTACTGCCAACATCAAAGTCACCACCCCCGAAGACCTCGACCTCGCCCGCAAGCTCTTGACGATGGAGTAGGGGGCATTCCATTTCCGTCATTGGAGAAGAGGACATCACATAACCGTCATTCCCGCGGAAGCGGGAATCCAGTTCACAGGTCAAAACCCCTTACGGCACACTCTCGATAATAGAATGCTCTCTGCGGGGTTTTGACAATTCTCTTCAAGCACCGAAATCTCCCCACGCAATTGTCGAAACCCCTCGAAGTCCCGCGTATGAATTGACCTTGCTGCAATTAGGGAACGACCTACCTGAATAAACGCAGAAGCGTTTAACTCGGTAGTTGACTCAAGTATCAACGTTTGTTATTCTCAAACTGTCGAAACTCAAAGAGGCAATCTAATCCAAATAAGACTGGAGACACTTAATGAAAAAGCTGAACCAACAGCATCTCTTGCTCTCATTGCTGCTTCTGTTCGTGCTGATGCTATCGGCATGCAGGCACGACGACACATACAAGCTCATGGACAAAGCGCTCGATCTGCAAGCACAAGGCAAGCACGAAGAATCGGTTGCTGCGCTTGAGCAGTATGTGCTTGGGATACGACACGAAACCGGCGATTCGAGCGTGCAATACGCAGAAGGTTTATTCTTGCTTGCATGGGGAAGAGCCAATCTCCGGGAATTTCGACAAGCAGATTCACTATTCAACGCTTCCGAGCAATTGTTGGCGGCTCACTCCGGAACCGATTCCCTTCGTGCCGAGGTTTACTACCACCATGGCTTTGTGAAATTGGTCGAAGACGAGGCGGAGATTGCGGACCAATTGTTTGACAGGGGATTAAATGCAATTAACGGCCATTTCAATGTTTGCCATCCCTTAAGTCTGCAATTGATTGATGGAAAGGCAGATGTTCAACTTTTTAAGGCAGATGTTGCTGCTGCTATTCCTTTTCTTGAGAAACATCTTGATTGTGCATTTTCGTCAATTCCCGGATTGGATCCTTCGGCGATGCGGAATGCGGGAGAACTGGTGCTCTACTACAATTTAACAGAGAGAACTAAAGATGCCTTAAACCTTGCTCTCAAATTAGTCGATCAGCCTGATTCTGTTAAAGAAGCGTTTCCGAGAGAATTCGCTGAGGTATATGAGACGCTCGGTGCCAACTATGTTAAAGAAGGACAGCCGAAGACTGCCACTACCTATTTCAAGATGGGTCTTCCATTCGCTGAAAGACGTGATGATACTCTTTCCATTTTGTTTGCACGATTCGTAACAGGTTATGCAGAAGCGCTTGATAAATCCAACGATACTGAAATGGCGCGTTCACAATATGAAAGGGCGTTGCGGATAATCATGAAGGCAGAGGGAGCGACGAGTGAAGACGTCCATAAACTGGCGGGTGAATACATCCAGTTCCTTCGCAGGAATGGCGATGAACAGCGGGCAGGAGAAGTTGAATTGCTGATCAGTTCTCAAAGAACAGAATAGCGTATGGTGATAGTTCGAAGGTCAATATCCCTCTTGGCACACTCTCAATGACGGCTCGGTAGGGCAGGTCTCCTTGTCGGAGGCATTTTGAATTGGGAGCATCTCAACGGAGACCTGCCAATTCAATTATCATCGTCAACCGGCAGGTCTCACAGCGAGTTGATTCGCCCATCACGAAGTTTCGGCAATGAGACCTGCCCTACAACTACCGGCCCAAGGAGCGATGTTCGACTGAAGTCGAACCCACATATTGAGGATCCGCCTCTTCCCTCGCCCCGTCAGGGGAGAGGGACCGAGGGTGAGGGGCCCACAATTTCCATTCCCAACCGCATTACAATTCCTTTAATTGCACCCCATGATTAGAATCGGTTGCGGATACGATGTCCATCGCTTCGCCGAAGGGCGCGCGCTCTTTCTCGGCGGTGAACGAATCGAACATCCACTAGGCTTGCTTGGCCACTCGGATGCCGATGTATTGTTGCACGCGCTGTGCGATGCACTTCTCGGCGCCGTCGCCAAAGGAGATATCGGAATTCACTTTCCGCCCGGCGAACCGCAATACAAGGACATTTCATCAATGAAACTGCTACTGCGTGTAATGGAAATGCTGAACAACGACGGCTGGAATCTGGTCAACGCCGACATGACCGTTGTCTGCGAACGCCCCAAGATCGCCCCGTATTCAGAGAAGATTCGCGCCAATATCGCCGCCGCCGCCGGAGTGGCGCTTGATGCGATTTCGCTCAAGGCCACGACTTCCGAGAAGCTTGGTTTCACCGGCCGCGAAGAGGGAATCGCGGCGATGGCTGTGGTATTAGTGGAGAAATAGTGGAAGTCTTCTTCTCCAAAGCCGACGAAATCCTCAACATGGTCGCGGGCCACAGCGCCATCTGGATCTACATGTTCGTGCTTGTCTCGATGATCATCGAGAATTTCTTCCCGCCTTATCCCGGCGACACCTGCATCTTCATCTGCGGCGTTTATGCCGCCGGCGGCAACGCCTCCTGGACCAGTATCTATATCCTGTCGATTGTCGGCACGCTGATCTCCGTGATGGGACTTTACTACGTTGGCCGCACCCAGGGCCGCGTCGTTCTGTCAAGCCACCGCGCGCGCTGGCTGGGTGTCCGGCGCCTCGACCATGTCGAAATGTGGTTTGAGAAGTACCACGACAAGGTTTTGCTCGCCTCCCGCTGGCTGACCGGCGTGCGGGCTCTGATTGCGCTCTTGGCCGGAATTGGCCGTGTCCCGGCGTGGCGGATGTTGATTTACAGCACCATCTCGACCATCACCTGGAATTTTCTCGTTCTCTATCTTGCTAAGCGACTGCGCCAGGACTGGGCCGTCATTGACCGGATATTGGCGACGTACAATCAGATAATCATAGTCGTAGTTTTGCTTGTGGTCGGGTTTATCATTTACAAGATTATTGCGCGCCGTAGACGAGGAGAAACGAGTTGAAAATATTAGTTCTGGCCGGGGGCGAATCGAAAGAACGCGAGGTCTCGCTCAATACGGGCAAGGCAATCGCCGCTGCCCTCAAGACCATTGGCCACGATGTCGCTATGATCGACACCAAGGACGGCCACGACCTATTGGGAGCTCCCTCAACCGAGTCATCCTCAACCGGCGAAATCGTACCGCGCCAAAAATACGATCTGGCGATACCGGCCTCGATGCGCGACTGCGACTGCGTGTTTATCGCGCTCCATGGCGGACTCGGCGAAAATGGCACATTGCAGGCAATGTTCGACCTCGCGAAAGTTCCGTACACCGGCTCTGGTGTGCTTGCCTCCGCACTTGCAATGGACAAACAGCGCACCAAACTCATTCTTAGCGCGGTCGGTGTACCTTCGCCGCGCACCGTTTGTTTTGGCGATGAGGCTTCGATCTTCAAGTATCTCGGCAGTGAAGGTGCCGACGATCTCGAATACCCGATGGTGGTGAAACCAAATTGCGAAGGCTCCACGGTGGGTTTGAGCATTGTGCACAATTACGATGAATTGCTGGACGGCATTCGCCTAGCCGGAAAGCACGACCTGAATATTCTCGTCGAAGAATTCATCCCCGGCCGAGAATTGACTGTGGCGATTCTAGGCGAGGAGGCGCTTCCCGTTGTCGAAATCGTTCCCAAATCAGGTTTCTACGATTATCATTCCAAGTACACCGCCGGAGCGTCCGACTACTACTGTCCCGCCGACATCGATTCCGCAGTAGAAAAAGACGCCAAGGAGTTCGCGCTGACTGCTTTTCAAGTGCTCGGCTGTTCCGGTTACGCGCGCGTCGACTTCCGCCTCAACCCCGACGACGAACTGTTTTGCCTCGAGGTCAACACACTGCCCGGCATGACGGCAACTTCGCTCGTTCCCAAAGCCGCCAAAGCCGCCGGCCTGTCGTTCGAACAACTGCTCTCCAGAATCATCGATCTATCTCTAAAGAAATCGTAACTCGTGTGAACGCGCCCGAAGTGATTTCTTCCCTCTCCCTCTGGGAGAGGGTAGTGTGAGGGCGTGTGCGATTTGCACATTAATCATCGAAGTATCTCTAAGTGAATCGTAGCCCGCTCGTTTAGCTAATTCCCCTCTAGAGAGGGGTGGCTCCGAGCCGAAGAATGAGGCTCGGAGACGGGGTGTGTCTCGTTGGCATCACTCTTGGAAGAGGGTAGGTCAACGATCCCGATCCTATCGGGGTAAGGGCGCAACGAATCCCCTTGAAAACCGTACTCAATATTATTATCGTTTGCCCTATCCCTGATGTTCAGGGTGCGCAAAAGAGGATAGTTATTTTAACCACGGAGGTAAACTGTGGACAGAACCGAATTACTGCTGGAAGAACTAACTAACGCCTACGGTCCTCCCGGACATGAAAGCGCTGTCGCCGAAATATTCAAGAAACACATCGGCAAACTGGGAAAAGTCACTTTCGACAAAATGGGCTCGATCATCGCCGAACGCAAAGGCACATCCGCCTCGCCGAAAATCATGGTTGTCGGCCATCTCGACGAAATCGGCTTCATGGTAACGGAAATCTCGGCCAACGGCTTCCTCAAGTTCCTCCCGTTAGGTGGATGGTGGGGACATGTCGCACTGGCACAACGCGTGATGGTGCTCGGCAAGAAGGGACCCATCCTTGGCGTAGTCGGTTCAACACCTCCGCATCTTCTTGAACCGGAAGCCCGCAAGAAAGTTATCGAAGTCACCGATATGTACATCGATGTCGGCGTGAAAGGGAAGTACGACGTCAGGAAGAAACTCGGCATCTCGGTTGGCGATGTAATCGTCCCCGACTCAAAGTTCACGATCATGGCCGAAAAAGATATGTATATGGCGAAGGCGATCGACAACCGCTTCGGTTGCGCCGCCGCGATCGAAGTCATGTGGCGTCTTGAAAAGGTCAAGCATCCCAACACGCTGTATAGTGTTGGCTCGGTGCAAGAGGAAGTCGGCTGCCGCGGTGCCGGTACTTCCGCGTGGATGATCGACCCGGATTTGGCGATCGTGCTCGATACCGGGATTGCTCGCGACACGCCCGGATTTTCCGGCGATGTCAGCGAAAAAGTCGGCAGCGGACCGTCGATCCTGGTTTTTGACGGCGGCATGATTCCGAATGTGAAGCTTCGCCAGTTTGTCCAGGCGACTGCCGATAAGCTGAAGATCAAGTATCACCTGTCGTCGATGCGCGGTGGCACTACCGATGGCACACGCATCCACATGTCGCGCGTCGGCGTGCCGTCGATCGTGATCGGCCCCGCCGTGCGTTACATCCACGGCCACAACGCCGTCATGTCGCGCAGCGATTACGAGGCCTCGGTCAAACTCGTCGTCGAATTGATGAAGAAACTCGACGAGAAGACTGTCAAATCGTTCACGCAGGCGTAAGTACTGTCAGAGCGCCAGACAATGAGCTTACTCCGTTCCCCTCTCCCAGCGGGAGAGGGGGAGGGGTGAGGGTGTCATTCCCGCGAAAGCGGGAATCCAGTAAGACTACCTTGGAGATCCAAATGCCGCTGAAATTCTTTAACACGATGTCGCGCCAACTCGAAGAGTTCACGCCGATCCATCCCGGCGAGGTCCGCCTCTATACCTGCGGACCTACTGTCTACAACCACGCCCATATCGGCAATTTCCGCGCCTATACGTTCGAGGATTTGCTGCGGCGCTATCTGAAATATCGCGGCTTCAAAGTCACGCAAGTGATGAATCTCACGGATATCGATGACAAAACCATCAAAGGCTCAATCGCCAAGGGTGTCAGCCTCGACGAGTACACAGCGGAGTACATCAAGGCGTTTTTCGACGACATCGACGCCCTGCGTATCGAACGCGCCGAACACTATCCGGCGGCGACCACGCACATTCCGGAGATGGTCGCGATGGTCAAGACACTTCTCGACAAGGGTATTGCCTACCGCGCCGGTAACGACATTTATTTTTCCATCACTAAATTCGGCGAATACGGCAAACTCTCCCACATGGACTTGACGCAACTGCAGGCGGGCGCTTCACAGCGCGTCGCCGCCGACGAATATGAAAAAGAACAGGTCTCCGATTTCGCCTTGTGGAAGGGTTGGGACGAGAAAGACGGCGACGTTTTCTGGGAAACGGAAATCGGCAAGGGCCGTCCCGGTTGGCATCTGGAATGCTCGGCGATGTCGATGAAATATCTCGGCGAGTCGTTCGACATCCACACCGGCGGCGTCGACAACATGTTCCCGCACCACGAAAACGAAATCGCGCAGTCCGAGGCCACCACCGGCAAGAAATTCGTCAACTACTGGCTCCACTGTGCCCATCTGATTGTCGAGAGCAAAAAAATGTCGAAATCGCTCGGCAATTTCTTCACCGTCCGTGAACTGCTCGACAAGGGCTATCCCGCTGTCGCGATCCGCTACTTGCTCTTGTCCACACATTATCGCGCATCGCTCAATTTCACGATGGACGGCCTCGAGGGCGCCAAGGCCGCGATTCAGCGCCTTCGCGACTTCTATGACAATCTCACCACCGGCATTAAGAACGTCCCCTCCGGTAAGGTCGACGAGTACATCGATCGCGTCAAAACCGGCTTCACCGACGGCCTCGATGACGACCTCAACATCTCGCAGTCGCTGGCGGCAATCTTCGATTTCGTCCGCGACATCAATCGCCTGATCGCCGAGGGCGGCATCTCACAGGATGACGCCGGCAAGGTCATGGCCACGATGGATGGTTTCGATTCGGTGCTGGCTATTCTGAAGAAGGAAGAAGTTTCACTCGATGCCGAAGTCGAGAAGCTGATTGCCGAAAGAATCGCCGCGCGCAAAACCCGCGACTTCAAGAAATCCGACACCATCCGCGACCAGCTCCTTGCAATGGGCATCATCCTCGAGGACACCCCGCAAGGCACCGTCTGGAAGAAGAAGCTGTAGGGGCGCGACGAATTTCCCGGACCGTCATTCCCGCGAAGGCGGCTGCCGAAGGCGTCCAGATTTGTAGATCAGGAGCCCTGTGCTCCTGATATTGTTACTGATTGTATTCGCAAGGGAATCAAAGCACGCAAAGAAGATATCTATTCATGGCACTGGGCATGTTGCTCTTACCATTCTCCTCACTGATACTGCTGTTGTCTTGTTCGGATGACGAAAAAGAAGACCCTTTTGTCATAACCCTGGTTGATACCAGTCGCGTAGGCTATATCAGAACGTGTTGGGACCAGAAGGATCACAATGGCAAGCAGGTTTCTGCAGGTCAATACATTGTCCGAATGACGGCGGGAGATTTTGTTTCTACGAAGGCGTTGATTATCGGAACGGATCCAAATATACCGCCAACCGGCTCATGCGAAGAAGACACGACAAACATTGCGCTACCCATTGAGTTTCAACTATTGGATTTCATGCAGCAATTTCGTGTGGGAGATACAATACAAGTCCAGTACGCTGTTCCGGTCAGAACGCAAGTGAAAATACAAGTTTTCAGGTAGCCCAGGAGCCCTGTGCTCCTGACATTGTTCCTCGTAGGCAACAACACTATTAGGTTCTAAAGATGCTAACCGCCCTCACCACCGAATTCAATCGCTACCGCATCATCGGCGAAAAAGCGCTCGGCCAAATATCCGAGGAGGACATGAACCGCGTACCCGGCGCGACAGCGGGCAACAACTCCATCGCCATGATCGTCAGACATCTCGGCGGAAATCTGCTTTCTCGCTTCACCGATTTCCTGACCACCGACGGCGAAAAACCGTGGCGCGATCGTGATGCCGAATTCGAGGAGCGCCGCTATAGTCAGCAGGAAGTTATGGAATGGTGGAACAATGGCTGGAATGCACTGCAGGCAGAACTCGCGAAACTCACTGATGCCGACCTAAGCCGGACTGTGACAATCCGAGGCGTCCCGCTCACGGTAGGTGAAGCGCTCACTCGTTCAGTCGCGCATGTGGCATATCATGTCGGCCAGATTGTGATGCTCGCTCGCATCGCAAGCTGCGAGCAGTGGCAGTGGATCAGTATTCCCCGCGGTGAGTCTAAGACCTACAACTTGAATCCAACGAAAGAGAAGAAGCCGGAATAACTCGTAGGTCCGAACCCCTGAGGTTCGGACGCTCCTATCATAAATCTCGCACCACCCTCACTACCAGAACTTGCACCCGGCACCGGGTTGTGGTCCGTCCGCGAATAGGTAATTAAGCAGATAAACCACGTCGCTCACATTCGTGATGCAGTCGCCATTCGCGTCGCCGCATGGTACAGGATCAGTAAACAACTCGAAGATATACCGAACGCCATACACGCAGTCGGAAATATTAACCGTGCCGTCGCCGTTGAAATCGCCCGGATCGGCGATAATGTTAACAGTTGGGAACTGCCGGCCAGGCCATTGACACCCGGCAGGTATAATGCAGTTGAACCAAGGCTCACCAAACGTTACGAAGCGCCCTGGTGCCTGAATCGTGAAATACATGTCGGCGATATGGCGGTGCTTCGGAGGTAGGAAACATGTCCCAAGATCAGGTCCGGCATATGCGTCCATCAGAATTCGGCCAAGGCTGTTATTGATCTCGAACGAGTACTCCACCGGATTCGGCGTGAAGATAGGAATACCTTTAACCGAATCGCAGGCAATGGCATCAATTTCCCGCCAGCGGAAATCCACATTGCAGTCCATCGATGGAAGTGAGTAAGGATATTCCGGCTGATGCCACCACAACTCCGCTTTGATCTTGCCGTGTTGTTCCCCACCGGGATACCAGATTTTGACGTTCTTGACCATGATCGAATCATCCGAAGGATAATTCCATTGGGCAATCGCAGTGCCAGACAGCAAAGCAAAGACCACTAAGGCGACTTTGAAGACTACCTTGGATTTCTTCATATGTACCCCACCTGTGAAGTGATATCTAAATGAATGTTCCGCCTTAATAAATGTCAACGAAAATGTCGATGTTGTGAACGTTTGGAATCGTGAAGATTCAGTAGAAACCATCAAATAAAAACGCCGCCGAGGTTGGTCGCCCACAGCCTGCTATGGGCTCGCTACTTGCGGCGGCGTGTCGATTGTCCGGAGCGTCTGGTTAAGGCCTACTTCAGTTCCGGGTTCTTCTCCCAAAGCAGGATCTTGATTTCGCCCTCGTGGTCAGGATTCAGCCAGTTAACGTTGGTCAGCGTGTCAGCCGTGTACACGCTGCCATCCGGATTGTAGCTGTTGCGGAACCACTGTAATTTGGTGAGCTTGGTCGGAATCTCCGGCGGCTCGATCCAATAATAACACAAGTAGCCGTTCTCGTCATCGAGGTTCCCCTTGAAGGGTAGATCAACGGCGGCGAGTTCGGTCAGCGTCCGTTCAGTCAATTTGCCGTCGATGACGCGGTCGACCTTGAGGTAGCCGACAACTGAGTCGATGCTGGCACCGCTCGGATCGAACACAATCCGCAGGTTGTAGGTTTCGGTGTAGAAGTCTTCGAGTGCCTGCGTATAGCTCTTCGTGGCGACATTTCCGTTCCAGATCAGATCGCGTTGGTTGCTGGCGCTGGCAAAGAACAGGGCGAACATCCGCGTGTACTTCGTGTCAAACCATCCAAAGGCGTTAAACTGCTCGAACTTGCAGCGCTTGATTTGGTCTAGCAGGGAAGCGGTCGCAAATGTCTTGCTGTTGCTTGTGTAGTCGCCGACTCTTACCGCTACATCGCTGCTTCCGGCTACTTGCGGTACTTCGGCAACAATTACCGTGTCACTCCACGAGACAATGCCTGTGAGTACACCACTGAACGTTACTTGTCCGCTGTTTTTACCGAATCCGACGCCCCGGATCGTGACCTCCGTGCCCGGTTCGCCCTGTGTTGGAGTGAGCGACTGGATGCGTAACGGATAGTGCGAGAAGACGACGTCGAATCCGTCGAGATACTTGTTCGAACCATCGAACATTTCGGTTTCGACCGCGAACAGCGTATCACCAAAGCGGAGAGCATCTGCGTAGTCCTCAATCAGGAAGTCTTCTTTGTACATCTTTCCCGCTTTGGCACTAACTGTCACACTCTGTTCTTTGACCTGTAAGGCCGGAGTTTTGTACACACCGTTTACGACGCGGTATAGTGACGACTTGACATTTACTGTTGCGGGGCTTGTTAGATTCATATTCCAGACCCGAACACCACGCAGATTGATTCCGGTAATGTCGCGCGGTCGACCGGCACTATTGGTGAAGCTTAGTCCTGACTGTTTGGATTGATCCCATATAACACGATCAACAATCAAGTTCCCCTTGGAGAAGGCCATCCCTTTCTCCAGTCCGGTAATGTAGAGCGCTTCGCGCTGACAATCCATCAACTCAATTGTCTGCAGACTCCGATCGGCAGGGGGCGCTTCATTGATGCAGAATGTGGAGAAATAGTTCACGATCGTCACGGGCCAGATGTCCCAGAACTCGGCCTTCAATTGTGCTGTTGTCACAGTGCGGTAAGGTACCCGCAGCAGCCACATTTGCGGATCGTGGTAGGTAAGAGTTATCACTTGATTGGGTCCGGGATTCGTGATCTCATAGCCGACAAACAATCCCTGATGAGTGTTCATATTGGCGAGCACCGGATAACCCTGGCCTAGTTTGTCTAAGATGTGGTTGATGAAATTACCGTAAGTGCAAAATGTATTGTACTCACCCTTCTTGTTGATCAGGATTTCGGTCCAGGCCGCCAGATCATCCATCCGCCGCCAATTCAGACCATCGTCCGGACCGAGCTTGGTGAAATACAGCAGCTTGTAGATCTCTTCATAGGCGAATCGGTTGCTGTAGCTCTTTAGCATCATCAGCCATGCCGCGGCCCAACAGGTACCATAATCCTGCTCGTAATAGCAGTATTGTCCCGAATACTTCTGCGTGACCGTTATTGGCGAGCCAACTTCAACGACATAGTTGCCGTTCGGCACTGAGCCCGAACCGGCTGTCCGTTTGGAGGTCCCGGCTTCGCTCAGATCGACGATCATGGTGTCGGCAGTTGCATTCACTTGAATAGTCAGATGCGTTAATTCTTCGCTGTCGGAAGAGCGATAGGCCGCACCAACCAAGGACGTGTCCTGATCCGCCGGTAGGGGAATCCGCAAGTAGCTTAAGTTCACCGCACCTTCCGCATTCACGTTGAGAACGGTCTGACTTACGTGAGCAAAATTCTCATCCTCACCATACTGCGACAACTCGATCTTCACTTTGCCGCTCACTGCTCCGGCGGGAACCTCCAGCGCCATGCCGTTCTTCAGGGCAAGAGTCGCACCGGTCTCGGTAACCTCGGCGCTGATCTGATCGACCACTTTCGGACCAACGGGAGGATTGTCGTCCGGACTATTGGACGAGGAAGAACAACTATCAACGGCAATCGCCGCAAGCAGTATGAGAAAAAGAACGAGCATTGCCTGCCAGCGGTTTCTTGGGGTTTTCATCTGTGTCTCCTTTCAGCGAAGGCGGAACGAACTGCGGTAACTATTACAATGGCGGGAACCCCAGCCATCTGCAAAATAGATCAAAGCGTCAATAAAGCAACGTGAAAATCGAGAAAAATCTATACGTTGTGCGCCGCCGCCTTACGGTGGGAGTAGGGATTGCTGATGTCGGTAGGTTTTGCGGTGTCGGAATGGTCAAAATTCCGTTGTCGCCGATGACTCGATGGCAGTCATGGAAATTCGCCGGGAATCGTTGTCCAATTCCTTGCGTACCGCCGCCGCGATTGTCTTGACAGATAGCGGTTTCTTCACAAAGGCACCCGCCCCGCAGGCCTGTACCGTCTTGACTTGATGGCTTTCCGAAAATCCGGAAACAATGATCGCCTTCTGCCCGGGATGTATGCTCAAAGCTTCCCTGAACGTCTCGGCCCCATCAATACCGCCAGGCATGATCATGTCGAGCAACAGCAGATCGGCTGGTGCTTGTTTAAGCATTTCGATAGCTTCTTCACCGCTTGAGGCTTGTGCCGTTCTATATCCAAGCTTGCTCAAAATCCTCGCCAGAACTTCCCGCTGCATACCGTCATCATCGACGATCAGGATGTTTTCGGAACCGCCCTTGATTTCCTCTGACTGTTCGATTATGTCCTGTTCGCGGCATGCCGGAAAATACAGATAGAAAGTAGTTCCCACTCCGACTTGCGAAACAAGATCGAGGAAGCCGCCATGATCCTTGATTACCGCATCGACAACACTCAATCCAAGGCCCGAACCGCGCCGCCGGTCGGCCGTTTTCATTGTAAAGAATGGCTCAAAAATCCGTTGCAGTATCTCTTCTGGCATTCCAATCCCGGTATCGGCGATAGAGATCTTGACATATTCCCCTTTCGGAATTCGACAGTAGCCAACCGTCACTTCATCGGCATAGTAGTTTTCCGTGGTAATCGAAATCTTGCCGACTCCGTTCAAAGCGTCTTGAGCATTATGCAGCAGATTGCTGATTGCCCGGCGAATCTGGGCCGTACCACCCTTAACCCGCATGAGGTCGGAGCCTAAATCGGTTTCGCAGATTACTGTCGCTTCCAACGGTTCCAGCTCCTTGATCGATTCTTTAATGATCGTATTCACGTTGAGCAACTCAACGGAGTAGTGACCGCGGCGGCCCAGCGTCAGCAGGTCCTGATTGATGGCGGCTATCTGATGGGCGGCGCTTTCAATTGCATTCAGGTACTCATAGACTTCGTTATTGATCGGTATCTCGCCGCGAATCAACTCGGGATACGCCATAACCGGCCCCAGGAGATTGTTGAAGTCGTGCGCTACCTGCCCGGCAATTCGACCGACTGTCTCCAGACGCTGCGCTCTCGCTTCCAATTCACGGAGTCGCTTGGTCTCGGTAACATTCAGTAAATTGCACAGTACTGCGCACCGGCCGTCCCATTCAATGTATGAAGCTGCCAGCTCGAAATCGAGCTGCGAACCTGCCTTGCTGATCGCCCGCACCTCAATCTGACGCGCCGTAGTGTTCGGGCTTCCGCATTCCTTCAACAACAACTCCACCTTGGCGCGGCAGTCCGACTGAAACTGCGCCAGCGGATCTGAACCTGCCAGTTCAGCCGCCGGGCACCCGAGTAGTCTCGAGAGAATCGGGTTCGTGTATTTGATCAGTCCATCTTGGATAATCCAGATTCCAGTCAAGGCGTTCTCGCTGATGGCGCGGAAACGGTCCTCGCTGGTTTTAAGCATCTGTTCACTCTCCCGTTGACGAAGAATCTTGTTCAGCTCGACGGCGAGAAGTTGAAGATGCGTTGCATCCAATTCGTCATATGGCTCTTCCTTGTTTCCAACACCGAATACCAATTTGACCTTTTCGCCTTCTATTACCGGAACGCTTAAGAACCGGCGTACCGGTGAATGCCCGGCCGGAAGACCTTTCTGATTCGGAGAACTCGGGAAATCGTTATAAATGACCGGACGCCCTAATCGAACACAGTCAACCCAGTTGCCGGCCTGCTCGAATGGATAGTGCGTATCGTAAGTCGCGGTACACCCCTTGAGCGCTTCACCATTCCACGCAGTGAGAATGATCTCCTTCTGATCGTCGGAAATCTTATGAAAGAAGCCAATTGAACTCTTGGTCAGCGCAACCGCCTGGTCCATCGCGTAATCGCAGAACTCTCGGTCAGACAGTGACACCGCTTCTCCATAAATTCGCACAAGGATCGAATCGAGACGTGCCGTCCGCTGCTCTCGCCGCTGTGATTGCGTCCGTTCCGTGACATCTTCAATTACCGCCATCGACCGGAGAACCGATCCATCGGCGTTCCGTTCGCAAGTCGCCGACAATAACGCGTCCATGATCATTCCGTCCTTCCTGACGAACTGATAGGACACCTGCCTGCACTCACCGGTGCGCATAAACTCTGGCAGAACGACCTCACGTGCATACCGAGCTGATTCGACAGTGAGAAATTCGGTTGACTTATGTCCAATCACCTCATCCAGTTCATAACCCATTTTTTCGAGCCAGTAATCGCTTACGCTCACCAGTCGGCCTTGGCTGTCGATGGAATGGAGCATCGCCGGCGTCGAATGATAAAGGCTCCGATATCGTGATTCGCTTTTTCGCGATGCACTCTCTGCCAGCCGCCGTTGTGAGACTTCTGCGCGGAGCGGCTTTAGTACTATCAAATACAAACTTGGTAGTACGCAGAGAGCTGCCAGTGTCGCATCCAGGATAATCTTGAACCATTCGTGTTTGAATGATACTTCCGAGAGAAGGAGCATCAGCAGGGCTTCAACGACGAAGATCGAAATGAACATCAATATCGCAGCGCGAAACAGCTGCGCGCGACTTCGCCGATTGGTCAAGCCGCGATGGACTTGTTGATCAGAATTTTTCGCAATTTTCACATTTGAACGACTATCGCCGACGATGCGATCGACAATCTTCATGGCGCCTCCCCAAATCTCGACAACCAATTCCGTGAGGACGGATTTATTACGGTTGATGACTTATAGTGAAGATTGTCGACAACATGATAGACATAGTTGAGTACCGCGTTGAAAAAATCCTGGTTGATGTGTGGTTACGGCGGCCTCGCCCTGCCTACAACTAGACTCCCCTTGGCTTTGCACCCATCCAGACCGGCATTACACGCGACAGAACATAGAGAATCACAAACGGCATTATCAGCATGGTGGAAGCCACCAGCAGACCTTCAATCCCGAACAACTCCAGTTTGTAAATCGTCAGACCGCGCAGCGACTTCGAGAACAATTGCCCGCCGATAACGACATTCCAGCGGGTGCTGAAAATGCCGATTTGCACCAAAACCGCGCAGATGAAATAGAGCAAACGGCGCATCTCATCCTGCATTCGTGCAAATCTCGCCACCGCAAGTCCGACCAAGGGAACGGCGGAGCCAATAATAATCTGAGTGACAATCAAACTAATGAACAAACGGCTGCTGATCATCTGTGACAGGATATTGATCGACTCTTCCGATTCGTACAGCCGATGAACAAAGTCGAGAAGCTCCAACGAGAAATCGACAATCATGGCATAAAGCAGGAACTCGCCAAGCTTGTTCAAGCACGCCATGTCTATTTGTCGCCCGCGCAGAAGCGACATCAGCAGATATAATAGCAGAATGATCGCAATCCCGGAGACTATTGCCGAGAACAGAAATACGATCGGCATCAGCACACTACTCCACCAGGGGTTGGCTTTAACTGATCCAAAGATGAAGCCGACGTATCCATGAAGCATAAAGGCCGATGGAATACCAATGATTGTGATCGTTCGGCCAATCTTCTCGTCCCACGCAAGCGCTTTTGGCGAAATGTCGGTCGCTCCCAATGTAAGTATCTTGTAGACAATCTTGCGCCACCCACGGCTGCTATTCGACCACAACACAAAGTCGTGACGGTAGTCGAACCAGATTTCGAGCAGCAGTACCACCATCAGGTACCAGGCATAGACAAATCCAAACATGGCCATCGCCGAACTGGTGTGAGGCGTCAGAAACATCTCCAGAGCACGCTCCGGCCTTCCGAGATGCGCCAGCAGTGGCAACGGTGCCACGATCAAGAAGGCCAGTGCTCCTAATAGCGACAATCGGTAAACTGGCTGCAAGGCCTTGACCTTGAAAACCCGTTCAAGCGAAGCCAAGATAAATGCGCCCGCGACCAGCCCGGTCAGATAGGGGTAAACAACAATCAGTATGCTCCAGTGCAGTTCATACTCGTTGGGATAGATGTAACCGGTCACTCCCGATAACGTCTCGCCTGCAGTTGCTAGTAAGTCCATCATAATCTATATCACCTCTCCGTCGGCGCCGGCATAGAAGACTTTGGGCTTCGTATTCAGCCACGGCTTCAAGACGTTTACCTCGTTGAATCGCAAGAATCGCAATAGGGGGGAACTACTCTTATCTAATTCGCCGAATACCCGCGCTTGTGTCGGGCAGACCTCGACACATGCGGGTAGCATGCCTTTGGTTATCCGGTGATAACAGAATGTGCACTTGTCCGCGACTTTTTCTTCCGGGTGAAGGTATCGTGCACCGTAAGGACAGGCCTGAATGCAGTAGCGGCAGCCCACGCAGTAGGTCTCGTCCACTAATACCACACCGTCGCGGGTGGTAAATGTCGCTCCCACCGGACAAACCTGAACGCAAGGAGCCTGCTCGCAGTGGTTGCACAGTTTGGGCACGAAAAATGTCCGCAGAATCGACTTATCGTCTTCCACCTGGTTAAATCCATTGATTCCGCCATTCGGCGACTCGACCGTTGTCTCGCCCTTAATCGGTACTACATAGCGTTCGACCCAGGTGCGGAAGAACATCGGTTCTTTCGGGACGTGATTTTCTTCTTTGCAGGCGACTGCACAGCGGCCGCACCCGATGCATTTGTGAATATCCACTCCCATAGCATAGTTGTGCTGTGTCGGATCGTAGTCTTTCTTGGCTTCAGCCAGCAACGCCATTGGATCAACGGTCGCTGCCAGCGTCAGCCACAACGTCAGCTTCGTTGAAAGATTCTCCATGAAGTCGCGTCGCGACATGCCCGGATGTTGTGCGCTCATTGGTATGCCTCCGGATAGTGCGGATAATGACATTCCCAGCAGAGATAACGACCTCCGTGGGACTGCAAATCGATTTTCGGAACTTCGCGGCTTCCCTCCAGCTCACGGTCGTGACACTTCCCGCAAACGCTGCGATCGCTTGGCTTCTCCGCCGCAATCGCCTTGGGCGACGTTAAGTGCTCTGCAGGAACAATGTGGCACTCGGTACAGGCCAAAGTCGCATGATGCGAGGAAAGCTTGACATTATAGATGTTGCGGTGGCAAGCACTGCACTCGGCGGGCGCGTTAGGCAACACCGGGTTGTGCGGATCATGGCAAGCCTGACACGGTTGCCCCGGATTGTGACGCTCGGCGATCACCTGCGGGAATCCGGTCGGTCTGGAAATATTGTAACCGTGGCAAAGCGGACAAAAATCGCGTTCGGTCGGCACATCCGGCAGATGTTCATCGGGAGCCTCAATATGAGCCGCCGCGGGACCATGGCAAGTCTCGCAGGCGATACTGCGATGGTGCGACTTGGAGCGCTCGGCAAATATATCATCGTGGCAGTCCATGCAGGCTTGGTAACCCGCAAAGGCAACGGATTGGGCCTGCACCTCGTCGACCGCGGCGGCGCGATAATGGCCGTACTTGCCGAACGTCTCCGGCATAAACAGAAACCGGCCTACAAAAAACGCGGTAATGACTATTGCAAAGGCCAATAACAGCGGTCGTACCTGTTGCGGTAACCATTTCATGTCATCTCCTCGGACGACGTTTATAGTTGAAAAGCGAATGTTGGCGATAATAAAACATTCATGGCCTTTTCTGTCAACTATAATTTAATATCAAAATGGTAATTTTTATCTTGTTATCCGAGTTGAAAGGTTGTATTATGGATTCCAGCAACACTTTTCAATCGAACGACAACATTTTTAGTCAACGGATTGCAACTGCAATCGTGATTTTGAACGGCGAAGCCATCTTTCGCTGGTCATGTCGCGTTTGCGCAACTCGCAGCGCACCTCGTTCCACCAATTGGGACGGGTGGCATTCTCTTGAGGAGGAGATATGAGCTGGAGTCTTTATTTTCTCGTGGCCGTCATTCTTGTCGGCGCGGTCTTGACAATCGCTCTCTTCGGGGCAATGGTGTGGCTTGCCCGGCGCAAGGACAACGGAAACCCAAACGCGTAGACAGCCGGGAAGGCAACCAGGCCGTCGAACGCGAGAAAATCAGTTCTTTTGTACTCCTGACATCAGGTCAGATCGCAAGTGTTTCCGCGTGGTGTGGAACGGCCTGACATCTACCGTGTTCACACACGGAAAGCGTAACGACGTGCTTGATCACCTGTACTTGAGAGAATCGTCAGGGATGAATAGTCCAACTTCCGTGGCAGCACATATTCTGGTCTAAAACGAACTCCCCAATTTAAATCCCAGCCAAACGCCGAGTATCCCACCGACGCCGCTGCAGAATAGGCCGGAATATGACAGAAGGTCGCCTCCCCACAACGCGGGAAGAAATCCTCCACCGTCGAACCGACGACCATACCGATCCAGATTAATGACTTGCTGTTCACTGACTAGAGGTATCGGAACGAGATGCCGGATTAGCCGGTAGTTTCGGAAACTGACTTCTCGAATATCAGAGGCGACCACTTGTTGCTTCAGAGTCTGACCTCTCGAGTTTAAGAAGCTTGCGTATGTTAATTGAGAAGCCACTTTTGATGTTGACTTTCACCCTTCGTGAAGATAAATAGCTACGCTGTCCGGTCAGTTGCAGTCCGCATTGTTCGTACTGGAACCCGGCATTCAAGTTCTAAGCCGGTGTAGCTCAGTTGGTAGAGCAGCTGATTTGTAATCATCCCCAATAAAAATGCCCCTAAAATGAAGGTCTGCAACTCCCTGCAGGCCTTCTTTTTGTGAATTCGAAATTCGAATTTCCGCGATTTATTTTCGCCTCTGTGACCGATTGTGACTGAGAGTTTTCGCAGCTGCCATAGAGTCCCGGCAAGTGCAGAATCCTCGAACCCATTCTGGGTACAATCGTACCCAATTTGGGTATTCGGAAGATTTGTGACAAGTCTCACTAAAAATTCGTGCGCGGGTAAACATTTCAGGGAAAGGGTTGCCAATCGAGCGCCAAAGACGCCAAACTGACTGTCACATCTGCGTTCGACCACCGTCCGGCTCGAATTCAAATAGGTTGAATGTCAAAACCGAATTCGTATATTTACCCGACCAACGGAAGATATCGACAAACCTGCAACTGATTCTGGGCGCGAATGCTGAAAGACTCCTTGCCAGCGTTTTACGAAATGATCGACTCCGATCCCACCGGCGCCGGAAACGAATTCTGCCGTCAGGCGATGGGTTACATGAACCAATATAAGCCGCAGTTCTTGCGCTACTTCCATCCACAAGAGCAAGACGATATCAAGCAGGAGATTTGTCTTCACTTCATCGAGGACAATCTCCGTGTACTGAGGCAATATCGTCCCACTGGTAAAGATTTCGGCGCGTGGTTCTATGTGTCGGCGCACAACAAGGTTCGTGACATTCTCCGAAAGCGAAAGCGACAAGTCTCGACATCGGAATTGACTAACGACGAACAAAGTGTATCGAGCGAAAGCACGAGGATTGAGGGAGCGCGGACTGATTCGGTTCATGACGTTCGCGACTTGTTACAAACCGTAAACAAGCTCATTCAGTCCATGGACAAATACTGTCAACTTCTCATCCGAATGAGCGGGGACGAATTCAAGCCGGCGGAGATGGCAAGGGTCCTGCGCTGGCCGAAGGAAAAGGCCAAAAAGATCTCCGACGATTTAAGTTACTGCCGCGAAAAACTCCTCAAGATGTTGAATAGCCATGACTTGGCTATGCAGGAGGAGGTGTGACATTGACGAATTTAGTTGATCCATTTCCGAATTCTCTCTGGGTTATCGTTATGTCTTATGTCGCAAGGTGTCTTTGTTGGATGTCGGTGGCAGTGAAAGGTGCCAATTTGAGTGCAATAATGGAGATTGAACGTGCCTGATGATAGAAGGCGCCGGCAGATTGGCGATGGCGACGAGCTAACTCGGCTAATTCGTGAAGCCGGTCAGGTCGGAGATACCGACTTCCAACGGCCCTCAGACGAAACGGTTCGTGCTTACCTACTTGGAAACGCCAACGCAAAACAGAAGCACGAAGTGCGAGACGCGCTTGTTGCGTCATCGGAGTTCAGACAGGAAATTGCACAGCTGACAGAAGAGCTTGAGAAACTCCCTGCCGGATTGTTCACTGGAGCGGTGACGCAGGAAGTACAAGTCAGTGCATTCGCCAAGAAGAAACGCGCCACTGTAAAAAGCTCATTCAGCGACAAGATCTCGGAATTACTAAACCGAATTCTGGCACCATTTAGCGCACCACAATGGGCAACAGCCGGAGCTGCCGCGGTGATCTTGTTGGCAGTATCCCTAACTTATTTGATGCGCGGCGGCGAATATATCGACGCTCAACCATACTTGGTCTCGAATGCAGTCGAGACGGAACTATTACTCAGTCTGAGACCGCGTAGTACCGGCCAACCAGAGTCTCGAGGATTCACAAGCGCAAACGAAGCGGCTATGGACGCTTATCGCCGTGTACTGGAATACCAGGGAGGGCAGTTTATTGTCCATCAGAGCGATCGTGGAGTTCGTCTTGAAGGTGATCGACGTGTATCTCTGCAGATTACCGGCAGCGACAACGGAGAATCAGCGTTCGAATCAATGATTAGTGCGGAGG
>CAZQBX010000033.1:0-34846 GCA_964592145.1 uncultured Ignavibacteria bacterium
CCTCGTTCACGGCATCGGCGTTGACAGCCGCTACTGGATGGAAATTCCCGAACTGCTCGCTTCGAAGTATGCGGTTCTGACCTACGACTTGCGTGGTCACGGGCAGAGCTTTGCCCCGGATACCGGCTACTCCTACCGCGAACACGTCAACGATCTCAACTCGCTCATCACTGACCTCGGCTACCAAAAAGCGCACTTCATCGGACATTCGCTTGGCGGCGCTATCGTGGTCAAATATGCTCTCCAGCATCCACAGCACATCAAGTCGCTCGTGCTCGCAGCCCCGCATGTGGTTGGATATAAAGACTACACCGATTGGCCCAATGTCTATCGCACTGCTAAACAAATCGATGTCGGTCAAGCCAAGATACAGTGGGAAACTTTCCGCCTTTTCCAACGCGTCGACAAAAACTCACCTGACTGGGAAGTCTTCAAAAGCTGCATCAGCGATTTTCCAGGCAAGGTCTGGACCGATCCCGACGCGTTCAAGTACATGGATGAAAGCGATATGAAGATGTTGGACAATCTCACCATGCCGACTCTTCTGCTCTGCGGCCGCGACGATCTCGACTTCCTCCCGCTGGCAAAACTGATCAATGCCCGCCTCACCAATGGCACGCTCTACGAAATCCCCGATTGCGGGCACATGATTCACATGGAGAAACCGGAGATCTTCAAGCGCGAACTCGCGGCATTCTTGAAATTGTAGACAGACGTCGACTTGCGGTCCGCCTAAATTGTGGTGCACTCATTTGTCGAGTTTAGTTATACTCTTCTCATGTCTGACGACATCACCCAAATTCAAATCGACATTCTCGATTTCTTGCGCAAACATCCGCGTTCGTATGCTGCAAAGAAGAAACTCTGTGAGAAGTTCGAACTGACTACCCCGAAAGCCGATCGCATCATCGCCGAACTCGAGAACTGGGGATATCAACTCCTGCGCAACCCGCAAGGGGATATCCGCTACGGCGCTTCGCCCGATGTGCTCTTTCCCCACGAAATCACCTTCGGGCTCGGAACAAAAATTCTCGGCGTCAATCTCTATAGCTTTGATCGCGTCGGTTCGACCAATGTCATCGCCCACAAGTACGCTGAAAAAGATGAACCCGAAGGCACCGTAATCCTGGCCGAACGACAGACCGCCGGCAAAGGCCGCCTCGGTCGCAGCTGGCATTCTCCCGCCAAGCGCGGTATCTACATGTCGCTGATTCTCCGGCCCCAAATAGCCCCGTCACAGGCGCCCGGACTGTCACTGATCGCCGCCTTGAGCGTTGCCAAGACAATGCGCGAGTATCCGGGCATCAAAGCCACCATCAAGTGGCCCAATGATGTCCTTTACGATGGCCGCAAACTCGCCGGTGTCCTCACCGAACTCTCCGCCGAAATCGACCGCGTCAAATACGTCGTCATGGGAATCGGCGTCAATGTCAACCACGACGAAAGCGACTTCCCGCCCGACTTGCGCGACAAAGCCGCTTCGCTCAAGATCGTCGCGCATACCCCGATCGACCGTATTAAACTCACGAAATTACTGCTCACGATCCTCGAAGAACACTATCAGGAATACTTGTCGCGCGGATTCAAGCGCTTGATCAAGCCGATAAGAAGTTATTCGTCTGTCCTTGGCAAGAGTATAACCTTTCGACACGATGGGACAGCCGTGATCGGCAAAGCAATCGATATCGATGCTAATGGACTACTGGTTGTCGAAGTCGAAGGCAAGACAATGTCGCTCGGCTCCGGCGAGATCTCACTTACGGAGAATTATCAAACTTGATCTCCTCTACCAAACGCAATTGGATCTTTGGCATTACCGCCACATTGCTGCTCCTCCTGATCCTCGAATTGCTTTTGCGCGTCGCCGTCAACTTGTCAGCTGACTATCTCTCCCGCCGCGAAAACATTAACCACGAATACAAACTCTGGCAGATGCACCTCTTCAATTCGTTCCTTGGCATGAACGAACCCGACCCCGACTTGTTCTGGCGTCTCAAACGGAATTATCACAATGACTTCATTTCCGTCGATAGTCTTGGCTTTGCCGGACCCGAAGTAGGGGAGAAGCGACCAAATGAATACCGCATCCTCTTCCTCGGCGATTCAACTCCGCTCGGAATCGGTCTCAACAAATCAGACGAAAGTTTTGTCCGCCAACTCGAGTCATTACTTGGAACGCGCCTACCAGACAGAAGAATCAATGTTGTCAACGCTTCCGTCGCCGGCTACACCAGTTGGCAATGCCGCAAACAATTGGAATTGATCGGTACACGGCTTCAGCCCGACTTGGTGCTGACCTACTTCGGCAACAATGACCCCTCGATCAATGGCTACTTGAGTGACCGCCAGCTCTATGACCAGACTCGTTTATCGGGTAAGCTCAACCGCGTTCTTGCGCATTCGTATATCTATCAATTCCTGAAGAGTCTGGTGCTCGGCCTCAAGAGCAAATCAACCGCCAATGCCACGCTGGTGCCTCGCGTGACGGTTGACGAAGCCCGCGACAATCTCACCGCAATTCACAGCTGGTGCGACACTGCTGGCTGTGCGCTGATGATCTGCACCGTCGCCACTCCCGATCTCTGGCCTCCCGGGATACAATTCAAGGTCTTTTCCGGTGGCAAAGACAGCAAGGGACGACTGATTATGGCTGATGAACTACAAGGCACCTTGCTCGACCAGTGGTCGCTCTGCCTCGATACCACGCTTCTCCCCGGCCAAACCGACCAATGGACAGCGCATGTCTATGAATCAAGTTTCCGCGATGGCCGCTCACCTTCCGAATCCGCCGCCGAATATCGACGCTTGCTCGAACGCACACCCAGCAGTGCCCGCCTCTGGAATAATCTCGGTGTAGCATTGTGGCAGGAGGGACTCGAAGCCGATTCGATGTTCGCGCAGGCAATGGCGCTCGATTCTTTGAGCGCAATCGCCGCCTACAATGCCGGTATCGCGGCGCTTCGCCGTAATCCTGTCGAGGCCGAAGCTCTCCTCAAACGTGCCAAGGAGTTGGACAACTATTCACTGCGCATCAAGACTTCTTACAACGACCAGTATCGCCATTTCTGTTGGGACAACGGACTGCCCCTTGCCGACATCGAGCAACTCTTCGCCGGCCTGCCCGAAACCGAATACTTCGTCGATCACTGCCACCCAACTCTTAGCGGCCACGAACTGATCGCCGGCGAACTCGTCGAGATGGTTCTCAAACAAGTTCGCTAATCAAATAGCACCCGCGTGTCCGCCCAGTCCCCCACCGGAACGGTGGGTTGATGAGAACCTTACCACAGTTGTTTCGTGAGCGGCAGACGTCTTCGTCTGCCTGCTTCCGATCCTCCCAAAACACCTATCTTTTTGTCCTTGTTGAGCATCCGTTTCACCAACTCCAAAGCCCTTGTCTTCAAATAGGATGTCAGCAGCGTCAAGATACTCCACTTAACATCACACCATCGACGCCCGCAGAAAATTTCTGTTGACATCCCCCGGTGATTATGTTAGCGTGGCGCTTCAGATTTTGGCAAAATCGAACGGTGGTTGCGCCGCTCGATCATCACTTCGCGCAATGCGATTCTTGGCTGTGGATAATGGGAGTTTTTGACAAACAAGGAGAAGCTATGAAAAGAATCTGCCAATGGCTGCTTGCAGTAACCTTCCTACTGACCCTCACTGGAGCAAAGGTTGTTGCGGGTGAAACCACTGTCGGGGCAGAGGTTCATGCTCGCTGGACGCTTCATCTCAATGATCAGGATTTGGGAAAGAATTTTAACTATTTCAATGTTCACCGCGGCTGGCTGGTGGTCGATCATACCTTCAGCGATAAGTACTCCGCACACTTGACCATCGAAGCCCTCAACACCGGCTATGCACCCAGTACAAGCTGGGATACTCATCTTCGCAAAGCCTACTTCCAGGTCAATGAAGTCTTGCCGTATACCAACGTTCAGTTCGGTATGCACAGCCTCCTCTGGTTCGACAAGGTCGAATCCGTCTGGGGACTGCGCTTCGTCGACGAAGTCTCTCTGCACAAACTGGGCTATCTGCCCAGAGCCGACTTCGGCGCCAGCTTCATCGGCAATTGCCCGGGTGGCTTCGGCATCCTGGCCGTCCAAATTCTCAACGGCCCCGGCTATACCCAGACCGAACTCAACAAGTATAAGAACTTCGCCCTCTATGGCGAATTCCACCCCTTCCCGAAAAACGCCGACTGGAGCGAAAGCGCCATTCTTGGCCAATACTACATGGGATATCCTAACGTCGCGTCGACCACTCCCGGCTTCTCCGAAAACACTATGATGGATCGCTCGCAGCTCGGCCTCGTCATTAAGTACCGTAAGTGGCTCACGATGTATTCCGAATACTACATGACCAAAGACGATGCCGATGCCACCAACAACACCGACGATGAATTCGTGCAGGAAGCCAACGGCTTCACGGTGTTTGGCCGTCTCTACGTCGCCACTGCCGAAAAATGGCTCTCGCGTGTCTCGGTATTCGGCAAGTACGAACGCGTCGACAAGAATAAAAATGCTGCCGACCCGCTCGTACAGGACGAAGGCGATGCCCGATTCCTTACTGCCGGTGTCGCTTATGAACCGGTCGACAACTTCGAACTCGCTTTGGTACTCAAACGCGATACTGTTAGTGAGTTGATTAACAACATTCGTATTGAAGAAGAAGAGTCTAATTCGCTCGTCTTCACGATGCGTGCCTACATCAAGTAGTCAGTTTTAGATGGTCTTTCTTAAGTAGTCTCTGACGCACTATCTTAAGAAGTCTGAGTTTCGATAATCGAATTCCACAAAACCCGGTTCCCCCGAACCGGGTTTTTCATTGGCGACCGGTTTGGCGATTTCTTCCGACTTGTCCACTATGACACTGTAACCTCATCCGGTAGCCCACCCGGAGCGAAGCGCAGTTCCTTAGGTCAAAACCCCTTATTGTACACCCTCAATTGCAGAAAACTCTTTGCGGGGTTTTGACAATTCGCTTGCGACCACACTGGTGCGACGACTTACAGCCAAGTAGGTCAGGAGCCCTGCGCTCCTGACATTTCGCCGAAGGCGAAATCAACTCGCCGACGTGCGCGGCTGACGGCCGCGTCTGCCGCAGAATCACCTCCCGAAATAGGGTGTGTGCTCCACATCATTACATCAATCATTAAGTTGATCAGATTTCACTGGCATCTTGGCTATGAATCCGTCAAATTGAATATGAACCCGGAATAACAATCCCACCCTGCCCTTCGCTCCGGGTGGGCTACCGGATTTTGGAGAATCTCAAATGAACGATTCAACAGCCCAAGGCCACGGAGAGGTCAGTTTTCGTGGTGTTTGGGTGAGTGCCCTAACATTATCTCTCGTTACAATTGCATCGATTGCCGCAATGGCATCATTCCTCAAGATTCCACTAAAGTCTAGCGTTTTGTATTCATTTATAGCGCTTGCACTCATTTCATCGAGAGTCGTTGGGGTGCTGGCAAAGCACTTTTGTGTGAACTCGGGAGACAACCAGGAAACCAAGGCTACTAACTCTGCTGAGCGTGATACAGGCAAAACTGCTCGCGTGTCTACTATCATACTGATCGGCGCGACTGGGCTTACGGGAGGAGCACTTGCGCTCTATCTGTTGGTGTCCAAGGCGAGCAAAATCTATTTGGTGATTCCAGCCGCGCTTTTGATGGTGGTACTAGTGCTTCTCGCGAAAACTCAGAGGCGCCAAGATCAAACAGCTTCAAGCACCCCACAGGGCAACATGTTTACAAAAAGTCAGGCATTACAGAGTGTGAAGCGGCAAGCTTCGATCTTTGTCACATCTTATTACATAGTCATGTTGGGTTTTATTTCTGGGTTCGGATGCATCTATCTGTACACATTCAAGTCCTCATTGATCGTCGTCTTCCTCGGTATATCTCTTGCAACTTTCTTGATCATATTTGGCAGGAAACTTTTTTACACGGCTCGCACCAAATGAAGCCATGTAGGTCACCATCTCTGCGCTCCTGCCGAAGTTTCTCCCAGCGACGATCCTTGTTGATTCCCCTCTTGAGAGGGGTGGCCCGAACGCCCGAAGAATGAGGGCGGTCGAGACGGGGTGTGTTTTGAATACCCACGAAATCCTGTAGTCACCCTGTAGTGAATAATCCCCCGAAGGAATAGTATAGGCCGCTGTCGCCCCGAAAACGGGACGTGCTCCTTCGAGTTCTAGGTTGTAGACGCGACCGGCTACGTTCGCAAAGGCCTTTGCGGTAACACAATTCCGAACCCACGTAGCTGTAGTGACTCCCGCTCGAACCCATCTTTGGCTCCACCGGTGATGGTTGCCCCCGTCAAGGCTCGGCAATGGCGTTATGCGCCGCAAGACGCATCATGATCGCGATCAGCCTTCCATATTTGAAAACGAGCGGAGAACGAAAATGAAGCAGAAATCACGAATCGCTCAATAAAATAGCCGCTCCGCAGTCCATCGGTCGGCAAAACCTACACAACAAACGAGAAGCTGCGCTTTCCCGATGAGATAGGTAACCCAACTTTCTCCCTTGATGAATGGCTGGCTACACCTTACCTTGCCTATCCGAACAAAATCGATTCGCTCAATCATTAACCGATCGGGAATCGCATCATGAGATATATCTTCGCCCTCAAGATCATCGTCGCTATCACGTTGACAATTCTCGCGGCACACGCATCCGCCGCCGAGGTTCTCTACGCCCGCTATCCGGCGCTTTCTCCCGACGGCAAGACGATCGCCTTCACCTATCGGGGCGACATCTGGTCAGTGCCCGCCACTGGCGGCGAGGCTGTGCGGTTGACCCTGCACGCTGCTGAGGACATCATGCCGCATTATTCCCCCGACGGTCTGTGGCTGATGTTCAGTTCCCGTCGCTTTGACAACTACGATGTCTTCATCATGCCCTCATCCGGCGGCGAGGCCAGACAACTCACGGTTCACACTGCTGATGATTTTGGTTCCGGTTGGTATCCCAACAGCGACAGTATCCTGTTCTATTCCGAGCGCGATGGCCGAAGCGACATTTTCAAAAACGCAATCATCGGCGGCACAGCGATCAGATTGACCGGCGATCATCTTGAACGCGAATACGACGGCAAGATTTCCGCCGATGGCCGCTTCATGCTCTTCTCTAATGGCTCCGGTATTTCGCGCTGGTGGCGTCGCGATCTGCGCACCGCCGCTAACACCGATATCTTCCTGCAGGACCGCAGTAACAAACAATTCACATCGATTCGCCTCACCGATCATCCGACCCACGAAATCTGGCCGGTGCTCAATCAAGCGCGTAATGCAGTCTACTTCGTCGCCAACTACGACAACACCTGGTCGCAGATTCACAAAGTCCCGATGGATGGCGGCGAGTCCGTCAAGCTGACCAGCTTCACCGACGACGGAGTGCAGTGGCTCAACTCCACACCCGATGGTTCGCTGTTGGTTTTCGAACAGGGATTCAAGATCTGGACTCTCGACCCTGCAACCGGCAAGACCACACAGATCCCCATCACGATCCGCACCGACGAGCGCGGCAATCTTGCCTTGCGAAAAGTCCTCGATAATTCGATTCAGTGGTTTGCTGTCTCGCCGGACAACAAGAAAATCGCCGTCGTCATGCACGGCGAGGTCTTTGTCCTTCCCGCCGAGGACGCTGTCGAGGCGCGCCGCATTACAACGACACCCGCTCGCGAGCATCATGTCGCCTGGGGCAGCGATTCGAAAACACTGTTCTACTGCTCCGACCGCGACGGCGACTATGCCATCTATTCGGCTGATGCCTCCACCGGTATCGAGAAGCGCCTGACCAATTCCACTGAAGCGGAGATGAAGCCGTTGCCATCGCCCGACGGTAAGTATCTCGTCTTCTACCGCGGACTCGACAAGATCATCCGCTACGAGATCGCCTCCGGCAGGGAAGAGATCTGGATCGAAGGCGGCTTCCACGACTTCGCACTCGAAGAAACAATGGAGTACGCCTGGTCGCATGATTCGAAGTGGCTGGCCTTCACAATGGTTGGGCCGACTTATGAATCCGACATCTGGGTGGCTTCACTCGATGGACAGAAACAGAATATCTCCAGATTCGCCGGCTACAACTACCGTCCTTTGTTTTCTACCGACGGCAAGCTTATCTATTTCACCGGCACGCTCTATGACCTGACCGAGACTTTCAAGGTCGCGCTCACTGACAAACCCGCAGAATTCTTCGAAACTTCGCTCGACAGCTTGTTCATACCCAAAGCAGGCAAAGACACGGTCAAGACATCCAAGTCTGACAAGAAGATCGATCCCGTGCAGATCAACTTTGATGCCATCGAAAAACGCCGCAGTCGCGCTATCACAATATCCGGAGACAATCGCTGGCCGGGGTTGACTAACGACGGTAAGAAGTTCTATTTCGTTGCATCGTTGTTGGGAAAGTCGGAGATTTGGTCTGCCAATGCTGAAGGCGATCTGGAGCTGAAACAGCTGACCACTTCCGGCAAGTCGAAATCAAATCTGGCACTCAACGCCGAAGGCAAAAAGCTCTACTACCTTGAAGACAGCAAGCTCAAGAGTCTCGCTGTATCAGACGGCAAGTCCGAGTCCGTTTCCTTCAAAGCCGCGATGGATATCGACGCCAACGCCAACTATCGCCAGAAATTCTATGAAAGCTGGCGCTTGCTCAAGAATTACTTCTACGATCCCAACTTCCGCGGCATTGACTGGCAGGCCACGCGCAATAAATATGAGCCGATACTCGCTCATATTCGTACCGAAGAAGAATTCCGCAACCTGATGCTCGAACTCATGGGCGAACTGCGCGGCTCGCACATGGACTTCGTCATCGAAGAACCAAAGCCGGCGGAGACAATCAACTCCGGCTATACCGGAATCGACCTGGACTTTGGCGCCATCGATAACGAGAATGAGTTCCGCATCAAGTCAGTGTTGCCGCTTTCGCCCGCTGCTTTGGCTGACATCAAAACAGGTGAATATATTACTGCCATCAACGGACAGCGCCTTTCTCGCACCGCCGACTTTGAAGCTCTTCTCACTGGACAAGTAGGCAAACGCGTCACATTGACCTTGAGCGACACTCCCGCAGGCACGGGACGCGACATTCATGTCAAACCTGTTTCGCAGACACAGACCCAGAATCTGCGCTACCAGAATTGGGTGGAAACACGCCGTCAGCTCGTTGACTCGCTCTCGAATGGTCGTATTGCCTATCTGCACATCCGCGCCATGAATCAAACAGCTCTGCAATTGTTCAAAGAACAACTGGTCTCCATCGCCGAATCCAAGGATGCGTTAATCGTCGATGTCCGCGAGAACCCTGGTGGTTCGATCGCTGTGCATCTGCTCGGAATGCTCGATCGCACACCTTGGCTGTTACGCCGCTTCCGCGACTTCCCTTTAGTGTCGGAGAACAAATACCGCTCCAAAGCCTTCGAGCGTCCTCAGGCGTGCTTAATCAACGGCTATTCCGGTTCCAACGCCGAAATCTTCGCCGAAGGTTTCCGCCGCCACCAGCTCGGTCCGATCATCGGCACTCCGACCGGCAGCGCTGTCATCGGAACTGCCGAATACTATCTCATCGACGGTGCTCACATCCGCCGACCATCATGGGGATCATTTACTCTTGAAATGGAAGACACCGATCTCGTGCCGCGACAGCCCGATATCTTCATCGAAAATCTTCCCGATGACCTGCAATCCGGCCGTGATCCGCAGCTGATGCGGGCCGTCACTGAACTAATGAAATCTTTGAAATAGCGCGGTCAGGGTCTTCCGGCCGTGTATTCGCCTCCACCGGTCAACTTAACAGTGAATTCACCCACTGAAGCTTTCGTCACATTTTTACGATAACTATTAAGAATCCGGGCGTATAAGGCTTAAGTCAATTATGCGGGCCAAAGGACCTGACCCGAGCACCGGTCGGCTTCGATAGGAGGAAGTTTTGCAGGCACCAGTGATTAACAAAGTCGAATCGACACAAGTCGTCAACAGCTCACTACCGGTTCTGCCGATTCGCGGAATGGTAGTGTTTCCATATCTCGTCATGCCGCTTATGATCACCGACCAGAAGCAAGCGAAGCTGGTCGACGAGGCATTGATGGCCGGGCGCACCATCGGACTTTGCACTCAAAAGGACGCCCAGGCGGAAAATCCCGGCCCGGACGACATCTATCAAGTCGGCACAGCCGCAACTGTCCTCAAAATGCTCCGCTTCCCGGATGGCTCCGTGCGTTTCCTCGTACAGGGATTGCACCGCATTTCGATTACCAGGGTAGTCGATACCGAACCATTCATCCAGGCGGAAGTCGACACTCACCACGACAAAGACACCACCGGCGTCAAGATTGAAGCACTCAAGCGCAACGTGCTGGAATTGCTCAAGAAGGTCGTCGACCTCGCACCCAGCGTCTCTGAAGAAATCTATATCACAGCAATCAATCAGGAGAGCGCGTCCAAGCTCGCAGATTACGTTGCATCGAATCTGAATCTTACAATTGCCAGCAAGCAGGAATTGCTCGAAACTTACGAAGTCCAACCGCGGCTCGAGAAGCTGGTCCAGCATCTCAACAAGGAAGTCGGCGTTCTCGAACTCTCGCAGAAGATCCAAAGCGATGCCGCTCACGAAATGGGCAAGATGCAGCGCGACTACATCCTGCGCGAACAACTCAAAGCGATTCGCCGCGAGCTTGGCGAGGCTGATGACCGCACCACCGAGATCGAAGAGTTCCGCCGCAAGATCGATGAAAATGATCTGCCCAAACTTGCTCGCGAGGCCGCAGAAAAAGAACTCGATCGACTTAGTAAGATGAATCCGTCATCGGCAGAGTACATCGTCAGTCGGACATATATCGACTGGCTGACAATCCTGCCCTGGAACCGGTCAACCGAAGCCGATCTCGATATTATCAAAGCAGAGAAGATTCTTGATGAGGATCATCACGGCCTCGAGAAGGTCAAGGAACGGATCCTCGAGTTCCTCGCTGTACAGAAACTCAAGTCCGAGATGAAAGGCCCCATTCTCTGTTTCGCGGGCCCTCCCGGAGTAGGCAAGACCTCACTTGGTCGTTCGATTGCACGCGCCATGGGACGCAAGTTCCAGCGCATCGCCCTGGGCGGCATGCACGATGAAGCGGAAATCCGCGGGCATCGCCGCACCTATATCGGCTCGTTGCCGGGACGCATTGTTCAGGCGATTCGCCGCTGTGATTCGAATAATCCGGTGTTGATGCTTGACGAAATTGACAAGATTGGCAAGGACTTCCGCGGCGATCCGGCATCGGCATTGCTCGAAGTTCTCGATCCCGAACAGAACAACACCTTCTCCGATCATTATCTCGATGTCCCGTTTGACTTGTCGAAGGTGATGTTCATCACCACCGCGAATATTCTCGATACGATTCCGTCGGTGCTGCTTGACCGCATGGAAGTCATCCGGATCCCGGGCTACACCGACAAAGAGAAACTCGCGATCACGAAAAAGTATCTCATCACTCGCGAAATTGAAAATCACGGACTCAAGAAAGCGCAACTGCAGTTCACCGACGACGCAATCTTGAAAATCATCCGCGACTACACGCGCGAATCCGGCCTGCGTAATCTCGACCGCGAAATTGCCACGGTCTGCCGCAAGATCGCCAAGAAAGTTGCGACCGGTCATGACAACAAGACGACTGTGAAAGGCACCGACATTCCCGACTATCTCGGTCCCGAGAAGTTCGTGTCCGACCGCAGTCCGCGCGAAGGCGAAGTCGGCGTTGTGCCCGGACTGGCATATACATCCGTTGGCGGCGACATCCTGAATATCGAAGTCACGAAAATGGCCGGCAAAGGTCACCTCAACTTGACCGGAAGTCTCGGCGACGTGATGAAAGAGTCGGTGCAGACCGCGTTGTCGTGTGTGCGTTCGTCAGCCGATGAACTGGGCATCGACCCGGCGATTTTTGAGAAGATTGATTTGCATGTGCATGTGCCTTCCGGTGCGGTGCCGAAGGATGGTCCCTCGGCGGGTATCACGATTGCGACTGCGCTGGTGAGTCTGTTGACCGAACGCCCGATTCGTCCAAAAGTCAGCATGACTGGTGAGATCACTTTGCGCGGCGTCGTGTTGCCAATTGGCGGCTTGAAAGAGAAGTGCCTCGGCGCACTGCGTTATGGCTTCAAGGAAATCATCATTCCGCGCGACAACGAAAAAGACTTGATCGATTTGCCGCAGGAAGTAAAATCGCATTTCAAATTCCATCCAGTCGACCGCGTCGGAGAAGTCTTCGCCATCGTCTTCCCCCCGAAGAAGGTGGAGAAGAAGAAGAAGTAGCGGCGAGTTCTGCACCCATTAGGCAAAAGAGCCGTCAGGAAGTAATTCCTGACGGCTTTTCGGTTTCGACAACGGGTTTTTCTTATCACGGACATGCAGCACAGGGGGCAGGACCGCCGAAGGAGAGATAGTTGATTAAGTACACCGCATCCGAGATATTGACATTTCCGCTACAGTTGGCGTCACCGGCCACCAATGACACAGGCGTCGATCCGCCGCTGAAGATGTAATTGATCAGGTGGACGGCGTCGGACATGGTAACCATCTGATAGCCGTCGACATCACCGCAGGCATACACGCCGAACTTCGACACAAAGGCATCATAGCTATCGCCATCGAAACTGCCGTCATATGCATTTTGCGTGGGGAAATTGGATGACGCGGTATGACCCGTCACAAAGACGCCACCACCAGAGGTATCGACGGCGATGCAAAGGCCGTAGTCCCCGTCCGATCCGCCCAGATAAGTGCTGTAGTCTAGTGCATTGCCGCTTGCCGGAAACTTGGTGACAAAGGCATCCCAGCCACCATTGTGACTTCCGTCATAGGCATTCTGCATGGGAAAATTGGATGACATCGTATATCCTGTCACATGGGCACTGCCAGCGGCATCAACCGCGATGCCTCCGCCTACATCATTGGCGGAGCCACCAAGATAGGTGCTGTAAACCAACACATTTCCGACATCGGAGAACTTAGTGACAAAGACATCCCAATCTCCTCCATTGAAACTTGCATCATAGGCATCTTGCGTTGGAAAGTTGGATGACGTTGTATATCCTATCACATAGGCAGTGCCACTGGAAGCATCGATCGCAATGCCATTTCCCGCATCCCAGGCCGCCCCACCCAGATACGTACTGTAAACCAAAGCATTGCCGACAGCCGAGAGCTTGCTGACAAACGCATCCCAGTCACCATTGGAGCTGCCGTCATATGCATTCTGTGTTGGAAAATTGGATGATAGAGTACGTCCAGTCACAAAAGTACTGCCGCCGTCATCAACCGCAATGCCGAAGGCTATATCCTCTTCCGAGCCACCCAGATAGGTGCTGTAAACCAGCGCATTGCCGGCATCAGAGAACTTGCTGACGAAGACATCATAAGGGCCGCCACTGAAACTACCGTCATAGGCATCCTGCATGGGAAAGTTAGACGATCCGGTAATTCCTGTCACATACGCACTGCCGCTGGCATCAAATGCGACGCCATGTCCGCGATCATCACTCGATCCGCCCAGATAAGTACTGTAAACTAACGCATTACCCGAACTCGACAATTTACAGACGAACACATCATAAGGGGCAAAAGGGCCACCATTTAAGCTACCGTCGTAAGCATTCTGTGTAGGAAAGTTAGACGATTCGGTAAATCCTGTCACATAGGCGCTGCCGACGGCATCAACCGCGATGCCGCTGCCTGCATCATACGCCGAGCCGCCTAGATACGTGCTGTATTCCAGCGTATTGCCGGCAGTCGAAAACCTGCAGACAAAGACCTCCCAGTCACCATTAGAATTGCCGTCATAGGCACTCAGCGTTGGAAAGTTAGATGAGAAAGTACGTCCAGTCACATGGGCCCTGCCACCGGAATCGACCGCGATGCCATTGCCCGAATCCCAGGCCGTCCCACCCAGATACGTGCTGTAAACCAGTTGAATTGCGTGCGGGTTGCGCGACTCGAATGAAATTGCTTCAGTATCGGCTAGCATCTCGTCCGAATGCAACCCGACGAACTCTGCTGCGTTTGCAGGGATTGCCAAGAGCCCGTTGATTTCGCCCCACCTCGTCTGGGTAACCATCCTGCCGTTATCGTCGAACGTCGACTGCTCGAGCCCTTCATATTCAACCTTTACGCGTTCCTGATATGCGGACGGTGCAATGTCGTATCGATACATCAAGCTGCCGTTCTCACCGGCAAACAATTGCAAGTCGACACCATCATAAACATCTGCCAAAGTGACCGCTTCGTAGTTCGGTACATCGGTGTGCCATTTGTTTGGGTCATTCCCAATGAAGTAATTGCACTTATACTCCATCATTGCATCGCCGCTCACTTTGGCATTCGGATTTGCGTCGACGAATCTGGCGGTGATGACGAGTTGTTCGATGGAGTCGGGTTCCTGGTTGAATCTGTCGAGTGGGTCGTTGGGAAAAAAGCTCTGAGAATCTGTTCCCACCGCAAGCGGTGGGGCACCTACACGGCGAAGGAACTGATAGACAACACGGTCCTTGCAGATCCAGACGATGGCTCCGCCGGCATCGCAGCGGAACTTTACGTCTTCGTGCCATTGTCCCTTGTTTTCAGTAAAGCAAATAGGAGTAGGGCTCATCTTCTGGATGGTTGGAGTCGAATTTGCGCGGATAACAGAGAGGCCCAAGGTCACTAAAATCGCAGCCGCCAAGAAACTTTTCTTCATCGTGCCTCCCGGACAATTCAATTGAGAAGTATTGTTTAATAATAGATTCGGATTGCCATTTTGTCAACTGACGATTTCCCCCTTGTTACTCATCCCCGAAATCCCGATACTAAAATGATATGAAACTGGTTACCTCCGCGCAGATGCGCGCAATCGATCATCGCGCCATCAACGAACTCGGCATCCCGGGCTTGCAATTGATGGAAAACGCCGGTCAGGGGATTGCCGTCTGGATTCGCGAGATCTTTCGCGACAATGTCAAAGGCAAGCACTTAGCGATTGTCTGCGGCAAAGGTAACAACGGCGGCGACGGGTATGTCATTGCGCGGTATCTGCATCAGTGGGGGGCAAACGTCGAGGTGTTCCTGCTGGGCGAGCGCGAAGCGGTCAAGGGTGACGCCCTAGTCAATCTGATCAAGCTCGAACCGATTGGCCTTGCGGTGCATCCGATACTGAACTCGCCAACTCATCCGGACTTTCGGAAATATGATATGGTGGTCGATGCCATCTTTGGGACAGGGTTCAGCGGCGAGGTGGATCCCGAAGTAGGCAAAGTCATCGAGGCAGTCAATTCCTCGGGAACTACGGTTCTGGCGGTGGATGCACCATCGGGTCTGAATTGCGATACCGGCGAGCAGCCGAAACTGTGTATTCGTGCCACCTATACTGCGACACTCGCACTACCAAAAATCGGACACTACTTCTATCCCGGTCGGTCATATTGCGGACTGACAAAGGTCATCGATATTGGCATACCGGCCAAGGCGTTGGATGGTCAAAGACTTTCGGTGAATCTGACCACGCCGTGGCAGGTGCACGACATGATTCCGGATCGTGAGCCGACGGTACACAAGGGAAATGCAGGAAAGCTCTTTATTGTCGCCGGTTCCGAGGGAATGACTGGGGCTGCCACACTGGCGGCACAGGCTGCCGTCAAGTCCGGCTGCGGTCTTGTAACCGTTGGGTGCCCCAAGAGCTTAAACGACATTCTGGAGATTAAGCTCACCGAGGCCATGACTCGCCCTCTTCCGGAAGTACGCAGTACGCGTTGCCTGGCACTTCGGGGACTGGGGGATATACTCCACGGAATACGAAACGCCGATGCCGCCTGTCTTGGGCCCGGGGTCGGCCGTCACCACGACACAAAGGAGCTACTCGGACGCCTGATCGCCAGCCTTGACCGGCCGGCTATATTGGACGCCGATGGGCTGTTTCCATTTTCAAGGAAGCCGGAGTTGCTGAAGGCATCTAAGGCGGAACTGGTGTTGACACCGCATGTCGGCGAGTTCTCGCGGCTTGCCGGAACGTCAATCGAGGAAATAAATCAGGATAAAATCAAGGCTGTTTGCGCTTTCGCAGAAGCGACGGGAAAAGTCGTCTTATTAAAAGGCGCTCCGACAATCATCACCTCGCCGGATGGGTCTTGCTTTATTAATCCGACCGGCAACGCCGGTATGGCAACCGGCGGTTCAGGAGATGTTTTGTCCGGATTAGTTGGTGCTCTTCTGGCATTAAAAATGGACGCATACGAGGCCGCCATCTGCGGGGCATTTATCCACGGCTGGGCCGGAGATCTGGCGCAACGAGCTATCGGGACGTTCGGGATGAGCGCCGGGGACATAATCAGCTTTTTACCCAAGACGTTTAAGGTACTAAAAAGTTGATTTCGCGGAACTTTCTCCCCGCCAAACCATATATATAAGTGGAGAGAATGAGAGATTATGAACCGGCTAATTGACATACTGGTAGATATCGCGATCGGACTGGGAATTCTTCCGAGGCCGGTGCCGGTTCCGATTAAGAAGACAAAATAAGCGTGAAACAGTCTGCTGCTCCGAGCAGTTAAATTTCGGAGATAACGTTGCAATTAGATGAGAGGAGATTAGGTGAAGGTCTCCTCTCTTCGCTTTTAGAGGCAACTTTCCAATCCCGCTAATTAACGCCCGCACCAGATGAACCATTGCACCAAATCGCCTTGCCTCACGTCTTATCTCACGGTACATTGCGAAGGTTCAATTTGTTGACAGGGAATTCTGATGAGAAAATCGATTTACATTCCGTTGATTTTTCTACTGCTCGGACTGGCTGCCGTCAGCTGCAGCCGCAAAGAAGATGATGAGCTACCGGCACGAACCGGCGATTTGCAGGTGTTCTTCAAGATTTCCGACCAATTTGGACTTCTGGGAGATACTTTGAATATCCCGGTTCTGGTGAATCTGTTTGCGGACACGGCCCATGCCAAACTTGTCCGTTCGGAAGCCGTGACAGCAGTCAATCATTTGACGAAGACCGTGACCTTCGAGGATATGGAACCGACGTTTTTCTATTTGAGTATCGAGATCAATCTTCCCGGTCTCCCGCCGCCGTGCGAGGATACTCGCGTATTCGTGCAATACAATCAATTGACGCTGACGGATATGATTGAAATGGAAGTGCGTGCGGAAGAGATTCGCTGCCGGTAATTGACCTGCGGGTAAAACTTCGTATATTCGGCACCTGACCTTAACCGGAGTTTTGCCATTTCAGTCGACCACTTTTCTCCAAGATCAGAATCTGCCATCGCGGGATTTCTCTTAAGTGCAGATGTGTCCAAGTCTCTGGTAGTGGCAAAGGGAGCAAGTACCTGTAAGTTCTCTCTCGAGACCGATCGCAGAGTGGTTATTCTGGACATGCAGGGAATCGATCAAGTCGAGCGATTCGAACCGGCTGACTACTACATCGCCTGCCAGGCTGGAATGAAACTCTCCCAATTGCAGATGATCCTCAGTGAAAAGAAACTCCACTTCCCGTTTCTGGAGGCTAGTGCTTTGGGCACCGTCGGCGGGATGGTTGCGACCGGACAGATTACCGGTAATGGCGGTCGCTACAATATCACGCGCTGGGTTCTGGCACTGCGGGCTATAATGGCAAACGGCGAGATAATCAAGACGGGGGCAGTGACCTACAAATCTGTGGCCGGCTACGATTTACCAAAGTTGTTCTGCGGGAGCTTCAGCTCGCTGGGTGTCATCGCATCTGCAGCGCTTCGAGTCTATCCTAAAGGCTCAAGGCCATTCGGAAAGGATATGCTTCCGGTTTCGCCGCGAATGCCGATATTGACAGATATCGGGCGGATTGCGGCGCCAAGCAAGCGCACCGATGAGATCGCGCTGCGTATCAAGAAATCGTTTGATCCCAAGGGCCTGCTTCCGGCGATAGCCGGTTGGAACGGTTAGGGGTTGTCATCGTATAAAGATTACATTACTTTCTCAAAAGAGGACATCGGGATAAGTCAAGTAAGTCAATGATCTTAAGAATAGTCGTCATACTCTTCATCGCCGCCATACTCGGGGGCATCAACAATTTTATAAATCCCAACAAAGTACCGTGGGTAGGCAACTGGCCGTCGGCGATGACGGACACAGATACAAGCTGGACCTCGATGTCGTATGAAAAAGGCGATCCGCCGACGCTGAAACTTTCCGAGGCGTTTGATCGCTGGGCTTCGAAGTCCTATGTATTCATCGATGCCCGCGAACCGGAAGAATATGCCGAGGGCCACATTGAAGGCGCTATCAGTTTGCCATACGACTATTTCGATGATTATAAAGACAAGGTGCTGCCGACGATTCCGAAGGATGCACAAATTGTCACCTATTGTTCCGGCTCGGAATGCGAGGCCTCACTCTATTTAGCGCGTTTCCTGGTTCAGGAGTATGGTTACAAGAATGTCGAAATCTTCTTCGGCGGATGGGCCCAATGGAGCAAGCAACAGCTTCCGGTTGAAGGCAAATATGGTAATGAGGAGGGGGCGCAGTAGGTATGGAGTCAGCGCTGCGCGTTATCCTCGGAATCCTGGTCGCGGGATCTTCAGTCGTGAGTATATTCGCTCCCGAACTGATTCCGGTGACGGCTACGCTTCCAGTCAAAATTGCGATGACTGTATTCGGGTTGTGGATACTTTCAGGAATCGGCAAAGACCAGATCAATTTCGCTCTGCGCCTGGCAATCGGAATCACATTCGTCTATGCGGCGGTCGACAAGATCATTCATCCAGATCAATTTGCCCGCATTATCTACAACTATCATCTCGCCCCGGGCCAACTGATAAATATCTTCGCCCTTTTCTTACCTTGGGTTGAGTTGATAACCGGCGTCTTTGTAATTGTCGGCTACTGGGAGAAGGCTGCGACTGTAATGATCGGCGGGATGTTGGTGATGTTTATCTTTGCCTTATCGATGGCGTTGGTCAAGGGCGTCAATATCGAGTGCGGCTGTTTTTCGACGACTTCAAAGGCGAAGGGGCCGGTCAAAGATCTGATCTTCAGAGATGCTTTATTGCTTCTATCCTGCGGAGTAATACTGTGGGCGAAGCGGAGCTGGTTGGCGGTTGAGCGCCAGCGCCCGAGACGGTAGACTATTAGCTATCGTCGTCGTTGAAGGCGGCGTTAATGAGAGCGGCAACGATAGCCGGAACTGCAACTCCCGCGATAGCGCCGGGGACACCGCCGATTCGCGTGGTAATTGAAAAGCTTGAACGATCACCCTTCACGGGAATCAGCAACTCACCTCCGGGCGCAAATATCATCCCGTCAAAACTGACATATTCAAAGCCGAGATCAAATCCAAGCCAGCTATTCGCATTGTAACCGAGGTGCGATGATATTCCGGTATGGGTCAGTTGGTCCTCCCCGTAAGTCTTCAGAATCGGCCCCGCCGCGAGATCAAGACTCGACCGTTGACCAAGCCAGTAACGCACCCGCGGCTTGATGCCGAATTGAGTGCGCCAGTCGTCCGCATTCAAGAAGACGGCAGCGCCGATTGCCCAGCGCTCGGAGACATTGCGCATCAGGCCCAGTTCCCATGCAGCTAAACCTTCCGATTCGGAGCGATCGTCGTCGCCCAGATTGTAGTCACCGAAGCGTCGCCCGAGACTAAATTCAGTGATAGTAAACGTCTTGGTTTGTTCCAGAGGGCGGGGCGTAAATGAAAAGCCGCGTTGTGATGTTTGGGCTACGGATGGCGATGCAGCAAGGACCGTTACTGCAATGATTAACATGACAACCCGGTAAATCATCATAGTAGGTATACGCCTCTGGGGTCAAAACGTCCAGAAAAAAGTCTAGTATCCCGGTGGGGATTAGGATTCGTAAGTCGCGAAGAAGTGGATCAAGGCGATGATCGGAGTGAGGATGGCGCAGGCGGTTCCGGCATAACTGCCGACGCGGATGCCGGCATAGAGCGTTGATTCCGTGCTTTTGTAGATGATGGTTTCGCTCGAACCGCCAACACCGAAGACGGTGTTGATCGGAATGATCTCGACGCCAAGGGTCAACATCAACCAATCGCGATAACTATAGCCGACGTGGCCGGCCAGGCCCGGCGATTTGCCATAATAGGATCCGAAGTTTCCGATGATCGGTCCGGCGGACAGGTCGATGCTTTGCTGGGGTGTTAGCCAACGGCGGAGGCGCGGTTTAATGGCGAGGCGCGAACCGGAGTCATCGAGACTGTAATATGCAGTCGCCCCGAGCGCCCACTTTGGCGAGAGGTTACGCATGGCGCCGAGATCGACATTGAGATGGTAGTTCTTGTTATTGTTTTCGGCATCGTCGAAAGAGCCGGATTGGGTGATGCGATAGTCGTAGCCATATTCGGTGATGAGGAAGTGTTTCGTAACCTCAAAGGGACGCGGATGAAAGGTAAGCGAGCGCTGACCGGTTTGACCGAAAACGCTGCCGGCGGTTAGGAACAACAGCAACATGCAAGGGATCAAGTTTAGCATTGGCAAAATGAAGTGGAATCACGAGGAATCGGCAACGGGTTTGTTTTGAGATGGACGTGTCAGGTCGCTTCCTGTGAAGAAAGTGAATCTCGAGATTCGATACTCCGGCGCAGGAGAAGACCTGACACAACATAATACTGGGGTGGCAGGGGTCGAACCTGCGACCATCTCCTTAACAGGGAGCCGCTCTGCCGGCTGAGCTACACCCCAATGTTGTTCTGGTATTAATCGACAATATAGGTAGATATACGGAATTTCCAAGCGGATTCTATAGCTGTCGCTGTTCAGAATTTGCGTAACTGCAACGCCAGCTTGAAAATGTTCGAAAAAAAGAAGCTCGGGTGTGAGTCACCGAGCTCCAAGTGCAGGTACCGAATTGTGAGGTTCGGTTGGTTGGCTTCCGATCCGCCGGCTTCTTCCTGTTGAATCCGCGAAGGGAAGATGTTCGAGGGAGAAATCGTCACGGGGAATACGCAAGCGGAGCAGCGGTCCAATACCAGTCCGCTTGTTGACTTGTCCCTCTCGCTGATAATATAGGCAAGCAGTCCATTTTTAGCAACAGGTGATTGAAAAGCAAGGCAGGTCTCGAAAGAGACCTGCCTCACAACATTGCCCTACCTTTCGCCAGGAATATTGACTATCGACATGTCGGTGCCGGGCCGCCGGCAAAGATGTAGGCAATCAGGAATACAGCATCGCTGATGGAAATGGCGCCGCTCTGATTGACATCCTGCTGGTCGAGACAAGAATCAAACTTCATGCAGCCCTCAAAGATGCCGCAGATTAGTCTGATTGCGTCGGAGATATTGACCTTGCCATCGAAGTTGATATCACCGGGGAGAATGCAGCAATCCGGCGTCAGAGTCGGATAGAATTCTTCCAGTGTTGTCCGGTCGCAGGCATAAGCAAAGACTGCGTCTTCTTGTCCGGCAGGCGCCTGCACCGGCGTTGTAGTAATCCACGCCAATGAAATCGACTGCTCGGAGCCGACCGATGGGGTCGAGACAAAGATCTTGGCAAGTTGTTCCTCGGGAGCATTGTTTTCGAAACGCATGCCGATCAAAGTGAATTCGCCCTGTGCCGCATCGATGTACGCTTTGTTCAGCAGTGAGGGTGTTGCCGGCGCAGCGGCAGGTATGCGAATCGAATCGATCACGGGAATGGCGCCGGCGATGCGCAAGCGCAATGGGAAACAGTAAGCCTGGACACCATTTGGAGTCGAGAGGTGCAGATCGATTTCGTACTTGGATTTGTTTGGCGGAACGGCTTCGGGATAATGCAGTCTCGCGGCGGCGTTCATCGTCGGTGTGTAAGGCGGATTTATCGGCGGACACTGCGTCGTCCAGAAGTCGCAGGCAAAGACGCAGTTGATGATGAAGACCTGGTCGCGGTAGTTGAGTTTCTGGCAAAGGTCGAAATCGGCGCGATTGAAGTCGTCGGGAGGGACGTTGCCTTCAAAAAGGTACTGGATAGCCGCCACCATGTCGCCAATGGTGGTCACACCGTCGGCGTCATAGTCGCCGCAAGTGCCGATTTGGGCAAGGGCGGGCTGTGCGCAAAGCAATAGTACAGCTAAGAGAAGTAGTTTTGGCGTTTTCATATAGCCTCTTCAGTGGTTTGTGGTATCCGCAATAAGATAGTGTGAGGCGTCGATTTTGGCAAGGAAGGATTTGGGGTAACAGGGCACGACCCCGCAAGGCGGGATCTTCGACGAGCCGTGCCCCTACGCGTCGTGGCGGTTCGGATCAGCGCAAGGACTGCCGCAACGGGAAGCTGCAACAGCCCCACCGCAAGCGGTGGGGCACCTGGATCAGACTTAACTTGTGGGACAGCCTCAGAATGTCTGACCTTCTGACTCGTGGAGAGTTCGATTATTGGTTCACATCATCGACTGAACTGGTCGGAGCAATCCATATCTAAAGTGTCGCTTTTGGGGGTTGACTTTGAAGGGCATAATCCTCTATTTTCCAAAAGCTTCGGAAAGAGAGGTTTATTGGATGTCGTCTACAGAATTAGCTCAAAAATCCCCCGGATTAACAACAGGTTTGACCTCCAGTTCAATTGGCAAAAAGCTATTTGTCGCCATCTCCGGCGCGGCTTTGCTGCTGTTTGCTTTTGGGCATATGGTCGGCAACTTGCAGGTCTTCATGGGACAGGATCAAATCAACAAATATGCTCATGCTTTGCAGGGTTTGGGTGCGGCGTTATGGGTAATTAGAGTTGGTCTGATTGTTATGGCGATTCTTCATATCTGGTTTGCGGTCAAACTCAAGCTGGAAAACTGGAAGGCTCGGCCGGTCAATTACGCCTTCAGCAATACGGTGCAAGCCGGGTTGGCATCACGGACGATGATCTGGAGCGGATTGTTGGTCTTCAGTTTCATCACCTATCATTTGTTGCATTTCACGATTCTCGCTACGAATCCGGAATACAAGTCGCTGACGGCGATGCTGAATGGACAGGAAGTTCACGATGTTTATTCGATGATCATTTATGGATTCAAGCAGCCGTTGATTTCGGGATTCTATATCATAATGATGTTCCTGCTCGCTTATCATTTGAGCCACGGCATCAAGAGCATGTTCCAGACGCTGGGCTTGAACAATGAACGCTACGAACCGAAGCTGAACAAACTCGCGATTGCAATCGCGACGATAATTTTCCTCGGCTATATCTCGATACCGGTCGCAATTCTCGCCGGACTGGTGAAATTACCGGGAGGGATGACAATATGATTACTCTTGACGCGAAATGCCCATCCGGACCACTGGAAAAGAAATGGGACAAGCATAAATTCGATCTCAAGCTGGTCAATCCGGCGAATAAGCGGAAATACTCCGTCATCGTGGTCGGCACAGGTCTGGCCGGCGGTTCGGCAGCGGCGTCGCTGGCGGAACTTGGCTATCAAGTATCGGCATTCTGTTATCAGGACAGTCCGCGCAGGGCTCACAGTATTGCCGCACAGGGCGGCATCAACGCTGCGAAAAATTATCAGAATGACGGCGACTCGGTTTATCGATTGTTCTATGACACGATCAAGGGCGGAGATTTCCGCGCTCGCGAAGCGAATGTCTATCGTCTTGCGGAAGTATCGGCGAATATCATCGACCAATGCGTGGCGCAAGGTGTGCCGTTTGCACGCGAATACGGCGGACATCTGGCGAACCGATCGTTTGGCGGCGCGCAGGTGTCGCGGACTTTTTATGCACGCGGTCAGACCGGCCAGCAGCTGCTGTTGGGATGCTACTCGGCGTTGTCGCGGCAGATTGGGCTCGGCAACGTCAAGATGTATCCGCGCACAGAGATGCTAGATCTGGTCATTGTCGATGGGCACGCCAAGGGAATTGTTGTACGCGATCTGGTTACCGGGAAGGTGAGTTCACATTCGGCGGATGCGGTGGTGCTTGCGACCGGCGGATACGCAAATGTGTTCTTCCTGTCAACCAACGCAACCGGCTGTAATGTGACGGCGACGTATCGCGCTTACAAACGCGGTGCGCTGTTTGCCAATCCTTGTTTCACGCAGATTCATCCGACGTGCATTCCGGTTTCGGGTGATCATCAATCAAAGTTAACACTGATGTCGGAATCGTTGCGAAATGACGGCCGCATCTGGGTGCCAAAAGCAAAAGGCGACAAGCGTGCACCCGGCGCCATACCGGAAGCGGAACGCGACTATTATCTCGAACGCAAATATCCGAGTTACGGCAATCTGGCGCCGCGCGATATTGCCTCACGGGCGGCGAAGGAAGTTTGCGACGAAGGCCGCGGAATCGGCGAGACGGGACTGGGTGTGTATCTCGATTTTTCGGAATCGATCGCGCGACTGGGCGAGGCGACAATCGCCGAGCGTTACGGCAACTTGTTTGATATGTACGAGCGCATCACCGGCGAGAATCCTTACAAGGCGCCGATGCGCATTTATCCGGCGCCGCACTACACGATGGGCGGCCTTTGGGTAGACTATAATTTGATGAGCAATATTCCGGGGCTGTTCGTGATCGGTGAAGCGAACTTCTCGGATCACGGCGCGAATCGACTGGGAGCTTCGGCGCTGATGCAAGGTCTGGCGGATGGGTATTTCATTTTGCCCTACACCATCGGCGATTACTTTGCGCGCACCGGCGCGAAGAAGATTCCGACCGACGGGCCGGAATTCAAGAAGTCCGAAGCCGAAGTTGCCGAGAAGACGAAGAAGCTTCTCGCGATCAAGGGTAAGAAGACAGTGCTGGAAATGCACCGGCAACTGGGAAGAATCATATGGGAGTACTGCGGCATGTCGCGCAATGACGCGGGTTTGAGGAAGGCACTGGCGGAGGTTCCGAATATCCGCGAGGAATTCTGGAAAAATGTCAATGTACTCGGCGGCGGCGAGGAGTTGAATCAATCGCTCGAACGCGCCGGACGGGTAGCGGATTTCCTGGAATTCGGCGAGTTGATGTGCACCGATGCCTTGATGCGCACCGAATCGTGCGGGGGGCATTTCCGCACCGAGAGCCAGACGCCGGATGGCGAAGCCAAACGCGACGACGAGAAGTTCACCTATGTCGCGGCGTGGGAATACACGGGAGTCGGCAGCGCACCGAATCTTCACAAAGAACCGTTGAACTTCGAATTTGTCCAGCCGGGACAAAGGAGTTACAAATAATGAATCTGACATTGAAAGTTTGGCGGCAGAAAAGTCGAAATGACCAGGGTCGGATTGAAACCTACCCTGCCAACGATATCAGTCCCGACATGTCGTTTTTGGAAATGCTGGATGTGGTCAACGAGGGCCTCGTCAAGGCGGGCACCGACCCGATTGCGTTTGATCACGATTGCCGCGAAGGTATTTGCGGAACGTGTTCGCTGACCATTAACGGAATTCCGCATGGACCGGAACGGGGAACCACGTCGTGCCAGTTGCATATGCGCCATTTCAAAAACGGCGACACGATCTATATCGAGCCGTGGCGCGCGGCGGCATTTCCGGTGGTGCGTGATTTAATTGTCGACCGTTCGGCGTTCGACAAGATCATGCAGGCAGGCGGATTTGTTTCGATCAACACGGGCGGTGCGCCCGATTCGAATGCGGTGCCGATCCCCAAAGATGCGGCCGAGACGGCAATGGATGCGGCGGCCTGTATCGGTTGCGGCGCCTGCGTGGCGGCCTGCAAGAACGCCTCGGCGATGTTGTTCGTGTCAGCGAAGGTGGGGCAGTTTGCCTCGCTGCCGCAGGGACAAGCGGAGCGCGAACGGCGGGTGCTGGCGATGGTCGGCGCGATGGATGATGCGGGATTCGGCAATTGCACGAATTACTATGAGTGCGAGGCGGTGTGTCCGAAGAATATTTCGGTGAAGTTTATTGCGATGATGAACCGCGAGTATATGCGGGCGCTGCGGCGACCGCCGAGGGTTGGAGCGAGCGGGGGGACTGGGTAGGCACAAACTGCAAGAGTCAGCGCCGTCAGGGAGAAATTCCTGGCGGCGTTTTTCTTTTTGCGATTACAGACCCGGCAGACGTGGACGAATGCCGGACGCGATAATTTCGACTGAGCTATGCAGGTCAAGCGCTCTTGGCGCTTGGCTGTTATCCTCCAGTCACGCCCCGAGAGGGCGTGACCTACTAAGCAGCTTTGGAAAAACATCGAACCCAATACTTGCATTTTCGTGTGGCTCGATTAGATTTGATGATTGGCTGCAAACGTCGGTTGGGACTGATGTCATCAAAGTCAAGGAGGGACAAATGGCAAATCTCGGAAGAATTGTATTCATGCTGGTTGTGCTATTGACGGCGGCTTACGCTGCAGAACACAAGCCGCCGGATTTCATGGCTGAAGCGAAGAGACAGAGTGACTCGACGACAATTCTGAAACAGAAGTTCGGCCTGTGCGGTGCAATGGCAATGGCGATTCCGTTTGGGGACAAGACCTATCGGTCGGAACTATCTAAGTCGAGGAGTTTTTCAATTGGTCTATTTGAGCGTGCTCGTATACGGAAGTCGCATCTGATAAGTTACACTGTCAATCTTTCCTTTTATTACGAACGCTTTCAGTCAGATCATGAGTCGATCATAAATCGATTCCGGTACTATTTTGATTTTCCGGACACTCCCTATCAGTCAACGGGGGGTGACCGAACTACAACCGGGATACTTATCGAAAGCTCCTTCTGCCCGCCGTGGGTGAACCGCCCAGTCTTGCCCTTTGCCCGATTTGCGCTCGGTGTCGGTCGCTACAAGGTAGAGGATCTCAAGGCAACTTGGGATGATTTTACATTCACCTACCTTGGTTATGATGACTGGATACTGATCTTTGGCGGTGGTATCGGAGTCAAGCACGATTTCCCGTCCGGCCATTTTGTTGCAGTTGAAGTGAGAGTACAATCCTTTAGTTCGCTGACTGCAGAAGGTCAGCCCCCCGACTCTCCCAGTGGACCGGTCGGACCACCGAGCGACGATTCGTCCCCGGCAAGCATTGGCATTCACCTGACGGCAGGAGTGGCGGTCTTCTAGTTAGAGCCAATCAGTCACTGCAGGCGTGGACGACTGCCGAGCACGAATTCCGTGGGGAACGAATGGGCTTTACGCGCGTTACTATTCTTGAAAATCGTCGTCAAGCAAATGGCCATTGGGCGGCGTAATACCTTAGCAAACAAGTAATTGTAGAGTAAAGGAATCGATAAATATGTATCCAGAAGAATTAGTGACGCCGATGCGCAAAGAACTGACCAGCGTGGGATTCGAAGAGTGGCGCAATGCCGCCGATGTCGAGAAAGCGCTGAGCGAGAAAAAAGGCAGCGTGCTGGTGGTGTTCAACTCGGTGTGCGGATGCGCCGCCGGAAATGCGCGCCCGGGAATCAAGATGGCGCTCAAGCATAAGAAGCTTCCGCAGAAACTAGCGACGGTATTTGCCGGACAGGACACCGATGCCGTCGCCAAGGCGCGCGCCTATACCACCGGATATCCGCCTTCGTCGCCTTCGGTGGCGCTGTTCAAGGATGGCAAGCTGGTGTATATGATGGAACGGCACCAGATCGAGGGGCATCCTCCGCAGGAAATTGCGGCGAATTTGACCAAGGCGTTTGACGCGAATTTGTAGGGGCGAGTTTTCGTGCGTGGTGGGCAAGACACACCCCGTCTCGTCCCGCAAGGCGGGACGAGCCACCCCTCTCTAGAGGGGAATTAACACAGCGGCTACTGCGCACAGTGTTGCCGACAAACGTCACCCAAACCTGGACGCCTCCGGCAGCCGCCGGTGCGGGAATGACGAGGTTGGAGATTTCGTGAGAGTGAGAGATACAGGCATAGGGGGAACAACAAATGTGGATGAATAGATGAACCTGCTTTCCAATTACAGGCCGGAGACCAAGCTGTGGATTTATGCGTTTACGCGCAGGCTGGATGCCGGCGAGGTGACGCTGGTTTACAGCGTGCTCAAGAATTTTGTCGATGAGTGGAAGTCGCATCAGCACGACGTGCGCGGAGCGTTTGAGATCGTGCACGATCAATTTGTCTTGATCGCCGCCGAAAGCGACAACGGAATCTCGGGGTGTTCGATTGATTCGAGCGTGGCGGTGTTCAAGTGGCTAAAGGCGCAGAATAATCTCGATGCACTCGACCGCAGTTTCGTGTTTTACCGCGACGGCGATGTTGTGCGGACGACGACGCGCGGTGAGTTTCAAGAACTGGTTGATACGGGCAAGGTCAATTTCGACACCAAGGTTTTCAATAACACGATTACCACGATCGGCGAGCTTCACGCCGGCAAGTGGGAGGTGCCGCTCTCCCAGAGTTGGCACGCGCAGGCGTTTAGCGGGGCGTAGATTCTTCCGAGAGAACAATTCCCAAGAGATAGTAAAAGAACGGGCAGACGAGGACGTCTGCCGCGCACAGAATGCTGGATCCCCGCTTTCGCGGGGACGACAGTAAAGGAGCGGCGATATTGATAGCGCAGGGCTCCTGACCTACCAAACTACGCACGAGGAAATGCGCGGATGTGGACATCCGCGCGCACAAAATAATGCTGGATTCCCGCCTTCGCGGGGATGACGTGATCTTGTAGTCGTAACTCGTCCAAATCATGTTGCGAGAACAGTAAAGACATCTCAAGAATCCGTTTGGAAAAAACGGTAATCGGGCTTTGATTCATTCCCCAAATGAATAAGGATATTCTCAAGCTCGCGATTCCCAGTATCATAACTAATGTCTCGGTGCCGCTGCTTTCGTCGGTTGATACGGCTTTGGTGGGACATCTGGAACATCAGTTTTATCTCGGCGGCGTGGCGATCGGGGCGATGATCTTCAATTTTATATTCTGGGCCTTTGGATTCTTGCGGATGGGGACGACGGGACTCACCGCACAGGCCTATGGCGAGGGCAATCAACGCGAATGCGGTTTGATTTTGAGTCGGGCGGTGCTAGTGGCGCTGATCGCGGGAGTTGTATTGATTCTGCTTCAGTCGCTGATTCACTGGACAGCGTTTCAATCGGTGACGGCCAGCGATGAAGTCGAGAAGCAGGCGGCGATCTATTTTGATATCCGCATCTGGAGCGCACCGGCAGCGTTGTTCATTTATGCGATTCAGGGATGGTTTCTCGGAATGCAGAATGCGCGCTACCCGATGGTGCTGGCGATCTTCATCAACTGTCTGACAATCGCACTCGATGTATTTTTCCTGCAGGTGCTCGATCTCAAAGTTGCCGGCGTGGCGCTGGGGACTCTGATCGCGCAATACTGCGGGGTGGCGCTGGCATTGACGCTATTCTATTTCAAGTATCGCGAGTATGCAGCCGGTGTGGTGCGCAAACAGATCTTCGATGTCGCGGCAATGAAGAAATTCTTCTCGGTCAATCGGGACATCTTCCTGCGGACGATGCTGCTGATTGCGACCTATACGTTCTTCACGGCGAAGTCGGCGGAGTATGGCGACGACGTGCTGGCGGCCAATACGATTCTGATGCAACTGTGGATGATACTGGCGTATGGCGTGGATGGGTTCGCCTACGCAGCGGAGAGTTTGGTAGGAAGATTCGTCGGTGCACGCGATCTGGTGAATCTCAAGAAGGCAGTGAAGTTGATTTTCGTGTGGGCGGCAGCACTGGGTGTGATAACAACCTTGGGGTACTTGTTCTTCGGTGAGCAGATTGTACGATTGTTTACGAGTAATGAGGCGGTGGTCGCGACGGCGATGACGTTTTTCATTTGGACAATCATTGCGCCGCTGGTGAATGGAATCTGCTTTGTTTGGGACGGCGTGTTTATCGGCGCGACGGCGACTAAGGCGATGCTGATATCGATGGCGATCGCGACCATCGTTTTCTATTTTCCGGTGTACTATCTGGCGGAGCCGCAAATCGGCAATCACGCGTTGTGGCTGGCAATGATTGCCTACATGGCGATGCGCGGGATCACGCTCACGGTTTACGCGCCGGGCGCGATTTTTCGCAAGGTCGCGTGAATTGGAACCGGCGCGGAGTCAGGGCGTGTAATTGAATAACATGATGCACGGCAATTCAATTCGGAGAAACATGAATCGTGAAGGCTAGTTTTCGTCTCTGTATACTCGCCATCGGACTGATATTCGCGCCGGGATTTTCATCGAGTCGCGCCCAGGAGCCGATGAGTACCGATCAATTGGACGGGCAGATTTATGCGCCGGAGTTCCCTGCCGGATTGGAATGGCTGAACTCGCTGCAACCAATGACATTGCAGCAATTTCACAACAAGATTGTGCTGGTCTATTTCTGGTCGATGTCGTCATTGGATTGCCTGGAAGTTGTACCGGAACTGGAGCGGCTGCGTACGAAGTATCCGGCCGAGTTGATTGTAGTCGGGATTCACTCGCCACTTTCGGCGTATGAGAAAGACAGCGAGGCAATTCGGCATACGATACTGCGCAATGACATTACATTTCCGGTCATCAATGACAGTGGATTGCAGATGTGGAATGAATACGGGATTAAGACGCGTCCGGCGTTTGTGCTGATCAATCCGGCTGGACGGGTCATTGGCGTGCATGAAGGAACCGGCGTGTTCGCGCTGTTTGACTCGATTATTTCGCAGGCGATAACGTACTTCGATGCTGACTCGCTGATCGGCCGCCACAAGATCGGATTCGTGCCGGAAGTGTTGAGAAGAGAACAGTCGCTGATAAGCTATCCGGCGGACATCGTTGCCGATACCGGCGGAACAAGATTGTATTTGAGCGACTCGCGGAATCACCGGATTCTCGCGATGACGACGAGCGGCAAGTTGGAGTTCATTATTGGATCAGGCCGCAAGGGTAATCAAGACAGTAGTTTTGCGAATGCGAATTTCGAACGGCCCGAAGGGTTGGCGATTGACGGTGAAGTCATATATGTTGCGGATGCGGGAGACCACTCGATACGTGCGGTGAATCTGAAGAACAAGGATGTGAAGACGATAGTGAGCAATTCGGCGGGGCTTAAATACCCGCGCGACCTGGTTGCGCTGAACGGCAAACTCTACATTACTGTGGAGGGAGCAAATCAGATTTGGGCAGTTGATTTGGCATCGAAGGAAGTGGAACCGTTTGCCGGGTCGGGAAAGATTGGGAAGACTGACGGACAGTTATTTGAGGCGGACCTGGGGCGGCCAAGCGGGATCACAACAGATGGAACGAAGTTGTATTTTGTCGACAGCGAGGGCGGAGCGGTTCGCGCGATTGATCCAAATGCCGGGCAAGTGGAAACGATTTTGGGTACAGACTTGCAGAAGCCAGGGGGAATCACATATCACGATGGGCTGTTGTATGTTGCAGACAGCTATAATCACCAGGTCAAGGTCGTTGACCCAACGAAGAAGACGATTAGCAGCTTAGCAGGAAGTGGAAGTAAAGGATTCGTGAATGGTGCGGCAGCGATAGCGACTTTCTTTGAGCCGACGGGATTGGCAGTTGCGGCCGGGAAGTTGTTTGTTGCTGACTGTAATAATCAGCAGCTTCGCGTTGTCGACATGACGACACAGAGAGTCAGCAGTTTGCAGATTACGAATCTCGGTGCAATTGCGCGACAGACGATAGCTAACTTCGCCGGTAAGGAAGTGAAATTGCCTCCGGCGAAACTGAAGAGCGGCGCAGGTAAGATCAGTATTGCCTTGATGATGCCTGATGGGTATCGGATGCTGGAGCAGGGGGCGTTCTTTGTCAATTTCCGATCGAGTAACACGAAAGTAGTCTCGTTCACTCTGACGCCAAAAGAGATTACGTTGAACCAGGCGACAGGGGAATTTGACATTCCGTTGAACGGGGCTATCGGTTCTGCGAATGTAACAATCGATGTCGTTCTTTACATGCAGAAGGAGGGGCAACAGGCGTGCTACTATGATATGATTCGCGCCAACGTGCCGGTAACGATTGAAGATAAGGGTTCGGCCGGATTTGGTGTGGGTGTGAAGGTGAGTGCACTACCGCGGATGTAAGGGCCGACCTCTGTGTCATCGAAAAACGAAGGGCAGGTCATACGACCTGCCCTTTTGACGAGATTAATCCAGGCAAATCACTTTCCAGCCGCCAGCTTCTCAACTTTGCGTGAGAGCGCCTCTAGCTGCTTCTTCAGATTCTCGTTTTCGCTCTTTAGGTTCTGATTCTGTCTGTTCAATTCCTTGATTGCCGCTAGCGCGATTCCGGATGGATCGATGGTTGAGATCGATTTGCCATCGGAGCCAACACCGAATGTCTTGCTAAAGTCCTGTGCGGTCGGACCGATGTGTTTCACCTCACACGACTCGGTCTTATAGTTCCACTGGCTGATCGGGAGTTCGGCGATCTTTTCGAGCAATTCAATTCCATCCACCGGCTGGAAGTTCTCCTTCAGGCCGACATCGGAGGCATTGGTCCATACCCCACCGGCTGTCAAATGAGCGCCGGATGAATGTTCAATGGGGTGCGTCGGAGTGAGAACGCCGACGCCAAATCGCTGAGATACGTAGCCGAAGCCGTCGCCGGCGAAGTCAACCTGGATAGTGCCGCTTTGCTCGATGGCCAACCGACCCTTGATGGTGCCGTCCCAGCCCTTGTGGCGAATTTTGATTTCGCTGGTTTCACGGGCGACCGTGATACCAGCATCGTCGCTATCGCACTGCTGGCGGATTACGCGATCGGCAAGCCCATCACCGTCGGTATCGGCAGAGTGTACGGTCACTGCCTTGGCGGTGTCGGTGGTGCTGGAAATGACGCGACCCTTGGCAGCGCCGGTGCCTTTGGTATTGATTGCAACGCTGCAGGTGGTTGGTGTCACACTTGATGAGATTTCTCCCTCCAGGAGGCCGTCGCCATCAGTGTCAGCTTCGAGGAGAGTAGTTGCGGAGGTATGGTCAACGCTGCTGAAACACCTCAGACTCTGGGAATTTTGGGTAATTTGGCCTTTGGACAACAAAACCAATCGGGAGTTATTGTCATCGCAGGCAGCATCAAGCGTCTGTGATCTCGCGTCCACACCGCCAGGCTCGCTTTGCATCAGAAATTGTGACCCGCCTGAACCGCCAGCCAGACGCAGAAGGTCAAAGTCAGGATCACCGACGATTTTGCCGCCGAGGCGAATTTTCGCACTATCTGGACTGGCACTCATGCGCAGAAGATCGAAATCGGGATCGCCGGTAATGCTGATCATGCCTCCATCGCCATTCCCCTTGCCAGCAACGATGCGCAGTAAGTCGAAATCCGGGTCACCGCCACTTTGACCACTGATTCGAATCTTGGCACTGTCCGGCGTTGCGGACAAGCGAAGCAAATCGAAATCGGGATCGCCGGTGATGCTGATCATGCCACCGGCTCCGCCCCCGGATCCATCGGTGCTATTGATCTTCACCCGAGGCGCTCCTGACTCATTGATAGTCATGCTGGCTGAATCATCAGTGGCAGAGAATACCATTGTCTTGGCACCGTTACTACCACCAATGGTGACATGCCCAGGCGCTGTTTTGACGTCGCCTGCCAAGCTACCCGAAGCTACCGCATATGGCGCGGCAGTCAGCGGCGTGCGCGGAGCAATCGGCTGTTCACCTGCCAACTGAATCTGCAGATAGCGCAATATACCACCGCCACCGCCTCCTCCTCCACCGCCACTTCCGGCAAGCAAATCAGTACTCAACGGCGTCGTCGCCCCGAGAGCGACTGTAAAGAGCCCATCGGTAACCTGGACTCCAACGTGGTTCTCAGTCCAGAGTAAAGCGCCGCCGACCGGTGCGTCATAGATCTGAAATGTGATGGTAAAGGTACCACTGATGGGCGTGTCGTCTGATCCTAGCAGGCGACCCTGATAACTGGTGATCAAGGGGACATCCGCGTTGACCGATGCTACACCAAAGATGGCGTAGAAGCAGATGCCAATAAGAGCGACAGATCGCATGGCGTCCTCCCGTAGAGAGAATTTATGAGTTAGTATAAATCGACGATGCAGAACTGCCCGGGTCGGTCATGGCCAACGCGGTCAGCTATATTATACTAAATCGCTCTATTTTATCAATGCTTTTTCTCATGGTGAAGCATTGCAGCGGGAGACAACAGCAATAATCCGATGTTGATGGTGACTGGAAACGAGATTCGAATAGGAAAGAAACTACTTAAACAGGGCTTTGATTTTGCCCCAAGTGGAGAGCTTGACGTCGAGGGTGGTTTCGACGCGGAGATCGATTCTGAGATTGTCGGTGTTGGGATTGAACGTCGGTTTGGCAATCTTGCCTTCGAGTTTAACCTGGATGACGTCATCGGTTGAGTGGTAGCCTTTGACTTCCGGCTTGGCCGGATCGTATTCGGGGATTTGCAATTCGAAGGCGCCGTTGTCGCCAGTTTTGGCCTCGGCGACTTTATCGTTGCCGATAAAAGCGGCGACGATCTGGTCTTTTTCGGCGGGTCGACCTTGAAGGGTGATGGTGCCGGTGACCATAAAGACGCTGGCAAAGAAATAGGCTTGAGCCGACTGGACAGCAAAGAGGGTTGCGACGAGCAACAGTAGTATTTTTATCGAATTGCGCTTCATCTGATGATATGCTACAACCTTGGCAGGCAGATAGCACCATTAAAATGTACGGGGGATAGGCAAATGTGTCAAGTTTTTTTCCGTTCACCCTTTTTGTTGTTCACAAGGGTAAACGAGAGGTATTCCAGCTCCATCGCCATGTTCTCGGTGCGGATTTCAACGTCATCGGGGACTTTGAGTTTAATCGGTGCAAAGTTGAGGATAGCTTTGATGCCGCAGTGCACGACATGGTCGACAATGTTCTGGGCGGCTGACGCCGGAACAGCGAGAACAACGAGTTCGATTTTATGCTTCTGAAGCTCTTCTTCGAGATGATCGGTATCGAGGACAGTGATGCCTTTATGGTTGGAGCCGATCTTCCGCTGGTCG
>CAZQBX010000034.1:0-33340 GCA_964592145.1 uncultured Ignavibacteria bacterium
TCTGGTCGATTCGCACATTAGGTAAATTCTTCACGGCGACAGTTCAGCGCGTCGAAGGGCATCGCGTAATCAAGCATGGACCGTATGCCATCGTCCGCCACCCCAGCTACCTAGGCGCCTATGTTGCGATGCTCGGCAGCGCCGTGTTGCTGGAGGCATACTTCAGCGTCGTGATTGGCGCAGTCGCAATCTGGTTGGCCTACCAATATCGCATTCGCTTCGAAGAACAGCTTCTGGTGCGTGAGTTCGGCGAGGAGTACCGGCAATTCATGGCTGATAAGCCGGCATTGATCCCACCAATATTCGGACGCCGCGTCGCGGAGGCTTGGAAGCGCTACATCGCAAAACTGGAGCGGGTTGATGTCATGATCGACTAAGGCAATTGCCCGCCCAACGGCAAAATCCTTTCAGAGTCGAAAGGGTGGGCAGGCGTCCCGTCGCAAGGCGGGACGACCAAAACCCGGCGGAGGTCCGAGTGCTGGCACCGCCGGGTGATTATTTGGCGAAGCGCAATTTGGATTGACAAAATGGACATAGAAGAGTATCTTGGTGGTGCTTGCAACAGCACTCCAAGCAAAGACATAGTCGCAATTCAGGGAACGGGCAGATCGTTCGACCGGATCGATAACAATGCGTTGTCTTGTCATCGTGCTATTTCATCTCGCAACCGCTCCCAATGCAATAAAGTACTGTCCAAAATTCCGAAATCGCCGCGCCATGGCGTTTGGGTAATTAGTAACGAACGAAAATAACAGATTCCTCAATCTACAGGAGCGTCTATGCACAATAGATATCGCAGGAAGAGTCAAATCGCAACTGACCCTCAAGTGTATCTTGCGATTGCAACTCTGGCCATCGCAGTCTGCCTAAGCCTGATTTGCCCTACGGCCATTGCTGCACCAGAGCTTCGATTTCCCTTGGTAGTCAACAGCGACAAATCACCGAATGCAGCTTGCTGCGTTGGGAACTTCTCAGACGATTTTGAAAACGGCGACCTTGCCCCCAACTGGATTCCTGGTAGCGACAGGGGAACAACTACGGAGTCGGGAGGAAAAATAGTTTTCAATCTGACTCCTGGCTCCCCGACAATTGCCAGTACAGGCGCACGGTTGAACGGTGTGCTGTGTGGAGATTTTGATATTCAAGCCGACTTTGAAATCATCACTTGGCCGTCTCCGATTATCTCGGGATGGCTCACCCTTGTAGTTACATCTCTTGACCAAAGCGAGTTCTTTGGAATTGAGAGATTCCACCAGGCACCAAACGCCTGCACACCATTTCCGCATTCGTATAAATCGTGGCACAATACTTACGACAACTGCGCATCAACGTGGGTTGCTTCAACTCAATTGACTGGAAAATTTAGAATCACCAGAGTCGGCACAACCCTGCAAACATACTATTGGGATGGTTCATCGTGGGTTGGCGTACTTGCTTCAACCAGTACCCACAGCGCATCAGAACCATTCATGGTTTTCCTTTATGCTGGGACTTATGATGGTACTGGTCACCTCACGGCCATGGATAATGTTGTAATACAAAGTTCGCAGGAGGCAGACCAGGACAGTGACGGCGCACCAAATTGTACTGACAATTGTATCGCCGTCGCCGACCCCACTCAAGCAGACTGCGACAACGACGGCATCGGCGATGCCTGCGACTTCATATCAGGTGATGCCGACAATGGCGGCGTCATTACGATCTCGGATGCGGTCTATTTGATCAATTACATCTTCAGTGGCGGCCCTGCGCCATGCCCGCCTCGCAACGGCGACGCCGACTGCAGTGGCGCGGTGACGATCTCCGACGCAGTCTATCTGATCAACTACATCTTCGCCGGAGGGCCAGCGCCATGTTAAGACTGACACCATCTGATTCAGAATACCGGAGACCGAATATGCCTTCGAAGATTCTAATAGTCACACTGCTGATCTTTATCAAGACAACAATTCTTGTGGCTCAGCCTGCTTTCAATTCAGTGTGGACTGGAGCATCGCAGAAACTGCCGAGCGAGGCGTGTCCGCCGTGGGCACTAGTGACAGAAAATGGCGCGCCTCAACCTGCTCTTTCCGCTGATACTCTTGTGATAGAAACGACAACTTTCGCAGAGTCCGCTTACTACAAACAATCTGATGGACAGCTCTCGATACCCAACCTTTGGGTCATTGAGTTTCGGATGAAACTGGTTTCGGGCGCAGCCAACCTTCCAAATTTTGCACCGGCAGGGTTTGCTGTTGTCCCTCGTGCGAGTGAAGGAAACATACTTTGGATTGGCGCTGATGATCTGTTTCTGTGGGGTCCTGGTTTGGTTAGAGGACCTTCGGCTGCTGTTGATACCGATGGCGGCTATCACCTTTATCGAATCGAAGTTGATAGCCTCGGCGGGATCAAGGTTTACCAGGATGCATCACTTATAATAAGTGGTAGCACGGTCAATGATCCGGGCTGGGGGACTCCGCGGCTGAATTTTGGAGACTTGTGGTTGAATGAGTATTCTTCAACTCGCTGGCTTTCATTGGAGCATAATGGGTACATTACACCATTTGTCGACAGCGATGGCGACAGCATCGCCGACTACTGCGACAACTGCCCGCTGGTATCAAATTCGACACAGCTCGACGCCGACGGCGACAAGTGGGGCGAAGTTTGCGACTGCAACGACGCAAACGCAGCCATCAGCCCCGGCGCGATTGAGAAATGTGACGGCATTGACAACAACTGCGATTTGGCCATCGATGATCCTTATTTCTGCGGAGGCAATACGGCTTGCCAGGGTATGGTTCTGGAAGTCTTTGCCCGTCACGTCCCCGCAGTAGCAGGTCTTGAAGTAAGCAGGGGAGGCGCATACGGTGATTACATGTACTTCTCTGGATCAGAAAGCAGCTATGCTTCGGCAGGAGGCGATAGCATTTTCCGTATTGACCCATCAGGAAATTGGTCATACTTCGGGAAGATCCCTGCCGGGTCCGCAAACATTTCCGATCTCGTTTTTGACAACACCCCAGATCAAAGGTATGGCGGCTACCTTTATGCTGTCGGTGACAATAGTGGCGCTCTTCCGACCAACCAAGGGGGAATATACCGCATCTATCCAGATGGCACGTCAAGTACTTTTATGGAAGGTAGTATAGTCCCTCCAGCGCCAGGACTACTTGGCCAGGCGAGTTCTGTCATCGATGATATTGGGACGTTTGGCAATCAGATGATCGTCAGCGACTTCGAGGCCGAGGACTACGGATTTACATCGAATATTTTTGCGGTTTCACCCGTCGGCGGTGTCACCTCGTGGAATAATACAATTCTGATGGGTGCTTATGCGATGGAACAAGATCACTTCGGGTCGTTTAGCAACGATATTCTGGTCTCAAGCATACAGTTCAGTCCATGGTGGCAGGGAGACAATGCTGTCTATGAGTTACATCCCAACGGAACAAAGTCTCTGCTAATCCCGGACCAGGGACAGGGACTTCCGGTCGCCCTTAGAGTAGATGCGATAGGCGGTTTTGGCGGCAACTTACTCGCTTACTACGATAGCGGCAAGCTCATTGCCTTTGACGGCACTGGAACCGAGAAGTGGCGCGCAGATGGACCGGGAATCAACTTGAATTCGGTGGCGCAAGACTACTGGGGAGCATTCGGGTACGATATCTTCATTATTTCTTCTGGAGACAGTACCATCTATCGGATGCGTCCCGCCAATGCCGTCAATAGTGACAGCGATTCTATACCTGACTTCTGTGATAACTGTGACCTCGTCGCTAATCCAGCCCAATCCGATTGCGATAACGACGGCATCGGCGATGCCTGTGACTTCTTGTCAGGTGATGCCGATAACAGCGGCGCCATAACGATCTCGGATGCGGTTCTTCTGATCAACTACATCTTTAGTGGTGGCCCTGCGCCGTGCCCAATACGCAATGGCGATGCCGACTGCAGCAGCGCGGTGACAATCTCCGACGCGGTCTATCTTATCAACTACATCTTCGCCGGAGGACCGGCGCCGTGTTAAGACTGACAACAACTGATCCGGAATACAGGAGACGAAATATGCTTTCGAAGATTCTACTAGTTTCAGCGCTGATCTTTATCAAGACAACACTTCTTGTCGCTCAGCCTGCTCTCAACTCTATGTGGAATGGGTCATCACAGATACTGCCAAACGAGGCCTGCCCGCAATGGGAACTGTTTCGCCAAAGCAGCAACTCCGTCCCCGCATTGCTTGCAGATAGTCTTGTCATCTCGACTTCTGTGAGCAGTGAGGAGTGCAATTATCGGCAACAGGCGATTACCGCCTCAGTCGCTGATACCGTTGTGATTCAGTTTCGAATGAAGTATGTTTCTGGCGTAGACGCCCCTAACGTGACTGGGGCTGTCGTCGGATACAATAGCGATGTTTGGGGAACCGAGTTAATCATCGGCAATGATGTCGTATACTTGTGGTTGGGACTTGGTGTTGTCGGCGCTTCTATTGGCGTCGATACGGATGCCGCATTTCATAACTACGAACTGAGAATTCACAGCGGTACTATTTTCGTTTACTATGACTCAAATCTGATTCTGACCGGACCGACTCACTCGCCCCAATTTGTCCCGTCAAATCGCGTGTTCTTTGGAGATGCTTCTTCAGGTGCGGCGGCAACTTCGATGTGGCAATACCTAAATCACAATGCGGCGCTACCGGCGACCGACTCCGACGGTGACAGTGTTGCAGACGACTGCGACAATTGCCCACAGTTGGCAAATCCGGAACAAACAGATATCGATAACGACGGCATCGGTGATGTCTGCGACGGCTGCCCGACAGTCGCCGGCAATCAATGCTACAACGCCTCATGGTACGGATCGTCGCAAGTCCTACCAGGCGAGGCTTGTCCGCCGTGGACACTGACTTCGATTGGTTCGCCTTCCCAATCACTGCTTGGAGATACACTTACTATAAGCTCGACACAACTTTCTGATAATATTCACTATGGGCAGTTCGACCTTACGCTCGCAATCCCCAGCGTATGGGTGATTGAGTTCACAATGCGATATGTTTCGGGATCAACTACCGCCTCGAATCAAGCTCCAGCTCAGATATTTTTTGCCAAGCAAGGGGTATTTCAGAACGTCCTGTGGATTGGGACTGACGAGTTGTTTCTCTGGTCGACTGATCAAGTGCGTGGTCCATCAGCGTTTGTAGATACTGACAATTCATTTCATACTTATCGAATTGAAGTTGATAGCGCACTCGGACAAACCCGGGTGTATCACGACAACGTCCAAGTACTCACTATGGCCCTCTGGGCTGGAAGCAATCCCACCTGGTTGGCGCTTGGTGAGGGTTCGAGTTCAGGATACTCTACAACTAAGTGGACGGCGTTTCGGCACAATGGATACTCCGTGCCTTTCGCCGATGCAGACGGCGACAGCATCTTCGATCAATGCGACAACTGCCCACAGATTGCGAACCCGACGCAGATCGATGCAGACAACGACTTGTTTGGCGAAGCGTGCGATTGCAACGACACGAACTTGTTTGTGAACCCCGGAGCAACTGAGGCATGTAATGGCATTGATGACAACTGCGACTTGCAAATCGACGATGTTGTGAATTGCTCAGTGCCAGATTGCGATACTGTCCGTTTGGAGGTACTCACAACCGGAGTACCACTTCCAGCAGCCGTAGCTGTGAGCCCGGGCGGCGCATACGGCAACTACGTTTACGTATTGAGTGGAAGTACGCAAATCTATCGAGTCGATCCGCTCGGCAATGCAACTTTCTTTGCACAGGGTGTAGCCGGCAATGGTTGGATCATATCGCTCGCGTTTGATAACACACCGAACAAGATCTACGGCGGCTATTTATACGCTTCCATCGACTACTTTGGGGGGGATTGTCTCGCTGGTGTCGAGCGGTTCTTGCCGGACGGCACGGCTGAGTTATTCATGAATGGATGCCAGAACACACCGCTGCTAATCGGAGAGGCTCATCTGGTGATCGATGATCAAGGCCTATTTGGACATCGAATGCTGTTGGCTGATTTTGAGGCTGACGAATTTGGACGGTCGCCGGCGACGGTGCTTCAGGTTCTTCCCGGCGGAAACGGTGTACCTTTCTCCTCGGTCATGCTTCCGGGTATTGCGGGTATCGACTTTGATCGCTTTGGCTCATTTGGACATGACTTACTTGCAACAAACACCGGCGGTCTTCCATGGAGGCAAGGCGATAATGGTATCTACAAAGTCACGCCTGGCGGCGCATATTCACTGTTGATACCAGACCAGGGACTTGACTATCCCAACGGCATTATGATTGATGCCGTGGGGACGTTTGGGGGCGACGCTTTCGTTCATTATAGCAATCGAGACCTAATTTTGACGTTTGACGCGGCTGGACAGATGACCCGGCGATTTCATGCTCCGGGTGGGCTCCTAACTACAGGCGATCGGTTAGATCAAGACCGATGGGGCGCTTTCGGCTACGATGTCTTCTACGCGTCGACAAGTGAAAACACGGTCTATCGTATTGTAGCTCCAAACGATACCGACTCGGATAACCTCGCCGACGCCTGTGACAACTGCCCGCTGGTAGCGAATCCCACCCAAGCCGACTGCGACAACGACGGCATCGGCGACGCCTGCGAATCATTTCTTAGCGGTGATGCAGACAACAGCGGCGCCATAACCATTTCCGATGCAGTATATCTTATCAATTACATCTTCAGTGGCGGACCGGCACCTTGCCCGCTCCGCAACGGTGACGCCGACTGCAGTGGTGCGGTGACCATCTCTGACGCAGTATATCTCATTAACTACATCTTCGCCGGAGGACCGGCGCCATGCTAGTATCCCAAATTGCTTACGAAATTACACCTCGCAGGAGTCGTGAAATGAAGAAGACGCTTCTTGAACTCATAACAATTGTAATGTTGCTGACCTTGCCGCTATCGGCACAGGGCTTCAATTCTGTGTGGGAGGCATCATCTCATCAGCTTCCAGATTCGATCTGCCCCGGTTGGATTTCGTCGGACAATGCTGATCCAGAAAATCCGAGCTTTGAGGGCGATACTTTGGTCATCAGCACGTCGGCTTATGCAGAGAACATGTTCTATGTAATGAACGCTCCATACGTCGCTTTCCCAGACCCGGTAGTTGTCGAGTTTTCTATGAAGTATGTCAGTGGGGAGAACGAACCCACGGAACCAACTCGACGGGCGTGCCATGTATATATTGGCACGGGTTCGCAAAATGCTGCAGTACTCTATTTCGGCAAGGATGAGTTATTCTTGTGGTCAAGCTTTGAGGTTATTGGCGATTCCGATGCGTCTGATACTGATTCAATTTACCATACCTATCGAATCGAGGTAACCGCGGCGGGCGCCGTTTCGGTATTCAAGGACAATCTCTTGCTTCTATCAGGTTCCACTTTCAATCATTTCCTGAATCCCGTAAACCAGCAGATCTATTGGGGTGATGGTACAGGCAACGCCTATGGAGAATCTCGATGGATCAATGTTAAGCACAATGCATATGCATTCGACATTGACTTGGACGGCGACGTACTCTACGATTCGTGTGATAACTGCCCGATGATTAGTAACAGCGGTCAAGAGGACCTTGATGGCGATGGTGTTGGCGATGTCTGCGACGGCTGTCCGACAGTCGCTGGCGATCAATGTTATAATGCGTCATGGTACGGTTCGTCACAGGCACTGCCCGAGTTGACATGCCCAGAGTGGGAGTTGGTCAGATTGAACGGTTCACCGACTCCGTTCATGATTGGGGATACCCTCTCGATTGTAATGAGCGATATCTCCCAGGATTGCTTTTATCGACAAACCGCTGACGCGCTTTCTATCCCCGATATCTGGGTGATCGAGTTTCGTATGCAATACGTGTCCGGATCGACTATTTCGACAACTCAAGCGCCACTCACCATTATGTTCGTCAGACCCGGCGAAACCGGTAACATGCTCTGGATTGGAACGGACCAGATATTCATGTGGTCTGCACCCAATGTGGTGACACCGTCAGTGTCCTTAGATACGGACGACGCATTTCATACGTACCGTGTCGAGGTTGAAATTAGCGGTGCCATCCGTGTTTATTATGACAATGTACTCACCATAACCGGCAATACATTTAATTGGTCGGTACTTGGTCCAGCCTCAATTAACTGGGGCGATGGATCGCCATCGAGTCAAGCTTCAACCAAGTGGACGATGTTCCGGCACAACGGCTTCATTTCTCCATTCTCGGATGCTGACTCAGACAGCGTCGTTGACGGATGCGACAACTGCGCATCGACACCCAATTCTAATCAAACTGACCTCGATAATGATGGCAGAGGTGATGTTTGTGATAATTGTGTCTCGATTTCCAACCCCACCCAAGCCGACTGTGACAACGACGGCATCGGCGACGCCTGTGAATCATTTCTTAGCGGTGATGCCGACAACAGCGACGCCATAACCATTTCAGATGCTGTATATCTTATCAATTACATCTTCAGTGGCGGACCGGCGCCGTGTCCGCTTCGCAACGGCGACGCCGACTGCAGCAGCGCGGTGACAATCTCCGACGCGGTCTATCTTATCAACTACATCTTCGCCGGAGGACCGGCACCGTGTTAATTCGGAATATCGTTTTGCTTACCAGAGCATCAGTAATCATGACGATCGGAATATTATTCATTGCATCGCCGACGATTCTTGCCAGTTGGACCAATGTCAATTCTGGACCTTTGGGAGATACAGGGGAGGGCGTTGGAGTGGCTTGGGGAGACTATGATAATGATGGAGATCAGGACATTTACTTGTGCAACACGGATGGCGGAGTAAGCAAACTGTTCCGTAATGATGGCGCGGGTGTTTTCACCTCCATTCTAAGTCCCGCATTTGGAAATCCAGGCAACGGTCTCGGTGCAGCCTGGGGCGACTACGACAACGATGGCGATCTCGACATATACTTAACAAAAAATGGTGCGAACATTCTGGCTCGAAACAACGGTGATGCAACGTTTACTGACGTCTCGGCAACTCCGATTAATGATCCACTCTATAGCCATTCGGGGTCATGGGGCGATTTTGACGGTGACGGCCTCATTGACCTGTATCTTACAAACTACCCAGGGCCAAACAAGTTGTTTAAAAACAATGGCGGTGGGTCGTTTACTGATGCCACGTGCTGCGGCATGGGTGATGCTGGTTTTAGCGTGGGGATTGCCTGGTGTGATTTCGATGATGACGGAGACTTGGACCTTTACTGGTCAAACAACGCTGGAACTGCCGGGAAGCTGTTTCGAAAGGAGGGTGCGGGTGTGTTCTCAAATGTTACTCCACCGGCTCTATTGGGCCTCACTGAATCCCAGGGAGCATGTTGGGCGGACTTCGACAACGATGGCGATTTTGATCTTTCTGTCGCAGGTGCGTTTCTGTCCCTCTTTCGCAATGACGGTGGAAATGTGTTTGCAAATGTGACACCAATTCTATTTGCCGGAGTGATTGGGGGCGGTCAGTGCTGGAGTGACTTTGACAACGATGGTGATCTTGACCTTTATGTCTCGATGCCTTTCGGTGTCGCTAGCCATCTCTATCGCAATGATGGCGGCGGCGCATTCACAGACATAGCATCTGGTCCAGAGACGAACTTGGGGAATGGCCACGGCGTTGCAGCCGCGGACTACGACAAAGATGGCGACCTCGACCTGTATGTAGCAAATAGGGCACCTGGCTCGGCCGATGTCTTGCTGCGCAATGACGATGCAAGTGGTAATCATTGGCTACACGTCAATCTAGTAGGGACAGTGTCGAATCGAGCAGCGATCGGAGCAAGAGCCGAAGCTTTTGCGGGCACTTTGCGCCAAATTCGGCAGGTTGAGGGAGGGGCAGACTTTATGTCTCAAAATTCGCTTACCCTTGAGTTTGGATTTGGGACTACTGCTGTGGTCGATTCGCTAATAGTTAGATGGCCATCTGGGACACAGCAACGTATGTTTGTTCTGCCAATCGATACCTTAATCAATGTTATTGAGAGTGTCGGCATTGTTTGCGGCGACGCGGATGGCTCAAACATTGTCACAATTTCAGACGCCGTGTTTCTTATCAACTATATCTTCTCGGGAGGACCTGCTCCGAATCCACTGGCGTCTGGAGACGCAGACTGCAGCGGGACCGTGAATATTTCAGATGCCGTGTATTTAATCAATTATATCTTCTCTGGAGGTGCAGCACCCTGTGCGGCATGTCCGTAAGTGTCCATATTGCGCGCTATAACAGGTTGGACGTTAGTGAGAAATATGGTTGCGAGGCATGGTCTGCTACTGGCACTGGCATTGACAGCAACATCTGTATTCTCTACTGCCTATTCCGCCGACTCCCTCTGGACCCGAATCGATCAAGGGCTTGATCACGTTCATTTCACGGGTGCACCGGCGTCGAGCGTAGGAGACTCGCGAATTGACATCATCCGCATTGATCCGAGATTGTATCGTGTCGAGGTCAAGATGATCTCGCAGACGAAGGATTACAGTCAGACTGCGCAAGAATGGTGCCGGAAGTATGATCTGCTGGCTGCCATCAACGCAGGCATGTTTCAACAGGACTTTTCCACCCACGTCGGATACCTGCGGCATGATGGACACGTCAACTACGCAAAGAGCACACCAAAGTATTTGTCGGCAGCCGCATTCAATCCAATCGATACGACACAACCGCCATTTCGCATCTTCGATCTCGATGCTACCCCACTGGACGATGTGAAGGAACGATATCGAACGGTCATCCAGAACCTGCGATTAATCAAGCATCCCGGCCGCAACACCTGGTCGCAGCAGGACAAGATGTGGAGTGAGGCTGCATTAGGTGAAGACAAGCAGGGAAACATTCTCCTCATATTCTCTCGCTCGCCATACTCGATGTATGACCTCAATCACATTCTGCTGAAATTGCCGATCGACCTGGTAGCCGCCCAACATCTCGAGGGCGGACCGGAGGCATCGCTTTATCTATCGCACAACGGGCATCTTATCGAACTCATGGGTAGTTTTGAAACTTCTTTCATGCCATTCGATACCAACGAGAAATTCTGGCCCTTGCCCAATGTCATTGGAATAAAAAAAGTGGAAACTGACTCGAATGCTACACCACCCGGAGATGATTGATCTCCGGGCGTGTTGCGGCAGTCTTAGTCAATGATCTCGGCCACCAGCCGGCCGTTGCCGGAGACGAACGAACCGATTTCCAGCGGTGAGTCAATCCGGCTGGAGTCCAGCACGAGGTCAACGACAATCGAACCGGTGTTGACGGTCGCATAAAAGAACCGGCGTCCGGTAACGGCGTTGAGATGCTCACCACTGGCAATTACGTTACCGACAACTATCGCAAGCGGTACGAACTGCATTGCATGTGTCTGCGGATGCGCTGGTTGAAACAAGGTCGGCTCGTCAAAGCACAGCTTTGTCTCCGCCATGACCAACTCCCGGTCGTCGATCTTGAATTCGAACGACTCCGGACGCTTTCCCTGCGGGAAGACCTGCAGCTGTGCCGGATAGAAAGACACTGCTACAGGGACCACTGGCCGATTACAGACGGACTTAGCCGAGCGATAACCCAGCATCTCCGCAAAGAGCAGGGACTTGCTTGAGTCCTGTGGCGCCACGAAGTGGCCGACACCGCGCAGATATGAATCAGGACTCGATGCATAACCGGCCAGCGACAAGAAGTTGCGGTTGCGCGCTGCATAGTACGGCAACGAGAGTGCACATTCGCGGCAGTCGTCGTAGCCGAGTAAAATACCGACTGCGCCCGCCGAGTCCAGGTACTTGTGATAGCTGGAGTTGCTTCCCTCCCACGACCGTGACCATGGCTCCTGCTTGAACATTTTCGTCAGTTCAGCAGTCCGAACCTTTTCGTCAACGGCGAAGCCAAGATGCTCCCAACCGATGACGTTCCCGTATGTGTGCTGACGCAGACGAGGCTGCCAGAACTGACGGAATCGCGAAGCCATCAGAAAGGCCGTTGAAACGCTAAAGACAGACCATAATGTTAATTCCATAGTCACACCTCACATTCAAAAAGATCGACGCAGACGGAGCGGGCATGCCCGCCCCGCACTGCGATTGCACCCCCCTTGTTAATCCAGAAAAGTGCTGCGCACGAACTGGCCGTTGTTCGACGTCACCTCTTCGGAGAGGAAGACGCGGTGCCAGCCGTGCAGAGTGACCGTCTTGTGGTCACTGTGGGTCACCCGGCCACGGGCATAAACATCCATGTCGCGACGCATCACGCTCCAAGTCCAGGTCTTTGCCGCCGGGTCGGCGCGGAGCACGTTGCGATATTCAACTTCTGTTAAGCCCTGCCAATGCTGGCGGCACACATAAACGGTGGTACCGCCATTGCGGCAGAGCTCTTCGACCATATGCGGTTTCCCGCGCCCACGGCGAATCGGCTCGTGTTGCAGGATGGGCGCAACACCCGGATTGAAATTCGGTTCCGGGACGAAGAACCATTCACCCTGGCGAACGAAGGCTTCGTTGCGGCGGCGATGACGATTACGTGTCTTGACCGCCGCTTGCGACTGGCGTGCTTTGACGAAGTCGGGCTTGAGGCTCTCCTTGGCCGAAGCCACATCGGTCGCCTCGCGCTTCACGCCGGCGACGAACCAGTGGCGTTCGTCATGACCGCAGAGGAACTTCGTGCGTATCAGCTCGCCATTAAGGTCGATGGCCTTCACCAGCAGCAGCAGGTGCTTCTCGTTGGGAAGCATCTGGAGCACGGTCAGTTCGATCACCGGCTCGCCGATGCGCGCAACAAAATGTTCGCCGCGGCGGTCAGTCTCGATGCCGAGTTGAAATCCCATCGACACACCAGTAGCGCCGACGGTTTCGAGCACGGAGAGGCGAGCGCCAATGCGATTGAAATGACGTTCCAGCATTTTAAGATTTTCCATACGTTCCTTTCTCGATTGCGCACCAGGCGCACTTCAAGCCAGACCCCAATCGTAAAATCAAATGGGGTAACCACTGCGACCAAACGTGCAGAGCACAGCCGACAACCGGCGACGTTTTCCGGGCACGGCAAAGCCCGAAAGAGATTCGCCAAGACGCACGAATGTGCTGGTGGCTAAACTGTCTGGATTAGTCTTAGGGGAGAGAAGTGAGGTGCTTGAGTCAGTCAACTACGACTGATTGTTGTTCAAGATGCCTCGCCGCTGCTCCAACCGCGACAGCCAGCCATGCCTATTCGCCTAACCCTCGGATACCAAGGGAAATCGGGTAGGCGCGTCACAAGAGCCATTTCCCGGTCGTAAACGACCTTCGGCTTATCCTGCGATTTCGCATGTGACCGTCTCCTTGCAGTTGGAGTTTTGGACAAAAGAGTGAACAACAGACAAAAGTGCGTGGTTAGTTCTGTGAAAGGATTGCGCGATGATAATAAATGGATATCGGTGTTGTCAAGCAAAAAAATGACAAATGTGTATATTTTCTTATGAGATGCGGTTAGGAATTTTATTTCGACGGATGTGACCACAGGTGTAGAATTCTTAGGACCGCCAACATCAGGACACGATTCACAATGACCGGAGCAACACAGAGTCAGCCGGGAGACATTGGACAGAATTGGGCAATCAAATGAGATTTCGATTGGCCGACAAGCGAGCAATGCAAGTGGTTCTGACGTTCGTCTTCATACTGCTGCTTTCGGTTGCCGTCACGGCAGAAGATCTTCCGGTCGGCAATTCTCCGCAGGTTGCCAGTGCCCAAGACTCGTCATTGGCCGTGCGACTCGCCATCGTGAGATCTCGTGCGGCCGGAACGCCGCTGGTTGTCATTGACAAGTCGGATCGAAAGCTCTCGTTCTTCCGTTCAGGAATACTAGATACGGCTTTCTCCGCAGAGTTTGGGCGCGGACGAACTGATGGGGACAAGGTCAAAGAAGGCGATTGGCGAACTCCAGAGGGCGAGTTTCAGATCTGCTATCGTAACTCCAGAAGCCGATTTTACAAAGCTCTCTTGCTTAATTATCCACTTCCCGAAGACGCTGAGCGCGGCCTTCGGGATGGTATCATCGAAAGATCCGATTACCGGCGGATTATGGCCTCGCACGAAACTGGGGAGATACCTGACCAATACACCGGACTGGGCGGTCTCATCGAAATTCACGGCCGCGGCGGAGTCGGCTATGATTGGACGCGTGGATGCATAGCAGTCAGCAACTCCGGAATCGACTACTTGTTCGAACATACGAGAATCGGTACGAAGGTCGTCATCTCGGAGTAATTAGGCTAGCTCGCACAAGCGTACGAGCGGTGAGTGGTCTGCCGTCAAGCGGAATCAAGTAATATCGAACACCTTCTGAATTTCTGGAAGACCATACTCTGCGCGCCCTGTCAGCACCGTAAGGTTTGAAAGCACTTTCGCCTCGCCCTCGCTGTGGGTGTGGCCACAGAGCACCAACATGTTCTTGCGCGGATGTTTTCGCATTGATCTTATCAGGGGATCGCCAGAGGCAAAGGAGGCAAAGTGCGGCAGGAAATCAGCACTTGAGATCTTGCCCTCGTGCCAACTTGCCTCAAGAAAGGGCGGGACATGAGTCAATACAAACACCTCGGAGTAACGTTCAAGCACAAGTGGAAGGAGTTGTTCGAAATGTTCCGCCGCCTGTCCGGCCAAGAATTGCATTGTCGCAAGTCGGCGCGCCTTGTCAGTCTCCGAAAGTCCGCTGCCACCCGCTAGCTGAAAATCGGTAATAGCAACATAGTCGTTAAGAATTACAGACGAATGCGCATAGTCGCCGAATCTTCCATCCGCCCAACCGTCGTGACCGATCAGACAGGTGTTCGCGCTTAGCTCGACGATCCCTTCATCTGACAGGTAATGCAGGTGATTCGTCGCCCGCACCAATTTCGCGATGCGCCGGCGAACTTCTGCAATCGAACTGCCATAATAATCGTGATTTCCCAGGACGAAATAGACCGGAAGATTCAGGCCATGATCAAGTGCGGTAAGATTCGATTCTATGGTCGACGCGGTGCCGATATCCCCGCCGATCAGAACGCCATCACAACCAGAATCACCGATTGACTTGACGAGTGAATTAATCTCTGCGTCAGTGACAAAATCGAGATGGATGTCGGTCAGCCAGGCAAGAGTTTTCATAGCGTTTAAGAATAATCTGTGGACTTATTGTCGGAAATCTCTTTTTGGAAGATATCACAGTGGTTTGTCATTAGCGGGTCATCTCTCGTTCTGCTCTGAAGGCTTCTTGCGAAATTGCACTTTCCCAGTGAAGCATGGTGTCGTAGATTAATTCAATGGACCAGAAATCAGTCGAGACTATCCGGACACAAATTCTCGAGGAGCTCGCAGGAATCGAGAAAGCTCGCAATGTCCGCATCCTTTATGCCTGCGAATCGGGAAGTCGTGCCTGGGGCTTTCCCTCTAAGGACAGCGACTATGACGTGCGGTTTATCTATGTGCAACAGGTGGATTCGTACCTCTCGATTCAAGACCAGCCTGACGTAATAGAACGCCCGATTGATCATCAACTCGATATCGTTGGTTGGGACCTGCGGAAAGCGCTCCAGCTCTTCCTTAAGTCGAATCCGCCGCTACTGGAGTGGCTGGGCTCTCCGATAGTCTACCGCGAATTCACGGACACCGCCGCAAGGTTGCGTGATCTTAGGCCAGTTTACTACTCCCCAAAGGCTTGCATGTTTCACTATCTGCATATGGCCCAGGGCAACTTCCGGGATTACCTTCACGGGGATCGTGTCTGGCTCAAGAAATACTTCTATGTTCTCCGACCGCTGCTTGCGATTGAATGGATCGAGCGGGGCAAGGGCGTTGCGCCGACTGAGTTTGATAGATTGGTTGACGAGTTAATTGAAGATCCGAAAGTTTTGTTCGAGGTTAAGTATCTGATTGACCGGAAGGCCCAGGGTGCTGAATTAGACTACGGCGACCGCCTCCCGGAATTGAGCGGATTCATTGAGAGTACCTTGCACCGGTTGGAGACTTTGAGTACGACGCTGCAGAGTGGCAGCAGAGAAATCGCGCCTTTGGACGAGGCATTTCGCCTTGCTCTCCGAGATGCTTGGGCGTAGTCTTTAAATTCTCATCAATCTAAGACACGCGAATCGTTGTCGCACAAACTCAATCCTCAAGCGAGGCAAAAGCTTCGGAAGTTCTTATGGGTTTGTCCGCAACTCTGCGAATCGTGCTTCCTCTAAAACGCACCGAGCTCTCGGTGACCAAGACTGAAATACCGATATGTTCAGCCTGATCCCAAAGGCCGCTAAGCAAGTCGGAGGCTCGGCAGTCTCTTTGCGTGCATCGCGAGACGTGTCGGACTTGGAGCACTACGAACCCGCGCGACCAGAGTTCTCTGGCGGCGAGATCATATGCGACACATTCGGCTTCGTGGTCTAACAAAACCCCAGCCAAGTATGTTTCGTCAGTATCGCTCCCGATTAGATCTGAAGAAAACTTACAGCACAAGAACTCAAGTAGTAACATCGGTATACCCCACCGTTTTGTTCAAGCAGTACAAAACAAAGATAGTGGTGAGACGTTCGCTGTCAAGAGCGAAGATTCTCATTAAAAGCTAGTCTCTCCAAAATATTCTTCAACAAACGCAGGCTCTCGTTACTATTAAGGATTAAGAACACTAAGTAATTCATTAACGGTGTCAAAACTGGTGTGGTTAGTAGATTTTACTTGACAACATGCGCATTGAAATCTTAGCTTGAGAAAAACAGGCATACTTCTAAGCGCACAGACCAGGTAGGCAGGAAATCGGTTGTGATAGCGCACTACAACTCACCTATCCAAATCAAGTTTAATGATTGTCGTTGTCAGTCGGTAAGTCGTTTGCCCGCTAGGCAGGAGTGCACTAAATGTCCTAATGTGGTCTGCGGCCCGTTATCTACGTGCAGAAGCTTCTCCAAGGCAGAAGGGGGTAGGATAATGTAATTTTCAATCGAACACTACACCTTGCTTGACATCCTCGATTCTCCTCAAGTGGCAGAGGTTGCGTTAATTGTTGCCGCCACAGATTAGTTCTTGAAACCAACATTTATGATCCTGCCACAAGCGGTCAGCTTGTGAGGTTAAGCGCACATTCATTTGGATCTTGGGAGGAGTTTATGAAGCGGTTGCTAGCGATCACACTTTCGATGCTTCTTGCGATGGCCATGAGCAGTTTTGCTCAAACATCAAGTGGCGCTTTTTGCGAAAATTTCGACGATGGAACGGGCTTTCAGTCTCGCTGGACTCGATGGTATGGTACACAGCAGGCAGTGACAAGCCCGACTCATTCTGATGGGGGAGCGGTTCGACTATATGGTGCCGGCTCTGCCTGCGGATCAAGTATGTATCGTTCCGGCTTTCAGGAATCTTACGGTGAATACAGTGCCTGGGTTCGGCAAGAATATTACAACGCAGAGCCGCGGCTCTATGTGATGGTTGATCCTAATAGCTCGGCCGACCCGGTTTATCGGCAAAGCTATATGATCCTATTGTCCGCAAGCAATTCTGAATACCCCAATCTTCGCTGCTGGCGTGTTGAGGGTCCCAACAATCAAGGACAGCTCTTGGGGTCGAAATCATCCGTGTCTTTTGCGCTAAACGAATGGGTGCAGGCTTTTGTTCGCATTCTGCCCGGCGGCACAATTGTGGCCGGGTACCGGAAGACCAACGGCACTGGTGACTCACTATTCTGCACAGATGCGCAACCCATTAATCGCACAGGTCTTTTCCTGCTCTATACATGTGGTGCGTCACCCAGCCCTTCAAACGTCTACGATGATGCGTGTTTCACGCCCGTCAATCAACTGCCTGCGACTCAGGCATTCTGCGACAACCTTGACGACGGCAGTGGCTGGCTCTCTCGTTGGACGCCATTTCATTCGACGCCGATTCCAACAATTGTAAATAGTCCTACTCATAGTGACGGGCAGGCTGTCAGGTTCCAAACCTGCTGGCCGGCAATGTATCGTACTGGACTGGAAGCCGTCGCCGGTTACTACAGCGGGTGGGTTTATCAGACCAACTCCTATCAACAAGGAGCCGAATTCGTCATCCAGTCTGACTTTGACGGAAACAACTGGTTAGGAAGTCGACACTATGACCTCAGCTTCTCGTCACTCGGTACGCCTGGCGGAGGAACGATGACGATTACACGCCGGGAGAATAATGCGCAGACTTCGTACGCCTCGAAGCCAGTGACTTTTCAGCGTAATGAGTGGGTTCAGATTTTCATTGATCGAAGGTTGCCAGACACGGTCATAGCGGGTTATCAACGAACTACTGGCTTTAGAGACTCGATACTTTACGTAGATCCCAACCCGCTGATGACTCCAGGTAAATTTATCATTATGTCATGCGGGCAGGATGCCAATAACGCCTATATCTGGGATGACATCTGCTACAGTCCGACCACGACACAGCCGCCATCCAATGCGCCGTTCTGCGACAACTTCGAAGGTGGGCAGCTAAACGTGCAACCTCTTAACTGGGAAAGGATTTATGGACGGCAGCTCGTGGTCAATAGCCCTGTAAACGGTACCAGCACAAGGTCAATCAAGTTCGAGGGCTATGACAATGGCTGTCATTCAATCATGAAGTATGCTAACTTTGTTGCAGGTCCCGGTGAATATAGCTGCTGGTTTCAGCAGCAAAGAAGCGCGTCTACGGGCTTGCGAATATACGCTTGCGTTCAGCCCGGGGGACAAGCACACCCTGACTATCGCGACGGATACGTTGCAGCATTTAATGCTTCAAATTCTTCAAACGGCGGATTTCTGTTCGTCGCTAAGCAAGACTATACAACGGGTCAACATTTCAATAACCAAGTCGCCAGCAATTTTGTTACTGGTGAATGGATTAGGGCATTTCTTCGCGTAACCGAAAGCGGTCAAATAGTCGCAGGCTACGAGAAAGGCGGCTCGGTTTATACAACCGCGATCTCTGACCCCTCACCGCTTGGTACAGGTGGATTCTATGTTGGCTCATGCGTGGACGGTACCTCGCCAGCGAATTTTGTAGACGATGTCTGTTATCAAGCGGTGCCATCCGTACCGCCGGCGAATTACAGCGAAGCAGAATTCGGCAACTCGCATTGCTTCAATGGCAACGACGATTACATCAGCGTCCCAAATGCGGCACTGAACAATCTAAGTTCTGGAACGGTTGAGGCCTGGGTGAAGTTCAAGACTCTTGACTCTCCCGGCTCTGGCGAGCAATTCATCATGATTCGCGCGAAGCATCCAAACAACGTCGATTACATCGGTGATTTACGACTCGCTAAAGAGCAGAGCACTGGCGTGAATGCCAATAAGTTCTACTTCAGCTTGGATAACGGGGTAACACGACTCTATTCCTCGACAGTTGCCACAGTCGATACTTGGTACCATGTGGCAGGGACTTGGAACGGTTCTCAATGGCACATCTTCGTAAATGGAATAGATCAGGGGTCTACTAACAGAACCACGGTCCTGCCAAATGATCCAGCGATGGAAGTTCGGCTGGGAAGGGGCTACGGTGCCAGTCTCCAATACGAAGCACCGTTCAATGGCGAAATGGATGAAGTGCGAATTAGCAGAGTAGTCCGATCACCATATGAGTTTGCCTTGTCGGCGCCATCGCTACCCGACGGAAATGCCATGGCGCTGTGGCATTTGGATGAGGGGGGATCATCGCCAATTGTGGACGCTACCGCTCAAGGGAATACTGGTACAGCATTCGGTACGACCTGCGGACCACTCTTGCTAGGTTCGAAGATCAGAATCGTTAGAGTAACAGGCTATTCGTGTACATCCGGAAATCCCGTTTTTGCAGGAACGGCCTCGCGAGTACAGGTCGAAATCTACAATGAGGGAGACTCACCTTCCCCAACGAGAAATGTTAATGTCAAAGTTCAGGCAATCGACCTTTGCAATGTGCCGCCACGGTCGCTGTCATGCCTCTTTGGAGGGAGCAGCAGGATAGCTGAGGAGTTCCAGTTTTATAATGTTGCGCTACCCAGCATTCCCGCCGGATACTCTCAGATGCTCGAAATGGCACCAATAGTGTTCACGAGACCCTACTTCACAGACGAAATCTGTGTTGCTCTGAGTTCGACTAACGGCCCTTTGGATGAAATCACTCTCTCAACAACAAAGGAAGCATGCCAGTCCTTTATTGTAAATCCAAATCCAAATTCAGGGTTAAATTGTGCTGTCACACTTCTGAGCACAGCGCTCACCATTGCTACGAGCGTCGGCCCAAGTGATTACGGGTCGTTTTCGTCGTGGCTAACGAGCGTGGACACGCCAGTACCACAGCTAAACATGTACCTATCAGCTGGGAGCGTTGCTCCGACAGCAGAATTTATGATCAACAATTCAGCTGCTATTTCAAGCTACTCAGTCGCCTTTCGTGCCGGCTTGTTTACGTGGCTGAATGGCGGCTGCGATCCAGATTTATTCATTGCGAATGTTGGGATTTTTGCGAAGTCCTTCCTTGTTGGGATGGCTTCAGATCAAGTTCTCAAAGCGCAGTTGAAGGCGGCTCCGAGTGTGCACCTCACGCTCTCGATTATAATCCTAAAGTCGATGTTTCAAGAGGCCATTTCAGGTCAGTCAGGCTGCATTCACTTTGTGTTCGAACAACTACCAACTATTTTGGCATCATTTGCGTCAACGGTTACAAATTCCCTAGATCAACTCGTGGGCAATATTATCGCACTTAAGTGTCCTGCAGAGCTTCAGTTGATCAATGCGACTAGCGATACTACTAGGGTTTCGAGCAATCGCGGTTGTGTCTCCGAAAGCAATAGCGCCGTTGCGGCTACTTTCGAAGACCTGAAAGTGATTATGTTTGTCGATAACGGAAACAGTAACACTATACGCATTGTTGGTGAAGACAATGGCTGGGCAACACTCACTATTGGACAGCCGTTAAGGCATGGCGTACCACTCTTGATTACATACGACTCAATCCCGCTCAGACTGGGGTCGATCGCTTCACTTTATAACTATGGACCAACTTCCCGCAGTTATGCATTCGAAATCGACCTAGATGGTGATGGTGTAGTCGATGAGACGCACCTGCCAAAGTCCACAAGCGACAGCGGCAAGATAAGCATCTTCTGCGACTCCCAAACAAGTCTGCCGATGATCGGACTCAAAATTGATGTCTATGATGCTGCGGACATTCTCGTTGACACGTTGGTGACGGACGAGAATGGTCATTGTGAGACGCATCGGGTAATGTTAGGTGAGTACACGCTTGCTTTGAACTTGCCGTTGGGGTTTGTCTGCAACGAACCGATCAAGACGGTAGTTCTTGCCGAGGGCTCAGCTACCGCCAATCTTGAAGTGACCAAACTTAATATCACCCCTCAGCAACGCTCTCGCGATTACTGGGCGGGCCAACTTACCAAGGTCCTGCAGAATAGACCAGCCAGTTTCACTAAAGCACAGTTTTCAAGATTCGCCGGTCTGATCTCGCAGCACTTCAACGACAACCTACTGAATTCAGTTGCGACTTATGTCGTTCCGCAACCGGCAAATCAGAATGACAGTCTGGTCATGATGCGGAAGCTCCTGACCTTTGGTTGTACTGAAGTCAACGAGCCATTCTTAAAGAAAGTCGCCAAAGGTGAACTCGTCGCTCTGATGCTTAATGTGGCTGCTGGCAAGGTTAGTCAGACTCACGTTGTTACGCAGGATGGTGCGACATTGAGCCAGGCCATCACCTATTGTGACATGCTGATTAATGAAGTCGATTGTCCGATAGGAGACGTGCCATCTTGGTTCATGCCGGGCTATCCAAATCGGCTTGAAGTTCTGCGTTATCTCAAGGCTTGCTTCACCGGCGGGCTGATCAACGTGGGAGTGACCCTACCATCAGGCCAGATTCCGTTGGATATCATGAACATCGCCTACAAAGAACTAGCGAGTTCACCGATTCCAACCGATTTCGAGTTGAGCCAGAATCATCCGAACCCCTTCAATCCGATGACTACGATTCGTTTTGCCATTCCTCAAGCAGAGAATGTGCAGCTAGACATCCTGAACATCATCGGTCAGAGAGTCCGCACGCTTGTGGATGAGGTCAGGCCAGCTGGTACCCATGAGGTTCAGTGGGACGGCCGCGACAACAACGGCAATGCCGTCTCGTCAGGTGTCTATCTCTATCGCATCAAAGCAGGAGAATTCACCGAGACCAAGAAGATGGTCTTGATGAAGTAAGCACCTATCCAAACCTTCTAGAGAAGGAGCCAACAGCCAACTGCTGTTGGCTCTTTTTATAGCCAGATGGAAACACATGTTGCTCCCACATCGGGTTCTGCTCCCAAGACTCGTTAAACGCTATACCGGCTGATTTGGCCTCCGCAAAACCATTTGCAGAATTGGATAAATCAATCTATCTTGAGATCAGGTCAACAGCTACATCATAGACAATCATCTTTGCGGACGTTCTCACACGGCAGGTAGGCGGACGAGCACCAATGGGAAGAAGCACAAACGGCAATGGAGCAGAAGACGAACGGCACTTGATCCGGTTTCTTCAGCATCCCGATGATCGGGACGCCTGCATGCCGTTCTTTCAATTGTGCCACAAGCTCGCGGTCGGAAGCTTGGGCTATCTCCAAAGGCGCGGCTATCGTCTGCCGGTAGGGCCGCACAATTCGTTCTCCAGCAATTCTGATCTCGCAATCGACATCCTTGGTACATTCCTGAGGTTCGAGAAGGGAGTCAGATTCGGAGTGATCTTTCGTTATTTCTCTAAGGAAGGCATTTCCGATTTTGCCGACGCGGATCCATCGCTAGTGATGTCCAAATTTAGAGCGTTGTTACTCGGCTATGTCAGGAAAGAACTCTTTCGCATCAATCAGCAGGAATACCCAGAAGCCGCCGACCTGAAAACGCGCCTGAACAGAATTCTATCGGGCGAGCAGTATGCGTCCATATCGTTCAACGGTTGTTCCGACCTGATCTGTCTCGCAGTGATCCGGGATGTCGAGATGGGAAACAAACCCTTCATCCCGCAGGATAAGCTTGAGTACCTCGCTGAAGAGGCGTACGTCTCTTCTCGCACCATCGAGGAATGGTGTGCCAAGATCTTTGCATTGTTGGCTCTGCGGGAAGAATATCTTCCGGCTATTCCTCGCCACCAGGTGCTTGCAGCCGCCGTCAAGATATCGGGTACCCATCTTGAAATCGATGCGATGCCGCCTTCTGCATTGCCCGGGCCGGAGCAGCTGCTACTCTCTTCGGATTTAGTGAAACTGCGCGAAGAAGTCGTTGAATTCGTGGCCGTGGAGGTGATCAGTCGGTTCATCAAACAGGGGAGGATTAGCAAAGACACGGGTGCTCGCTTTGAAAGAGCCGTCGACCTCTTCCTGGCGGACAAATCAAATGGTGATCAAGTCGACCTATTACCCAGCTACTTTCGCGAGACGATGCCCGAGTTGGAGCATAAGCACTATTTGAATCGCTACAAGTACGTTTTTGAGACAATCATGAGCCGTGCCGAAGAAGAATTCATCGATCGGATTAAGAAAAAGTTTCAATAAATCGGCAACTATTACACTACTCTCGATTTGAGGAGGGTCAGAGGACCATTATGCATCCATTGCGCGAAGAACTCAAGCGGTTCGTCGAAGGGCAGGAGACCGCCGCGTCTGTCGTTGCTCATATCCGCGAATGCGAGTTCTGCAGCCTCTACTGCGAGCGTTATAAGTTGTTGCTCTCCGAAATTGAGTCGGCACGGGATATCAGCCGCGAAGACCTTTCGGAGATCGCCTCGGGCATTTTTGCGGGAAGATCGTCACCAAACATAATCCACCTATCGCCATTTCATCGGAATCCCTTGCCTGGCCAGCGCATTTTGGCTGCAGATGGCGAACGCGCCAACGAACCGGTATTGCAGAATCTCGCGACGTGGTTCTCACAGGAGCAGGACATCGTCGTTCGCGTGATGCGCGACACCGAGCATGCCGTCGATTTCCTGCAAGTGATTGCTCCGGACGAATCGCTGATGTCGCATGTACTCATCGAATCAGCCGACTCACGTCTCACCTATGTCACCGATGGCCAGGGCAAGGTTGAATTCGGATTGCGACAAGTCGAGAACATTGCCTCGATCAAGTGGCAGATCAGGCTCCCCGAGGCCGTCTTCCGGCTTGACTCCTTGACCTACGACCCGAATCGTGTCAAAAGCGAGACTGACACGATTCTCGAATCGCCCGGCGGCGACAAGGTCAGCATCAAGTTGCAGGAGAAGGCGGAAGGGAAGGAGATCATCGTGCGCGTGCTTGCTCTCGATGGTAATGAGCGGTATCAGCACGCCCGAGTGGCAATCACGTCTAAGAACGGGACGGAGGTCAAGCCCGTCACACCTAGTGATACGCTGAAGTTCGCGCTTGTCGACGCTAACACCGAAATCGGAATTCGGATTTTCCAATAATATGGCTTCCTCACCGGTCGAATTTGCGGCGGCTTTTGAACGAATGCGCACGCACATAGGTGTAGCCGATGCAGACGACAGCTCACTTCTCCAATTACTCGACTTCTGGCCGAAGCTCGCGCCCTTAACCAAGAGTCCCGCATACTCCAGCTATGTCGCCGAGTATCTTGCCTTTCTCGAATCATCACTCACGGATGACAATCTTCGCGATCTGTCATTAGCTGACCTTACCAGTCTTGAGTCGCTCGGCAACAATGTCGGTGCAAGCGAGCCACAGCTTCAACTGATTAGAAGACAAATTGCTCGGCAGTTCTTCTTTGTCGGCAGATTGGACGAAGGTCTTGCCGCGTGCTTGAGAATTACACGAGAGGAAGTGGCAATTGATACAAGCGACGACTCCGGCAGTGGACTAAGTGAGTTTGAGACATTTTATGCATTCGTTCCGGCATTCAATGAAAAGTGGCCGGCGACGAAGAAGCTTCTTCAGGAGCTTGTCGAAGAGTGGCAAGCTGAACGCGAATTTGTCTCTACTGATAGAATCTATTGTCTGTTTGTGCAAAACAATGGTTTGGGCGAACGCTCACGAGGAAAACTGCGCGCGTTGAGCGGTTCCGTGGAAGAGCGTGGACGAAGTGCTCAAAACGATGAGATCACGTTCGACAATCAGCTTCGTGCTTCCGACGATCCGATTGTCGGAGTCGCCTATCAAGCACTATCGGCAACTCGGCGATACCTGAGATCGACAGGCTACTCACGGCTCGGTATATCCTATTATCACGCTCACTTCGCTGTAACTGATAAACGTGCGGTATATACCGGCGATTCAATTGGTGTGGCGACAGCTCTGTTGGCCTACGCCCAACTTCTGCATACTGAGGCCTTGCGCCATGACCACTTGCTGCCCGGCGATGTTGCCTGCACTGGCGGCGTTGACGAAGCGGGGACGGTCACACCAGTCAATGGCGGCTCACTACACGCCAAAGTCGAGCGTGCATTCTTCTCGCACCTCAAGTACCTCGCACTTCCTTCTGAGAACGTAAAGGCGGCTCGAAATCACTTGGAAACATTGCAGCCACACTATCAAGCGCGACAACTAATACTGCTTCCCATTGGATCTTTGAGTGCAGCCGTCAACGATCACAATATCGTTCGACCGGAAAAGGTGTGCATCGGTCGAGTCGTTGGCAACACAATGGCAAAGTTCTCGCGCATGACGACGGTGCAGATACCGATGTTGATGTTGCTCGCTTACTTACTGCTGTCTGTAATATCCCCGAGGACGTTTTGGCTTTGGTACGACCGGAATCCGAACACTCTTGAAATCGCTGATAGGTCAATTACGGTTAGAAATACGAGCGGTGACAGACTTTGGACTCGTGAGTTTCCGAACGAAATCGATCAAAACCCCGAATGCTGGAGGATAAGTGATCTGGATGGTGATGGGAAGAATGAAGTCCTCATCATTCCCGGTCGACCTGGCTACACCGCGACCGGGGGAATTATGCAAGTCTTCAATTACCGCGGTGACACCCTATTCACTAGGGATTGCACCATCAGAAATAGTTATCCTCGCGACACGATTTCCGACGACCAAGAGCTTGCATTAGTTGCAGGCTCAGTTCGAGTGGGGCCTTACAAGGGGAAACAAGTTATCATTACTGCCGTGAGCGCACAAATTCCAGCGAGATGCTACATTCGCTTCTGGGATAGTACTGGAAAACCTTTAGGGAAGTACATCAATTCTGGTTTTGTCGGGTTAGTGGCCCTGAGTGATTTTGACGGAGATGGAGTAGAAGATGCACTATTCTCAGGGACAAACAACCGGATGGGCTGTGCGACTGTTTTCTTGCTTGATCCAAGTACCGCTTTGGGCGTATCACCGCCATATTGGAGTCGAGACTACGACCTGACGAAAGCTGAGAAGGGCAACCAGAAACATATCGTGTTCTTTCCACCTTCTGACCTCATCCGGACAGAGGGAACAGCACGTTATCAATTATTCTCCGCTCCGCTGTCAATGCCTGGAGGAAGGCTTCAATGTTGGTCAAATGAGGGAACTCCGGATCGACCTGCGCACGTGACCTATCTTATTGATTCTGATTTGCACATACTTGAAGTGGACCTTACTGACAACTATCGCGCAAGGTTGGCTGAGCTCATCCTCTCCAGAAAACTGCCCATGCTTCCCATCGAAGAATTGCGCGATACTGTGAAAAATCGTGTAACTTACTTTGTTGATGGCAGACTTGTGACGGAAGGCGAACGGCGGGCCAGCCTTCTGCACTGGAACTGATCCAAATCGTTCCTGAGAGTTTCCTCCCTTTCTACAAATCGTGATTATGTCAACTACTCCATTATTGTAGGCAATTTGAGCCACTTCACGTGGTTCGCACCCCGAAACATATTCAAATAGGAGTTCCTCATGAGGCAGTTAACCGTATCTTTGCGAGCACTTCTGCGTGTCGCAGTGATTGCAGTCCTGTTAACTCTGTTAGCGCAAACAGCGACTGCTCAGAGCCTGTACTTTGAAGGTTTCAACACAGATGTCTTTACTTCAGGAAGCTTAACACGAAGTGATACTTCTGTTTCCATTGATGTCTCAAAGGACTGGCTCCAAATTGGCATGAATGGACTAGTCGATGATTTCGCAGACAAGTCTGGTCCTTTTACATTGCCACTTTTGATTGAATGGCGCGTGAGGACGTTTAGTGGCATTGGCTCCTACTTCTCACTACCAAAGCTGGAATTATGGTTTGGGCCATCGAGTAATGATAGCTATTCCATAACGTATGTGCAAGACGATGAGTCAGGCAATCCGGCTGATGACGGCTGGCTCTTTAACGGATGGTCGGATACTCATACGTTAGGAACAACCGCTTGGGACCAGTGGCGAACAGTCAGGGCAGTCATTCGCTGTAACGGCGGTGAGCTGTATGCAAAATTGGATGGAGACCTCGCTTTCACGCCCATTATGACAAGAACGTGGTCAGTGTCAAGCGAGATAACGCGTATTCGGCTATCCCAGCATTCGGATGATGTGAGTGATTTCGATTATATCGTTGTGGCTCCTGCTGCGCTAATCTGCGGCGACGCTAACAATAGTGAAAGCGTAAACATTTCTGATGCTGTGTACATAATTAATTACATATTTGGTGGAGGCCCTGCACCGTGCGCAAGCTGTCAATAGAGTTGTCATGCTGAATCCGCGTGCACAAAACAACTAAGTGTCAATTTTCAACGAGACAATGCCTATGCTGGCCCGTTTATTCGAGTTACCTAAGTTAGAACTCTCGCTAGCTCCGCACGATTAGGAAGTAAATGTAAAGAAGAAAGGGAGGGTAGAAAGACCCGGCGCAAGTCGGGTCCTTCTGCCTAGTATGCATGTTGCAACCAGCAAAATGCGGGGTACAACTGATTCGAGTATTTTGCAGCTTTACGTCTGGCTTTGGTAGTGGTATATTGCATACATTATCAATCGTTGAAACAGGGACGGCAGTGAAAATCAACAAGACAGTATTTTGGATTGCAATTGTTCTAATTGGGGCAATTTTACTCACATACACATTTGTTCGTATTACGGGCGGCAAACCTCGTCATTGGTTCACCAAGCTCGAAAGCGTGATGATACCAAAAGAAGCAATTGACAAAGCCCTTCCATTTGACTGGGATGGCGATGGAGACGATGAGTTGCTAGTTCTCAACCGATGGCAAGGCATTCGAGTCTTTGATCCGACACTGAAAACCCACTTCCAGTCAAATTGGGACTCAACGATCTTTCATGTGCAACTCATAGACATTGATGGTGATACGACAAGGGATATTGTCATATCAACACAAAGGGACTCCATACAGATCATTCTTGGCGTTTCGGCGGGAGAACTTTCTTCGCTAAGAGGTAGCGAGCTTGTTAGCCTTCCTTTCAACCTCACGAGATGCGATGCCATGAGCACGGTACTGCGCCTGGAAGTGACAGAGGACATCAATGGTGACGGAGTCAGCGATTACTTGTGCTCATTGACAAGCTTCCAGCACTGCAAAGAGCCAAGGTACGTTTTGCTGTTCGACGGAGCCACCAGGAAAGTCTTATGGGAGTTCTGCCTCGGCCCAGGTCCGCAGCACTTCCAAGTTCTCGATCTCGATTCTGACGGTCTGAAGGAGATACTCTTTGTTGGTCAAGCGTACGGCAATAAGCGTTGTTGTTCGGGATACTGTGATTCGACAAGCTACTTGATCGCTCTGGACTCAAGGGGAAGTCTCAAATTTGATCCGGTCTACTTGGGCGGTTCATTAACCTATGCGGACTTCCGGCTTCTGCCAATCAACAACACGCACAGTTATGAGATTGTTGTTGCTTCTCGTGCGCATGCCAGCGATAGTTGCCAATATCCGTTAATGACTCTCGACGGTCGGACCGGAAGGATGATTCAATCGGTTACTCAGTTTGGTGGATATGAATCCCTCGAACTAATCGACTCACAAGAATCAGGTCAGCCCTTGATCTTGGCAAGAAAAGACGACGGAGTAGTCCAGCTATTCGACCGCCAACTGACACTCCTGAATGAAAACGTCTACCCAGCGCAAAAGATCCGTGCAATTGCCGCCCCACTTGATTTTGATGCTGATGGGGCAATCGATATTCCACTTATGACAGAAACGGGAGGTCTGCTTGTTCTTGACAATCGACTTGACAGTCTGTTCTTTTTTCAAGGCACCATACCGTTGTTGGACATCCACAAAGTTAACGAGCGCAATAACTCGCGGGGGTTGTTTGTGGTCGGTACTGGGATACAGATGTTCGGTTTGCTGTCAGTGCAAAGAGTTGGAAAGTCATTTGCAGAAATCGTTCCGCCAGCTATTCAGATTACGGTCTTTGTGCTTGCATTGGGTGTCGTCACATACCAGGTTATTTCACGTCGTCGCCGCAGACAGTACGAGTCCTTCCTCAATTCAATCTTTGAAGACCCCAGCCGAATGATCGTCGGTATTAACTCCAGCGGTGTTGTCTTCAGAGCCAACACTGCTGCAGGGGAGTTTTTACATCTCGACCAATACGATGGTACAAACGACTATAGAAGAGTGCTTGAGTCAAAAGGCCTGGGTGAACTCATTACACTTACAGAGAAATTGCGGACCACCGAAATTGAGGACTATCAGAGTGAGATTCGTGTCACCCTAAACCGCAGCGTGCGCGATTATTGGGCACAGGGGAAGCGGATTCTTTCGGGTGAACTTGATGGCGGATTCGATACAATTGTAACAATTCAGGATGTCACTGACCGGAAGCAGTTCGACAAATACGAGACACTGACGAACTTCTCTGAACAAATGATCCACGATATACGCAAGCCGCTTTCTCCGGTACTTCTGCGGTTACAAGAACTTGATTTTCAGCTGCGAGATCGGGTTATTGCTCCAGATGACATTCGTGCTCGATTCGTGCGCCCAGCCCTCGATCAGATTCAACTCTTATCCAGTTATGTTACCCGGTTGTGGGATACGTTTGGTGGACGAAAATCGCAGCCTGAGCTCCTCGATGTAAAAGCGATTCTAGAATTCGTCGTCAAGGCCAGAGCCTCACTCACAGAGCCGGGCAAGAAGATCTCTCTGTCAATTGCCGAAGAACTCCCGCGTGTTCTCGGACGGTTTGAGGATTTGTGCAGAATAATCAGCGAACTCGTTGATAATGCCCTGTATGCACTTCAACCAGCTTCACAAGGAGCCGTTGAAGTGAAAGCAAGTGCGATCGGAGGGCGGCATCCGGCAGTACAAATTGAAGTTGCCGACGATGGACCCGGCATCGAGGATTCAATTAGAGCGCGGATCTTTGAGATGAATGTTTCGACTAAAGAGTCGTCTCATCATGGTCTCGGTTTGTTCATTGTCAGGAAGCTCGTAATTGAACACGGTGGTTCAATAACGGTTGAAAGTACAGAGGGAGTTGGCACACGATTTGTTGTCATTCTGCCTGGGGGCAAGGAGGATGGAAATCTTGAGTAGGTCAACGATATTGGTTGTGGACGATCACTCTGAATTCTTTGATTCTGTGAAAGTAGTACTGGAGAGTACTTATGATCTTGTTTGGGCTAATTCTTGTTCAAGAGCTCGGTCACTTCTAGTTGGTACAACTTTCGACAGCGTATTGCTCGACATTGATCTGGGAGAACAAAACGAAAGTGGTCTCACCCTGTTATCTGAAATCATGAGTTCCGGAAGCAAGATTCCGGTAATCATGTTGACCGGAATGAAGTCAATTGAACTGGTGCTCGAGTCGATTCGCAAAGGAGCCTTTGATTATTGCTCAAAGCCTCCAGATCGAGATCGCCTTCTCACAACTTTGCGGAATGCCGTGGAGAAATGTCATTCTGATCGCGCCAGGGTGAATCTGATAGACGAGGCAAGACAACAGTTTCCGCTAGTCGGTTCTTCAAGTGCTATTGGCAAACTTCGCGACCGCATACTTCGTGTGGCGCAAAGTGAAGCATCCGTGTTGGTAACAGGGGAGACCGGTACTGGCAAAGAAGTTGTCGCTAGACAAATCCACTTCAATAGTCAACGTGCCGGACAGAAATTCGTTGCCGTCAACATGGCTGGAATCCCCAATGAGCTAATGGAGGCCGAACTCTTTGGATATCTGAAGGGTGCCTTTACTGGCGCGACTGACCCGGCTTTGGGATATTTTGGCGCCGCCAAGGGCGGGACAATATTCCTCGATGAAATCGGGCTCGCCACAGTTGCTGCGCAGTCGAAAATACTGCAGGTGGTGGAACTCAAGGAGTATAGACCCCTCAAAGCCACTTCTCCTGTCAGGGCAGATGTTCGAATCGTCGCTGCCACGAGCCGTGACTTGGATCTAGAGATGAAAGAAGGACGATTTCTTCCCGATCTCTACTATCGCCTCAATGCAATCGCGATTAGTGTCCCCCCGCTGCGCGACCACAAGTCTGACGCAATCGAGCTATTCGAGTATTTTATGCACTTGAAAGCAAGCGAATCCGGAGTTGCTCCAAAGCAGCTTTCCCCGGCTGCCAAGTACGACCTTTCTGAGTATCATTGGTGCGGCAATGTGCGCGAACTCAAGAATCTGGTCGAGAAGATTCTAGTGCTATCGGATGAGGCTATCATTGACTCCAATGAGCTGCGTGGTCTTCTCGGAATGTCCCAGAATATCGAGAACAGACCGATCAGTACAACGCTGGCCTCCAGACTTCGCGACTGCGAGCGAGAGATTATTATGGAGTATCTGGTCGCCAACGACTACAATCGAACGGCCACAGCGGCAGCACTAGGAATTCATCGTGTGACATTGCACGACAAGCTCAAAGAGCACGGGTTGGAACAAGTCAAAAGGTAGCCACTGCACTACTTTCCTCAGGGCTCGTGTAGTCGAACGACTACTCATTGGATTTAGAGACTTCTAATCCGAATGCATCTTCCAATCAACTCATAAGCAAGAAACTCCGCTTCAGCGCTAGCGCATTCCGCAACTACCTCCAATCCACTTCAAACAGCGAAGAGCCTGGGGATTCTCTGTAAGTAGGGACGATCGATAATAGTTCAAGTCACTCTGTCATGGTCAAGATTGTGGTGCGAAACATCTCCACAATCCTCTCTGGTCTTTCTGCTGGACGTTGGCACGCGCATTGCAAGAGGAAAGGCTGAAAGATATTGAAGGATTCAATTTGACAACCGTCTCCGCAACGAAGCTAAGGCAGGTGAAATGATGGTCTTGAGTTGAGATTTATGAAAGTAACATGACAGATAGTCACAATGCATAAGGATATTGGAGGTCAGACCATGAAGTACGTATTGATCATTCTCGTTGTTGCAGCAACTTTAGTAGGAACTTGTCTTTATGGACAAGATTGGTGCGGTGCACGCTCTCATTACAATTTTGGATGTCCCACCTTCATCGGTAACGCCGATCTCGATGGTGACGGAGACAAGGATTTGTTCGTTACAAGCTTTTGTTCCAGCGAGTACAGCCTTACAACCATGTTTAATGATGGCACCGGGTCATTTCCGATTGTCAGAGTCAACTCGTTTGGTAGCGGTGGACCTGGAAGTCCTGGCGCATGCGCAGCCGATCGAGACCTCGACGGGGACAAAGACTTGTTCGTGGGTGATCCGTATGGAAACTGTATCAGGATCCTGAATAATGATGGTGCTGGCATACTCTCTCAAATTGGCTGTGTTTCCACGACATTACCTTACGGACTCGACAGCCCTTTTTCTCTAGCTTCCGGTGATTTCAACTCCGATGGTTTTCCTGATATAGTGGCCGTGTCTCGTGCACACGACAAGCTGGTAATCCTGTTAAACGATCAAAGCGGCAATCTCAACGTATCCGTGACAGTCAGCACCGGGGACGAACCGTTCTTCGTACAATCCGCAGATATGAACAACGATTCAAAAACTGATCTAGTGGTAACACTTGCATCACAGAATCAGACTTCTGTTTTCCTTGGCATTGGGAACGGATCGTTCTTTCCACCGGTAAATTCCGTTGTTGGATCGACACCGTATTTCTTTAGTCTTGCTGACATGAACGCTGACGGATTCTTGGATATCATTAACAGTTATCACAGCATGGACTCCTTATCCGTTTCCTTAGGTGACGGAACCGGGCAATTTGGCTCTCCGTTGTTCTATGGGAGCAGGGCTGGCTGGGCAAATTGGAGCGGCGACTATGATGGAGACGGCGATTTCGACGTGGCGTCAATCCATGTAGGTTCTGACAGTGTGCGAGTATGGTTGAACAACGGCGTCGGCGTGTTGACAAACTCGGCGACCTGCTGGGTGGGCGATCAGCCTTGGGATGTTACGGCGACAGATCTTGACGGGAATGGCACGACTGACATTGCAGCTGCCAACTACGGAGTTACCGATGCCGCCGGAGTTGCAGTG
>CAZQBX010000035.1:0-7276 GCA_964592145.1 uncultured Ignavibacteria bacterium
TCCAAACAACAATATCGCCACAACGACAGTCACCGGCGGTACGCTCAATGCCGGCACAGTCTGCTTCACACCGGTTGTCGGTCAGAATATCATCACTATGATTGTGACCGATGCCTGCGGTCTGGTTGACACCTGCCGGACTATCGTTTCGGTGATTCTCAATGCCGCACCGGTAGCCAACGCCGGCGCTGATCAGAACTTATCATGCCAGACGCCCGGCCAGTCGATTTGCTGGACGGCGGGTTGCACCGACCCGAACAACAATTTGACCGACTGCTCCTTGGTCGCAGGTCCGGGCACCTACAACGGCTCGCAGATATGCTTCACCCCGGCTTCGAGCGGTACCTTCTCGTTTGTCCTCAAGGCTACCGACGCTTGTGGTGCAACCGACTTCGACACTGCCGTCGTGACAGTGAGACTCAACAATGCCCCGTCAGCTTCAGTTGATCAGGGCGACACCACGATCTTCTGCAGTGAGACCGGTCCCATGCAGATCTGCGTTCCATTCAGCTATGCGGATGCGAACGGCAATGTGCAAAGCGTCACCGTTACCCCGGCGCCAACAACGCTCAATTATACCAATGGTTCCGGTCTGTTCTGTTTCACACCGGCGAATGCATTCGATGACGCCTACGATTACACTGTTACTGTCACCGACAGTTGCGGATTAATCGCCCAGACAACCCATACTCGCTGGGTGCGTTTCATCGACTGCGATACAGCGACATGCTTCATCGTCAAGACGGAGAAAACGCATAACACCCTTCAGGGTCACTATGAATTCGTTTCGGTCACCATCGAGGGTGCCGGTCAGGAATTCGGCGGCTTCGACTTCCTGATGAGTTATGACAACTCCGGCCTGAACTTCGTTGATGCCCAGCCCGGTTCGATGCTTACCACCTGCGGCTGGGAGTATTTCACCTATCGCTACGGCGCCCAGGGCAATTGCACTGGTTCCTGTCCGTCCGGCTTGGTGAGAATCATCGCAATCGCTGACGCCAACAATGGCCCGAATCATCCGACCTGCTTCGGACCGGCGATTCCTTCACCGCAAGAGCTGTTCCGCTTGAAGTTCCTCGTCACCAATGATCGCAACTACGAGTGCCAGTATGTGCCGGTACGCTTCTTCTGGCTCGATTGTGGCGACAACGCAGTTTCGACCGTAACCGGCGACACCCTCTATCTCGAGAAGCGCATCTTCTCCTTCGAAGGCAACGCCGTTTGGGATGAATTCGATGATGCCAATTTCCCGGACTATAACCGCCCGTTTGGAGTTGGTGCACAGGACTTCTGCATGTTGGGCGACAAGTATGAGCCGATTCGTTGTATCGAGTTCTGGGAGGGCGGTGTCGACATCGTCTGCGCCGACTCGATCGACGCTCCGGGCGACTTGAACCTCAACGGTATCGCCTATGAAATTGCCGATGCTGTACTGTATACCAATTACTTCCTGTACGGCATCGCGGCGCTTGATTCCGATCCGATGCGTCGCGAGGCGCAAATCGCAGCCTCCGATGTCAACCGCGACGGCTCCAGCCTCTCGGTCGGCGATCTGGTCTATCTCGTCCGCGTAATCGTCGGCGACGCCCTGCCTTTCGGCAAGTTAACGCCGTTTGCCAACAGCGTGACCGTGAATCAGGAAGGCAGTGTCGTGTCCACCGAAGCGAGCGTGGAAATCGGTGCTGCTCTGCTGGTCTTCAATGTCGGAGAGTCATACACGATTAACAGCCTGACCGATATGACCGTCGCGCAGAGCGAGACCGACGGACAGGTTCGCGTGTTGATCTACGACATTTCGACCAAGTCGATCGCCGCCGGTTCAGTACCGCTGCTGGATATCTCCGGCGAGGCTGAATTAGTGAGTGCGGAAGTTGCCGACTACAACGGCAGTCTCATGACCACGCGTCTTGAGAAGAACGTTCTGCCCACCAGTTTCGCCTTGGGCCAGAACTATCCGAATCCGTTCAACCCGGAAACGATAATCGAATTCGCCCTGCCGAAGTCGGCTGACGTTTTGATTACTGTCTATAACACTGCCGGCCAGAAGGTCGCCACTGTACTGAGTGAAGTCATGAGCGCCGGCCGCCATCAAGTCAGATGGAACGGCAAGGACAACAGTGGCAATACGGTGTCCTCCGGTGTTTATCTTTACAAATTCGAGAGTGAGGGATTCACGCAGACCAGAAAGATGTTGCTGGTCAAGTAAATCCGGTTGCTGGGTCTGTGCGTGAATGACCAAGCGCGCAGATCACGAATAAAAAAGCCCCGATTAGGCAATCGGGGCTTTTTTGTTGTCGATGGAACTATTGGATGAGTTAGTTGCCCCAAGATACAACGCCATGTGCGGGTAAGCCACCGGCCATAGTGAAGTCACCGCCGATCATTAGCCGTCCATCAATTTCTGCAAGGCATCGGACAAAGTTATTCGTACCCACACCCAGAGTGGACCAAGACTGACCATCCCAAGTCGCAAGATAGTTAGCCGGTTCACCGCCAGCAGCGGTAAACTCTCCACCTGCAATTAGGATGTCTTCGTAAACTAACAGTGCCATTAGCCGGCCGTTCAAACCTTCTCCGAGAGGCGACCATGAAGAACCATTCCAAGCTGCAACTCGTGACAGCGAAACTGCCCCCGCCGCGGTAAAATTACCTCCGGCAATCAATTGGCCTTGGTACACGCAAAGAGCGTCAACGTCGTCGTTGAGCCCCGAACCAACCGTTATCCAACGACCGCCGCTTAACTGGGCGATGTTCGTTGAGTTGAAAGAACCAGTTGAAAGCCGGCCTCCAATCACAATGTTGCCGTTGTATTCCGCCATTGCGGAAACAAATCCGTTCCTTAAGCCTGATCCGATGCGAGTCCATGTGGAGCCATCCCATGTGAGAACACCGCTTGTCTCTATCCCGTTATTGGTACGGAAGGAACTCCCGGCGTAAAGCAATCCATCTACAACGAGTAATGCGTTTACCGGATCGTTAAGTTCGCTGTTGAGACCTGACCAATCGACTCCACCCCAAGCTGCGACATATCGAGCGGCAATCACATCAACCATTTCGAATCGCCCTCCAATTACCAATCTATTCTGGTAAATCGCTGACGCGTTGACCCAGACGAAGAGATCTTCGGGTTTAGAGATTCCGGTACCAAATGGTTGCCAAGTCGACCCATTCCACGAAACCAGATGGTTGACGGGTTGCCCGGAGATTGTATAAAGCATGCCGCCCGCTATGACCTGCCCGTTGTACTCGTTGATTGTTAGGACAGACGGTTCGTCCATGCTTGTGCCATAAGCTGACCAGTAAGGTTGAGCAGCGGTAGTAAATTCCCAGATAGCCGACGCAGAACTATCGGACTCGTCATCCCACGCGACAATTTTCCAGCGATATGTCGTTCCGTAGCTCAAGTCCGTTACACGAAGATAGTTTTCCACTTGATGCGTGGTTAGCCTCGCCGGCACATCCGCAACACCAAAATAGACGTCAAATAGCAGTTTGCCGCCATCCGGATCGGACGATGCCCATCGCAGTTCAACTGCACGACCATCGATTATTACTAGATTGGCCGGTGATTCCAGCTCTGGACTTGTCGGGGGATTGTCATTTTGAGGCGGAGACGTTGATTCCGAGCAACATGGAATTAGTGCGCAAACACACACAGACAGCAAGACAAGCGTTCTTGATGACATGATTCACACTTCCGGCAATTGGTACGAGCAGCCAAGTCCTTGATTTCGACTCAAACATAGCCACTCATTACTATGATGTCAAGTCTGCAAAGTGGGAGAGCCACAGACCTTGCCTTTAGCAGCAACGAGGTAAAATGCGGCCAGTGGCCGCGAGGAGACTTGAATCGATCCAGCGTATCTCGAGAAGGGCGATTGAAATGCTGACTATTGCGATATCGTGTGGCCTACTTCACCGGTACTAGCCAGTCAGCATACTTTTTGATCTTGAGATGAGTCACTTCATCAAATACACGCGCAACCTCGAGCGCAATCTGATCCTTGCGGGCAAGGTTGAATTTACGCTTCTCCAACTGCTTGACGAAATTCACACCGGAACCGGTTCCAGTGAAGAAAATCTCGTCCGCCTTGAGCAGTTGCTCGCGCTTGAATTTTCCTTCCGTCACCTTCAATCCGAGTTGTTCCTTTGCAAGCTGCATAACCGAGAGCCGCGTGATACCGCCCAGCGGTCCGCAGTCAATCGACGGCGTGAATAGCTTGCCATCCTTGGCGAAGAACAAATTCATGATTGAAGCCTCCGAGACGTGTCCCTCGGTCGACGACAAGATACCCACGTCATACCCCTTCTTCTTGGCTTCGATAGCGCTGAAGAACGACAGCAGGTAGTTACCGGTTAACTTCCCGGCGAATGTGCCGTCGGTCGGACGCTTCTGCGAGACGAAACAACAACGATACTGATTTGCCGAACTAAAGGGAATCGACTGAATGAATATCGACAGTCCGTAGTCGGAGGGGCGCATCAAGCCAACCCCTTTCTCACTGCGGAAAACAACCGGCCGGATATAGGTGTCCATTCTGACATTATTCTTCCTGATCAGCGCTGCGACGATGTTTATGAACTCTTTTTCCGAGACCTTGAAATCGATATCAAGCATCTTCGTCGAGCGCACCAGGCGCTGATAGTATTTTTCCGGACGATAAAGATACCAGTTCTTCTTATCCTCAAGGTAATACGCCTTCATCCCCTCGAATGCCGCCGTACCATAATTGACCGACTGCATCATTGAAGACATGTTGTTCTGCTCGGGCGAATGGAACTTCCCATTCGTGTACATGAATTTCATAAACTATCCTTTGGCTGTATTGGCAATGTGTTGAATGGCTAACTCGTATCCGGAAATGCCCAGACCGCTGATCAACCCCGCGCATCCGGCAGCTGTAATCGACTTGCGGCGAAACTCCTCGCGCTTGTAGATATTGGAAATGTGAACTTCGACCACCGGTACTTCGACCGCCAGGAGCGCATCGAGAATCACTATTGAGGTATGACTGTAACCGGCGGGGTTCATGACGACTCCAGCAACGCCTTTACGATATTTCTGCAGGCAGTTAATGATCTCCCCCTCGGAATTGAATTGGAAACACTCAACCTGATACCCCAGACCTTTGCCGAATTTCTTGAGACGGCTTTCCAGTTCGGACAAAGTCGTCTTGCCGTATACCTCCGGTTGGCGTTCTCCCAACAGATTCAGATTGGGTCCGTTAATCACGATGATCTTTTTCATGCTTCCAACATCTCCCGCGTCTGCTCGAAAGCCCGCGCGAATTGAGAATAGTCTACGCTTTTCACCGTGTGCTCGCCACATCTTTTTAGCAGCACAAAGTTGACCTTGCCGCCGCTGTTCTTCTTGTCATGTACGATGCGCTCCCACAACGATTCTGATGTGATTTCCTTTAGTGCAAAGCGTCGATAAAGCGACTTAATCGCGACTGTGATCGAGTCATTGTCCTTTTCGTTCAGTTTCGCCAATTCCCGGGATAACTCGAGCGCCACAAGAATCCCCAATGCCACCGACTTGCCGTGCGAATTGCCGGTGATCGCCTCATAGGCGTGACCTGCCGTGTGTCCGAAGTTCAGCACTCGGCGCAGGTCCTTTTCGAACGGATCGCGATTCACAACCTCGACCTTGAGCGCAACCGCCGCGGATATCAATTGCGTGAGGTCGGATCCATTCTGATAATCACCGAGGCATGCCGCCTGTGTACGGAATTCGGCACCATCCCGGGCTGCGAATATCTTGATCGCCTCGACCAATCCATCTCGCAGCTGGTTCTTTCGCAGTGTCGTCAGAAAGTCGCGATCGCAGATGACCCGCTTTGGCGGGTAGAATGTCCCCGCGATGTTTTTCGTTCCGCCGAGATTGATCGCCGTTTTGCCGCCGATAGCGGCATCGACCTGCCCAACCAGGGTCGTCGGCAACGAAACATATTCGATGCCCCGCATATAAGCCGAAGCCGCAAACCCGGCCAGGTCCGTAACCACACCGCCGCCGATCGCAATCAACAGCGATTTGCGGTCAGCATTTTGATCGTGAAGCCAGCGCAGCAGCTTCGCAGCACTGGCCATACTTTTCTGCCTTTCACCTGCCGGCAGCGCATAGAAATTCTTGGCATCGATCAGGGGCTCCAGCAATCTGTTACCATGAAGCCGCGCAACATTTGCATCAATAACGAAATGCACTGAACTGTGAGATTTCAGCGCGGCATCAGTCGCAAGTTTCGCAACCAGCCTGCGGCCGATTTCAACTCGCGTCTCTGCTTTCGGAAATTCAATTTTGATCTTGTGATAACTCATGACTCCAGCCACTCGCGGTAAATCGCCACAACCTGCTCGGCAACCTGCAAGGGTGAAAGCCCGTAAGTATCAACGCGATAATCGATCGCGTCCCATACTTCGCGCCGCCGATTTTCGATCTCGATGAGCCTCTCCACCGGATCCCGCACTGCCAATAGCGGGCGATCATTACGGTATCGCAGTCGGTGCTCCAACGCGCTCGCGGGAGCCGTCAACAACACGACCAAGCCACTGCCTTGCGCCAACTGAAGATTCGTCTCATTGGCAAGCATCCCTCCGCCGGTCGCGATGACCTGACGATCTTGTCCACACAGCTCTGTTAGAATCTCGTGTTCGCGTTTCCGAAAGTAATCTTCGCCGTGATTTGCAAAGATCTCACTGACGGTTAGTTGTTCGCGTCGCTCTATCAAAGTGTCGGTATCGGCGAAAACATACCGCAGTTCCTTCGCGACCAGCCGCCCCGTACTCGACTTGCCGGTGCCCATCATTCCTGCAAGGAAGATATTTGATTTGTCAGCGTTTCTTGACATGCTTCAAAAAGGCGCGGAAGTTTTCCAGTGCTTCTCGCATTGAATCGCCGCCGAATTTTTCCGACATCATGTCGGCCATCGCCAGCGCAACCACCGCCTCGCAGACCACGCCGCCGGCCGGCACAATACAGATATCCGATCGCACATAAGGCGCATCGACCGCTTTCTTCGAAGTCAGATTAGTCGACTTGAGCGGCTTGCCCAGCGTCGAAATCGGTTTGAAAAATGCCCGAATGACGATCTCTTCGCCGGTCGAAATTCCGCCGGCGATACCACCGGCATTATTCGAGGCGTGGTAATATCCCCGTTTCGCGCTGTATTTGATTGGATCATGAACCTGTGAGCCCGGCAACTCGGCTGAACGTACACCTTCGCCAATCTCTACGCCTTTGACCGACTGCACACCCATTATCGCCGCCGCCAATCGG
>CAZQBX010000035.1:7286-33052 GCA_964592145.1 uncultured Ignavibacteria bacterium
TATCGCAGCGGCGATCCCATTGTGCGTAGCTGCCCAACCCCACCGGCGCTCCAGTGACGATGATTTCTGATACGCCGCCAAGCGTATCAGACTTTGCCACCGCCTGATCAATCACGCGAATCATTTCGCGCTCGATTGCCTTGTCGGCACAGCGTACCGGCGATCTTTCAATCTCCTTGAACTTGCCTGCACTGAATCTTACCGCCTTCTCATTGAGCACGGCTCCGATCCTTCGAGTGTGCGAATAGACGTTGATGCCGAAAGCAGCAAGGTATTGCTTCGCTACATTTCCGGCTGCTGTCCTTGCCGCCGTCTCGCGCGCCGATGATCGTTCTATCGCCTTCTGGATGTCATCAAAATCATATTTCAACACGGCCGGCAGATCGGCATGTCCTGGCCGCGGGACAACCTTTTTGTCACGGTGTTGATCTTTCCAGTTTTTCCAGTCGCGATTCTGGATAAAGATACTGATCGGACTGCCGATCGTCTCACCATCCCACAATCCGGCTGTGACCAGCGCTGTATCCTGTTCGATCCGCATCCTTGCGCCGCGTCCATATCCCATTTGGCGACGCCGCAAGTCAATGGTGATTTCGTTTACATCGAGAATCAGGCCCGCAGGAATGCCCTCAATAATCGTCGTGAGTCCCGGTCCGTGCGACTCGCCTGCCGTAAGATATCTGATCATCGTGATGCTCTCCTGATTACTCGAACTATTTCGTCCGCTGTCACCTCGATACCCGTCATAATACGAAAACTCTTCGCGGCCTGCACCGCAAGCATATATTCTCCACTGATATGACCCCGCCTTGACGTCTTGAAACCGGCATAACGCAGTTCAAAGATTCGCGGCAACTGCGACAATTGCGCTGCTCCCGTCAATTTCGATATCTCCATCGGTGTACAGTTAATACAGAGGTCGATGTCACCTCTCATCTCGATGGCAGTGTTCATCATCTCCGAACGGTAGTTGGTCCGCCTCCTTGACTCCTCCGCCCAAGCAGAGAAGGGTTTTTCACGACTTCGCGAGCGATGGAAGACTGTGACACCGTCTGCGCGCTTCGTTACCAGATAGTAAAAGACCGTTCTTGCCGACCCGCCCGATCCGAGAATCACGACATTAGCGCCATGGAGATCAAGTTTGAGCTTCTCCTCTATTGTTGCCGCAATACCTTCGATGTCCGTGTTGTACCCATGCAGCACCCCTCGTTGGTTAATCACCAGATTCGTCGAACCAGTCGCCGCAACAACCTTGTCGCATTTGTTAATGTGACTTCCGATGCTCTCCTTAAACGGAATCGTCACATTGAGTCCCTTCAGCGGCACTGCACGCATTGCAGCCATCAGTCCGCCCAGCTGACGCGGTGCAATATCGAATCGGTTGTAGATCGCGTCTATGTTATGACGTTCAAATATGGCGCTGTAAATATGCGGCGAAAGTGAGTAGCTGATGTTCCTGCCGACAATCCCGTAAATGGCCGTATTCCCGTGCATTTATTGATCCAATGACTTGACCAGCTCATAGAATTCCGGCGCAGAAACGGAAATCGAATCGCCGAAGCTCCCGCTTACTCCACCCGTGCGAATCAGGCTGATGATCTCAATCATCATCGCAATCCTGTGGTCGCCAAGGTGCTCCGCTGGCCCTGTCGGCTTGCTCGCATTTCCGAAGACGCGCAGCGAGTCGCCTTCAATCATTGCACTGCCGCCGGAGGCATTTACGACATTTACTATCGCTGCTGCCCGGTCCGACTCCTTGACCCGCAGTTCGCCGATGTTATGGAAAGCAGTCTCGCCCTCAGCAAACATCGCTGCGACCGCCAGTGCCGGGACCTCATCGATGTAGCGCGCGGTCACGACTTTCGCCGCATCACATCCGTGCAACTGCGACGACCTGACAATGAGGTCGCCAACCTGTTCGCCGTGCTGCAATCTGACATTGTCCTCAAGAATTGTCGCTCCCATCATCCGTAATATGTCAATCGCTCCGGTACGCGTCGGGTTGAGCAGAATATCCCGCACCACCAATTCGCTGTTGGGCATAATCAGCGCGGCGACGATAAAGAACATCGCGGTCGAGATGTCGCCCGGAACGGAATACTCAAAACCGTCGATGCGCTTGGCTGGGCTAAGGATCGACGTCCTTCCTTCGACATCGATATTGCAGCCAAGATGCTTGAGTATGATCTCTGTGTGATTTCGCGACTGCTCCGGCTCGGTCACTGAAGTAACCCCATCCGCATGCAATCCCGCCAGCAGAATCGCGGATTTCACCTGCGCCGAAGCGACCGATGTACTGATGTTGATACCGTGAAGTCTGCGTCCGCGCACTTGCACTGGTGGACGATCATCCGCTGCCGCTGTCGCCAAATCGCCCCCCATCTGTCTTAACGGTTCAATCACGCGCCGTACTGGGCGCCGGTTGAGCGAGTCGTCCCCGGCAAGTCGGCACTCAACCTTGGTGCCGGCGAGAATGCCAAGACTTAAGCGTAATGTGGTTCCTGAATTTCCGCAATAGAGTACACTTTCTGTTGTGCGCAGCGATTCAAATCCGTCGCTCCTGCATTCGACAAAGCCATTTGCAATCGCAGTCTCCACGCCGAGTTTTTGATATAATGCGAGCGTGGTCTTGACATCGTCACCGTGTGCAAGATTGCTCAATCGCGACTTGCCTTTGGCCAATGCGGCAAGCATAACCGCCCGGTGGGAAATCGACTTGTCTCCCCCAACCTTGATTTCACCACTTAAATGTTTATTCATGCTTACTTCTGCTCTTCCTCCCCGAAGATTCGACGAAATTCCTTTTCCGCGCCGCTGTCAAGCGCTTTCTGGGCTCGATCCAGTCGAGCCCGCAAATCGGCAAGACTGGCCTGCAGGTTCGTCCGATTTCCCCAAAGCATCTGGAACACCATTTCCGCATCTGATCTGGCAACTCGCGTAGCTCCACGATAGCTCGGACACGCGAATGCCGCGCCGTGAGCGCTGGCGATCGTCTCATGCTCAAACTGGGATTTCAGCAAATATGCGAACAAATGAGGCAGGTTGCTTGATACCGCGAATATCTTATCGTGCTCTTCGGGGTTGACAGGTAACGTTCTGGCGCCGAAAATCTCAATCATCTCTTTCGCCAGCGACAGCGACGTTGGCGCGGTTAATGCTGTCGTGGCGATGAAATAACTCGTACTTCGAAACAACTCCGCATTCCAGGCTTCAATGCCCCGCAATTCTGTTCCGGCCAGCGGATGTCCTCCGACGAAATTTTGCATCCCGCACTGATGCGCGGCGTTGATGATATCCTGTTTGAGTGATCCAGTGTCGGTAACCAGCAACTTGTCGGCCAACGGTTCTTTATACCTCCGCAGTACTCCGGCAATCAACATCACTGGCAACGCGATAATCACGATGTCGGACTTGTCGGCAACATCCTCGGTGTCGACGGCGATCACGTCCGCCAATCCGCGCTCTCGGGCGGTGCGGCAGAGCTCGTCGTTCAAATCGCAGGCAGTAATCACAATATTGGGGTCAAAATCCTTTAGCGCAGCTGCAATCGAGCCGCCGATCTGCCCCAGCCCTACTATTCCGATATTGTAATCACGAAGTGACATCACACCGTCTTGCCGACCGCGGTTGCGATGTTTTTCACCTGCTTCATCAAAGATGCGAACTGTTCAAGGTTGAGCGACTGGTAGCCATCGCACATCGCCTTGTCAGGATTGGGATGAATCTCGATGATCAACCCGTCCGCACCGGCCGCCACTGCCGCCAGAGCCACTGGAAGAATCAAGTGTCTCTCGCCGGTCGCATGCGAGGGATCGAGAATGACCGGAAGATGCGAAAGCGACTTCAGACCCGGCACGGCGGCTATATCGCATGTATTGCGCGTGAATTTCTCGAATGTGCGGATACCACGCTCGCAAAGAATCACATTGTAATTTCCGTTCGCAAGAATATACTCCGCCGACATCAACAACTCCTCAATCGTCGACATCATCCCGCGCTTGAGCAGCACCGGGCGCGATTGCTTGCCAACCTTCTCCAACATGGCGAAATTCTGCATATTGCGTGCCCCGATCTGGATTATGTCCGCGTAGTCGGAAATCAAATCGACATCATCCTGCGACAGGCATTCGGTGACAATCGGAATTCCCACTTCGTCGCGAACTCGAGCTAAGATTTCCAGTCCCTTGCGCCCCATGCCCTGAAACGAATATGGCGACGTCCGCGGCTTGAAGGCGCCCCCGCGTAAAATGCGCGCACCCGCCTCCTTCGCTGCAATCGCCGACTCCAACACTTGCTCGTAACTCTCTACCGCGCACGGACCGGCCATCACCGTCATCGTCCCATTGCCGATCTTCGTGCCGTTGAGGCTCACCACAGTCGGCTCCGGTTTGAACTCCAGCGAAGCCAGCTTATACGGCTTCAAGATTGGAATGACAGCCTCGACACCCTGCAGTTGCAGGAGCAAGTCCTTCTCTATGCTCCGCTCATCACCGACGGCGCCGATGATGGTCTTTTCCTCGCCTTGCGAAATGTGCGGCTTCAGTCCCAGCTCCTCGATGTGCCGGATGACACCTGCAGTTTCCTTAACGGTCGCCTGTTTCTTCATTACAACAATCATCATTATAGCTCTCCCGCCAGATCCGGGCGAAGCCGCGAAGCGTCGCCGATGTAAAGGTGCTTGATCTGATCTTGTGGTTTATCGGTGTTGACCATGATGAGAATACGAATCACGCGCTGCAATGCTCCAGGAACGTCGATTTCAGTGGCGCACATCAATGGCACGGTCTTGAGTCCCATTTCCCGCACGGCGTAAGCCGGATAATCGGCAGTGAGATCTTTGGTTGCGGTGATAAACACCGCGCCGATGTCGTCGATTTCGATATCGTTCTTGGCGAACATATGTACAAGTAACTTCCGTGTCGCCTCGAAAATTGCCTCGCGCGAGTTGGCCGATGCGCAAATTGCGCCGCGTACACCCCGCATCATCGCTGTTGCTCCAGTTTCATGCGTGCCTCCGTCAAGAATTTTTCTACTGAAGAGTAATTACCACTTGTACCGCCATTATCGATCAATTGCAGTATTGCGCTGCCGATAATGACCCCGTCACTAAATGCGCCAATCTCCCCCGCCATCTCCGGTGTCGAGACGCCGAATCCGACCGCGACAGGCGTGTCTGTTTGCTTGCGAAGCCTTGTTACTTGTGGCTTCAGTTCCTGGTGAATTGTTCCACGCGCTCCCGTTGTGCCTGTAACGCTGACAAAATAGACAAACCCCGTCGCGTCATTGGCAATCGCCTGCGCCCGGTCTTGTGGCGATGTTAGCGTAACCAACGGGATGAAATCGACCCCGTACTTGCGACAGATGAACCGCAGCTGTTGACTTTCTTCAGGAATCATGTCGGGTACAATCAAGCCGTTGACGTTACTCACCACACAGCGCTTCACGAATTTTTCTATTCCTGCCCGCAGAACTACATTCGTGTAACACATCACGACCACCGGTTGTGAAGTCTCTTTTCTGATCTCTGCAATCGCTGCGAATCCTCTCTCGACTCTGAATCCTCGCTCGAGTGCCAGATGCGACGCGCGTTGTATCACCGGACCGTCCGCCAGCGGATCAGAGTGCGGAAAGCCGACTTCGATAACATCCGCACCTCCGTTGCTCAAGCACTTCATTATCGCCGGGAATTCGCCCATCGACGGATAACCGCATGTGATAAACGGCATCAACGCCGCACGCTTTTCCTGCCGGCACCTGGCGAATGTATCAGCGATGGTTGTCATCGTACTCCTTAACACTGCCCATGTCCTTGTCGCCGCGACCGGAGAGATTAACGATGATCGTCATTTGAGCACCCGCTTTACGCGCTAACTTGCGCGCATACGCGAGCGCGAAACTCGACTCGAGTGCCGGAATAATCCCTTCATGCTTGCAAAGTTCCTTAAACGCCGCCACCGCTTCACGATCAAGTGCCGTGACGTACTTGACCCGACCGCTGTCCTTCAGGAATGAGTGCTCTGGTCCGACGCCCGGATAATCAAGTCCGGCGCTGATGGTTTCAGTTAACTCAATTTGCCCGTCGCTGTCTTGCAGCAGGTAGCTCAAAGCGCCGTGCAGAACGCCGGGCCTTCCTTTCGCCAACGGAGCCGCGTGTTGTCCCGGCTTCAAGGCCTTACCGGCAGACTCTACGCCAATCAGCGAAACGCCCTTGTCCTCCAGAAATGCCGAAAATATCCCCATCGCATTTGATCCGCCGCCAATACAGGCGACAACATAGTCGGGCAGAGCACCATTCATCTTCAACGACTGTGCACGTGTCTCCCTACCGATCACCGACTGAAACTCGCGAACAATCAACGGATACGGATGCGGCCCCACTGTCGAGCCAATGATATAATGCGAACTATCGACATTTGTTACCCAGTCGCGTATCGCCTCCGAGGTCGCCTCTTTCAATGTCGCCAGTCCCGCCGATACCTCGCGCACTTCAGCGCCAAGCAGTTTCATCCGCTGAACATTTGGGCTTTGCCGTTTTGCATCATGACTGCCCATGTAGACGACACATTCTAATCCCAGCATTGCGCACGCCGCCGCCGTAGCCGTACCATGCTGTCCCGCGCCGGTCTCGGCGACAATCCGCCTCTTGCCGATTCGCTTGGCAAGCAGTGCCTGCCCGAGACAGTTGTTGATCTTATGTGCTCCGGTGTGATTAAGGTCCTCGCGCTTGAGAAAAATGCGGGCGCCTTTCCAGATTCGGGTAAGATTTTCTGCCGCATACAACGGCGTCGGCCTCCCGCCAAAATCGCGCAGAAGCCGGTCCAACTGCGATTTGAATTGGCGATCGCGCCTTGCCAACGTGAACGCGCGCTCGACTTCGTCCAGGGCGGCAACAAGTGTCTCCGGTACAAACCTTCCACCGTAGCCGCCATAGTAGGCGTTACGGGATTTAGCGGGCATTCTTGACATTCTCGATGAACCTCCGCACAAGTTGGTGGTCCTTCCTACCCGGCGCGGCTTCCGTGCCGCGTGCGACATCCACTCCCCAGGGCACTAATTCACGCACAATCACGCCAACATTGTCGGGAGATAACCGCCCCGCCAGAATGACCGCGTTGCCAACGGCATCTCTGTGCGGCGCAAGTTGGTCGCGCATCTTTGTTAAGTCGCTTCGTTTGAAATCCAGCAGCGTCGGAAGCGGAATGCGCGACAAATTGTGGCTTTCGCCATTCATCCAAATCGCTCGAATCCAACCAGCTCTCGGGTTTCGGACATTGAGTGCCGTTGCATCAAAGTAAACTTGGTAGTAATCCAGCTCGACGTCACAGTTCTGTGAAAAATCCATCAGATCGTTTTCACTGGCGAACACGCCAACGCATTGAATCGATCCGTCTACCGCAGCCCGCAACCGGCCAAGTTGCTCATAACTGACGCGCCGTGGCGAATCTGAGAGTACGAATCCCAGAAAGTCCGCCCCCGCCTCAACGCAGACATTCGCGTCTTGGATCGAAGTTACCCCGCAGATCTTGATCTTGGTCATAGCCTTCTTAACTCCGCAATCTTCTTGCCGATGTCGCCGGCCGTCATCAGCGCGGTCCCGATCAAACAGGCTTGCGCACCGGCTGCCTGCATGCGCACGACATCCTCTCTCGTGCGGATTCCGCTCTCCGCAACCTTGACAATCTCACCCGGAATCCGTTTGAGTATTCTTTCTCCTGTAGCCAAATCAACGTTCATCGACTTGAGATTGCGATTGTTGACGCCTATGATCCGGGCATTGGCCGCCAGCGCCCGCGATAATTCGAACTCATCATGAACCTCGACAAGCACGTCGAGCTGCAATTCATCAGCCAATCGCAAGAACTGACGCAATTCCTGATGATCGAGGATTGCGACAATCAGAAGCACCGCCGAAGCGCCAAGCGCAGCTGCTTCGCGTATCTGCAGCGGATCGACGATAAAATCCTTCCGGATAATCGGTATTGAAGCATTGGCAGCCGCCTGTTGCAGATCAGACAATGATCCCCCAAAGTGTTCCTGTTCAGTCAATACTGAAATTGCGGCGGCACCGTGCTGCTCATAAGCCTTCGCGGTCGCGGCAATATCGATATTCATCGCCAGCTCGCCATTGCTGGGGGCTTTGCGTTTGATTTCAAATATGAATTGTCCGCCCGGGCGCGAAATCATCGAGGCAAATCCTGTCTGTCGCCTGACCGCCTTGGTCGCTTGAGCAACTATCTCATCCTCCCATTCGCGTCGCGAACGTTGCTGGATACTGGCTCTGATTCTGTTCACTATTGCATCGAGCATCTATCCGTCCCCCTGTGAGGCCGCAACGTAGTCATCGAGAATGTGCTTTGCCTTGCCGGAGTGAATTGCCTCGATAGCCAACTCGGCACCCTCTTCGAGATCAGCAGCCTTCTCGGCGACCACAAGCGCAAATCCCGCGTTGAGAACGGTAGCGACCTTGTATGCCGATTCTTTACCGTCAAGCACGCTGTGTAAAATCGCGAGATTCGTCTCTTTGTCCCCACCGCGCATATCAGCCGGTACGTAGCCGTTTTGCAGCACAAGCGGTAACTCGATGGGGTCAGAGAACAGGTCCGCATCAAGCCACTGGTAACGATGATTAACTCCCGTCGGAAGTATCTCATCAAAACCATGCGAGTTGTGCACCGTGACGATTTTCGTGTCCGGCAAATGTTGCGCCGTCGAAGCCAGTAGTTCAGCCGTTTGGCGTGTCGCCGTACCAATGAGTTGATGCGTCGCCCGCGCCGGATTGAGCAACGGTCCGAGCATGTTGAATATTGTGCGGAAGCCAAGCTCCTTACGAATCACCGCAACATTCTTCATTGCCGGGTGATAGTACGGTGCGAAAAGAAAGCAGTACCCGATATTATCAAGCAATTCCGCGGCGCGCTCCGGCGACAACTCAAGATTTGCGCCTGCTGCCTCAAGCAGGTCAGCCGACCCGCACGACGAACTCATCGCCCGATTCCCGTGTTTGGCAACCGTCACTCCACAGGCCGCAACCACCAGTGAAGCCGCCGTCGAAATATTGAACGAGTGCGAGTTGTCTCCGCCGGTGCCGCAACAGTCGAAAATCCGCGTCTGATGGTGAGGTACGCCAACGGCATGCTTCCGCAACGAGTGCGCGCACCCGGCAATTTCCGCCACGCTCTCACCCCTCACACGCAACGCTGTCAGAAACCCCGCCACCTGCGTCGGCGCCACGTCACCTTGCACAATTGCATCCATCATTGCTTCCGCTTCGGAGAATCCCAGTGCTTCCCCGTGTGCGAGTTTGTGCAGGATCTCCTTTACCATGTCCGCAAGTCCACAAAGTTGTTGATGATCTTCATCCCCTCGGTAGTCAGGATTGACTCCGGGTGAAATTGCACGCCATAGAGCGGTGAGGTTTTGTGCTTAAGCCCCATCACTTCTCCATCCGAAGTATATGCCACGACTTCCAACTCCGTCGGCAGTGACTCCTCCGCTACGACCAATGAATGATATCGGGTCGCTTTGAACGGATTCGGTAATCCCGCCATCAGCCCCTTGCTGCGGTGATAAATCTCCGAGGTCTTACCGTGCAAAAGTCGATCGGCAGAACCCACCTTGGCGCCGAAAGCTTCGCCTATGCACTGATGACCCAGGCAAACACCGAAAATCGGCGTCGTCGCGTGCATCGCCTTGATGATCTGCAGCGATAACTCCGCTTCCCGCGGGTGTCCCGGTCCGGGCGAGATAACGATCTTCTGCGGATTCATCTCGAGGATTTTCTCAACCGTCGTCTCATCAGGACGGAGCACGGTGATGTTCCTTTCGCGTTCGCCAAAGTACTGAACGAGATTGTAAATGAAGGAGTCGTAATTATCGATGAATAGAATCATAGCAATCCTTCCTCGGCTACTCTGATCGCCTCTTTCAGAGCCGCAATTTTATTGCCTGTCTCGAGGTACTCCTGCGCCGGTATCGAGTCGGCGACAATTCCGGCGCCGGCCTGAAGGTGCAAGCGGTTCCCGCACTTCACGATAGTCCGAATCGTGATACACATATCCAGCTCTCCGGATAGTGAGAAATAACCCACCGCCCCGGCATACGGACCGCGCGAAGTCTTTTCCAGATCCGCGATTATCTCCATCGCTCTTAGTTTTGGCGCTCCCGACACCGTCCCGGCCGGAAACGCGGCACGGAACAAGTCAAATTGCGAACAATCATCTCGCAAATGCCCGACAACATTCGACGTCATATGCATCACATGCGAATAGTATTCCATCTGCATCATCGAAGTCACTTTGACGCTCCCGTATTTGCATACCCGGCCCAGATCATTCCTGCCGAGATCAACCAGCATCACATGCTCGGAGCGTTCCTTTTCATCGCGCAACAGTTCGTTCGCCATGCGCAAATCATCTTCTGAAGTACGCCCGCGACGGCGCGTTCCGGCGATCGGCCGGATCGTCGCCTGGCGTCCCTGCAGTCGCACCATCGCCTCCGGCGATGAGCCGATCAGCTCGACATCGTCAAACTGCAGATAAAACATGTAAGGAGAAGGGTTGAGCATTCGTAAAGCGCGGTACACGTGAAATCCGTCAACTTCCGAAACGTGCTCCTCTCGCTGCGACAGCACCGCTTGGAAGATGTCTCCCTTAAAAATGTGCTTCTGCGCTCTAACCACTACTTCTTCGAACGCACCCTGATCGAAATTCGAATCGTATTTGTTTCCGTTCGCTGACTTGATGTGCTCCGACTTCACCGTCTGGCTGCTTAAGGCGTCGCGAATCTGTTCCATCGTCACATGCTCACGACCCGAACCAAGGGCTCCATCGGCATGGCGAAGTCGCAGCAACTTGAGCCGCCTCATATAGTGATCAAATACCAACACGGTATCGACGAAATAGTACAGCCCGAGCGGATGGTCGGACTTGGGAATCAACCCTGCTAATTTCGGCTCGAAACACTGGACGATTTCGTACGAGGTGAATCCCACCAGCCCGCCCAGAAGTGGAATCTCGGCGCGTGAAGACTTTAATGCAAACGTCTCAATTAGCTTTTGTACACCGGCAAATGGCTCTCCTGACGAATTGTGAGTAATCACCATCTCGTCATCGCCGGAGGTCATCATCGTCCGTCCGTCTTCAATGCGGATCTGCAACAAGGGATCGATACCGATGAACGTGTACCGGCCAATCGACGTGGGGTCTTCGGCGGATTCCAGCAGGAACTTTGCACCCAATGGACGCAACTTCAGGAATGCCGATACCGGTGTTTCGAGATCACCCGGCAGATCGAGTTCGTCATACTGCAGGGCAATCTTGGCGAGGTCGTTCTTCTGCTTGAGAATTTCCAGAATATTCACGTCAACTCCATAAAAAAACCCACCATCCTTGCGGATAGTGGGTTCGGTTCTCTGATTTCCGATCGATTCGGCTACACCGGCACTGCACCACTATCCATGGCGGATGTATACCACCACCAATAGTAGCCCATGGTAAAAACACAGAACAGTGCGCTGATGATTGTTGCCGTAATCATTGGAATCAATATAACGTACTTTGTCAACCTGTCAAGTCTCTTTTTGCGTCCAATGCCTGAACCGAGCCGTTCCGAAGTGTTTTTGACGACACTGCCACCTTCTCCGGCAATAAAAAAGGCAGGCTCGTGAAGAGACCTGCCTTGAAAAATCAAATATGCTGATCGACTACTGGCCGCCACCTGCCGGGGGTGTGGTAGCCGGCTGTTCAGCCGGAGGCGTTGTCACCGGCGCCTGGGCCGGAGCCTGCTGTTGCTCCTGATTTATGATACGCTGTACCGCGGATTCTCCGCCGGTCGTATCAACACGGCCACGTGAGGCCAATGTCAGACTGATGCACGAAATCATAAACAAGATGGCAAGAACTGTCGTGGCCTTGGAAAGGAACGTTGCCGCACCGCGTCCACCGAAAACCGCGCCGGAAAATGCGCCGCCGCCGAAAGCGCCGGCCAGTCCGCCGCCCTTCGAGGATTGCATCAACACCACAATAATCAATCCTGCGCAGACAATCACATGAAGAATAATCAGGAACGTAAACACTAAAAATGCCTCCTGCTCTTAGCGAGCCGCTTCTATAATCTTGTTAAACGACTCCGCCCTCAGGCTTGCACCGCCAACCAGTCCGCCATCGATATTTGACTGGCTGAACAATTCGCGTGCGTTGTCGGCTTTGACCGAGCCGCCGTAGAGAATTCGGATTCCTTCCGCAGTACGGCCGAATTGCTTTCGCAACAAGCCGCGGATGAAACCGTGAACCTCTTCGGCCTGCGCCGGAGTGGCCGTCTTACCGGTACCGATTGCCCAAACCGGCTCATAGGCGACGACTGTTCGTTCTGCCTGCTCCGCTGTAAGACCGCCGTAACAACCTTCGACCTGCGTGCGCACAACCTGTTCAGTCTGATTCGCTTCGCGCTGATCGAGAGTTTCACCAACACACACGATTGGAGTCATTCCGAGCGAAAGCGCCTTCTTTAATTTGGAATTTACGGTAAAGTCCGTCTCGAAGAAGTACTGCCGTCGTTCAGAGTGTCCCAAGATAACGTGGGAACAGCCCAGAGTCAACAGCATTTTGCCGGACACCTCGCCCGTGAATGCCCCCTCATCCTCCCAGTACATATTCTGGCCGCCAACCTTAACTGCACTCGACTTGACCGCCTCAGCGGTGGCAACAAGCGACGTAAACGGCGGGCAGACAACAACTTCCGGAGACGAATCTCTCCCGATAAAAGAGGCTACCGCACCTGCCAATACTTGAGCATCGGCAGGCAAGGTATACATCTTCCAATTCCCCGCGACGATCTTTGTTCGTGTCATCTCGTCGCGCCTAATCCGTCAACGCCGCAACACCGGGAAGAACCTTGCCCTCAAGGAACTCCAGTGACGCGCCGCCGCCGGTCGAAATGTGTGAGAATCTCTTCTCAAGTCCGCTTTTGGCAACCGCTGCCGCCGAGTCTCCACCGCCGACAATTGTCACCGCTCCGGAGCCGGTCAAGTCTGCAAGAACTTTCGCCATCTCCATCGTGCCGAGCGCAAACTTCTCGATCTCAAAAACACCCATCGGCCCGTTCCAGACAACCGTCTTACAACCGTTCAGTTCGCTTTGGAATAACTTCACCGACTCCGGCCCGATATCAAGCCCCTTAAGGCTGGCGGGAATCGATCCGGCTGTGTGATAACTGACGCTGGAACTCTCGGCGACTTCAGCAGCACACGCAAAATCCACCGGGAGAATGAGCTTAATATTCCTCGCGGCAGCTTGTTTAAGCAAATCAGCCGCCAAGTCGACCTTGTCGGCCTCAAGCAACGATCCGCCTATTTCTTTGCCCTGTGCTTTCAGAAAAGTGAATGCCATTCCTCCGCCAATCAGGATCTTATCCACCTTGCCGAGCAGATTGGTGATGACGTCAATCTTGCCGGAGATTTTTGCTCCGCCAAGCAGCGCCGCGAACGGACGCTTGGGATTGGCCAGCGCACCGCCAAGAAAATCAAGTTCCTTCTTCATTAAGTACCCGGCCGCTGATTGCTCGAAGAAATGCGTAACACCCTCTGTTGAAGCGTGCGCTCGGTGCGCCGAACCGAAAGCGTCGTTAACGTAGAGATCGCCAAGAAATGCCAGCTTCTCAGCGAATGCGGCATCGTTGGCTTCCTCTTCCTTATGGAAACGCAGGTTCTCCAACAGCAGAATGTCGCCATTCTTGAGATTGGAAACCGCCTCTTCGGCAATTGGCCCGACACACTCATCAGCAAATCGAACTTTCTTGCCCGTTAACTTTTCCAGAACGGAGACAACCGGCTTCAGACTGAATTCCGGCGCCGGTCCGCCTTTAGGACGGCCCAGGTGCGACATTAAGATCAACTTTCCACCGGAGTTCACGACTTTCATTATTGAAGGAAGCGACTCGCGAATACGCAGGTCATCCTTGACCACGCCCTCTTTGAGCGGTACGTTGAAATCGACGCGCATCAACACACGCCGACCCGAAAGCTGCAAATCCTCAATCGATAGCTTTTTCATATTACATCATCCGTTCAAGTGCATCCACCATGCGGCACGAGAAGCCCCATTCGTTGTCGTACCAGGAGAAGACCTTGATGAAGCTGCCCTTGGCCTGCGTCATACGCGAATCGAAAATTGATGAATGACTATTTCCGACAACATCAATTGAGACGATCTCCTCGGTGCAATACTCAAGAATTCCCTTCATTTTGCCGTTTGCGGCTTCCTTGACGGCATTATTGAGATCATCCACCGTGACTTCCTTTGACAGGATAGCACAGAGATCCACCAATGAACCATCTGATGTGGGAACACGAACCGCCAGACCATCCAGTTTGCCCTTCATTGCCGGAATAACCTCGCTGATAGCCTTCGCAGCGCCGGTTGTAGTCGGAATCATCGAAAGCGCAGCAGCACGGGCGCGTCGTAGATCCTTATGTGGCAGATCGAGAATCTTCTGGTCATTGGTGTAAGCGTGAATTGTGGTCATCAAACCCTTCTCGATACCAAACTTGTCGTTGATGACTTTCACTACCGGAGCCAGGCAATTGGTGGTGCAAGAGCCGATCGAGATTACATTGTGCTTGCTCTTGTCGTAGTCGTCCCAGTTGACGCCGAACACAAACGTCCCGTCATGACCCTTTGCCGGAGCGGAAATCAGTACTTTCTTTGCTCCGCCGGCAATGTGTTTGGCAGCGCCTTCCTTATCCGTAAATTTGCCGGTCGATTCCACGACAACCTGTACGCCGTGCGCCGCATGCGGCAGCTTTGCCGGGTCGAGTTCCTTGGTGACCTTGATCTTCTTGCCGTTGACGATGATCATGTCGCCCTCGACGCTGACTTCACCGTCGAACTTGCGGTGTACCGAATCATACTTGAAGAGGTGGGCCAGTGTCGCGGCATCGGTTACGTCGTTGATCGTAACGACTTCAAGCTTATTCTCCTTCACCGCCTTGCGAAGTATCAACCGGCCAATGCGTCCAAATCCATTAATCGCAATCTTAGTCGACATAAACTCCTCAACTTCCCTGCTATTTACTCAAGGTTAGATACATTATCCCCAGCGAGAATTGCACTCCTGAGTAGTCGCTAATTCCCGCAATATCTCCGGAAAATCTCGTGTCCAAATACTTCACCATCACATCAAACTGCAGCGACTCCGTAAGCGGAATCTCAACTCCGCCGCCGGCCCACCACGCCCAATCCGACTCGCTTGACAATGAGCCATCTGTGTAACGCGCCCAATATGAATCGTAGGTCCCCAAACTGGCGGTTTCCCGTCCGAGGACAAATGCGCCGCCGCCTTCGACATACGGTTTGGCTTTGCCGGGCAATTGTGTCGTAAACGGCGTCAACTTCAGTCCACCCTGGATTGGATAAATCGAAGCCTGCCCTACAAATCGACCGTCGAGAACATCATTGATGTAAATCTCAAATGTGATATCGCCCTTTGAATAGGAACCAAAATTGAGGACACCGGCAAGGAAATCGACGAAATAGTAATTGAAAAACCCTTCGACGTAGAAGTTCGTCTTGTTGCCGTAAAGTTTCACCTCGTCGTTCGGATTACCCAATTCGTTTTCGTTGTTGGTGAATAATCCCAATCTAACTCCCAGCGCACTCGTTCCTCCCGGCTGTGCAGCAAGAAGTGGCAATTGCAGTGCGAGAAGCATAATCCCTGCTGCGACAAGTCCTTTAGCCAATATATTCCTCCGCCATTTCGATAAATTTCTCGTCGACGCGCTTCAAAGAATATACGGCTTCCGTCAATTCGACACCAACAATTTCGTTCCCGCGCAACGCCACCATCTGCCCGAACCTGCCTTCGCGTATAAAATCCACTGCAGCCGATCCATACCGCGTTGCCAGCACTCGGTCGTATGCCGACGGCGCTCCACCACGCTGGATGTGGCCGAGAATGACTGCACGCGCTTCAAATTTCGTGCGCTTCTCGATTTCATCTGCCAGCAGAGTTCCGATACCGCCGAGACGCACGTGACCAAATTGATCGACGCCCATGTCCTTGACAATCAACGAGCCGTCCTTGTCGACTTCTGTGTTGAACGCTACCTTGGCGCCTTCCGATACGACCACGATCGAGAAATCTTTGCCCCTCTTGTGGCGCTTGCGAATCAACTCGCAAACCTTGTCAATGACCACCGGGCGTTCGGGAATCAGAATGACATCCGCGCCGCCGGCGACTCCGGCATAGAGCGCGATCCATCCGGTGTGACGTCCCATCACCTCCGTTACCAGCACACGGTTGTGCGACTCTGCCGTCGTATGAAGGCGATCAATCGCTTCCATCGCAATATTGACCGCGGTATCAAATCCAAAAGTCTGATCGGTGCCCGAAAGGTCGTTGTCAATGGTCTTGGGAATACCGACAACCTTGACACCCATCGAACCAAGCTTCTGCGCTACGCCAAGAGTATCCTCGCCGCCAATGGCAACGAGGCAGTCAAGCTCCAGATCCTTGAGATTGCGCATCAAATCCTCGGGATTGTCGCCGTTTTTGAACGGGTTAGTGCGCGATGTCTTCAAGATGGTCCCGCCGCGATGTAAAATACCGGAGACATCGTTGATGCCCAGCGGCTGAACGTTGGTGTCGTTAAGCAGGCCCTTCCAGCCCTCGCGAATACCGATTACTTCCCAACCGTTCTTGTTGATTCCTTTTCGCACGACAGCCCTGATGACGGCGTTCAGCCCCGGGCAATCGCCGCCGCCGGTGAGAATCCCTACTCGCAATTTACTACCTCCATCAATCGATTCTGTCTGTATATCGGCAACTGGCGACAATTTAGTATAAACTGTCCAGTATCAACTCCACGCTAATCTTCTCATTCCCGCGCAAAATGTCAATGATTACACGCGAATTCTTTCCGCCAATCAGGGCGGAATTGGCTTCGCTCAATGTCATCTCATCGGCTGAGCGTCCGTCGATGGCGACTATGCGATCTCCGGTTTTCAACAATCCGTCAGCCGGTCTACCCGGCAGGACGTCGCCGACCATCAATTGATTGCCGGACATCGCTAAAGCGACCCCGCCCATATTCCGAATCCTGTTCAACTGCTCAAAATGCGCCGTCGGCTTGAAGTAGACCGATTCTGTCGGGTAATCAAATGTCACTTTGAAACGCTTCAATATTCCGGCGCCGATGTTTCCGGCAGTTTGCGCTCCGGCAAAAATCCCCGATTCCGATGTCGAGTAATTCACCAACACCGAGTCAACACGATGTTCGCACAATTCCAGCGCGCCAAGTTCGCCGATCAAACCCGATGACCCTCCGCCGATTCCAACCGCCGTGACTTGATGATACTTGCTGCGGTCTTCTGCAATCAGGTTGTTGCGCTCCACAAAAGGCGAATTAAAATCGATCGTCGAACCGGAGCCGGTATCGAGCCGGAACCGGCCGACAATGGCGTCGTTAATCCGCGCATCGATGTACGGCAGGCGGAAATCCAAATTCAGACGGCATTCGCTCCCCCAATTACTGCGATCGACCCTGCTGTCGCGATGAATAATCAGATTCGAATCCTCATAGTCGACCGTAATCGCGAATCGACTCAACAGGTCATAGCCGATGATCCCGTCAATCCGCTTGGTACCCGCCGCCTGCAGCGGCGATAGATCCATCGCATAGACCGGCAGGTCGTTTAGCGACAAATCGGCAATATGCAGCGTATCGAGTTGATAGACTTCACTCACATCCGCACCGCCAACTCCGCGAGCTTCGATCTGGCCCAGATGCTCCAGCTTGAGTTGGTCGACCAAATCCTTGTTCAATCCCACACCGCCGGCGCCGGAGTCAAAAATGAAACGCAGTGTGCCCTGTCCGGGAACATTGGCGTCGAAGTAGATATGGTTTCGATACAACTCGAACGGCACAACCACCGCATCGCCGGCCGTCATCTTCGGCTCGGCGCCTTCGTCAAGATCAAACAGCGAATCCGCGACTTCCGCGTTAAACAAAACACTTTGCACGCGATTTATACCGGCGATTATACCTGCATCGGTCACTTCAGTGGATTGGAACGGAATCATGATACCGTCAACGTTGCGATAATCCGAGGGATAGGCAAAGACTGTCGCCATATCAGTCACCAGCTTCACCCGCCGAATCAGGTAGCTCTCTTGGTCAATCGCCGCAGTGGCAGTAGTTCCGCCATTTGGAGTGACTACGACCTCGTAACACAACTTCCCTTCAACCTCAACCGGATCATCCAGCAATTGAATCTTGCCGTCGAAAGTCGTCGGCGTCAGGTAGGTGCCCCGATCCAGGGCCAACTGCGTGACCACCAGCCCTTTCAAGTCGCCGCTCATGGAGTGAGTCAATCCCTGTTGATCGCGAATCCAACATTCTTTGCCATTGCAGACCTGCGTGTAACTGACGATCGGCAGAACCAGTTCGATGCGTATCTTGTCCGGGGACTTGAAGTAAGTCACTGTCGTCCCCTTCATTCCGCCAACTTCCGTCTCCGATTTTATCACGGCAGAGCTGACGGCGGCCAGCTTGTCCAGCCCTCCCATCGCTTCGGCGTGCTTCGTAAGTACCTCTTCAAGCGTAACACCGTTCGCTGATGCTCCAAAGAGCGCGAGCAGTACTGCTATAAGCGATTTGATTGTCATTTGAATTCATCCGTCTGAAAAATATGAGGGGCTCTGATCTGGATTGTGGTATCTGTGGAAGTCAATCTTATCAACACTTCCTAAAACTGTTTCAATGTCCGATTGATTCTTACGCCACCGGACTATGTTTCTTCTTCGACAAATGTATCAGCTTCTCCGGAAGATTGGTAATAATCCCGTCCGCGCCAATATCGATCAATCGCTTTGCCGCAAGCTCATTATCCACTGTCCAAACAGCAACGGCACAGCCCGCCTCGGACAGGCGCTTAATAACCCCGGGCTTCGCCAACAGCCGCGACAAATGTGCCGCACTGCAACGCAGACTCTGAATTCGCTCCACCAGATTCGCTGAAAAATCCAGCTTCATCTTGACATTACGAATCGGTCCCACAATTAATGCCGTCTGCGAGCGTGGAACGAGAGTTTTGATCCTGCTGATGATCTTGGCATTGAAACTCGAATAGATAATCGCCGGATCGGTGGCATGCCTTCCCAATGACCGAATAAGGTCAGCTTCAACGCCAGCCGTCTTGATATCGAGTACAATCTCAATCCGGCCCACAAATTCATGCAAAAATCGCTCGAAACGCAATAAATGCTGGCGCGAATCAAGATGCAATTTGTCGATAGTCTTGGAGTCGGTGCGGCTTAGATAACCGGAGAATCCGGTCATTCGCGACAGGTGATAGTCGTGAAAACAATAGATCACACCGTCCCGCGAACAACGCAAATCGACCTCTAGCGCATCGGCTCCCGAGTCAACGGCATAGCGAAAAGCCGCCAAGCTGTTCTCGGGAAAGAGTTTGGAAGATCCGCGATGTGCGATAATTCGTGTCATGTGTGGCGATGATAGCAGTTTCGAGTTGTCATTTCAACAAAAGCTTTTAGCTTTATACACTTGAATTGTCTGTCGGGAGGCATGCAAAACCTGTGAAAGGCGTCATTCTTGCCGGCGGATTGGGGACTCGCCTCTATCCGCTCACAAAAATCACCAATAAGCACCTTTTGCCGGTCTACGACCAGCCGATGATATATTATCCGATCCAAACCTTGGTCAAGGCTGGAATTACGGATATAATGATCGTCACCGGCGGCAACCACGCTGGCGACTTCCTGCAACTGCTTGGCAACGGCAAGGAGTTCGGGCTCAACGGGATCCGCTTTGCCTATCAGGAAGGCGAAGACGGCATTGCCAGCGCCCTCGCTCTTGCACGCCATTTTGTCGGTACTGACCGGTTTTGCACCATTTTGGGAGATAACATCGTTGAGGATGACATTCACCCGCAGGTTCAGCAGTTCGCCAGAAGCGACCTCGGCGCATTTCTCTTCCTCAAGGAAGTCGCGGATGCTCACCGCTTCGGCGTCGCGGAATTCGGACCCGACCGTCAGTTGTTGGCGATCGAGGAGAAGCCGAAACTCCCGAAATCCAATTTCGCCGTGATCGGCGTTTATTTATACAATCACACGGTATTTGACGTAATATCAACATTGAAGCCGTCCGCGCGCGGTGAATACGAAATTACCGATGTCTCAAACCATTACGTGCGCAACTCCGCTTGCGGATACCACATCCTCAACGGTTGGTGGAGCGACGCCGGAACATTTGAGTCCCTTCATCGCGCAAATGGATTGGTAAAGGAAATGCGAAGAAAATCTTTCGGAAAAGGCGAAATACATGATTGATGGCGTGAAAGTAAAACATCTCAAGGTCAACTGCGACGAACGGGGAAATCTTTTCGAAGTCCTCCGCGCTGATGATGACCTCTTTATCAAGTTCGGCCAGGCTTATGTCACCACTTCCTATCCGGGAGTAGTCAAGGCTTGGCACATGCATAAAAACCAGTATGACCAGATGTGCGTCATCATTGGCCGGGTGAAGTTTGTACTATACGATTCGCGCGAAAACTCGTCAACCTATGGCGAGATCAACGAATTGTTCTTCGGCGATCAAAATCGCATGTTGGTGCAGATTCCACCGGGCGTCTATCATGGCTTTAAGAACATCGGTATCAACGAGTGCATCGTGCTGAACATCCCGACCGAGGTTTACAAGCCGACCGGCCCGGATGAATTCCGCCTTGATCCGCACGACAAAAAGATCCCTTACACTTGGGCACGTCACGATGGCTGATTCCTCCATCCTCGTCTGCGGCGGCTGCGGATTCATCGGTTCGAATTTTGTCCGCGCACTGGCGGAACAAAAACCGCATGCTCGCATCACCGTCGCCGACGCCCTTTCTTACGCCGGCTATACCGACAACCTCGGTGATCTGCTCGATAATCGCCGTGTCGTCTTCTTCCTGCGTAATATCGCCGAGTACGAAGGCCTGCGCGAAGTCTTCCACAACAGCTATGATCTGGTGATCAACTTCGCCGCCGAAACTCATGTCGACCGCTCGCTGTACAATACTTCCAGTTTTGTACGAGCTAACATTGTTGGCGTCGATGTCCTGCTGGCACTTTGCCGTGAGTTCAATGTACCACTTCTGCAGATCTCAACCGATGAGGTTTACGGGGCGGCAGGGGCAAACGACTGCTTCACCGAAGAAGCCCAGCTCAGACCTTCAAGCCCCTACGCTGCCAGCAAAGCCGCCGCTGACATGTTAGTACAGGCGGCGATTCGAACTTTCAGCCAGGATGTCGCCATCGTCCGCACCACCAACAACTATGGCCCGAGACAATTTCCCGAGAAGCTGATCCCTTATTTCATCCATCTACTGCAGCAGGGCCAGCCCCTGCCGGTCTATGGTGATGGCCTCCAGAAGCGCTGTTGGCTCCACGTCGATGACTTCTGCTCGGCGCTACTCAAATTGATCGCCGCCTTTCCTTCAGGTGAGATATTCAATATCGGCGCCACCACCGAATACACGAATCTCGAAGTCGTCGATACTCTGATTCGTCTCACCGGCGGACGCTCGCCAATAAACCACGTCGACGATCGCCCGGCCCATGATCGCCGCTACTGGATCGATTCCAGCAAGTTCATCGCGCACTACGGCGCCTTGACCCAGCGCGACCTCCGCAGTGGTCTGGAGGCGACTGTCCAATGGTATCTCGACAACCCCAGAATCTTTGAACGTCTCGGCGGTAATGAAGCCCGGTCGTTCGAGCAAAGTCACTACCACCACCAATAATGACTCAGCGCGTTCTTGTTACCGGCGGGTCGGGCCTGCTCGGCGCGGCGCTGGTGCGACAACTCTGCCGCACCCACAGTGTCGTTGCCACATACCGGACCAACGAACGCAGTCTCCCCTTCGGTTGTGGCAGTTCCGTCAAGATTGATCTCGCCCATCGCGATTCCGTGAGACAACTCTTTAAGGATCAAAAGTTTGATGTCGTCATCAACACCGCCGGGGCAACATCAGTCGACCGCTGCGAGAGCGATCGCGACTATGTGCAGAAAGGCAATGTCGATATCGTCGAAAATCTGCTCGTGGCGGCGGGATCGGCGAAGTTCCGCCTCCTGCAGATTTCCTCCGATTACGTTTTCGACGGCAACGATGGACCTCCAACAGAGCAATGGAAACCGAACCCCATTAATGTTTACGGCACCAGCAAGCGTGTTGCTGAAGAGCGCATCATCGAGTCGGGAGTAGATGCAATAATTCTGCGGGTTTGCGCGCTCTATTCAATCAATCCGTCAGCGAAAGACAACATTGCCAAGATAATCGCTGCAACTTTGAAGTCTAATCAGACCTATCCCGCTGCCGATGACTTGTTTGCCAATCCCACCGAGGTTGCTGATCTCGCCGCCGCAATAGCAGCTCTTGTGGATATCAAAAACGTACCTCCGATTCTCCATCTCGCTCCCGCCGAATATCTCTCGCGCTTCGAGTTTGCGATGAAGGTCGCCAGGCAAATCGGCGCCGATGAGTCCCTCGTCCAGCCGATAAAGGTCGACGATCTCGACCTGCCCGCCTTGCGCCCCAAATTCGCGGGGCTGCGCTCAGACATTGCTGCAGCACTGCTGAAATGCGAACTCCTGGACGCTTCGGACGTCATCAAAAACCTCCCTACCTTTTAGCTCAATGCCCAATCAGCCAATAGCCTGCCCGCCCTACACCTTCACCTTCCGCAACTGCATATACGCGATTCCAAACAACGCCAGAAACGCTAAATCAGCAATCGCCCACGGCTTCCACATTCCGGGTATTCCACTGCTGAACCAGTAGGCGAAAACAATCGCGCAATAGGCTACCTTCAGCAGCATTCCGTAAGGAATCAAGTTACAAGACCGTACCGGTTCGCGGGCTACCTGCAAGTACATCATAGCGAAAACTATCAGCAGAGCTCCGGGAAACTGCACATAGCCGGGATGATTCGGTGGCGTGACCTCGTACATCGCAAACAAATTGGCATGAAATAGTATGAACGCGACACCGAGGAACGCATCATAAACGAAGGCGATATAAAACAGCGCCTTAATCCATGCTTGATTGTTCATCTTTGGCTCCTTGCGAAGATAAAATGGTTTTCGACAATCTAATTAACCTCACGGCCCGCCTTCAGCATTCCTTTGAACCGCTCGCGCCTCTTGCGATAAGCTTCATCGGAGTAAAGCCTCACCGCAAGGTCTCGGAATCCGCTCTCAAGCTCTTCCACCGTCATCTGCTTTGGCACGTAATTGACATCAAACAGCGTGCACTTGCGCCACGCCACCGGCTCGATTAATCTCTTTTCCTTGGCCAATCGATCATAAAGTGGCGTTCCCGGAAACGGCGTTTGAATCGTGATCTGCACTTCGTGTAGTCCGCTCTTCTCGACGAATTCCACTACATCGTCAAAGACACTTTCATCTTGCCCATCCAAACCGAGAATGAAACAGCCGTTGACGCTGATCCCGTGCGCCTGAATCGCCTGTATCTTCGCTTCGTATTTCCGCCACTGCTTGCTTTTCCAATTGCCTCGGATCTCCAAACCTGACAGCGATGCCGCCGTCGGACTTTCGAGTCCGATCAAGACCTGCGCACATCCGCTCTCGCGCATCAAAGTGAGCAACTCGTCATCATCGCCAACCGAGATATCCGTCTCTGTGAACCACCGGACATGACGCCCCTTGAGATGCGTAAGCAGTTCCTTCCAATAACTGCGATTGACCAGCGAATTGTCGTCGGCAAATTCGATGAACGGATGCGACCAGATCGCGCGAATCCGATCAATCTCGGCAATAACCCGCGCCACCGGTTTTTGCTTGTACTGCTTTGTCAAAAGCACCGAACTGGCACAGAACTCGCATAGATGTGGACAGCCGCGGCTCGTCTGTACGGTGAGTCGATTGTAGCGGTCCGGAGCCAGCAATTCAAACGCCGGCATCGGCGCCTGCGCCAGATCAAATTCTCGTTCCCGTCCGTCATAAAGCGGCTTTAGCTTCCCTGCCTCAAAATCCGCCAGCAAGTCTGTCCAGACCGACTCGCCCTCACCGATAACAACCGCGTTCGCGTGTCGCGCCGCTTCCTGTGGAAGACTCGTCACATGCAAGCCGCCCAATACAACCGCGATCCCTTTGTGGCGATACTCATCCGCTAGGGCGTAGGCTTCACTCATCTGCGCCGAGTAACTCGAGATCGCGACCAGATCAAATCCCTCTGGCACTTCCCCGCGTTCGCGCGATGCGGCAAGTTCGCTGATCTCAAAGTACTTCACTTCATGCCGGCTCGGAGTCATTCCGGCCAGCGTTAGTAATCCGAGACTCGGAAGCGATGCGATGATCTTACTGCGCTCGACAAATCCGGGCAGCGTCAATCCGAGACGAAGCAACTCCTCATCACAAACTCTTATCCCGCTCATGGCAATCAGGGCAATCCTCATACAGACAATCCCTTCACAAAGAATATCACCAGCGCTAACAACAGCGACACCACCGGTACTGCGAAGAAGTGACGCACTGGTTTACGAAAAGCCGATAAATAACAGACCAGCGGCATCGTCACATGACCCACAACCAACAAGATCGAAGGCCACTGTCCCGGGTCCGGCATGGCGCCGGTCTTGATGCTGAAGAAGTACGCGAAATTGACAATGGCGATTCCGAAGAATGAAATATGCCCCAGCCGTGTCATCCGCCGACGCCACGACCCGTACCCGCCGAGCCAATTCTCGTCGTGAAAAAACATCCCCTGAATCATCCCGGCAAGGAATCCGACAAAAACTCCTCCCCAGGCAACATACAGGTTTATTTCGGGGCTCATCATCGACCCGCCACTGTTGAAATGAAATCTTTCTACTTAAGTATGGACTCTTACAGCAACATTTGTCAAGCTTTAGTTCTTCGACTTCGAAGTTCCCGCCGTCCTCGCCCAGCAACGCAAAATATTTCCCCTCTCCCAGCGGGAAAGAGGCGGGGGGTGAAGGCAACTCCCAATCACATCCGGTCGTGCGCTCCCACCGTTTTACCGTATGGAATCAATTCGACACCACCAGCCAATTCCCCTCTCGAGAGGGGTGACTTGAGCGCGCGCAGAAAGCGCGCGATCAAGGCGGGGTGTGTAACTTCACCTCCTTGCCAGTCCTCCCCATCAACCAACGCAAAGAAATCTCCCCTCTCCCGCTCGCGGGAGAGGGGCGGGGGGTGAGGGCACTTCCCAGCTATCGTCAATACATCGGTTTCAGTGGCGATCGGACAACGGAACTAATCAAAAATCATTGCCTTGTATGGTGCTTGCGGAAGTAAAAGAGAAAGGAATCTTATCACGGAAGTCGATAATTCATTCGAAGGGACCAATTCAAAGACGGGGCAGACGTGGACGTCTGCCGCCCACCAAAGAATCATTGACTACCGGATGGCGCCAATTCGAAATTGACATTGGGCATCTCTCCTCCGACACTCGAGAAGAAACGCGACTTGCTCAAATATCCTTCCCTGCCAACAAACAACGTAACGTTGACATGACCAAAGCTCACCCACCTGAAATTCCCCGATGAATCAGCATAAAATCGAAATTCCTCTGATGAGTCAGTGACTGCAAGCCACGCCTCGGCAATCGGCAGCTTTGTCAGGCTGTCACTTATGGTGCCCGTTACCAAAGCGTGCCCCTCACCTACATCATTGTTGCAGGAAACGGCGAAAAGCCCAAGTACAGCATAAAGAAGCAACGGCGCCGCTCGCG
>CAZQBX010000036.1:0-15824 GCA_964592145.1 uncultured Ignavibacteria bacterium
GGTTGCAACTGTCCCCAACGCCGACAACCTCCTCTTACCCGAAATGACTGGGTATGCCAAGGTTGACTGCGGCAAAGTGTCACTTGCGAGTTTGTCCTGGCGCAAAGTTACACGTTTCTTCCGTCTCGAGTTTTGGTCCTGGTTCTAGACAAAATCTGTCAGCAGACACAATATCTGGTGGGATTGCTCTGTAGCGCGATACTACATATAGGGTCAGGGTTTGCTTTGGTGCAAGTTTGCACCCAAGAAATAGCCAAACCTGTCCAAAATTAATTTGACTTATATGGACTTTGAACGTATACTTTAACAGTTAACTTAAAGCTAATGATGAGATAAAAGTTGAACCATACAAGGATGTAGGTTTTGGGTCACGACAGAAAAGTTAGCCGATGTTGTCGGCTTAACTGATAGAAGGTCACCGGCATTGCCGGTGTCGTGGTAACCGGTTACCTTAACTTCATAGGAGGAGGTGACGCTATGTACAATCTCATCATCGAAGTGCTCGAGGAGAAGGTCGCCCCAGCAGGTTTCAGCCAGGGTGGTCAATAACTCGACCTCTTAACCGGTTTGCATGGAGGACCGCCGCAACGCGGTCCTTCTGCTTTTCAGGCAACCAGTGACGACATCTCCTCGAGTCGCTTTCCAAGTAGTGCTTTGCGTTTATCGGACAGGTATAGTTTCCGTAACCGCTTGTCGGTGATTTCTCCGGCAAGTTGCTTCACCGTGTTGAAGGCCTCGATGTACGATTTCAATGACTGCTCCAGCTGACTCTGGTGACGATGACAATCTCCCAGCACTAATAGCCCGTACCACATCATCTCCATCATTCGTGAAGACTTGGCTGCCAGCACGGCATCATTGAGCAGAGGAATTGCCCGACCGTAATTCTCCCGCTGCATTTCAAACAGGCCGCGAAGCATATAGAGCCTTGCTCTAAAAGTCACAATTCCGTCAAACTCGGGATAGTCGATTGCCTGCGCTAAACGATTCTCGACTTCGCGAACATCGCCGGTAGCCAAAGCCAGCTCCGCGTAATCGAGAATCAGTTCGTGCCTCTCGCGCTTACCGGGAAGCGGCGCCAAGAAGCGTTCGGCCTCATCCAGTGTTGCACAAACCTCCGCCAACGGCCGGGCGATAGCACGCTCGATTCGCGCCCGCTTGATCAGGAAAATCGCGTTACCCTTCGTTTCACCTATCTTCTGCGCATACTCAATAGCAGTCTGTATGTAATCGTACGCATGCCCGTAATCGTGCAGACAGTAATAGAAGTCCGCATAAGTTGCCGCCAACCTCATTGAGAACTGACGATCAGTCACTTTCTCTTCCCGCGCCCGGGCGGCGGCAAGCAGCGCTCCGGCCTTGGAGTAACGCCCTTCCAGAATCGAAAGGGCAGCCAGCGACGTGATGAACCCGCCGCGGGCGGAATGCGCCTCGCGCGCTGAATTCTTGAGTCCCTCGATCAACCACTCCCGCGCCTTACCGTAATTGCCCCGACGAATCTCAATCTCGTGGAAATTATCGTAGTTGTAATGCAACTCCGAATTTGCCCCGATTTTCTGGTTGATCTCAAATGACTGTTTCAAATACTCATGCGCTGTGGCAAGTTCATCCAACTCGAAATACGCGACTGCGAGATTATTGTACGTGCGCGCCATTTCCGGAAGATCATTAAGCTTCTTTTTGATCTCGATCGACTCTTTAAAAAGCGGAATGCCGTTATCATATCCATGCAGGATACAGCGGAGTGAACCCAGGTTACTCAAGGTCGAAGCGATGTCGCGCATTGCGCCCAATTCTCGTTGAATCGTCAGGGCTTTTTCATAATTGGCCGCCGCACCCGTCAAGTCGCCGTTAATCCAGCAAATGTTTCCAATATTGTTATAACAGTGCGAAAGCTCCAGTTCGTTGCCCTTCTCACCGTAAAACTTCACCGCCCGGTCCAGTGCACGATTGCCGCGCCGGTAATCCCGCTTACCTTTGTAGACATCGCCAAGTCGTTTGTAGGCCGCAGCGACTAACTCGTTAAAATCAATGCGGCGTCCAAACCTCACTACACGCGAGTAAGCTGACAGCGCTCCGCTGAAATCACCCAGCTTGTTTAACAGGTCAGCCCGCTTCATCAGCATCGTCACATATTGGCGTAAATCGGTGCGATTCCCCTCCATACTTATGGCAAATTCCAGCACCGCATCCGCTGCTTCCAGATCCTGTTCATTCTGCCGAATTTCCGCAAGCCGCATGGCCGCTTCCACGGCCTCCCGGATCGCTCCCGCCCGGTGGTGGTGGTGGATTAAGAGTCGCTCTCGCGTTGCCGGCGGCAGTTCGTCAATCTCGGCAATAACCTTGGTCCACCCGAGATGATACCGCTGTGCCGTAGAACGGTCGAGTGAGTGGTAAAGGCAACTGCGAAAATAACCGCGTGCGAACAGACCGGTTTCAGCATTCAACAGCCCGCTTCCAACCAAACCATCGAATTCAGTCTGCGACAAGCGTCCCATCGCCAAGAGTTCCAGAATCGGGAACTCGCCGCTGTCGGCAGCCAGGAACCCGGCAATTTCAATTAACTGCGACGGCAATTTCGGCAGCATCTTGGCGGCAACTTGAAAATACGTAACTTCCGGCTGGAAGTATGACCGCTCCAGTGAAGTCAACCTAAGTTTGCCGCTGCTGACATCGAAGCGGTTCTCCCTTTCGAGCTGATTGAGCAGAATTGTCACCAGCGCAACGTTGCCTGAAGAAAGCTCATAGAATAGATCGGCTGTTGGGGTGTCAATCTCCTTGGTGATGATCTTGCCAAGTATTGCATCAAAGGCAAAGCGATCCATCTCGCTGTAGTGAACGTATTGTCCACCGCTTGCCAGCGGCGACATGCGAATGCATCCCGCCTCGGATTGACCATCCTGACGAAATTGCAGCCCGGTATCGGTTGAAGCGACTATGAATCCGGATTGCTTGAGATAATCCGAAATCGATTCACTTAACTCGGCGGCTTCATCCTGAAATTCATGAACAACTTCAAGATCCTTCGGCAGGGTCTTGAGTTCCTGCTTACAGAAACCGGCATTGTAACTGTAAATGTAATGATGGAAGAGATCAGCAAACTTGTGCGCGCCAAAGTCGGACGCGGCGACCAGCTTGTCAATGATCAATTGTTCTGCGACATCCTTTGCGCTCTTCGGGCGCTCGGCCGGGTCGGGATCGATGCATTGTCGCACCAGCTTCGCAAATCGCGGTGACACCAGAGTCGCCAGCGAATCCAGCGGAAGGGTATCCGGCTGTTGTTTCCGCGAAATGACCTGAACCGGATCCGTTGATTCGAACGGCAATGACCCGGTTGCGAGCCGATAGAGCATGATACCGAGGGAATAGATATCGGACTCAATCGCCGCCCCCTTGTTGGCGACAACTTCCGGAGCCATGTATTCCAACGTTCCCCCGCGCTCCCGGCTTTCATCTTTCTTGGCCGCAGCCAATCCCAGATCGGAAAGCAGCGCGCCGGCGGTGGTGCTGATTAATATGTTCTCGCCCTTGAGATCACGATGGATGAGACCAAGCAAATGCAGATACTCGATCGCCGAAAGCACTTGGCCGAGATAGTGGAACCGTTCGCGTACCGGCAGCGAACCGGTTGCACGGTACAGATCGCCCCCATCACACAACTGCAGGACAATTACCGGGCGCTGATCATCTAGGAAGAAGAGATCGTGGGCTTTCAGAATGGCGCGATGCCGAAAACTCCGCAGGCGCGAATATTCCGCCACAAAGAGACGACGGGTTTCTTCGTCCGCATAGGTGGCTACTTTTGCTGCAACTCTGCCCCACTTGGCATGATTTGCGGAGAAAACGATTCCGTATCCGCCGGATCCGATACATTGTGCCCCGTCGAGAAATGACGATGCGGGAAACCTGGGCTCCATACCGGCGTACTATCGCTTTATCGGCAATACAATCTTGAATTCAGTGTACTCTCCCGATCTGCTCTGGACCACAATCTCGCCGCCATGATTCTCGATGATGCGTTTGCAGTTCGATAAGCCGAGCCCATGCCCATGCGGCTTGGTCGAGAAATGCGGCTCGAAGATCTTCTCAAGATGCTCTGCCGGTATGCCGGAGCCGGAATCACGAACTGTCGCCACAACCTTCTCGCCTTCACGGCGCGTTGTCAACAGAATCTCGGCCTTACCAGAACATCCTTCCAATGCGTCAGCCGCATTGTAAAGCAGATTGAGGAACACCTGTTGAATCTGGCCGACATCAATCTCCAGATCGGGGATTTCGGGGCTCATCCGTACTACGAAGCCAACCTTTTTGAAGCGCTGCTGCGACTTGATGTTGAACAGCAGGTCGTCAATGAGATGATTGATGTTGTAGCTGACCAATTCCTGATCAAGTTTCGAGAGATCCATCAAGTTGTCGGTGAAGCGCTTGATCTTGCTGATATTATCCAGTATCGCTTGAACCGACTTGTCGAGTTTGTCGTATTCATTCTTCTTCACGCGAATCTGCAGCAGTTCCGCGTTGTTCGAAATGATCGCCAGGAAGTTGTTCAATTCGTGTCCGATCGAAGCCGCCATTTCACCCTTGGCAATCAGCTTCTCCGAAATCGTCACATAGTTTTCCAGAATCGTTTTCTCGGTAATATCTTCCAGAACTACGATCAGTCCGCGGCCATGCTGGTCAGCATCCTCGAGCGGTGATATCTTCGACGATACTACTTTCTCCTCGTCGCCAAACGTGAGATAACAGCGCGGCAGGTTCTCCGCCACACCGGTCGCAAGCACATTCTTCAGGCTCTGCTCCCAACGTTCGACGTTGTTGTTCTCGAACAGCGACGTAAAGGAAGCGCCGATCTTACCGCTCTTCTTGAAGATTCGCTCGGCTGAAGCATTCATCGTTATGACGCTGAACTCGCCGTTGACCACGACCAGTCCCACCGGAGTATTCGTTACGATGTTCTCATTAAACCGCTTGAGCCGCAAAATGCGTTCATACAGACGCGAGTTGTTGATTGCAATTGCTGCCTGGGTCGCGAACAACTCAAATAGGTAGAGGTCGCTTTCAAAGAAGAGACGGCCTTCGCTGGAACTGTCGAGATATATGACACCAATGACTTTTTCCTGAATCTTCAATGGCACACAGACGATCGAGCGCAGATTCAGGCTGCGGATCGACTCCTGCTTGGAAAACCTCTCATCATTCTGGGCATCCGAGGTATATTCGGGAACTCCGGACGCCGCGACGCGATTGGCGACCGTGCCGGAGTACTTGAAATCCTCCTGCATGAGTTCTTCTTTGCAAAGGTTATAGACTGTGCGGAATTGGAGCTTGTTGTTTTCATCCAGCAGCATCAGAAATCCGCGCTCGGCCTTCAATAACTCGATCGCTCGCTTCATCACATTCTGGAGAATCTGATCCGTCACCAATGAGCTGTTGACAAAGGCCGCAATCTCAAGCAGCGTCTTGTAATTGTTGATTTCCGTCGAATTCGCCTTCGCCGGTTCCAGATGCGGTCGGGCGGCGTGAATCGCCGCAATTGAACTGGCCCCACTCTCCAACAAGTCTTCGAAACTCGACAACGCGTCTTCGCTATCGACTTCTTCGCTTACCGGAATGATAAACTTGTCGGTTCGTTCCAGTCCTTTGGAATCTTTTGAATTAAACGGCATAGTCTATACCTCGGTGACGCAAAATATTATCTGTCCAAGTCGTCATGTTAGGTATCGGATGATTCGGCAATTAGTTAACTGCCCAAACGCAGGAATGGGTATGAAAGAAGTCTCAGGAAGGATATATGTGGAAAGGAATTGCGCAGACAATGCGCCAACTTGGTGATGCAATTTGAAACAAATAACTGGTACGGTAGTTACAAGCAGGCGAATGCCAATTTCGATTTCCTAGAACGACCTTCCAATTAAGACGCTCGGCTGCAATTCACTCGTTTTGCCATTAAACGGTCGCGTAAGTTCAATGCGAACCAACTCGCCAATGATCACGGCAACTCCAACATCACCGTACCAACGCGACTCCGACAATGAACGGTCGACGGAGCCCACACCGCCGACATCAGCAACTGTCGCAAAATCGAGGATCGTTCGGTCAGGATTAATCAAATACTCAACGTTTAACAAACCCAGCTTGGTACCGTAATATTGCTTGATTTCATGGCCACGCAAAGTACGGATACCTCCCAAATAGAACAACCGGTGAATCGGTGCAGCTCCGGAGACTTCGCCGTATATCGCGCGCGCGTTGATATTGAGAAACTCGTTCACCCGCTGGTATCGACGGGCTTCAAAGGTGTAACGATCATAATCGAAATCCGAGGCAATTGTCCCGGACGAATGTTCATATTGAAACGACAGCCACCAGCCTTGTGGAGCTCCGCGGTCCGGCTCAAGCACGCTTTGATACTTGTAAGATAGTTTCAGCGCCGCCTCGTGATTTGTGAACGCCTGCAGACCGACGCCCCGCTCATTCTCTCCTACTGAGGAGAAATTCGAACGGAAGTCCTTACTGCCGCCCAACAAAGCCCAGAGTCGCGGGTGCGCCGGCATGGAATCAAGAACTTCGACAAAGTAGTCTGCGCGAATCGTGTGCCGGCCGTTGACCTGCTGCTCGATAAACAGCTCTGCGCCTTCACTCTCATAATAGTCGCGAAAATCCTCACGGCGTAACAGAGCATAAACCGTATTCTCACCGCTCGTGCAAATCCAATCGTCGGCCGTTTTCGTCTGGCGATAGACCGCCCCGCCATATGATAACTGGTGGTAGTCAAAAATCCGATGATCGAAACCAAGTCGATACTTCCAGACGTCGGAAGTCGCGCCGTAGCCCACGCCGGCATAGAAGCGCGGGACAAAGTTCTCTTCTGATTGGAATGCGACTCCGGCGTTGAGTGTCAAACCATCCACTCGATTGTACGACATCCCCTTCGACCAGGTGATCGGTTGATATCCATAATTGCGCTGTCGTCTTCGGAAAATATCTGACCGTTTCCATGACTCCGTGGATTGAAACGCACCATAAATCCGGGCTTTGCGATCGCGCTGGATCCGTCCGCCAACTGCCAGGACATCACGATGACAGGTCGCCGCCGCACCTAGTTTGATATCGCCGAACAAGGCGACGACATAACCGTTGACTTCCGCATTCGACTCCACTTCCCCGCCGACAGCCAAGACACTACCGCGGATGAACTCCCCGGTTGTCAGTTTGAGCTGGGAGAATATGGCGTACCGATTGGCTTCCGAGCGTCCGCGACGTGATGTCGAGGCTGCATCACCCAATGAGATGTCATAATATCCCTCGCGCTGAACTACACCTTGAATCGCTAATCTCGCGAGATTCACCGCACGCTCACCGACAATGATACTATCCCCTGCTATCAGTCGATGTGACCCGACTGAAACCGACTTCTCGCCGATCCTCACTTCGGAAAACTCAAATGAAATACTCGTCGCTGCAGCTCCGGTGTCGATGGCTATGGTGCACTGCCGTTTGTCAAAGGAGATCTTCACGTCTGGCTGTGTTTGCGCGATCGCCAATGCGGAGGTCCCTAACAATGCAGTCAAGACAATCAGAATTCTCACTAATGTCATTTTCATCCTATTTCAGCAATCCGGGAAATCGTTCCTGCAAGTCGCGCAATGCCTGCCGATGCGCCTCAAAGGCAATATTGTCGGGAATCTCGGCTAGACTGAAAAATCTCAATTCCGCGGCATCATCCCCGGCTACGGCCTCTCCACCCACTTCATCGCAGAAAAATAGTATCAGAACCGCATTTGTGCGCGGGTCGTCCGTGCCATTGTATATCTCGAAGAGTGACTTGACGCGAATCTCAAGACCGGTCTCTTCCTTCAATTCTCTTTCGGCGCAATGCCTAGGAGATTCGTCCCATTCCATATACCCCGCCGGAATGCACCAATCTCCCTTATAAGGATTCTCCGCACGCCTCACCAGCAGAAGTTTGCCTTCGCGCACAACAATTGCCCCCGCCGCCGGTACCGGGTTGTGATAATCCACAAAACCGCAGGGAGGACATCGCTTGCGCAGCCGATGATCGTAGTTCTCCAAGACCAGCTCCGCCCGGCATTTTGGACAGTACCTGAAACTCGATATTGGATCTTTAGTCTGCATTCTAATGAACCTTCAACAACACCAGCGTCATGTCGTCTTGGAGCGCCATTGGTGCCGCGAATTGATGAACATCATCAATTATTCGTTGTTGTATCTCCGGTGCGGACAAATCGTGATGTTGTCTAATCAGATCCACTGCTCGCCCTTCGCCGTATTGCTCATCCTTGTTGTTTATACACTCGTTCAATCCGTCCGTGTAGAGGAAAAGTATATCGTTGCTCTGCAACTGCACTTCTCCTTCGTCATAAACGACGTCACGAAATGCGCCAAGGAGCAGTCCGCCGCGATCGAGTTCGACGTCGCCGTTGCGCGAAATTAAAATTGGATAGTTGTGGCCGGCATTGGCATAATGCAGAATCTTGGTGCGCGGATCATAGTCGGCAACAAACAGGGTTGCAAACTTGTCGGTGATCTCTTCCTTTTGCAGGAGCTCGTTGACATTGACCAGTATTTGCCCCAACGGCAAGTCGTGCCGGATTTCGGTGCGGATCGCCGCGTGAATCTGGCTGATCAGCAGTGCCGCCGGAACACCCTTGCCCGATGCATCCGCTATCACCATGGCAATCGTCCCGCGCCGGGTCTTTATGAAGTCGAAATAGTCCCCGCCGACTTCCAGCGAAGGGTCGGAGAATGCCGAAAAGTGAAAATCATCTCCCGATGGAAAGACCTTGGGCAATAGGTCGATCTGAATCGTGCGGGCAATGTTCATCTCCTCTTCGAGACGCTGTTTTTCGATCGACTCGCGATACAGCCGCGAAGTGTTGATCGCCAGCGAGAGCTGATCGGCGATTATGGAAATCGTCGTCACGTCCTCGTAATTCAGCCGGTACCCGGAGACCTTGTCCGAGACTGCCAGGCACCCGAGGATCTCATCACCCGAAATCATCGGCGCCACAAATCGTGCCCGTCGGGCGGCCAGTCGCTGAAGGAAGACCGACTGGGGAAATGCACCCGACAACTCATCGATGTTGTTTACTCCGCTGCGGCGGGCCAATTCCGCCATCAACGGCGCTTCAATCTCCATCGCATCCCACTGCTCTTCATCTTCGGATGATGTCACATTTGTCACTCCGTTATGGCCGGCTGTTCGCGCGAAGATGTAGACTCTTTCCAGCAGGAGTTGGCGCGAGAGGACCTCGTGCGCCAGCACGAACACTTCGTCGAGTTTGAATACCGAGGCTACCTTGCGGCTGAAGGTCTGCGAGATGTTGCGATAATCTGACTTGTCGCGAATGAAGAACTTCCGGATTAGCTCATCAACCTGGCTCATGACTGATGGGAACAGTATCAGCGCGATAATGATGAAAACAATGTCCAGCCCGGGAACATCGAAGCCGAACAGATACTTCACGATATCCTCGAACTGCCGGATAATCAGCACGTAGGCGCCGACCACCATCGCCGATGACACCGTATACACCAGCGACTGGCGCACGATCAGGCGCACATCCATAAACCGGTAACGCACGATCGCGAACACAATCGATCCGCAGCCGATCACCAGTGCAAGAATGGTAATGAAATTCTGCCATTCGTTACTCAAAGTCAGGATGCCGATCGCCGGCAAGATGAATGCAATGACATACATCGCCAGGGCGGCGATGATTCCGTAAATGACAATCTGTACCTGCTTGCGCAGTTGCACCGCCATCACCCGCTTGGTAGCATAGTACAGAATCACTGCGGCGATAATGACATAGACAAAGTTCACGATCGAGAACAGCTTGATGTGGCTGTCAAGCAAGATCGAGAAACCGGTGGCGATCAGTGTAAACACCGTCTCCAACGGCTCAAAGATTGCCTTGCCGAATGCACCCATTTTCTTGGGATCGACAAGGCGCACCAGCTCATCGGGATCGCTCAAGATCGTTGTTAAGGCCAGATGGAATAAGTGAGGTACGAAAATCAGATACTTCAGACGTGCGAAGCGGTTGTAGAAACGCAACGTCGAGGGAAATACCAGTGCGAAGAATACTAACTGCGGGAAGAACAATTCCCAGACGTAAACCAGATTGTAAATCGGTCCGCGGCTGGTGATGGCGTCACCAATGAATATCCCGAATCCATAAAACAACGGGCCGAACGCCGCAAAGCCGAACATCAAAGCCGTCACACGGTTGATGCGCTTGCGCGGGTCTTCCCGGAAAATCAGTACGGATATTATGAACAACAGGGTCGCACACGCGAGGTAGACGACCGCTATGATCAATTCGAGATTCACATCCCCTCCCGAAACCGGGATTAGGTGATCTTCTTCACGAGTGTCACTGTCGTGCCGCCGCCGTTCGCGGGTGTGATTTCGAGGCGGTCCATCAGGCTACGCACAATGAATATGCCGCGCCCGACCTCGCGCAAAAGGTTCTTCTCATCGAGAGGATTTTCGATCGTCTCCGGATTGAAGTAGCTCCCCTGATCGCTGATGACAATCATGACTTCCCCATTCGAGAAGCTCATAGTCAAAGTGACCGTCTTGTCAGGGTCTTCCTTGTTGCCGTGGATGATGCCGTTGTTGGCAATCTCCGTGGCACAAATCGCAATGTCGGCAATGATCGAGTCGTCGATATTGCGTGAACGCAATCGCGACTCGACAAACTCATCAATCTCCCCGATTAAACTGGGGTCGGACGGCACAATGATTGTGTCGCCCTTGATTTCCGGCTTCAGCATAAACGCTTCGCGCTGACGCTACTTGGCGGCTTTGACTGCTTCGTCAGCCGAATCGTAAGAATCAAATACGGTGACCAGCTTGGTGATCGTTAACAATGACTTAATCTTGTCGGTCACGTTGGCAAGTTTCAGATCGCCGCCCGCTTCCTTTACCGTCTTCAGGCAGGAAATCATGATTCCCAAACCGGTCGAGTTCATCCAGTCGACTTCGGCAAGATCGATGACAACTTTCTTTTTGTTGGCGTTGACATAGTCGCGGATCGATTCTTTCAGAGCGGTGGCGTCAGGTCCGCCCATGATTTTGCCTTTCGGCTCAAGTACAACGACACCATCCTGTTCGCGGCTGTTCAGCTTCATATTATCCTTTCAATTTTGGAAATCTGGAACCGACCGGGTTGAAACCGACCGGGCGCACTTTACTGCCTGTAAGATTAAGATATTTGAGGGTTTGTGTCAATCAAATTGGGGGAAACAAGGGCTAAGCCAGTAGACTTAATGGTGTCTGTCCAATGCACGGATGTAACCCGCGGCGCCGCACCCCTTCGGTTCGACCACTTGATTGACTTTACTTCAATCTGTTCGGCTGCACTCGGATTGAGCCTTCCCCCCGTTTGCTATTTCCCCCCGAACTGATTATCCTTAGCCCCGACAATAGACTTGTACTCGAATACTGGAGACCCATTTCTTGAAAACGGCCAATTGGACTTTCGACTCTTCAAGCGAATTCGACTTCATGCTGTTCTACCAAAGCCTGGTCGACTATTGGCTTTCCCCTTCGGTAAACCGCACCGTCGCCGCGACGGCAATCCGCAATATTGCCCTGCAAAGTCGCGCCGGCAAGAAGCTCTTGGAGAAGTGCCTGCCGGTCCTCATGCGTGAAGTCCACTCCAGCTCCGACGCCGAGCGCTCCGGCAGCCGCCGCGCTCTTGCCATGCTCTACAATGAGATCGAGCAGGCTGTCAAGGGACGAACCATCGCCAAAGCCTATGTCTCACTGCCGGACCGCGGCAACTTCCGCACTTCCACCAAGTCGCCGCTCAAGGAAGTCGGCGCTCCCGGCGACTACGACCGTCGTCACGTCTTTGCCGACTTTTTCTCCAAGAACTTCATACAGGAACTGCTCAATAGCCTCCGCGATGGCGACCAACAGTGTGATTACCTGTGCGAGGTCGGCTGCGATCCGGACAATTTCGGCGGCAGCATCCAGCAGGCGGCGCGGAAGTGGCAGTTAAACATGTTCAATCATCTGGATAACTTGTTCATGGGACCGGCCGCGGAGAACCGTTCCCTCGGCTCACGCGGCGTGGCAATCGATCCGGCACCCTGGCAAAGGAACCTGCGCGATATCATTCGCCGCGACCTGACCGATATCCTCGGTACCCGCCAGAAAATCAATCCCCTGATCGCCCTCGATATCGAACAGCGTGCGATTCAAGCCTTGACGAAAGCCCCCATTCGCTAAATCTCCACGATTGCCAATTTGGCGCTGGCATCCGCAACCGTTCGACCCGACCCCAAATATCCCACCGGGCGCGACACATATCTGATGCCGTCGATCGTAATATCCTTCGCGACATGCGAATGTCCGGAGAACACATGGGATATCTTCCGGTGCCTGCCAATTAAGCTCTCGATTTCAATCGTGCCATGATACGCATTGAAGTAGTCATGCGGTATCGAATCGCGATACTCCAGCAATCCGCGATTCGGTACAAAATGGGTGACAACGACAATCTGACGTACTGCTTCTCTTGCCAATTGGTCAAGTTGTTGTGAAAGCGACCGCGCCATCAAGTTCGCAATCTCGCTGTCAGACAGACACAGGTCGCTGCGCGTGAATCCGCTGATTTTTGCCGACAGGTCCTTCAGCCACCACACATATTGCATGTCGCTCCACAGGAAGTTCTCCCCACTTTTCGGACTCTGCCATTTTCCAACACGGTACTGCTCCAGCGTGGTAGTCTCGTCGAATTTGGGATTTCGAAACGAATAGTCAAACCACCCCATACATCCCGCGAATCCGATGCCTTCAATAACCACCGCTTTATCGAAGAGAAACTCAAATCCATTATCAGCAGCAACCTTTGGCAGAATCTGCCGATACTTGGCGCCCGAGTCTTTGCCGTTGAGGATGTCCGACTTCGACTCGATCCAGATGTCATGATTCCCGGCGACGACCAGTTTACGGCATTTTAGTTCCGCAAAACACCCCAAAGCCCACCCGAAGTCGGACGGCGATGCCGCTATATCACCGCCGATGATCAACACGTCCGGTTTCGCCGCGACTGCCGCCTCATTCAGCCGCGCAACCAGTTCCCGATTCTCGTTTGAGTAATCGACGTGAAGATCCGAAGTGTAGGCAATCCTGATCATCGAATGGCGCTAATACCTTCCGTGCTACGCCTTTTGCGCGTGAAGTATGTAGCTTAGCGGCAGCATCTTCCCGGTCTTCTCGATATGCTCCCACATCGATGAAATGTCATGCGGATACTCCTTGAACGATCTAATCTGCATACCACTGTTTATCAGTCCGGTGATGATCGTCCCCATCGTGTGAAAGAACCAGTAGGAAACTTCACCGCGATAGCTCTTGCCGCCCCAGTAATCAAACCCGGAGTCATCCGCCATCGGCTCATCATTGAAATACCGATTTGCGATCTTCAAAGGGTCAGTACGATTCTCGGCATCGAAAATCTCCGCGAGTGGATGTTGCTCGTAGATCAGAACCTCTCCACCGGGCGCAAGCAGCCGTGCCACAACATTGAAGAATGAGGGCAGGTACGGCATCCAACCAAAGACCCCGATCGAGATGTAAATGAAATGGAATGAGCCATTGTACGATTCCGGTATTTCGTAGATGTCGCTCCGGACAAACTCGCACTTCACCCCGGTAGACTCGCTCAACCTGATCGCTTCGGCAATTGCAGCATCGGAAATGTCAAAGCCGGTCGCTGTTTCCGCTCCGAGATTTTTCAGCGATAACGTCTCCCGACCATCATTACAACCGAGTTGAGCTACTCGCTTGCCTGTAAGTCCGATTTCTCGGATTTTGTTCGCAATGAGCCGGTCGCAGGAGACATATCCCGGGGTCTTGAACGCTTTGAAGAACTTCTCCTGCTTCGCTTCCTGATGCATCGGCGTAACCTCATTCCAGGCACGCCGATTCGATTCAGTATATTTGCTAACTTCCATTCCATGCTCCTCTGTCTGTCGTTAACGAAGTATCCTTATACGGTATCCTGCCACCGGCGACAAGCAAAGATTAGTCGAATTCGCACTGTTTGTCTCGAATCGAGACACTTCCTCCGCACCCAACCATCAACAAAGACTAAGTTAGTAGACGATGTCGTATTCGTGAACACGGCCGAAATACTGCTATCGTGTTATCCAACAACATATTACGAATTGCCATTTCTCAGCACTGTCGGAATCCTGTACAGTAGGCGGGGATGTGAGCGAATGCCATCTTATTTCACAACAACAACTTAACACATTTCGGCAAGAATGTTGCTTTAGAGTGGCCTGGTTAAAAGTATATGAGTCGGATGGCGAGGAGGTCATTCTTACCAATGAGAAAATTTCTGATAGTCGCGGCACTGCTCGCAGGGATTTCGAGCCAAGCTTTTGCCGCTCCTAATCTTTATGTCAATGGTTCATTGGTGGCGCAGAGTCCGGTAGCTAACAACTATCAAGACCTCTATCTGTCTGCGAATGCCCAGATCCAATTCACTCTCTTGGCCGAAGCGACATCGTACTCAAATCGCAACACCCTTTTTCTTCACAACTGGGGTAGCTCGTCAGTCTATCAGACGATCTTCGATGATAATGAGGGCGTTGGCACCACTCGTACGTTCAGCCTTAACGGCAACTACGGTTTCTCGCTGATGAGCGACCAAAACGATAATGGCCGCTATCGTTCAAGCGAAGGCGACCGCTGGTTGTTTTCTGACCGCTCTCGCACCGCGCCAGGAAGCAGTTATCAGTTCTTCCGCGGTTACAACACACCGTTCGGAAATGCCAACTACTTCTTTGAAGAAGGCAATATTTCCTTCTCTGGCGATTACGATTTCCTGCTCTTCATCGATGACTATCGCGCCGGCTACGGCAACTACGATCACAATGATATGGTAGTTGGCGGTAAGTTTGCCAGCAGTGATGAAGTTCCGGAACCGGCTACCATCGTCCTTTTGGGAATGGGCCTAGTCGGTGCTGGAATTGCCCGCAGATTCCGCAAGTAATTGATTCCGATATCTTTGAACTTCCTGAAGGCAGCCAACCGGCTGCCTTTTTTCATTACATTAATCAATTTCCACTTTATTTAGTCTTCAATTTGCCCAAAACAAGATATAGTGAAATAATTCACAAAATTTGCCGTGCATTGCTTGCAAATCCTTGACAAACCGCTCTCGTTTGTCTAATTTGCGGCGATATGAGGGGAGAGGTACTCCCCTTTAAGTTACAGGAGTGACACAGAGAGCCCGGCATGTATAACGACCCTCAAAACAATGCAGCGGCTCTTTTTTGTGAAGGGGTATTTCCCCTACTGCACATCTGTTGCAGCGAGCCTCCAATGATCAAGATACCGATTTTCCGTTAGGTTACGGGAAGGGAGAACTTTCATGAAGAGCGATTCGTTTAACCCCTTTGCGATGGCGCAACAGCAGTTTGACAAAGCCGCCGAGTTCCTGAATCTCGACAGCGGCACTCGCGAACTACTGCGCTGGCCGTTGCGCGAATATCAGTTCAGCATCCCCGTCCGCATGGACGATGGCAAGACCAAGATATTTCGCGGATTCCGGGTCCAGCACAATGACGCCAGAGGCCCGAGCAAAGGCGGTATTCGATTCCACCCGCAAGAAACCGTCGACACGGTCCGTGCCCTTGCAATGTGGATGACCTGGAAATGCTCGGTCGTCAATATTCCGCTCGGTGGCGGCAAAGGCGGCGTCATATGCGATCCGCACAATCTTAGCCAGCACGAACAACAGCAGATTTGCCGCGGTTGGATCCGTCAGCTTTGG
>CAZQBX010000036.1:15834-33011 GCA_964592145.1 uncultured Ignavibacteria bacterium
GGCGCAATGTCGGTCCATTGGCCGACGTTCCCGCTCCCGACGTAATGACCAACGCCCAGCACATGCTTTGGATGCTCGATGAATACGAAGCTATCGTCGGCGAAAAAAGCCCCGGCCTGATCACCGGCAAACCGGTCGGCATGGGTGGCTCACTGGGCCGTACCGAAGCCACTGGTTATGGTGTAATGTACACCGTTCGCGAAGCTCTCAAACTCATGAATATCAAGCCCGAAAACACCACTGCAGCATTTCAGGGATTCGGAAACGTCTCGCAATACGCGCTCCAGCTGTATCAACGCATGGGTGGACACGCGATCTGCGTATCCTGCTGGGATCAGAAAGATCAGACATCATACACCTATCGCAAGATGTCGGGCATCAGCTTCGACGAACTGATGGGCATCGTTGATCGCTTCGGCGGTATCGACAAGACGAAAGCCAAGGACCTCGGTTACGAAATCCTCCCGGGCGGTGCCTGGATTGAGCAGGACGTCGATATCCTGGTTCCGGCGGCAATCGAAAATCAGGTGACCGCAGAAACCGTGCAGAAGATCTCCAAGAAGGTTCGCATTGTCGCCGAGGGCGCCAATGGTCCGACCACGCCGGAGGCTGACAAGGTTTTTGAGGATCGTGGCGTCTTCATGATCCCCGATTTCCTCGCCAACGCCGGTGGAGTAACCTGCAGCTACTTCGAACAGGTGCAGAGCAACATGAACTACTTCTGGGAAAAAGATGAAGTTCTTGGTAAGCTCGACATCAAGATGACCTCGGCATTCTCCGATGTCAGCGACCTCGCCAAAAAGAAGAAGCTGTACATGCGGGATGCAGCCTATATGATCGCTGTCAGCCGCGTGGCACAGGCCTGTCGCGACCGCGGCTGGGTATAGTCAGTTAGTTAGCACCTTTTGTAGGTTCCGCGCCAAGGCAAACGCCTGCGCGGAACCTCTTTTTTTACCCCCTCGATTTGCTTACCCTCCGTACCGTTCTCACTATTTTTCAATACCATCTATCGGCGATTTTCACGTAGATTGCCTGAGTAGAAGGCTGAACGGCCTTCATCCGTTTCGAATTCAGCCGATTCATTTATCATCAGGTTTCACTTAGCATAAGGAACAACCGCTGTAGAGCTTGAGGACAAACTATTCAATGAGCAATCAAGAGCCGAAACAAGATAGACTGCTTTGGTCCCTGCGTGAACGCGCTAAAGAACTCAATTGCCTCTACCAGATTGAGGAATGGCTCAATAAGCCGGGAGCGAACCTTGAGCAAGTCTGCACCGGCATTATCGAAGCCATTCCGGGCGGCTGGCAGCACTCGGAAGCGTGTCTGGCCCGAATCATGTTGACGGATGTAACTTACGCTGCACCGGGATTTCGGGAATCTCCCTGGGTCATGACCGAAAGTATGAATATCCTCGGACAGACGCTTGGAACGATCAGCGTCTACTACAATCAACAAATGCCGATTGCCGATGATGGTCCGTTCCTTAAGGAAGAAAGAAAGCTCCTGACCACGATCGCTGACCGATTGGCAAGCCACATCGCTTTTCACAAAATGCGGGCACTCTATCGCAAGTCGGACTCTCTGGATCCAATCCAGAGCGACAAGGCCCGGCCCGAATGGAAGGTGATTCTCGATCTTCTTTGGCGTACCGACCGCAATCTGTATCTGACAATCTCTACGAAGATGCTGAACTACTTATGCTGGAGTGGTGTCGTCGACGCCCGCGAGCTCGCACAGAACTATGATCCCGATCAAGCAGCTGATGCCGCCTCGTTGATGAATGATTCCAACGTCCCGCATCGCAAGCGCGTCGCAATGGCCGGCAGTGAGGCCGTCAGTGAGAAGATATTCAAAATCGCTTCCGATCATATGTCGCAGGAAGAAATCGTCGCCTTTGTTCAACGATGGATCACACAGGACAAGTTGAGTTTTCTTGTCAAAACCCTGGCCAACGTCAATACTCCCCTCCCGCAACTCGGCGAAGCAATACGCCGTTTCCATCGCATGGCTCCCGAGGACGTCGACTTCCCGATCAATACCAAACGCGGATTGTTGGTCTCATTGATTCGCCGCATCTTTTCGGAGTCGCTCGACTACATTAACATCGCCAAGAACTATGTAGATGTGTACGACATCTTCGAAGTCATGCAAAATGTCATCTACCTGCCGGGATCTCAAGGCAAACTGGGCGGCAAGGCAGCTGGCATTTTCCTCGCCGGGCAGATTCTGAAAAAATCGGTCGCCACCAATCCGCTCCTCACGCATATCAAGACGCCCAAAGCATGGTATATTACCTCCGACGTTGTACTCCATTTCATGAGTTATAACAACTTCGATGAAGTGGTCGAACAGAAGTATAAGGAGGTTGAACAAATTCGCCTCGAGTATCCCAACGTCGTTCAGACATTCAAAAATGCCGTCTTCCCGCCGGAGATTATCAAGGCACTGTCGGTGGTACTCGACGATTTTGCCGACCATCCGTTGATTGTCCGGAGTTCGAGCTTACTGGAAGACCGCACCGGCGCTTCCTTCTCCGGAAAATACAAAAGTCTCTTCTTGGCCAACCAGGGCTCAAAAGATGAACGCTTGGCTGCCTTGCTTGATGCAATCGCCGAAGTCTATGCCTCTACTTTTGGACCTGACCCGATTGAGTATCGGGCCGAACGCGGCCTGCTTGACTTCCACGAAGAAATGGGAATCATCATACAGCAGGTTATCGGCACCAAGTCGGGTAAGTACTTCCTGCCGGCATTCGCTGGAGTCGCGTTCAGCCAAAACGAGTTGCGGTGGTCGCCGCGAATCCGCCGCAGTGATGGACTGATCCGCATTGTCCCCGGACTGGGCACGCGCGCCGTCGACCGCACCAGTGACGATTATCCCATTCTTGTTTCTCCGGGTCAGCCGGGACTGCGTGTGAATGTGACCGCCGATGAAATGGCGCGCTACTCGCCGAAGATGATCGATGTTATCAATCTCGAAACTAATACCTTTGAGACGTTGCACATCGACGATCTACTGCACGAATTCGGCGACGAGATTCCGTTAATCAATCAGATTGTCTCAATCGACAAAGGCGACCACATCCAGCGCCCGCTTGGTCATATTGACTTCCGCAGCGAGCGTCTGGTCGTTACATTTGAGGGACTCTTGACGAACTCACCGTTTGTCGCCCAGGTGCAGTCAATCCTCAAAACGCTCGAGGAGAAACTCGGAGAGCCGGTCGACTTGGAATTTGCCCATGACGGTACTGACTTCTACCTGCTCCAGTGCCGACCCCAGAGTCACTCCGAAGATAGCGGGCCTTCGGCAATTCCAAAAGACATCCACCCGGATAAAATCATCTTTACTGCCAACCGCTACGTCTCTAACGGCAGGGTGCCGGACATTACGCATATTGTCTATGTCGATCCCCAGGCATATGGGGCAATCAAAGACCGTCAAACCCTTTTGGCCGTCGGCCGGGCAGTAAGCCGACTCAATCATATCCTTCCCAAACGCCAATTCATCATGATGGGCCCCGGCCGCTGGGGAAGTCGCGGAGATATCAAGCTCGGCGTCAGCGTTACTTATTCGGATCTCAACAATACTGCAATGCTAATTGAGATCGCTCGTCAAAGCGGTCACTATGTTCCCGACCTCTCATTCGGAACTCATTTCTTTCAGGATCTGGTCGAAGCACAAATCCGTTATCTGCCGCTCTATCCGGATGACGGCGTCAATGTTATGAACGATCGCTTCCTCTTGCAGGCCGATAACATTCTGGGTGAAGTACTTCCCGAATACGAGAACCTCGCCAACGTAGTTCGCCTGATAGATGTGCCCCGTAGCGCGGCTGGACAGGTCGTGCATGTTTTGATGAACGCTGATTTGGATAGAGCCGTCGCCATGCTTGCCGCGCCCAGAGCCCGCATTCAAGGTCATTGGGAAGAACCTATCTTGACAGAGACATCGGGCGAACACTACTGGCGTTGGCGATTCGCCATCGCCGAACAGATCGCCGCTGTGCTTGATCCCGCTCGCTTCGGTGTTCGCGGTTTTTACCTTTTCGGCTCGACAAAGAACGCCACCGCAAAACCGGGCAGCGATATCGATATCCTGATTCACTTTGCCGGTACCGCGGCTCAAAAACAGGAACTCCTAAGTTGGCTCGAAGGCTGGAGCCTGTGTCTCGCTGAAGTCAATTTCGAACGCACCGGTATCAGGATCGACAAAATGCTGGATGTGTACTTCGTAACCGATGAGGACATCGCCAAGAAGGACAGTTACGCTCTCAAGATAGGTGCCGTCACTGATGCCGCACGTCCATTGCCGATGGGAAAATCGACGCGGTGAAGTTTTTCAACCATGGTGCCATGAACGACTCATCAAGTTCCACAATTTACAACATCGGAGAATCCGAGTGCCGCAGGCGTGAACGCATTTCCATTGTAGCGTTTGTACTCACCGTCTTGGCGTTCGTCGCTTTCCGCATAGCTGCAGTCGAACGACTCTGGTTCCTGCTGTTGTTCGCTCCAGCATGGATTGCAGTACTTGGACTGTTGCAGGCTCGCGAAAAGACATGAGTCGCCCTGGCAGCGCGCGGTCGGCGCAATATTGAAAATGGCGAAGAGGACGTCGATGGCAAAAATCAAGTCTCGGCATTGCGCCAGAAAGCCCTGGGAATCACAATTAAGTCCCTTGCAATCGCGCTGGCGTTCACTGTTATCGTCTATGTGACCGTCTGAACGTCTTCTGCCGCTAAGATATGTGAAATTTGGGTGCACCCTTTAACTAGATCATAGGAAATCGATGCAAGAAGTATTTGAGCTGCTGCGAGCGCACAAGTCAATCCGCCGCTACACCAATCGACCTGTCGAGGACGGCTTGCTCGCGAATATCCTCGAATGTGCGCGACAGGCTCCGACCTCGTCAAACCTTCAGCCATATTCGATAGTTGTCGTCCGTGACCTCACAAAGAAACAGCTGCTTGCGCAATACTGCGGCAATCAGGCCTGGATCGAACAATGTCCGGTCTTTCTGGTAATGTGTCCGGATCTCAATCGCCTGAACCAAATCTGCAAGTCTCGCGGCTATCAGTTCAAAGATCGCCATATTGAAATCTCCATCGTGTCGATCGTCGATACCGCGCTGGTTGCACAAAACATCGCCGTCGCAGCAGAAGCGGCAGGTCTGGGCATCTGCATGATCGGCGGCATCCGCAATAATCCCGACAAAGTTTGTGAACTGCTTAAATTGCCCCAGAGAGTCTTCCCCTTAATGGGAATTTGCCTTGGCTATCCGGATCAACAACCGATGATCAAACCCCGTCTTCCTCAGCCGGCAGTTGTGCACTTCGAGGAATACAGCGATACAACATTGGCCCAACTGCTGCAGGAATACGATGATACCGTTCGCGCGACCGGACTATACGAAGGGGCACACCGCAAGCTTGCCGCTCCCGATGGCCGCGATGTACCTGCCGACTATTCCTGGTCAGAACATTCCGCACGCCGGGCAGCCACCAACAATCCCGCCACATTGCGGACACATATGAAGAATTTCCTTGAAGAGCGAAAATTTGGATTGGAGTAAGTAGAATCGACGCTATTCCGGATCTATGAGATTCGCCCAGCAACTTTGTGCGACTGCTTCACACAATCATTAAGACCGATACCATAATAGGCGTTCCCGGCAATCTGAACTCCACCGAGCGACGACAGTTCCTGCTCGATGGTGTCAAGCAACTTTCGATGTCCGACCCGGTACTGCGGAATACCGTATTTCCAACGATATATCTTTACCATTTGCGGCTCGCCCGCGATCTGCATGATCTCGCCAAGATCCTGCCTCACCGCGGCTAGAAGCGCTTCATCAGTCAAGTCAATTGACTCATGGAATCCGTCGCCGCCGACCATTGTACGAAACTGAATCATCCCCTGTGGCGCGCGGTCAGCAAATATCGATGAAGTCCAGATCGAACCAAGAATCTTCCGATTCTCCTTCTTTGGAACCAGGAATCCAAAGCCATCGATCGGGATTTTGACTTGGTTCGCGTGGTATCCTGCACAAACGACTGCGATTGGTGCATACGGAATTGCCCCTAACGCCTGCGACAACTCCGGCGATAGGTCTGCAGTCATCCGAGCCGCCTCATACGAAGGTGTTGCCACGATGACATTTCGTGTCGACTCGCTGGAGCCGTCGTGGAAAGTTACGATGTATCCGTCGTTCGCACGGGTGATCGATTCCGCATTCTTACCGGTCGATATAAACGGAGCATACATCTCCTGAAACCGTACAATAATCCTGTCCAGTCCACCCTTGAACGAAGTCAACCATCCACCGGGCCCCGATGGACCACCGCTCTTTTTGCCCTTTGCCTTCGCTGCTTTGGCCTTTGCGATCATCGCTTTGAACAACGAACCATATTCGTCTTCCATTTCGCGCATAATGGGAAAGCACGATTGTAGTGACATCTCCTGAGCGACACCGCCGTAAACACCGGAGACCATCGGCTGCACCAAATAATCTGCCGCTTCACGGCCAATGCGTCGACAGGCAAAGTCGTAAATCGACTCGTCAATTCCTTCCGGACGCGCTTTCGCAAACGGCTCCATTGCTATCCGCAGTTTTCCAGGCCAGCTAATGATATCGGCCATCAAAAACTTAGGCGGCGACATCGGTACCGAGCGCAGCCGGCCGCCCTTGAGTATGTAACGATTGTTGACGCTCTCGTTAGCACGTTCAAGTTGCTCTCCAAGTTGCAACTCATTACAGAGCTGCAGCGTCAGCGGCTCGCGGTCAAGAAACCCATTTGGCCCCGAGTCAAAACTGTAGCCGTCAATCCGGTCAGTTCCAATGGTCCCGCCCAGTCGCGGTTCGGCTTCGAACAATCTCACATTGAGATTCGGCTTGTCGCGGCGAAGATAATGCAGTGCCGCCAACCCCGAAATACCACCGCCGATTATGATGACATCATTTGCCGGCATATTCGCTCACTTTTGCACAAACGAGATTAGCCAGTACTCGACCGAAACTCGGATCATCATTGAACATTGGCATCCGCCGAATTCGTGCTCCCTTTTCCTCGCCGACCAGTTCTTTCAATTGGATATCCAACTCATAAAGCGTCTCAATATGATCGCAGACAAAACTGATTGGAACGACGAAAAGTCGGCACTTCGGATCGTCCAACAAACGTTTGACCTCTACCACTGTATCTGGTCCTACCCACTTCACCGGTCCGGTGCGGCTTTGAAACGCGAGATGATAGTCCCGCGTCCCCGCCGACATCGCTGCCGTCTTCTTGACCTGCTCAACATATGGGTCGCCCTCATCGACGAATTTCTGTGGTAGTGAATGCGCCGAAAACAACAGCGTTTCCCCGGGTTGAATATTGTGCTCGATGTATGAGCCCAGCAGGTTGGTGTATTCCTGATTGTCGTGAAAGTCCTGAATGAACGTAGCTTCAATTTGTGGATGTGTTTTCAAGACTTCCCGCGCAACCGCAAACGATGATCCGCTCGTCGCCGTCGAAAACTGCGGATAGAGCGGCACGAAGCAGACCCGGCTGTATCCATCTTCGACCGCCGCCTTGATCGCCGATTCAATACTTGGCCGGAAGTAGCGCATGCCAATGTAGCAGGTGACCTCGTCAAACTCTCTTTGTAAATTCTCGCCAATCAATCGTGCCTGCGACTGCGTCCACTTGAGCAGCGGAGATCCGCCGCCAATGTGGCTGTAATGTCCGGCTACACTCTTGGTGCGCAGTCGCGAGATCAACCTGGCAAAGGGCTTTTGCATTACCGCACCGCCCGGCAGGCGAATGATCGAGCGGTCCGAGAAGATATTATACAGGAATTCGGGAATATCTGCGGTAGAATCGGGACCGCCCATCGCGAGCAAGACTACGGCGATCTTGTCCTTCATTACCTGCCTATATCGTGCGGGAGAAGCGGACACCTTTGGATTCGCCGTTGGCGTCAAGATACGCATCAAACGTCATGGCGATATTACGGACAAACGTACGGCCTATCGGCGTAATCTGCAAACCGCTGTCGCTCTCGGTCATTAGATTATCCGCGAAGAAGATGTCAAGACTCTGACGTTCGTTGCGAAAATAATCTTCGTACCTGACTGCAAACAACTGCTCGATTGACTGATAATGCAGACGGAAGTTACACATCAACTGGCTGATCACATACTGGCGGATCAAATCATCCTTTGTCAGGTTCATGCCCCGGTAGATGGCGAACTGCTTCTCGCGAATCGCATTCTCATAGCTGTCGAGCTTGGAGTGATTCTGGAAGAAGGAATCATTGACATAGCCGATTGCCGACATGCCGAATCCAATCATCTCCGGTGCCGTCTGCACTGTGTAACCCATGAAATTGCGGTGCAGCCGCCCATCTTGCTGCGCCAGTGCCAGCTCGTCATCCGGCAGTGCGAAGTGGTCCATTCCGATCTGGCGATACCCAGCTCTGGTGAATTCTTCAACTGCTGTAGCGAAGAGCTGATATTTGACTTCAGTCGCAGGCAGTTCGTGCGATTTGATCGCCATTTGATTAGCCATATTCTGCGGAAGATAGGCAAACGAGTAAAGTGCCACACGGTCCGGCCGCAAGGAAATCGATTTCTCCAGCGTCGCCTTGAAACTCTCAACTGACTGGCGCGGGAGTCCGTAAATCAGATCAATATTGATGCCACGGAAATTCATCGTGCGCACCTTCTCGATTATGTGCTGCACACGCTCATACGATTGAATTCTGCCAATCGCCTCCTGCACTGCCGGATCAAAGTCCTGCGTGCCAATCGAAATGCGGTTGAATCCCACTGATGCCAGAAATTCCAATTGCTCGTCGGTAGTTACGCGCGGATCGACTTCAATCGACTTCTCCGCACCAGTTATGAATTTAAAACGGTCATCGATTACCTTCAGCACAATCTCGAGGCCGCGGCAATCGACAAAGGTCGGCGTCCCGCCGCCGAGATGAAGTTGACTTACATTGCGGCGCTCGCCCAGATGCTCGGAAGTGTTGATTATCTCCAGGGCGAGATCCGCAACATACTTGTTAACACGACCAGGATTGTTCGTAATGACTGTATTGCATCCGCAGTAGTAACAGCGCTTCCGGCAAAACGGTATGTGGCAATACAACGCCAGCGGCAAATCTCTTTTGGCGCTCGTCGACTGCAACGCCGCTACATATTGCTCTGGTCCAATATCGCTGCTCCAAACCGGCACCGTCGGATAACTTGTATAGCGCGGTCCGGGGCGATCGTACTTCCTCAGCAATTCGATCGGCACCTGCGTATATGTCTGTTCAACTGCCATTGTTACTTCCGGAACTTCTTCACGGTCGCGATCATTGTTTCCACCGAAACCAACGGCGTCTCCGGCAGAATGCCATGACCAAGGTTAAATATCAAGTTGCTGTGCTTCGGTAGAATCTCAAGAATCGCGTTTGTCTTCTCGGCAATCTTTGCCGGAGTATTAAACAAGACTGTCGGATCGAGATTGCCTTGCACCGACTTGCCGCTGAGTTTGGCTGCCGCTGTCGCCAGTTCGATGCGATAGTCAATGCCGACCGCCTCGCAGTCGAATGCTGCCACTGTATCCAGATATGGCGCGACGTTGTTCACAAATACAATTCGCGGCACATTCTTCGCCTTTACTTTTGCCAGGATTGCGGCGATTGGCCTGGCTGACCACTCGCGATAGTCGTCGTGCGCCAGAATCCCACCCCAGCTATCGAAGATCTGCACGCAATCGGCTCCGGCATCAACCTGCGCGCACAGGTAATCCCCTACGGAATCCGCCAGCAGGTCAATCAACTGACGTGCGGCTTCGGGATATCGATTGATGAACTTCTTGGCCTTGTCAAAAGTCTTCGAGCCTTTGCCTTCCGCAAGATAGCAGAACAATGTAAATGGCGATCCGGCAAAACCAATCAGTGGAGTGTTCGGGAGAATCTTCTTGATCTCGCCGATTCCTTCCAGTACAAAATGCAGATCGCGTTCAATACTGCAACGCTTGACTGTCGACACATCCGCCGGTTTGCAGATCGGCGAACCAATCACCGGCCCACCGTCCGGAAAACTAACGGCAACACCCATCGGTTCGAGAATTGTCAGGATATCGGAGAAGAGTATCGCGGCATCAAGATTGAACCGTTCCACCGGTTGGCGGACAACTTCGGCAATCAACTTCGGCGTCCGGCACAGCTCCTGAAATGATACCTTGGATCGCACCGCCTGATAGTCCGGAAGATACCTCCCCGCCTGTCGCATAACCCAGACCGGAATTGGGCCGTCGTTCTTGCCATAACAGGCTTTGATGAACGTGCTGTCGGCTATGCCCATTCGTGCGCTTCTTTCTTAATTGCAGTCGCAAGTATCGAAGCCGCCTGTTCAAGAAGTTCGTCCGTGTGCGCCGTCGACAGGAAACACACTTCATAGCCGGATGGCGGAAGATAAATTCCCTGATCCAGAATCTTCGCATGCATGCGATTATAGTGCGAAATACCGTCGGTGCTGATCGTGTGCGCCGCGCGCGGTAAGTCGTTCTGAAAAACAATCCAATATATCGATCCAACGCCCGCCACATTCACGAGGTTGTCGCGCAATTGCTCCATTAACAGCGTGACAAATCGGCGATTCTTCTCTTCCAGTTCCTTGTAGATCTTTCCGTCGGCAAGCTTCTTCAACGTCGCCAAACCCGCTGTCATCGCTACCGGATTGCCGGAGAGCGTCCCCGCTTGATATACCGGTCCCAGCGGCGATAACATGTTCATTACATCCGTGCGTCCGCCAAACGCCCCGACCGGCATTCCACCGCCGATAATTTTTCCATAAGTGACCAGATCGGGGCGAATCCCGTAATATGCTGCCGCTCCACCGATGCCAACACGGAAACCCGTTATCACTTCATCAAGAATCAACAACGCCCCATGGCGTTCGGTGAGTGCGCGTAGCAGTCGCATGTAGTCGTGTCGTTGTATCAGTAGGCCATTGTTAGCCGGAATCCCCTCGATAATCACCGCAGCCAGTTCATCTCCGTGCTTCGCAAAGAACTCCTGCAACGCTTCCTCATCATCAAGCGGCAGTACCGCCGTCTGGCTGGTGATTGCGTCAGGCACACCGGCAGATGATGGTTGGCCGAATGTCGCCAATCCCGAACCCGCCTTGACCAGCAAGTGGTCGCAGTGTCCGTGATAACAACCGTCAAACTTCAGAATCAAGTCGCGTTTGGTGAATCCGCGCGCCACGCGAATTGCCGACATAACCGCTTCAGTGCCGGACGAGACAAAGCGAATTTTTTCTACGACATCTACATGCTGGACAATAAACTTGGCCAGATCGTACTCAAGCTCCGTCGATGCTCCAAATGTCATCCCCTTGTCGATCTGCGCCTTAACTGCGGCAACAACATCCTTGTCGACATGGCCGAGAATCAGTGGTCCCCACGAATTGCAGAAATCGAGATACTTGTTGCCGTCGACATCATACAAATACGCGCCGTTGCCCTTGGCGATGAACTTCGGCGTCCCCCCAACCGACTTGAAAGCCCGCACCGGCGAGTTCACACCGCCCGGGATGATCTCCGATGACAATTCCATCAACTTGCGCGATTTCGCGCTATCGAATCCAACCTTAGTTATGCCAGCCATTTTTCAGAATATCCTTCAGATGATAGGTCAATATTATTGAGGCTCCCGCCCGTGTAATCGCCGTTAGATTCTCCAAAACCATCGTTTTTTCATCAGCGAGACCAGCCTGCGCCAGAAGCTTCACGGCCGTATACTCGCCCGACACGTTGTACGCCGCCACCGGTAACTCCGTATTCGCCGCGAAGTCGGAGATAATATCCAGATATGCCAGCGCCGGTTTGACCATCACAATATCCGCACCCTCGTCTTCGTCAAGCTGCAATTCGCGCAATGCTTCGCGGCGATTGCGGAAATCCATCTGGTAACCCTTGCGGTCGCCCTTTCCGGGAGCCGAATTTGCGGCTTCCCGGAATGGACCGTAGTAAGCGGAGGCGTACTTAGCGGAATATGCGAGGATTATCGTGTCATAGTAGTTTTCTGATTCTAGTGCCTTGCGGATCGAACCGATGCGACCATCCATCATGTCGGATGGTCCTACACAGTCGCATCCAGCCTCGGCCAACTTGACTGCCATCTTGCTCAACACCGCGACCGACTTGTCGTTGTCAATCTTGCCTTCCAGTGTCACGCCGCAGTGGCCGGTATCGGTGTAAGCGCACAGACAAACATCGGCGCTGACAAACAATGACTCGCCGAACTTGTTCTTAAGTTCCTTGGTTGCTTTGATAACGGGGTTCTTATCGTCCCAACCGGAATTCGCGAGAACATCCTTTCGGTCAGTCACGCCAAACAGCATTATCTTGATGATGCCGAGCTTGATGTCCTCGTCAATTGTCTTCACGAGTGAGTCCACGGAATCGCGATAGATCCCGGGAAGCCCTTTGATCTCATCGTGAACTCCCACACCATCCGTCACAAAATATGGCTGAATCATGCCGCCAATGTTGAGTTGTGTTTGTGCGGTAAGGTCGCGGATCATCTGGTTTCTGCGAAGCCTGCGTGGGCGATTGAGCCGTTCCATTTATACATACTCCAGTACTGAATTCACGTCCGCCTGCTTGAGAACGGTGTAATTAGCCCAGCGGTGCCGGTCCATTTCGGCGGCCGTCGTATGGCCGATCGCCAGCAACCGTGCCTCCGGATCACCAAACTGCTTGTGAAACGCACGGACCATTGACGGGGCAGTGAACAATATCAAATCGTCGCGTTTGATTCTCGTTACGGCATATTGATCAACCGGTCTTTCCACTGACTCGTAACAAACCACTTCGCGGTAGTCGAGTTTACGCGATTTCAGAAGTGGATTCGGATCCCAATCAATCTCTTTGGCACGGGCATAAACAAGCACTTGATTTCGCTCCGGATGACGCTCAACAAATTCACTGAACAGCAACCGCCCGTAAGCCTCCGACGGCTGAAAATCCGCTTCATATCCGCGTGTCAGCAGCGCCGTTTCGGTCTGCTTTCCGACCACTGCGATATTGGTATGCTTGGGCAGCTTGCAGCCGACATTGTCCAGTCTCTGGAAGAATGCCTCAACTCCATTCGCGCTGGTGAAAAATACCCAACCCAATCTCTCCAGGTCAATGTCATCCGGCCATGCGAATGCTATCTGCCTGATTTCCATCAATGGCAGAGGAACGATTTCGATGTTTCGGACTGATGCTCGACTGGCAAGCTCATAAAGTTGTTCTTTCGATCGCGTAACTGCTATACGCATACTGCGTCTCCGTGTAGTGTCGCATAGGCCTGTTCGACCATACGCTCAATATTCGTTCCCTGAATATCAGCCGACTTGAGGCCGATCCACTCTTCTTTATACTGCACACCAAGCACTGCCTTGAGCCGATACTCTTCTCCCCGCTTCTCCGACCAAACACCCAGCGGCAGCGAACATCCCGAACCGAACTTGCGCAGCAGTCCGCGCTCCAACTCAGCCTGCTTCATCTCTTCCTGCGATCCCATCTTGCCAATAACCGTTTCAACCCGCGGATTATTGTCCCTGATTTGAATTCCCAGAATCCCCTGCGCCGGCGCTGGCAAGAACACTTGCGGATCAAGTTCGATCGACGTCAGGTCGCTCACATCAAGCTGCAAACGCTTCACACCAGCCGAAGCAATCAGAATGGCATCGTAAAGACCCTCGCGCAATTTGCGAATCCGCGTCGGCACATTGCCGCGAAGGTCGTTGATCTTCAAAGTCGGATTGTGGAAATGCAATTGCGCCTTGCGCCGAGCCGAACTGGTGCCGATGATCCCGCCCGACTTAACCGGGATGACACCAATAGCGATTGTGGAGTCCTTTCTGATCAGCAACATCTCACTGCGATCTGCTCGATACCCCGCTGCTCCCAGCTTGAGCCCCGCCGGTTGCGTCGTCATCAAGTCCTTCAACGAGTGCACCGCCAGATCAATTTCATTCTTGAGCAGCGCTTCTTCGAGTTCCTTCGTGAAGAATCCTTTCCCTTCCATCTTATCGAACGACACATTGTCAATCTTGTCGCCGGCCGTCTGGATGATCTTGATCTCAACTTCACAACCATGCTCCCGAATCAGGATATCACGGATGAAGTTTGCTTGATACAATGCGAGGTCTGAGCCACGCGATCCAATGATCAACTTTGTTGCGGTCATACTGCTTCTTTGCGAATACTCTTGATTTCTGCGATTTCGAGGTCAGAGCCCATTTCGATGAGCTTGTTTGATAGCACTTTCACAGGCTGAAAAGCGGAGTTGGCCACGAGCTTGGTTACCAAGCGATACACCGCTTCTTTCTCTTCTTCAGAAAGACCGGTTACCTTCTTGGCGAACAAATCGTCAAGCGCGCTCTTTGCCAACCGCATCGATTCCTGGTAACTGTCATGAAAAATCGGCTTCAGTGAAACTTCCATGCGGTCGGAAAAATACTGATTCACCGCTTCCCGCACAATTTCATTTGCCTTGCTGGTCTCGACAAACTTCTGCCGAAGATTGCCGTTGCATTTCGAGCGCAAGTACGGAATATCAACCAGCTTCACTTTCGGGTTGTCATCGAACTCATTGCCGAAATCGCGCGGAATCGCCAGATCGATACACAAAACCGGCTTCGGGCGCTGTGGCATACGATCAATAAACGCGGCATCAAATATCGGTTCAGTCGCCGCCGTTGCCGAAAGGATAGCATCGACGGGAACGCACATTTCAAAGAAGTCGCTCAATGCCATTGCGTTCCCGTCAAATTGTTCTGCGAGAGTGTCGGCCTTTTCGACCGTACGGTTTACAAAGAGAAGTTTTCCAAGTTTGTTGTCTTGTACATAGTGCGCCAGCTTAATAGTCATCGCGCCGCTGCCTACCAAAGCGATAGTCGGATCTTCGACTCCCCTTAAGTAGTCCGCCAACTCATCGGCTGCCAGGGATGCCATCGAGACTGCGCCCGAGCCAATCTCCGTCTCGCGTTTCACCTTCTTGGCAACCAACAAAGCTTCTTCTGATATGTCCTTAAGTGTCGCGCCCGCCAGTCCGGTGGCGAGAGCTTCCATGTAAGCGTCTCTGTATTGACCGGCTATCTGATTTTCGCCCACCACCAGAGATTCCAGTGAAGCGGTTGTCCTGAACAGATGGGCAACCGCCTCACGTCCCGTGTAATGATAGAAATCGTTCGGGAAGAAACCCAAACCCTTGGTGTCGCGGAAGAAGAAATCTATCAGCTTGTGGAGCAGCTTGGAGCCGGCGTACTCGCCGGTAGATACATAAACAAATTCGACACGGTTGCAGGTGGCCAGGTAGACTATCTCGCTCAAACCGAGTGCGGTTTTGAGGGAACGCAGAACTTCGACCCGCTCGGTTCGTTCCACCGTCAGGTGCTCAAGCAGCTTCATATTCTGCTGCCAGATCGATGTTCCGATTATTCCGAATTCCATAGTCATTCCTAATCTCACCAGAGTCTATCGTCTTTCGTTGCGTGGAAGTTAAAATAAACCGCACTTTAATTGTCACCTAAGTGTCACCGATTGTGAAAAAAGTAACTAATTGGGATAAATTTCATGTATAATTCTGCGGGGCAGGAATTGCGTTGAAGTGACACTCGATGTCATTTATTAACTTGTTGCCTAACAACATATTAATACAACAGGCCTCGGAGCGGTTTTACTGCAAGTTCGCTCCCTCTGGACTCGCTATTTCCTATCAGAATTGTCCTATTCCAGTGTTATGAATGTACCTTCATTCACAATCTTCCCGACTCGACTTGAGCTCTGCCATCCTTTCAACGCAGTGCTTGGATTTGCGGACACTTCGACATAAGTTAGCCTTTCAAAGTTCCATTACGGGTGGACCGTACTTTCGGCTCCCAGCTCGCGCTATGACTGAATCTGAAGGAGTGATTTCGATACAATGAGTAAGAACTATCTGATCACCGGCGGCGCCGGATTCCTGGGCATCAACCTCGTCCGCTACCTGCTCGCCAAGGGTCAACGAGTCGTCACTCTCGATATTGCCCCTTTTGATTATGCCGATGTCCGCGACAAGATCCGCGTCGTCGATGGCGACATCCGTAAACCTGACAACGTCCGCGATTCACTCCGTGATGTCGATATCGTCGTTCACGCCGCCGCTGCCTTGCCGTTGTACAAACCGGAGGATATCTACTCGACCGACATCGAAGGCACCCGCATCGTTCTTGAGGAATCAATGCGCGCCGGCGTCAAGCGCGTCATCCATATCTCAACAACAGCAGTTTATGGAATTCCCGATCATCATCCCCTTCTCGAGGATGACCCCATGCAAGGCGTCGGTCCCTATGGTATCGCCAAAGTCAAAGCCGAAGAGGTCTGCCTTGAATTTCGCAAGAAGGGATTATGCGTTCCGATCCTTCGCCCCAAGTCCTTCATCGGTCCCGAGCGACTCGGCGTCTTCGCGATGTTCTACGAGTGGGCGCGCGACGGCCACAGCTTCCCGATTCTCGGCAAAGGCAACAACCCGTATCAGTACCTCGATGTCGAAGACCTCTGCGATGTCATCTGGCTGACCGCGACCCTCCCCGACGAAACCGTCAATGACACCTTCAACATCGGCGCCAAGATCTTCGGTACACCGCGCACCGACTTCCAGGCTGTCCTCGACCGCGCCGGCAAGGGCCGCAAGGTCGTCTCGCTTCCCGAAGCCCCTGCCATCTGGACTTTGCGTTTTCTGGAGATGCTCAATCTCTCGCCCCTTTACAAGTGGATCTATGAGACTGCCGGCAAGGAATCATTCGTCTCGATCGAGAAGGCCGAGAAGAAACTTGGTTTCGCCCCCAAGTACTCGAACAAGGACGCTCTCATTCGCAACTACGAATGGTATCTCGCCAATGCCGACAAGCTGTCCAACTCCGGCGGCGGCGGCGTCACCCACCGCGTCCCATGGAAACAAGGCGCCCTCAAACTCGCTAAAATGTTCTTTTAGCACAGAATGTGCCCGCCAGTCGTCCACGCCTGGCGGGCAATTCGCATCAACAGCGCACCAAGTAGGCCTAAGCCCTGGCACTTCTTGAAGGCGCGCCAACGGTGCGATCCCGACTTTGGGTTCGGCTTCAGCCGAACATCTCCCATCTCCCTAATTCGCCTTCGT
>CAZQBX010000037.1:0-13331 GCA_964592145.1 uncultured Ignavibacteria bacterium
CGCACGGCTGGTCATTCTTCTCCTCATACAATTCCGAACAGGCCAATACACAGCTCGAAGTTAATGCATCGAAGAACGACAAAGACTTCGTTGCGGCGGTCAATTGGAAGCTGGCAGAAGAGTTGATTGCCCAGGGTAAGGGAGAGGATTGGACAGCTTCGCATTATCACAATTATATGGATGATGGCGATGTCGGTCAAAGCGAGATCCTGAACTCGGTCAAGGTGCTGGTTGCCAAAGATCACCCGGGACTGATGTACTACCTGCCGACACCCAAATCCCCGCATGGTTGCGATATCGATCCATCCGGCGAGTACATCGTCGCAGGAGGGAAGCTGGCGGCACTCATTCCGGTGCATTCGTTTAGCAAATTCAAGAAGGCTGCTGAAGCGAACGATTTCGAAGGTGAGTTTGACGGAATCCCGATCGTCAAGTATGAGTCGGTCATTGCTGGAGAAGTCAAGGATCCGGGTTTAGGGCCGCTCCACACAGAATTTGACGGGCAGGGATTCGGATACACTTCCATGTTTCTGTCTTCCGAGATAGTGAAGTGGAAGATCGGTACCTGGGAAGTGGTCGACCGCATCCCGACCTATTACTCGATCGGGCACTTGATGATTCCGGGCGGCGACACGAAGCAGCCATACGGCAAGTATGTCGTCGCGCTCAACAAGATCACCAAGGATCGCTACCTGCCGACTGGTCCGGAACTAACGCAATCGGCACAACTGATCGACATCACGGGCGACAAAATGAAGCTGTTGCTTGATTTCCCGACCATCGGCGAACCGCACTATGCACAGGCACTGCCGGCGGCGATGATCAAGGATCGCTCGGTGCGGTGGTTCCCGATTGCCGAGAACAAGAATCCCCATGCGATCAAGGCCGAGAACGAGTCGCGTATTGAACGCGACGGTAAGACGGTGCACGTGTACATGAGCACGATTCGTACCCACTTTGTCCCTGACAACATTGAGGGGATCAAGGTTGGGGACAAAGTCTATTTCCATGTAACCAACCTCGAGCAGGATTGGGACGTTCCGCATGGATTCAGCGTGATGGGTGCGACGACAGCAGAACTGCTGATCATGCCGGGACAAACTCGTACACTGCTGTGGGAGCCGAAGATGGCCGGTGTCATACCGTTCTATTGCACCGATTTCTGTTCGGCGCTGCATCAGGAGATGCAAGGCTGGATCAGGGTTTCCAGCTAGCCGTTGATGGAGTCACAGTGCCCAACAATAGTGAAGCCGGTTTCCGGAAAGAACGGAAACCGGTGATGCCAGCCAACGTCAACAGGGAGCAGACGAGGAGTCAGGTCATGAAACCGCTGTCTCGAGCAGCTATTGCCGCCGCGGCACTGTTGCTGACATTGACGTACTTTCTGCCACTGTGGGAGATTGAGTTGATCGCGCCACAATATCCGGAGGGCCTAGGGATGGAGATCTGGATCAACCAAGTCCAGGGGCAGAATCCGGGTGATCTTGCCAAGATCAACAACCTTAACCACTACATTGGCATGAAGCACATCAAACCGGAGTCCATTCCAGAATTGCGCATCATGCCCTGGATTATGCGGGCAGTATTGTTGTTTGGCCTGGCTGTCGCCATTAGCGGACGCAGACGGATGCTGACGGCATGGCTGGCTGTGTTCGTACTGATTGCATTGGCAGGGTTGGTGGACTTCTATCTGTGGGGTTATGACTATGGTCACAATTTGGACTTGGAGAATGCAATCATCAAAGTGCCAGGCATGACCTACCAGCCGCCGCTGATCGGTAGCAAAAAACTTCTGAATTTCGAAGCTGTGTCACTGCCGGGACTGGGCGGATGGGCGGCGATTTTTAGCGTGGCGACCGGTGCGCTGGTTTGGTTCATGGAATTGCGCAGGGCAAGAAAGGTGATTCCAAATGTTGATTAGGCAACTCGCGGGAACCATCATTTTGACCATGATGGTGGTTGCCCTGATTGGGTGTGCAGGCTACGCACCGGAAGAGATCCATTACGGTACAGATCAATGCGATTACTGCAAGATGACGATTGCTGATAAGAGTTTCGGTTCCGAACTGATTACTCAAAAAGGAAAAGTGCTGAAATACGATTCGATTGAGTGTCTGGCGGCTGCCGACATGGTGTTTGCGAATACTTCGCAGGAGGTACACTCGCGATGGGTGACCGACTTCAGGCAGCCGGATCAATTTCTGGACGCGAGTAAAGCCTGGATAGTTCTGGCCGAGCGCCAGAAGAGCCCGATGGGAATCGGCCTGGTTGCGGTCGATTCTGACGAATCGGCGGCGAAACTGATCGACGAGGTTGGCGGAAGAATCGTCACTTGGAACGAAATCAAGGAAGTCGTGGCAGTTGCCTGGAAACTGGAGAACAGCAATTGACTCATTGTACAAAGTCATGCCGGACCTACCAGCGCTTGCGTCACTGCGGTTTGCGCTGCCATATTTCCGGAATTCTGATGGCGGTTTGCTTGATCATTGCAACGAAATCGGCAGTAGCCGCAGTGATCAAAGTACAGCCGGGCGGAGCGATACAGACCGTGTCCGAGGCACTGCTTACTTCAATGCCGGGCGATACTGTTTGCGTCGAATCGGGGAGATACTTTGAGTCGAATCTCCGTATTGTCACGCCAATAACGGTGACCGGCAACGGTTGGCCGATAGTGGATGCTGCCGGGCAGGGACCTATATTCGAAGTCACTGTCGACAATGTTGTAATCAGCGGATTTGAACTTCGCGGCGTTCCGGTCAGTTTTGTTAAAGAACATGCTGCGATTCTGCTGAACGAGGTTGAGAATTGCGAAGTGCGCGATAACCGTTTTGTCGACAACTTCTTTGCAGTATATCTGTCACATTCCAAACGGTGTCGAATTCTGCGCAACTCGATTGTCGGCTCGGCGACGGCACTGACGTCAGCAGGCAACGGAGTTCACATGTGGTACTGTCGAGACATTGCGGTACAGGATAATCAGATACATGGTCAGCGCGACGGCATTTATCTGGAGTTTGTCAAACACAGCACAATCAGCGGGAATGACAGTTCGGACAATTTGCGTTATGGGCTGCATTTCATGTTTTCCGACAGTTGCCGGTATGAGAAGAACCGTTTTGCCCGCAACGGCGCCGGAGTTGCCGTGATGTACACCAGTCAAGTAGAGATGTTGGACAATTCGTTTGCGGATAGTTGGGGTGGTGCATCGTACGGATTATTGCTCAAGGACATCAGAGACAGCCGCGTGCTCGGAAATATCATCACGGGAAACTCCGTCGGCATTTACCTCGAGGGCTCGGACCGCATCATCATCGCGGGCAATGAATTCCAAGCTAATGGATGGGCGATCAAGATTATGGCGAACTGTGTCGGAAGCAAGGTCACCGGCAATGATTTCATCGATAACTCTTTTCAAGTAGCCACCAACAGCAGGCAGAGCTTCAGTGAGTTTGACGGGAATTACTGGAGCACCTATCACGGTTATGATCTCGATCGCGATGGTTTTGGCGACATGCCGTATCGCCCGGTGAGTCTGTACTCTCTGATCGTTGAATCTGAACCGGCAACAATGGTGTTGATTCGCAGCCTGCTGGTTGATTTGCTCAATCTCGCCGAGCGCATTATGCCCACTCTCACGCCGGAAGCGTTGGCAGACACGAAACCAAGGATGAAGCCAATCTCATGATCGAAATAACCAATCTGCATAAACGCTTCGGCAAGTTCGTCGCATTACACGATGTTTCGCTCTCGATCAAGCGGGGCAGTGTCACGGGCATCATCGGACCTAACGGCTCCGGTAAATCAACTCTGATCAAATGTCTGCTCGGGTTAGTGAATCCGACCTCCGGCACGATCACCGTCAACGGATCAGTACTGGATGGAGCATGCGAATACCGCCAGACGATTGGTTATGTGCCGCAGATTGCCCGTTTTCCGCAGGATCTCACCGGCAGTGAGATCATCAACATTGTCAAGGGACTGCGGAAGGAGCCAGCCACCTTGGAACGTGAATTAGTCGAGCGGTTCGATTTGCGGCATGAGCTTTCCAAGCGCACGCGCGCACTTTCCGGTGGAACCCGCCAGAAGTTGAGTATGGTGCTCGCCGGGATGTACGATCCCGAACTGCTCATTCTCGATGAACCGACAGCCGGGCTGGATCCCGTTGCCAACATCCGTCTCAAGCAGTTCATCGCCGATCATCGCGATCAGAAGCGGACTGTTCTGATCACCACGCATATCATGAGCGATCTCGAAGAAATGGCCGATGAAGTCGTAATCATTATCGATGGCAGAATTCGTTTCGCCGGTCCGGTGCGTGAACTCAAGATTCAGACCGGCGAACTTCGGCTTGAAGTGGCAGTCGCCCGTCTGCTCGAGAGGGAGGCGGCATGAGGTTGGCACTTCACATCGCGTGGTATGCTATCCGCGATGTTGCACGTAATCGGTGGGGACTGCTGTATACCGCTTTCTTTATGGTTGTGACAGTCGGATTATTTCAGCTTCAGGCTCAATCTGCCAAGGTTGCAGTGAGTTTGATGAGTATCTGCCTGTTTTTGATTCCACTGGTCAGCTCATTGTTTGGGACGATTTACTTCTATAATTCGCGCGAATTCGTGGAGTTGGTCCTGACCCAGCCGGTGAACCGCCGGACTGTGTACTTCGGAATGTTCTGCGGGCTCGGTGCTTCCCTGGTGGCGGGGTTTGTTCTCGGAGTCGGCCTGCCGTATTTGTTTTTCATGACAATCAGCCAGGAACAGTTGCTGTCACTATTGCTGTTGCTGGCAGTTGGGTCGTTTCTGACCATTATTTTCCTGGCGATTTCATTCCTGTTGGCGACGATTCTTGATGATCGCGGCAAGGGGTTGGCGGCGATTCTGGGTGTCTGGCTTTTCACGGCGCTTATCTACGATGGATTAGTGATGTTGGCAACAATGGCGTTCTCCGATTATCCGCTCGAGACACCTTTGCTGGTCGCAGTTGTGACAAACCCGATTGATCTGGCGCGAGTCACGCTACTGGTACAAACCGATTGGGCGGCACTGATGGGATATACCGGCGCTGTGTTCAATCGGTTCTTTGGAACAAGTCTGGGTGTTTCGATGGCGATTGCCGCACTTTGCCTGTGGATAGCTGCGCCGGTGCTGATTGGGTTGAGACAATTCAGACATAAGGATCTATAGTTGCAATCGCGCGATATACGAAGCTTAACTGTGGGAGCCAATGTGGTTTTTACATTTCGCAGTATTCTTAAAGGAGAAAGCCGCCGGATCGGTTTTCTCTATCTTATCAGTTGTGCTGTGTTCATACTGGTCGGCGCCAGTGCAGCGTTGGGCTTGCAGATCGACATGTTCTCGACATCGACGCGAGTACTGAACCCCGATCAGTTTGGCAAGTTATTGACCGAGCACGGCATGGCAATGGTCTTCGTTGTCCTCCTGCCGTTGTTGCCGGGAAGTTTGGGTAACCTCGTACTTCCTGCAGCTCTTGGAACCAGGAACCTGGCGATGCCTCGGTGGAACATCGCAAGCTGGCTTTGTCATCTAGTTGGTGGAGTTCTAGTATTGGTGAGCATTGAGTTGGGCGCCTATACAAACGGTTGGACGATGTTTCAGCCGCCGGCGGTGCCGGCGCTGTTGTTCGGAACGCTGATTGCCGGACTCTCTCTATGTGCGGCTTCGGTAGTCCTGCTGGCACTCTGCATTTTGCGATCCATGCTATCAACACGGCATCGGAGCATAACTCTAAAACAATTCCCGCTTCTTGTATGGTTCTTCTTATTTTGGGCGCTTATCCATACGCTGGTGACACCAATTCGACTCGTTACATTGGCATTAACTTTTGCAGCGCAGAATAACGCCGGGTCTTACTTGTCGCTGCTCGATGCAAGCGGCATCGTGCGCTATCAGCAACTATTCTGGTTGTATGCCGGACCAGCCATATTTGCGACACTACTCCCAGCGATCGGGATTACTTACGAGGTTCTTGCGGCGCAACTCCGGTCGAAACTGCCGTCGCGGACGATGTTGGTAGCAGTGGGTGGCGGACTTAGTATGCTGATTATGATGTCATGGGGACAGCATTTGGTTACGGCGCCGGAGCAAGAGAAGCTGGCGGCGGTTGGAAGCCTGTTTGCAGCACTGACGGTAGTACCGCTTTTGTTGTTTCTGACTTCGTGGCTCGGTTTGGTAGTGAGGGTCCGCAATCTCCTGACTGTGCCGTTGATATTCATCTGGATGCAGTTAGCCGCAATGGTACTGATGACATTGACGATTCTTGTTAAGGCGATTCCGGCACTCGGAGTATACCTGCACAATTCCTACTTCACCGTGGCGCAGCTTCACCTCTTGCTGTTGGGGACAGTGCTGACTTCATTCCTTGCCGGTCTGTTTCACTGGTTGCCCATTGCGACCGATCGAGAGTACAAGAAACGGCCCGGTTACCTGGTCGCCGCCGGATTCGCGATTGGCAGTATGGCCACGTTTCTGCCGATGTTCCTGCTGGGTACCCAGGGTTCTCCGAAAGGCCTGCAAGATTACCCTTCACAATTTCAATCATTACATCTTGTTTCCTCGATCGGGGCGATCATCCTATTCAGTTCACTGCTTTTGGGAATCGCAATTGCGATCTGGAGCTATTTTAAGGGAGTTCCCGGTTCTTCGGATGAAAAGTTGGAATCTACTGGCGGCGAATTCTCATACGTGCCATTGGCAACCGGACACTTGGGGCGAGATTTGAAATGAAGGCGCCACAGGTAAACTCAAATAAGCTGGTCAGTGCTCTGATGGAAGAGCACATGATAATAGTACAGGCACTAAGCATACTGCGTATTGTCACCGGCAAGGTCGAAAAACGCCGCCCCGTTGAGTTTCGCGATCTGCAATTTCTTTGCCGGTTTCTTTCTGAGTACGCCGACAAGATTCATCATCATGCCGAGGAAGAGCTTTTGTTCGACGCCTTGGCTGAGAGAGCACCCCGGTCACTTCGTCGAATGATGGAGCAGTTGACGACGCAACATGTCATGGGTCGGTTCTTTGTGGCGCGAATTTCCGAAGCTGTCGCAAACAGCGCCAAAGGGAAACGCGGATGGCGCAAGCAATTCGTCGCAAGCGCCCAGTCATACGATGTGCTATTAATGTGCCATATCTGCAGTGAAGATCACAACGTGTTTCCAGCAATCGACAGGCTGGTCAGCAGACACCAGCTCCAGATTAGATTGCAGCCTCAATCGACCCGCACTCAGAAGAAACGTCTGGAGAAGTTGCTGCAGCGAATGGCTCTGCGATTGGGCGGGAAGAATCACAGTGTCGAGAATACACATCGCTGCGAGCGGGCTTCTACGGCATAGAGCTGAATGACAACACAAAGCGGCAAAGACCATTTCTACCGGGAACCGGAGAGAATCTTCTTCATGCAGACGCTATTGTCGACGCCCTGGTACTGACCGAAGTTTGGAATAACGGAGTATCCGGATTTCTGATACAAGCGAATGGCTTCAGGCTGCTTCTTGCCGGTCTCAAGAATGCATTCCGAAAATCCCAATTGACCAGCCCATGTTTCCAATTCGGAGAGGACAACGCCGGCGATGCCCTGGCCGCGGAACTCGGGAAGTACGAACATTCGTTTGATCTCCACGGTCCGCTCGGAGTATTTCTTGAACGCTCCGCAGCCGACGGCCACGCCGTTTCTGTAGGCAACCACTACGTGCGCGATAGAATCGATCTTATTGAAGGCGGCATAGAAATCGTGATCTTCGCCGTCGCGCCTCCGGAGATCCTGATCGAGAAGAACCACCAGTTGCCGGAAGTCGGGGTTGGTAGAGTCGGTGCGGACGATGCTTGTCATCGTGTCCATTAGTTTCTCCTAGTCAGTATCGGTATGTTGGCAAACTGGAATCCGACAAACAGGCTTCATTTGAGTTGAATCTACCGGGAAGCTTGAGAGCCAGCACCCGCTTCGATTCGTCCAACGAGCCGCAACAACCCATCGAGGATGGTGAGGGGATGCGGCGGACAGCCGGGGATATAAAGGTCGATGGGCAAAGTGTTGCTTGCGCCATTGTGTACTTCAGGGTGATTTAAGTACGGACCGCCGGCAATGGCGCAGGCGCCAACGGCTATGACGATCTTTGGCGCCGGTGTCGCGTCGTAGGTCTTTTGCAGAGCGAGCATCATGTTTTGCGTTACCGGTCCGGTGATCAGCAGGCCATCGGCATGACGAGGTGAGGCGACGACTTGGATTCCGAATCTTCCCAGATCGAAAACAATCGTGTTCAGGACATTGACTTCTACTTCGCAACCGGCACAACCGCCGGCACTGACCTGCCTAAGTTTGAGTGAACGACCAAAGAGGCGGCGGATTTTTCCGTCGAGGGTATTTGCGAGCTTCAATTCGCGATTATTGAGGACAAGGTCGTCGCGGTGTCGAGTGGCGAGTCGAAAATCCTGCGTGAAGGTAATCGCTCCCTTTGGGCAAGCTTGAACGCAATCAGCGCAGAAGATGCAGCGGCCCAGATCCAGATGCAGGCCTTTGACATCAAACGATATTGCGTCGGTTGGGCATACTTCGGCGCACTCGCGGCATTCAGACGGGCATTGGGATTGGTCGATAACCGGCAGTCCGCGAAATCTGTCGGGGAGGGTCGGCTGGCCGCCAGGAAACGAGATCGTGCGATGGCCTTGTCGCAAGCGTGCTAGTAAGATTCCAAACATATCGTTACCTCAAAGGTCGTGTCCACAGTAAGACAGGTTGAAGCTCTTGTTGCACAGCGGAAAATCCGAAATTTGTTGATTACGCATTGCCAGAGCCAATCCCATCCAATTGTAAAAGGAAGGGTCGACAACTTTGTATCGGGCAATTCGGCCGTATGGGTCAGTGATGGCCACGTGACAAATCTGCCCGCGCCAGCCTTCTACAAGCGATACTACGATCTTGTCGCCGGCAAGATCCCCCAGAGCTGTCCTGATCGTTCCGCCGACCTGAGCCTGCAGTTGTTCGCGTACAAAGTCTGCCGAACGTTGAATTTCCAGCCAGCGGACATAAGCCCGCGCGAAAACATCACCAGTGATTGCGGTGGAGACAGGAATGTGCGACATACGATAGATGCCGGAAGGAAAGTCATTACGAACGTCAAATTCGAGGCCACAAGCGCGTGCAGCCGGGCCGACAAGGCCGAGTTGCTCGCAGATTTCGAGCGAGAGCTTGCCGGTTTCTTCAAAGCGGCTCATAGTCGATGATGAGTTCCACAACAACTCGACAGCTATGGTGAGATCACGCATGGTGGTATCTAACCGGTTCAATAGTTCTTTGGCCCGTGATTCATCCAGATCAAAGGCTACACCACCGGGTCGGACGAGAGCGCGACCGAGACGACTGCCACAGAGCTGCGCGGTCATGTTGAGGAAATCGCCGCGCAACCGACCGCAATAGGATGCCGTCGGAAGGAAACCGACGTCGCCGGACAATGCTCCGAGATCGCCGGTGTGATTTGCCATGCGTTCGAGTTCGAGTGCGACTCCGCGGAGTACCTGTGCACGGGCGGGTACCTTGCCTCCGGCCAACGCTTCGATAGACTGGCAATATGCAGTCGTGTGTCCAACTGTTGCATCACCGGAGAGCGTTTCCATGTAGTGAATTGTTCGTTTGTCAGGGCCGCCCATGAGTTTTCGCTCAACACCGCGATGTTGATAGCCAAGCGAGATTTCCAAATGAAAGACCTGTTCGCCGTGGCATTGGAACCGAAAGTGACCGGGTTCGATCACTCCGGCATGGACGGGTCCGACTGCGACTTCGTGCACTTCCTCGCCGTCGACGCGATAAAAGTCGGCAACGCCGATGAGCGGCTGTTTACCGGAACCTTGATTCGATCGGTGCGATCCGGCAAAGCGGACCGGCTTGAGCCAAGGATGTCCTTCTGGAAGCAGTTCATATTGCTCGGCTATTTCGCGCTCAAACAGGTGTACCTGCGGACAGTCGATGGTCAGAGATGGGAAAGAACTCCCGGATATGATGGACTTCACTGTGTGAATTTGACCGGACTCGCGATCAGTCAAAACGGCGTACACCTCTACGTGGTCATTGCCGTCCGGCAGATGGCCGAACATCGCGGCCACGTGCGCGCCGCCAGAGGTGCCGCCGAGGACGGCGCTGCGGAACTGCTGCCAACCGAGAACCGGAAGCTCCTGGAGAGGACGTGCTTCGCCATTGTGCAATGTCAACATCTCGGAAGTCTCACTCATACGCCATTCTCCACGAATAAGGCGGCGTTCTTGAGAAAAGATTCAAGTTGAGGCGGAATGTAAAGCCCGAGTAACAGCGACAAGCCGAGAAACAACAGGATTGGAATGACGAAGTGCGGGGACTCGCGAAAGCCGGTCGCGCTCGCCGGCGTCGAAGGTGTGCCTTGAGTGATGCGCAGAACCGTAGAGCCCATGCCAATGAAGACTATCGCCAACAGCAAGAGGAACAAAGCTGCAACGACGAACTTTCCAGAGCTGATGGCGCCGTTCAAGATGGTGAATTCGCTAATGAATGGTCCAAACGGTGGCGAGCCGGTGATGGCAAGGAATCCAGCCAGAAACAACGCGCCGGAGATTGGCACGCGGCGCATGGCGCCTCGAACGTCGTCGGTGAATTTGCTGCCGAACGCGCGGTGAATATTTCCGGCCGACAGGAACAAGACACCTTTAGTCAATCCGTTGGTCAACAAATGGAGCAGTGCGCCATAGGTTGCCAATCCGCCGACGCCGATTCCGAGCACGAGGATCCCCATGTGCTCGACACTCGAGTATGCGAGCATGCGTTTAAAGTCACGTTGTCGGATCATGAACACGGCGGCGACGACCATCGAGAGAATACCCGAGAAGATCAGAATTTCACGGGCGAAAGCTGCTTCGCCGGAAGCGACGCAGATGCTATAGAAGCGCAGGATTGCCAGAAAAGCGCAACTTGTCACACCGCCGGCAAGCAGAGCTCCGACGAGTCCGGGAGCTTCGCCGTAGGCATCCGGTTTCCAGGTGTGCATTGGCGCCAATCCCATTTTTGTTCCGTACCCGACGAGCAGAAGCACGAACGCTGCATGGAGCCAAGGTTTGGAAAGATGAGGCGCAAGTTTGATCAAGTCGTCAAATTGCAGCGTCGATTCGAGACCTTCATAGAGAGAAGCATAGGCAAGGAAGAATGATCCGAGCAACGCCAATGCGATGCCAACCGAGCCAATGAGCAGATACTTCCAGGTGGCTTCCAGCGAACGCGTATTGCTGTTGAAGAGGAGCAGCGGGGCTGAGGCCAGTGTTGTGGCCTCCATCGCGACCCACATTAAGCCGAGATGATGAGACAGCGACATCAATGTCATCATACCCAGCATGGACAAGAGGCAAGCACAAAACAACCGAGTCGGGCGTTCTGCTCGCAGTGCCAGGTATCCCGGCACGTAAAGTGAGCAGATGAAGAACAACACGCTGATGAACAAGAGCACGAGTTTGCCAAGCGGGTCGAGCAACAGCCAACCTTGAAAGCTCGACACGTTTTCGCCGGAGATCGCAATAACGACGAGAACGACTTGAACCAGGCCTCCGATCGGCACCAGCCAGTGGCGCAAACGTTCGAATGGTACCAGGGCCGCGGCCACGGCAAGCAACAAGGGTACAAGTACTATTAGCCAGACCATGATTTACTCTTTCAAGGAGCTAAGGTTGCGGGTGCTCACGGTAGAGAATTCCTGACTAATCCGGTTAATGATGATACCCATAACGAATATGGCAACGAACAGGTCAAGCAGAACCCCGATCTCCACGAGAAACGGCATGGCTTCGACAAGCAGCATACCGAAAATGAAGATGCCATTTTCCAGCATCAGGTAGCCGACGACTTGGGTTATAGCCTTGACGCGCGTCGTCAAAATCAAGAATCCGGCTAGAGTAGTGGACAAGGCAGCCGGTACGATCAGAGAACCGACATGTTCCTGAGCGATCGGCAGTGTATTCGAGAACAGCACTGCGAGCGCAGTCCCCAGGCCGCCGAGCAAGAGTGAAGCGATGAAGCCAACTATCGGCTCAACCTCGCGGCGAATGGATACTTCACGAATCGCGTGGAACAGTAGTCGAGGGATGAAAATACCCTTGAGCGCAATTGCCGCACACGCCATCAGCACGACCCAGATCGTGAACTCGTTGTGCGCCACAACGACCAGCACGCCGAGCAGGACGCCCTGAAGCGCTACCGCGTGAATTACCGTCCGCAATTGGCTTGCGCCCAAAGCCGCGAAATTCAGCAATAGTACCGCCACCAAAATAGGGTCGATTAGTTGATACATGACATCACCTTAATAACAAGATTATTCCAAAGGCCGAAAGTAGACACGCCGCCACCAAGAAGGTTGGTACGAATGTCAATTTGAATCGCGCCATAATCGATTCGACGACTCCAATCACGATTGCCAGTGCCAATATTCCCGCAACGAAGATACCCCAGTCGAACCAGACGTTGCCGGAATCTAGCGGTGCTACGATTCGCAGCAACAGCGCACACATGACGAACAGTTTCAGGGCCGCGCCATAGAGAATCATTCCCAACGCCGGACCGCTGTGATCAAGCACCATGACTTCATGAATCATAGTCAATTCCAGATGGGTATTCGGATCGTCAAACGGAATGCGCGAGTTTTCGACCAACAAGACGATAAACAGACTTGCTGCGACGAGAACTAATGAAGCACCAGCAGCGCCCCAGCTACTCGACAACGGTCCATCGAGCATCGTCGTCAAAGACAGCGATCCGGAAAGTTTGGCCAGGACCAGAAATCCGAAAAACAATGCCGGTTCGGCGAGACACGAAAAAGTGACCTCGCGTGCAGCGCCCATACCTTCGAACGCAGAGCCGGTGTCGAGTGCCGCAGATGCCATAAAGAATCTTCCCAGTGCGAACAAATAGGCGAATAAGATGAGATCACCGCTGAAGGAAACCGGTGAAGCGTGTCCGCCAAATGGAATGAACATTCCGGCCAAGATCGCGGTTGCGAGTCCGACCACTGGGCCGGCGCGAAATACCCATGTTGTCGTAGCACTGATCACAGAGCCTTTCTGGAAGAGTCTGCTGAGATCGAAATATGGCTGAAGTAAGGGGGGGCCAACTCTTCCGGCAAAGAGCGCTTTGGTCTTGCCGATGACGCCAAGGAGCAATGGTGGCATCAACAGCAACAGCACTATGTGGACTATGATTTGACTTATCAGCATGACTCTCACTTGCTTATCTCCACAACAATAGGCATATCAGAAACAGCACAATGTAAAACAGATAGGCGTGAACACTTCCTGCCTGCAAGAACCGCAACGAGG
>CAZQBX010000037.1:13341-31432 GCA_964592145.1 uncultured Ignavibacteria bacterium
GAAGCGAAAACTTGGACGCAGGATGCCGTCCAGCACGATGTCGGGAACGTGGCTGTGAAAGTGCGAGGCTCCCGCAAGCAGCGGCTGTTGGACGGAGGTCTCGACGCGCGGACGCAGCACCCAGGAGAAGAGAGCGACGATCATCTGTGCAAATGATGAAGATGTGTACTGCATTGTCGGCGACGGAGCGGAAAATCCGCAATCCCACGTTACACTGGAGTTGGAGCCGCAGCGATGCAGGCGCCGAGCGAGCACAACGCCGCCGAGAACGATCAAGACAATTAGTGCCAAGCCGGCGATTGTCAGCCAACCGAGTGGTGCGAGCGTCGTTAGTTTTTGCCCGCTGTTGAAGGCTGATGGTTCCCATGCGCGGATACCTTCTTCCAACACCGGCGAGATCAGAATTGGCGCCAATCCAATTGCGATGCAGAAGCCGACCAGGGCCAGCATCGGACCGGTCATAGTTGATGCCGCTTCCTGTGCGTCACGGGTGTGCTCGGAACGGGCGACACCGAGAAACACTGCGCCGAACGCCTTGACAAAGCAGGTGACGGCGAGTGCGCCAATCAATGCGAGCGCTGGTATGGCGAAGGCTGCCGCAGTCCAGGTCGTACCGCCGCTGAAATTCAAAGTGTGAAACAATCCGAGGTAGATCAGCAGCTCGCTGACGAATCCGTTCAGCGGCGGCAGGCCGCAGATGGCGGCCGCACCGACAGCGAAACAGAGCGCCGTGCGCGGCATCGCTTTGGCGAGTCCGCCGAGTCGGTCAATTTCGCGCGTGTGAGCGACATGAATCACGGCGCCGGCGCTCAAGAAGAGCAAGGACTTGAATAAGCCGTGATTCCAGACGTGTAATAGCGCTCCAGCCATTCCAAGGATGATGAACTCGGGGCGTTCCAGTGTACGACCGAGTATTGCCAAACCGATTCCCATTGTGATGATACCGATGTTCTCGATGCTGTGATATGCCAACAGGCGTTTGAGATCATGCTGGCCCAATGCAAACACAACGCCCAGTACGCCGGAGGCAACTCCGACTGCAAGCACCACTCCGCCCCACCAGAGCGGCGGTTCGGGAAAGAGTGAGCAAAGACGCAGGAATCCGTAGATGCCGATTTTTATGAGGACGCCGGACATTAGCGCCGAGACGTGGCTGGGAGCCATGGCGTGCGCTCCCGGCAGCCACATGTGCAACGGCATGAGACCGGCTTTGAGACCGAAGCCGACCAACGCCAGCAAGAACATTGCGGTGATTACTCTGGGGGCGGCGGCTCCTGTCGTCAACGGCGACAGCTGGAACGAACCAGTAACGCTGTGGAGCAGTGCAAACAAGCCAAATAAGCAGAGGGTTGCGAGATGTGTCGCGATCAGGTAAACCCAGCCAGTTTCGCGGACGGCGGTGTCTTTGTCTTCGGTGGTGATGAGAAAATACGCGCTAAGTGCCATTACTTCCCAGGCGACGAGAAACATGATAGTGTTGGCGGCGACAGTTACGGCGGCGAGAGCCGCCGTGACAAGACCATAAAACAGACGCAGTTTTTGACCGTTGTCCGGGTGGTCAGCCTGCTTCCAGTAGGAAAGCCCATAAATACTGCCGAGGGTTGAGATCACAAATATCGGCAACAAGAAGATCACGGAAAGACCATCGATTGCGATCAGTGAAGTCTCTGGCACCGAGAACCAAAGGGAGGCAATTGTACCAAATATGCCTAATAGTGTGGCCAGAATGCTCAAGGCAACCGACAGTTTCTGCCCACCGTCGGTACTGCGATTAAGAAGTAAACCTGGAACTCCGCTAAGGCCGTGGAGAATAATGGCGGTAATGATAGGCAGTTGCGTCACGACAACACCCATTTGCGGAAGACTAACCAGACAAATGCCAGGAGCAGGACGATAACAAAGTACAGCAAATAGTAATGTAACTTCCCTTGCTGCATCCAGCGCAGGTGGGCGAGTTTTTCTGCCCAGCGGTCGAAGATCGGCCGGTACATGCTGCGACTCAATGGATCGCTGTACTCGGCCGACAGTGAGACTCCTGCAGGAAACAAACCGTGCGGATTGGTCATGCTGGTTTTGGGTCGAAGTGATCTTGGAAACAATCGCGAAGTCGCCAACTCAGCAAACGACTGTCCGGAATACTGCATTTGCGGTGTTGGAGCAATATAACCGCAACCCCAAGTCGATCCGACAATTGCCTTGGAGCGCTTCTGCATAAACAATAAAAGCGCAGTAACCGCGCCAATCAAAATCCAGATGATGATATTAAGGGTCCCGAGCGAAGCCAGGGGAGGCAATGCCGCATCTGTCGATAGTCCGAAGACTTGATGGATAGGACGTGAGATTGCTGCAACGATAACTCCGGGGGCGACAGCAAGAGCGATACACAGCAGTGCGAGAATGAAGAGCGGTACCGTCATGCGTCCAGCTGATTCGTGGGCCCTGCGCGCTTGATCGCAGCGACCTTCGCCAAGTAACGCGATGCCGATCAGACGGACGAAGCAAATCAAGGCCAGCCCGCCGATGAGCGCCAGTCCGCCGACGGAGAACAGAAGTACGATCCGGCTAACGCCGGTGAACTCCAGCCCGCTATGAAGCATCGCCATATAGATGAGCCATTCACTGACAAATCCGTTCAAGGGCGGAACTGCCGCAATGGCCAGCGCTCCAACAAACATCGTAATGCCGGTGCGCGGCATCCGCTTCAATAAGCCGCCGAGCCGTTCCAGATTCTTTGTGCCGGCTCCATGCAGTATGTTACCCGAACACAAGAACATCAATCCTTTCATCAGCGAGTGGTTCCAGATGTGAAACATTCCGCCGGTCAAGCCAAGTACCGCGACGATTGTGTGTCCGCTGGTAATTCCCCACAAACCAACGCCGAGCGCAAGCGTTATTAGTCCGATATTTTCGACGCTGGAGTATGCGAGGGCACGTTTGAGATCGCGCTGGACAAGTGCGAGTGCAACGCCGAGCAAGCCGCCCGTCAGTCCGATTGCGACAAGAGTGGGTCCCCACCAATGGGCAGGATGACCAACGAACGTCATCGTCCGGAGAATGCCGTAAATGCCAATCTTGATCATTACGCCGGACATCAACGCCGAGACGTGGCTGGGAGCGGCTGGATGCGCTTCCGGCAGCCAAACATGCAGCGGTACGAATCCAGCTTTTGTGCCGAAGCCAATCAGGGCCAGAGCAAATACGATGCTGCAGACGGCCGGGCTAAGGCTACCAGCAACGCCGAAAAGATCAAAATCAAGTGAATTTGCGTGGCGTCCCAGCAGCAGGAACATCGCAAACAGAACGGCCGCGCCGAGATGCGTCGCTACCAGGTAAATCCAGCCTGCGACACGTACCTCGCGTTTTTCATGCTCAAATGTGACCAGGAAGAACGCACTGATCGACATAAGTTCCCATGCGACCAAGAACAGCACGGCATTGCGCGCGACCACTACCAATACCATGCCGGCGACAAATATGCTCATGAAGAACCAATGTGTTGCTATCCGTTTCGAGCTGCCGTAATGCCGTAAGTACGCGCTTCCATAAACTGCGGCAAGTACCGAGAGCACCAAGATGGGAATTAAGAAGAAAGCCGAAAGGGAGTCGATTTGAACATGAAATGAACCGCCAGGTATGTGCCAGGGTATCTCTAGCGATTCCACTGCACCATCGAGGAGGCGGGCCACTGACGGCCACAGTCCGAGCAAAGATCCAAGCAAAATTCCGCCGGGGCCGAAAATCGTAGTCAGGCGCGAGTTCCCACTTACGACGAGCGTCGTGACGCCGCTACCGATCAGGACCGCGACGGCAATGAGGAGTACTGTCATTGCTGTTGCTTGGGGGAGTTGCCAACGGCTGGCCGCTGGATAGCGGCCTCGACTCGGCGCGCTTCGTTTAATATTTCGGCGGCGCCGGCCCTACCGACGACGGCGGCTTTGAATCCCGGGTCCTGCAGTCCATATGCCAGTCGCGAGAGTACGTGCAAGTGGATTCGAACTGTCGGACTGATTAGCCCAAACAGTGCAAAGACCGGTTTGCCGTCGATGGCACCGAAATCAACCGGCGAGGTGAGAAAACAGAGGGTGACGATCGGATGATTCACGTGAAGCACCACTGGATTTCGCACATGGGGAATTGCGATGCCGTCGCCAATGCCGGTCGATCCGACTGATTCGCGCGCAAGGAGAACTTCGAACAGAAATTCGGGATCGGCATCTTCGGGCAAAGGCAAGTTCTTAACCACAGCCCGAAGTGCCGATTCGCGGTCGGTGGCCACGACGTTGTGAAATACACCGCCGATTTCCAGTGAAGTGGCGAGGCCGGGGAGTGTTACACCATTTTTGAGTTCGGCGAAGATCTCGCTTGAGAGCGGGACTTGGTGGGCGGTCGCCCATTCCAGCAATTCGGCGCGATTCAGGCGAAACTGCCCGCGGACTTCCTGTGCGGGTAAGCCTTTGTCCTGTATCCACTGGCGGATCTTGCTTTCCGACACGGAAAACAGTTTCGCGGCATCACGGATGCGTAACTCCATTATGTTTTGTCTTTCCCTGTTGTTGACTTAACATTAAGCAGGACATGCCAAACATTAGAATTGTGATACAAAAGTCAAACAATTTCGAACCAGAATTTTGAGCGGCGACCGCCGAAAGGTTGTAGTACAGAATAGGCTGCGTCAAGAAACTGAATCGAAGGGCAATTGAAGAAAGTTGAATTTAAACACAGAATCGGAGAACCCCTTTATTATCGCACTGGAACACGATTACGCTGTTAACTATCCGAGTGAGTTCATTTTTATAATCCGATTAGCCGATAAACGTGTAAAACGCAACACTATCATTGCGAATAATATCTTCTTTCGACACAGGAGCCAATGAAACGCTTTTCAATTATTCTCTATGCCGCCACGCTGATAACGATTGGGTACTTTCTGATCTCGGGGCTGGATTACTATCGAACGGCATATGTCGACCGCCCTCACCACGAAGATTACCGCGCCTTACGCCCGGCCGGGAATCTGGGAATCGTGTTTGGCTATGTCGGTTCCGCAATGATGATTCTCATGCTCACTTATTCGCTGCGCAAACGCACGAAGGCGCTCGGCAAGAAGATCTCACTGCGAAGTTGGCTGCGGCTGCATATTTATCTTGGAGTCTGCGGACCACTTTTTATAATACTACACTCTTCATTTAAGGTGCAGGGGCTGATTGCGGTTGCGTTTTGGTCGATGATTGCGGTCGCGTTGAGCGGTTTTGTAGGTCGCTATCTCTATCAGTTGATACCCCGCAATCAGGAAGGCGACGAATTGACCATGACCGAGATTGACAAACAGATGCAGATGACGACGAAGGTATTACGGGAGAAATATGGTCTGGCGCCGGAGCAACTGGCGCAACTTGAGACGATGGCAAAACGGATGATTTCGACTGAAGGCTCCTTTGTGAAACTGTTAATCGGGGCGATCGTCGCAGATCTGACCCGGCCACTGCTCGGACGTCGCCTGATGAAGGAGATGAGACGGTCGTTTACATCAGTTGACCGCGGGCTTAAAGACCTGGTAAGGCTCGCTTTAGAACGTGCTTCCCTGGCACGACATATCGAAATGCTCGACAGAACTCGTGAGGTCTTTCACTACTGGCATGTTATCCATAAGCCGTTTGCCATCATCATGTACTTGATTATGGGAGTTCATATCGGCATCGCGGTGTGGACCGGATTTGCGGGACTGTCGTAACCCATGCCTCGCTTGAACTTCAACGCATTCGTTGCTGCACTTGTAGTCGTTACGGCGGCGACAAGCTTTGCTCAACTATCACCGGGTGACTTGTCGCAAGCGCACAGCAAGCTGGAAGGACTGGACAACTGCCGAGCGTGCCATGGTTCGGATCGTAAACAGATCAGTCCCAATTGTCTTACCTGTCATACCTTGATTCAGAAACAGCTCAATGAGATAGATGGTCTGCATGGGAGCAACCAGTATCGAGTGTGCGAGGAGTGCCATGTGGAACACCATGGACGCGACTTTGCGTTGGTTTACTGGAAGGAGGGCGAGGCGGCATTCGACCATTCGTTGACCGGATATGATCTCAGCGGGGCGCATAAGCCACTCAAGTGCCGACAGTGTCATAATGCGAAGAACGTGGCTCCTAATCTAACTGAGGGTGATACACCGAAGGATCCAAACAGGACCTTCCTGGGATTATCGACAAAATGCCAAGGATGTCATTTTGACGAGCATCGCGGCCAAGTTTCCAACAGGTGCGAGACGTGCCACAACAACACCGCTTGGAAGCCTGCAGCGTCTTTTGATCACCAGAGAACCAAGTATCCCTTGACCGGCCTGCACCAGAGAGTGGAGTGCGCGAAATGTCATTTGACTCTTGTTGACAGGTCGGCGTCGGCTGACTCATCGTACCAGAAGTTTACTGGCTTGACTTTTACCGAATGCAGTTCATGCCACAAGGATCCGCACGCCAACCGGCTCGGGCCAGATTGTGCCGGGTGTCACGTTACGGACGGTTGGCGTACCGTCACTAACAGCAAGTTTGACCACAATAAGACGCGATTCCCGCTTGTCGGGCGACACTCTGGACTGCAATGCGCCAAGTGCCACAAGCAAGAGGAACCGCGCAAACAGTTGGCCTTTTCAAATTGCAGCGACTGCCATTCCGATTTTCACAATGGTGCGTTTGCCGGCAGCCCGGGTGGAGCGAAGTGCGAACGTTGTCATAATGTGGACGGATTTCGTCCTGGAATCTTCACTGTTGAGCAACACGATAGCTGTGATTATCCACTGCGAGGCGCGCATTTGGCAGTTCCTTGCGATGGCTGTCATATGATCTCTCTGGCCGACCAAATTCCGCGCCAGTACAAATTCGCGTTTCATGAGATGGCATGTAAGTCGTGCCACAAAGATCCGCATAAAGGAAAGGCGGACAAGTGGGTGAACAACAGCGGTTGCGAAAGTTGTCACAACGTGGAAAGTTGGAAGGAGTCGTTCTTTGCGCACGACTCGACCAAATTTCCGCTTACCGGGAAACATAAAGGTGTCAATTGCCTGGACTGCCACGGGAACAAAAGCGATAAAACTGATGTATCACTTCTGACTTTCGAGCTACTGCCAAGAAACTGCAACGAATGTCATAAAGATATTCATGGAGGACAGTTTGTCGTTGACGGACAAATTGCCTGTGACCGTTGTCATCAAACAGACAATTGGAAGGCCTCGAAGTTTAATCACGATCGAGATTCGCGGTATCGCTTGGATGGCGCTCATGCTAAAGTGCCGTGCGGTGAATGTCACAGAAATGTCATTCAAGAATCGACTGTTTTAGTCCGATACAAGCCATTAGGTACTGACTGTAAGGACTGCCACGACTCCAAGACCGGTAAACTCTAATTCTGGATGGTGTCACGATGACTCTCTTAAGAGTCTGCCTGACAATTGCTTTCGCTGCCGGACTCACAATTCTTGCCATTGCCCAGGGCGATAACCCACACGGCGATATCAAGTTTGACTGTGCGAGCTGTCACTCGACCGGGAACTGGAAGGAAATCCCGGCTGATACGAAGTTTCGTCACGACGAAACCGGATTTCCGCTTTCCGGCAAACACAAAAAAATCAAATGCATTGCTTGCCACAATGATCTGACTTTCGCAAAAACTCAAGACGAGTGCGCTTCGTGCCATGCTGATCCCCACAATGGGCAGTTAGGTTCGACCTGCCAGAATTGTCACACAACTCGCGGTTGGCAAAATGAGCAGGAAGTATTCGAAGTTCATGCAACGCGCGGCTTCCCGTTGATGGGAGTTCACGCGATCGTGGATTGCCAGTCGTGCCACCAGGGACAATTGAGCGAGCAATATGCCGGTACTTCGGCAGAATGCCAGTCTTGTCACGAGAGCGATTTCACTTCAACAGCGGATCCAAACCACGTCATGGCAGGATTCGACAGAGATTGTGTCCAGTGTCATCGTTCGTCGGCAGTGACCTGGGACGGAGCGAGCTTCGATCATCCGCCAACACCGATTTTAGATGGCGGGCATCAGGGTCTTGACTGCGCCAGCTGTCATGCGACCCAATTTGCCGGAACGCCAACTGATTGTTATTCCTGCCACAGTTCAGACTATCTCGACGCACCAGATCCCGATCACGAAGCCGCAAACTTCTCACAAGACTGCAGCACGTGCCACAAGATGACGGCATGGACTCCTGCAACTTTCGATCATAATGTGACGAGCTTTGCACTTGAGGGCGCGCACGCGAAAGTGCAGTGCCAGGACTGCCACAGCAATTCCTATACAAATACAGCCAGCGACTGCTTCAGTTGCCACAGTTCAGCTTTTGCAGACGCTAATGAACCCGATCACACAGCCGGGAATTTTGATCACGACTGCACGACCTGCCACAACATGAATGCCTGGGAGCCGGCGGATTTCGATCATAGTGCGACAAGTTTCGCTTTGACCGGCGCCCATACTTCTCTTGCCTGCCAGAACTGTCATAGCGGTGGGTACACGAATACGGCATCCGATTGTTTCTCTTGTCACGGCTCCGGGTTTGCGGCGACCGACAATCCGGATCATGAAGCAGCCGACTTCAGCCACGATTGTCAGCAGTGTCACACAACGACGGCGTGGCAACCGGCGGAGTTTGATCACAATCAGACCGGTTTTGCCATCGACGGCGCACATCTCGAATTGCAGTGCCAATCGTGTCACAGTGGGGGTTACGCCAACACAGTCAATGACTGCTATTCATGTCACCAGATGGCTTTTGCGGCGGCAACCGATCCCAATCACGTAACAAATGGATTGGGTCACAATTGTATCGGCTGCCACACGACGGCCGGCTGGGTTCCCGTAGATCCACGCGGTTATGATCACACGCTCACCGGGTTCCCGCTCGAGGGCGGACATGTCGGTGTTGATTGTCAATCGTGTCACGCCGGCGGGTATGCTGATACCTCACCATTGTGTTTCTCTTGCCATTCCGGCGACTTCGCCCGGGCCGATGATCCGGACCATGAGGGCGGCAACTTCGACCACAATTGTCTCACCTGCCATTCCAATGCGGTGTGGTCGCCCGCAACGTTTGACCACAACCAGACGCAATTTGCCTTGACCGGTGCGCACCAGGAGTTGGCTTGCATTTCCTGTCATGGCGAAGGTTATGTCGGCACATCCACACAATGTTTCGATTGCCATGGCGCTGCGTTTACTGCGGCCGCGGACCCGAATCACGTGACGAACAACTTCGACCACGATTGTTCGAGCTGTCATTCGACGACAGCGTGGCAGCCATCCTCATTCGATCATACGGCAACGGGGTTTGCATTAACCGGTGCACACACTTCGGCAGACTGCATATCGTGTCACTCGGCGGGTTACACCAACACGCCGACATTGTGCTTCGATTGTCACAGCGGTGATTTTGCCGGGACGACTGATCCGGACCATGAATCAAACAATTTCGACCATGACTGCACGAGTTGCCACTCGACGACCGCATGGGAGCCGTCATCATTCGATCACTCAGCGACCGGATTTATCCTGACCGGGGCACATACTTCGGCAAATTGCGTATCGTGTCACTCGGCGGGTTACACCAACACGCCGACATTGTGCTTCGATTGTCACAGCGGTGATTTTGCCGGGACGACCGATCCGGACCATGAACTAAACAATTTCGACCATGACTGCACGAGTTGTCACTCGACGACCGCATGGGAGCCGTCATCATTCGATCACGCGACGACCGGATTTGTACTGACTGGTGCACATACGTCGACAAATTGCATCTCGTGTCATTCGACAGGATACACGAATACACCGACACTATGTTTTGATTGCCATAGCAGTGACTTTGCCGGCACGACTGATCCAAATCATACGCAGAACAATTTCGACCACAATTGCGCAACTTGTCACTCGACGACTGCGTGGGAGCCGGCGGATTTTGACCACAGTCAGACTTCGTTTAATCTGACCGGAGCACATACGTCACTGGCCTGTATTTCCTGCCATGCCGGCGGATACGTAAACACGCCGAGCTTGTGCTTTGATTGCCACAGCGGAGATTTTGCGGGAACGACTGATCCGAATCACGCGCAGAATAATTTCGACCACAATTGCAGCACGTGTCATTCGACGAGTGCGTGGGAACCGAGCAACTTCAACCACAGCACCACCGGATTCGCGTTAACCGGCGCGCACACTACGCTGGCCTGTATTTCCTGTCATGCCAGCGGATATGTGAGCACACCGAGCCTCTGTTTCAATTGTCATCAGGGAGACTTCACTTCGACGACTGATCCCGACCATGAGCAGAATAACTTCGACCACAATTGCGGTACCTGTCATTCGACCACTGCTTGGGAACCGAGCAATTTCGATCACAGTTCGACTGGATTTGTATTGGCCGGGGCGCATGCGACAACGGCTTGCGTAACCTGCCATGCTGCAGGCTACACGAACACGCCAAACACTTGTATCTCGTGCCACCAGGCGGATGTCACCGCTGCCGACAATCCGAATCACGCCAGCGCCGGTTTTGACAATAATTGCGCGACATGTCATGGCGCTTCGAGCTGGCAGCCGGCCAATTGGAATCACACTACGACCGGATTTGTGCTACTTGGAGCGCATACTTCACTTCAGTGCATTTCCTGCCATTCGCAGACGTATGTCGGCACCAGTCAAACGTGTTATGGCTGCCACTCGGGGGATTTCACGGCTGTGGTTGATCCAAATCACGTGACGAATAATTTCGATCAATTGTGTACCAACTGCCACGGCACGACTGCTTGGTCGCCGGCGACATTTGACCATAACTTAACGCAGTTTCCGCTGACCGGTGGTCATGCCGGGCTGCAGTGCCTAACCTGCCACAGCACAGGGTATACCAATACGTCAACTGCCTGCTATTCGTGCCATCAGGGTGATTTCGAAGGCGTTACCGACCCGAATCATATGACGAATAACTTCGATCACAACTGTGTGACGTGCCATACGACAACCGCTTGGACACCCTCGACCTTTAACCACAGTACGACCGGATTTGCGTTGACGGGCGGCCATACGGGATTACAGTGCGTTGCTTGTCACTCGGCGGGATACACGAATACTCCGGCAGACTGTTATAGCTGCCACCAGGGCGACTTTGCCGCGGTGACTGATCCCAATCACGTTACCAACGGTTTCTCTCACCTGTGCGCTGAATGTCACACGACGACGGCGTGGACGCCGGCGAGTTTCAACCACAGCACGACCAATTTCCCCCTGACGGGCGCTCACGTCGGACTCATGTGTATTGCTTGCCACTCGGGAGGTTATGTAGCGACCCCGACGCTGTGTTTCTCGTGCCATCAAGGCGCCTATGATGCCACCACCAGTCCGGATCATACCGCGGCTAACTTCCCGACAGATTGCCAGACCTGTCACACGACGACAGCGTGGACTCCGGCTAACTGGAACCACGATACGCAGTACTTCCCGATCTATTCGGGCACGCATCGGGAAAAATGGAATAACTGTAATGACTGCCATGTCAATGCCGCCAACTATGCGGTCTTTGAATGCATTTTCTGTCACGAGCACAACCAGACTGATATGAATGCCAAACATCAGGGCCGCCCTGGCTATAGCTGGCAAAGCGCTGCTTGCTTGAACTGCCATCCAGATGGAAACTAAATGCAGATAGCACTGATCTCGATGACACGTTTTTCATACCTGCTATTGGTGCTCACAATATCGTTGATTTCAATCATTGTCAGTCCAATTACCGGGTACTCGCAGGAAGCGCCGCTTCCCACAAGTTATCGCGTCAAGTATCGATCGATCGATCGGGTCTACCTTGAAGGCGGCAAGGCGGATGGACTTATGCAGGGCGACCGGGTGGGGCTGTATCTCGGAGATAGCCTGGTGGTCATGCTCGAAGTAGCGTATGCTTCCGATCATTCAGCTTCGTGCAAGGTCATCAGCGGTGAAGCGGAACTCAAGACGGGTCAGATGCTCGCAGTAATCAGCCGGGTAGAGCGCGCGGTACCCGTTTCAATTGATACCTCCGGAGCCGGAACAACGACAGGGATAACGACAACCTTTACGCCATCGACATCGACTGCCCGAGCTAAACGCGACGACAAAGTAACGCGTGTCTATGGTTCGGCGGCGCTGCAATGGATGACTCAGCACGATCAATCGGGTGGCGGGATTGATTTCAGTCAGACGACAATGCGGCTTAACTTGCGCGCCAGCAATCTCTGGTCACAACCGATGACACTGGTCGTCCGCACGCGCGGTCAATTTGATGACCGCACAAGAAGCTACTCATCCGGAGCGCCGAATAGTGAGTGGGACAACCGCATATATGAGTTTTCTTTGTCATACGGTGGAAGTGACAATGCGATGTCTTTTCAATTGGGGCGAATTCTCCCGCGTCACTTGACTCGTGTCGGCTATGTCGATGGCGGCGCGATTGACTTTCATACGGGTGCGGGCTGGCACGTCGGGCTGTCGGGCGGTGTCAAACCGCGTTGGCAGTACTCGTCCGACGATCTTACCTTGCAGAAATATGGCATTTATGCCGGTTACGAAAACCGGAGCCAGGGCAACGTGCAGTTCGATCAGTATGTGGCTTTCGCCGGTGAGTATCATAGAAGCGACATTAGCCGGGAACTGCTGAATCTGCAGGGGACACTCAAGGTTGGCAAGAGCCTGTGGTTTAACAACCAATTCGAGGTTGACATTAATCGCAGCTGGCGCAAGGAAAAGAGTGGAAAGAGCCTGGAGTTGTCCAGCGTCTTTTTGAATGCGCGCTGGCGGATCAACAAGCAAGTGTCGCTGGGGTCGTCCTATGATACGCGCCGTAACTACTGGACCTATATCCAACAGTCGATTGCCGACAGTCTCTTTGATGACCAATTACGGCGCGGAGCAAGAGCCGATCTCAATCTTAGTCTGCCGTATCAACTCATTTTAAACTCGCAAATCGGTTACCGCAAAGCAGCTGATGAATCCGATCCGACAATTTCGCTGGTGTTCTATGCGAGCAAATCCGGTGTGCCGACCTCGCAGACGCGCGTCAGTGCGCGTTACTCCAAATTCAATGGACCAACCAACGACGGTTACAACTACAGCGTGCGCTTGGCGCAACGCTTTGGTGAGAAGTTGACGCTTGAAGCCGCTAACGGCCTTTATCGGTACGATCTGGCGTTGAACAATGATTCGCGGAGTAATCGCTGGTGGGAGGGTGTATTCCGCCTCGAAGCCGTTCGCAACTGGTATGCGGATTTACTTTACCATCACAATTCCGGCGACGACACTCATGGATACACTTTGCGGGCTGAAATCGGCCGGCGTTTCTGATAATGCGAAGATGAAGAAGAGAAGCGTGTGGAAACAGTCTATACCTGGATCATAACAATTGCCGTGTCGTCAATCATTCTCGGCATTTACGTCCGCAAGTTCTTGGTCGAACGCAAGAGTGCTGCCGAGCGCAAGGCGGAAGCACGTGCTTTGGGGATAGACCGTCCGCGATCGCAGTATCCATTCATTAACACGAATCTATGCATCGGCTGCGGAACCTGTACAATGGTATGTCCGGAGGGTGATGTAATCGGCATTGTGCATGGAGTTGCGACAATCATCAACGGTGAGCGCTGTGTCGGACATGGCGCCTGCGAAAAGGAGTGCCCAGTCGGCGCGATTAAGGTCGGCCTTGGCGACGTCCGCAGCAGGCCAGACATTCCGATCTTGAGTAAGACGATGGAAACAACGGTACCGGGAATTTTCATCGCGGGCGAGTTGAGCGGAATTTCGCTGATTCGCAATGCCGTCAGCCACGGCAAGTTGGTCGTAAATACGATTGCCGACCGCATTCGAAGCCAGGGATTACGGCATGAATACGCGGTCGTCATAGTCGGCGCCGGACCGGCTGGAATCACTGCGGCCTTGCGCGCACAGGAACTGGGACTTCGCTATTTACTGATTGATCAGGATGACCTCGGCGGCGCGATACGTCATTATCCGCGCAACAAGCTGGTAATGACGCAGCCGCTGGATTTACCGCTATATGGCCAACTAAAGAAGGATGAGTACAGCAAGGAATTTCTGGTCGATCTCTGGGATCAACTGCGCACGAAGATTGCCTGCAGTTTTCATGGCAACGAGAAACTGATTGGCGTGTCGCCTGATCAGCAGGGATTTGTCGTCGCGACCAATCGCGCGACTTACGCCTGCGCCAATGTTCTGATGGCGATTGGGCGTCGCGGAACGCCGCGCCAGCTCAATGTTGATGGTGAAGAACTGCCGAAAGTGATGTACCAATTGGTTGACGCACGATCGTACAGCGGTCGCGATCTGCTGATTGTGGGCGGCGGAGATTCTGCTATCGAAGCTGCAGTTGGACTGGCGCGACAGGCTAACAATCGGGTTACCATTTCCTATCGTCGCGACGCGTTTTACCGGATCAAGAAGAAGAATGAAAATGCAGTCACCAAACTGATGCAAAGCAACAAGATCAAGGTCGTGTTCGATTCACAAGTTAAGCGGATCGGTTCCGACAAGGTTGTTCTGGGCACCAAAGCCGGTGAGGTCACACTCGTCAATGATTACGTGTTTATCTTTGCGGGGGGCGATCCACCGTACGAGTTTCTCAAAGGTATGGGGATACAATTCGGGGGCGAAAAGAAGGAATCTTCGCGATCATCAACAGTCTCACCATCAACTATCTGAACAAGAATTTCCCTCGAACCGAACGACTCGAGCTGCAAGAAATCGAATTGGGGCACCAGCGTGGCGGTGTGCGCAGAAGAACTTTGAATTGGAGATGATTACCCGGAGGCTGAGAATACAAGCTCCCCGAATAGGGCAGAACTAAGAACTTTTGTTCTGACATTTGGTTTGTAGTTCAGCGGTTGACGACGTATGTCCCCAATATTGAGTTAGACTCAAGTTAGTGAAACAGTCAATCCTCTGTCTGCCCAATTCGGTGCATTTGTTCAATCTCACTTAAGGCTTTGTCCGAAAATGTACCATATAGCCGCCATATTGGTAGCCGTTCATGTTCATCATCATGTTGTTTCGGCCCCGGACATCGCCGTAGACGTACAACATGCAGCTTGTGTTTGGCATCAAGGTCGAATCAGCGTAGAACGTGCAACTATCCAGCTCCTGATTCCAATCAAACTCACCATGGAAATCAATCGAGTCGAGCCAGTTCATCATGTGTCCCATGTTCATCATGCCGCCTCCCATCATGCCTCGGTGATGCTGTAACGAGTCCATCCAGTTTGGGAGACCCGAGTCGCCGGTAAAGTGGAAGTTCCTCATGAATGACGCCGTGTCCATCGGCATGTCAAACTTGAAGCCGATGACCGGTTTCAGCGGAGCGTCGGTACTGCCTTCGTTCGGAGTTGTCCTCACGACATTTGGAACTGAAGTCGGGAGATTATCGTCGGTCAACTTGCTGTCTTCGCTGCATCCAAAAATGCAAGCAACAGAAACCGTCAAGATTACTGCTAAAGTCGGGAAAGTAATTTTCAAATTCATTCTGAATTCTCCTTGATAAGATAAGTTTAGTCAAATCAGTCAGTGTCTTACCGGACTATTAGAAGCAAATCGGACACCGACCAAGCAACAATCAATAAGCTTCCTAACCCCAATAGGTTAACGTGAAACTGGAATAGCAAGATCCCTTGTTCACGTAGAATATTCTCCAATATGGAGAATATTCTACGCGGAGTCGGGTTTACGTGCCTGTGGCCTCTGGAGCAGGAGTTGCCCCATGAAATATTCGATACAACGCAGGTAACACGACGAGCGTCAGAAAGGTCGACGACAATATGCCGCCGATTACTACGGTCGCAAGTGGCCGTTGCACTTCCGCACCTGATCCGGTCGCAATCGCCATCGGTACAAAGCCGAGGGAGGCTACAAGTGCGGTCATAAGAACCGGACGCAACCGCGTAAGGGCACCGCGACTAATAGCATCCTCAAGTGGTAGGCCTTCGTCGCGCAACTTGTTGATAAATGACACCATGACGAGACCGTTCAGTACGGCAATTCCCGAAAGCGCAATGAATCCAACTCCGGCTGAAATGGAGAGTGGAATTCCTCGCAACCACAGTGTTAAGATGCCGCCAGTAAGTGCAAGTGGAATGCCAGTGAACACCAATATCGAGTCTTTAATCGAGTTGAATGTGGCGAAAAGTAGTGCAAAAATGAGTAGCAAGGCGACCGGAACTACGAACAACAATCGCTCCTTTGCGGCAAGGAGGTTTTCGAACTGACCACCCCAGGTCTTCCAATATCCCGCCGGTAGCTTGACCTCGGCGTCGATGCGACGCTGTGCGTCCTCGACAAAAGAGCCGATATCGCGTCCGCGAACGTTGGCCTGCACAACGACACGTCGCTTTCCATTTTCACGGCTAATCTGGTTCGGTCCTTCGGCGATACTAATGTTTGCGATGGCGCCGAGAGTCACATAGCCGGGATCGGACTCCGAGGAAAATGCAAAGCTCGCAAATCTCGCACCTGAAGAACTCTCATTGCGATCCGGCAAAGGAATTGGCAGGAACTCCAGGGCCTCAACGTCTCGGCGGACCTCTTCTGGCAATCGAACGACGAGCTCAAATCGGCGATCACCCTGATAGACTTCTCCAACCGAAGTGCCACCGACAGCGACCTCCACGACCTCTTGAACATCGGCGATATTGAGCCCATAACGGGCGACTGAATTGCGATCGATGTCGATTGTCAGGATCGGTAGTCCAGAGACTTGGTCTACTTTTACGTCTGCTGCCCCTGGGATGTCTTGAAGGATGCTTGCTATTTGTTGACCGCTCTTGAGCATCACGTCCAGATCATCGCCGAAGATCTTTACTGCGACGTCACTTCGAATGCCGGAAATGAGCTCGTTGAATCGCATCTGAATGGGTTGAGTGAATTCGTAATTATTGCCCGGCAAATCAGCAATAGCACTTTCGACCTCTTTGACAAGTGTTGTCTTCAGCTTGTCCGGGTCGGACCATGCAGAACGAGGTTTCATAATTATGAAGACGTCTGATACAGATGGCGGCATCGGGTCAGTAGCTACCTCCTGTGTCCCTGTCTGCGCGTAGACTCGTTCGACCTCGGGCACAGTAAGGATAGCCTTTTCAAGATGGTTCTGCATTTCGACCGCTTGTGATAGACTGGTCGATGGTATACGCATTGCCTGAACTGCCATGTCGCCTTCGTCAAGTTGAGGGATAAACTCACTTCCCATACGAGTCGAAACCAGCAGGCAAAACGCGATGAATGCGGTCGCAACAGTGACGACAGCCCACCGATTGCGAATTGCCCCGTGAAGGAGCGGCTCGTACACTCGTTTTGCTCCTCGGACAATGATACTTTCCTTTTCAGAGATTCGGCCAGATAGGAAAATGGCTATCCCCGCCGGAATGAAGGTAAAGGTGAAGATGAGCGCCCCGCCCAGAGCGAGCAGCACGGTTTCGGCCATTGGCAAAAACATCTTTCCTTCGACTCCCTCCAAAGTGAGAATCGGTAGGTAAACGATCATGATAATACCTACACCGAAGAGCGTCGGCTTGGCGACTTCGCGTGCGCTCTCGAATGCCTCTTCCAAGCGTTCACCACGCGACAACACCCTTCCTAAGTGCTGCTGTCGTTCAGCAAATCGCCTTATGATATTTTCTACCATTACAACAGCGCCATCGACAATAATGCCGAAGTCGATTGCACCGAGACTCATCAAATTGCCGCTAATCTTTGACTGCACCATGCCTGTTACAGCAAAAAGCATTGAGAGTGGAATTGTCAGAGAAACCAAAAGTGCGGCTCGGAAGTTTCCCACCAACACAAAGAGCACGACGACTACCAGGACTGCGCCTTCGAAGAGGTTGTTACGGACGGTGCGTAAAGTTGCATCAACTAATTGAGTCCGGTCGCGTACGGTCCGTGCAATTACGCCTTCGGGTAGACTCCTATTGACTTCCTCCATCTTTTCACCAACGCGCTTCGCAACTGTTCGGCTGTTTTCACCCATCAGCATAAAGACTGAACCTAAGACAACTTCTTCACCGTTTTCAGTGGC
>CAZQBX010000038.1:0-31103 GCA_964592145.1 uncultured Ignavibacteria bacterium
ACGACCTCCCTCGAGCTTCTCGCTCACTTCCGTTTATGGAATTTTTGATATTGCCAATTGCTCTCCCCCGGGGTGCCCAACTTTATCAAAGCACCCTGTACGAAATAGACGCACCGACTCAAAGTTTGTCAAGTGTTTAATCCACGTTACCTCCTCGCAAGCCCTCCCCATCCACTCGCCAAAAATACTCCCCCCTCTCCCGCTCGCGGGAGAGGGGAAGGTCAACGATCCCGATTTATCGGGAGGTGAGGGCAATTCCCAATCGTGGCTGGTGGTGCGCTCCCACCGTTACACCATATGGAGTTAATGCAACACCGCTAGCCAGTTCCCCTCTCGAGAGGGGTGACTTGAGCGCGCGCAGAAAGCGCGCGATCAAGTCGGGGTGTGTAACTTCCCCCCTCGCAAGTCGTCGCTATCCATCCACCAAGATGAGGGCTTGAATCCTCCCCCCGGCATTCCCTTCCCCTCCTCCAGAAAAACATTCCCTCTTAACACCAATCCCAAGAATCCCTGTCTTTATAATCCCCTTACCCTCAACTACTTATACGACTGTTTCATTCCGGCATCATCCTTGCTATTGCAATTACCTGAACGGTTCATGGAAGAACCGCAAGGAGAGAGAGAATATGAAGATTTTTTCAGCTGTCGTCTTAGGCATCATCCTGACGGCATCAGCACTCGCGCAAAATTACCCGAAGCGCGACGGCGTTAACTACGACGATCTCATTCGTAAATATCCATCTTCATCCACCACGGAGATGGATCGATATCAATCCCCGTATCTGCTGCCAGACACCACCGCCCGGCTTGAACAGGATCCGTCCAAGGTTCAAGCCCGGGCATCCCATCCCGACAGCGTCGAAACCGAATTGTTCGGTTACAACCTGTTCGCGCGCGGCGGCACCACTAACGAAATTCCACAGAACCTCGCCCTGCCCGAGGATTACAAACTCGGATCCGGCGACAATTTGATTGTCAATCTCTGGGGCAAAGTCGAACAAGAATACAACCTCACCGTCGACCGCCAGGGCGCGGTCTTCATTCCCAAAATCGGCGAGGTCGCCGTCTGGGGTCTGACACTCCAACAAGCCGAACGCCGCCTGCGCGAGAAGCTCGGCACCGGATTTTCCGACTTCCAGATGACCTTGAGCCTCGGCAAACTCAAATCGATTCAGGTCTTCGTCTTTGGCGAAGTCAAATACCCCGGCTCTTACAGCGTCAATTCGCTCTCGACGATGTTCTCGGCGCTCTATCTCGCCGGTGGTCCCAGCGAACGCGGCAGCTTGCGCAAGATCAAGCTTATTCGCTCCGGCGTCGAAACCGCATCAATTGATCTCTATCAATTCCTGCTCTTCGGCAAAAACGTCGCCGGTGTATCCCTGCAGTCGGGCGATGTCGTCTTCGTCGATGTCGTCGGCAAGCGCGTCAAGATCGAAGGCGCCATCAAGCGACCCGCCATCTACGAAATTCTCGGCACCGAATCGATCACCGAAATGATCGAACTCGCCGGCGGTACCTTGCCGAGCGCCTATCTCGAAAGAGTCCGCGTCGACCGTGTCACCACCAACGACGCCTATCAGGTTCTCGATCTCAATCTCAAGGAAGCAAACTCCCCCGACCTCACCTTCCGCATGGAAGACGGCGACGAAGTCAGCGTTGAATCGATCTACGATCATAAACAGAATGTCGTCCACCTCGAGGGTCACTTCCGTCATCCCGGCCTCTACCAATATCAGGACGGCCTGACTCTCGCCCAGCTGTTCAAGAACGGCTGCGATCTCGAAGAACAAGCCTACCGCGGACGAATCGACATTCTTCGCAGTGAGAACGGCCGCGATACTTCATTGGTCACCGTCGATCCTGAACAGGTGATTGCCGGAACCGTAGAGGTTCCCTTGCGTGCCGGCGACAAACTGATCGCCTACTCCCGCGAGGACGTTACCGCCAAGCGCACCGTTTCTATATTCGGTTTGGTCACTCGCCCCGGCGATTATTCCTACTACGAAGGTATGAAAGTCTCCGACCTGGTCTTCAAAGCCGGTAACCTTATGCAATCGGCTTATCCATTGCGCATCGAGCTTGCCCGCACCATGGAAGATGGTCAACGCGAGGTATACTATGCCTCGCTCGACGAACCCTCCGGCGACATGCCGCTTTCCGAAAACGACAAGATCTTTATCCGACAGATTCCCGGCTGGGAAGACCGCGACATCGTCACCGTTGAAGGCGAAGTCAAATTCCCCGGGAAGTATGTGATTACCAATGAAACCAACTCCCTCTACTCCTTGATACAACGTGCCGGTGGATTGACTGATGATGCTTTCGCCACCGGCACGGTGTTTACACGCGGTACGATCATTGCCGATCTCAAGCGCCGCGGTGTTGATGAACTCATCAATCGCTCCGCTGAAAAGGTCGAGGACGACTCCGGTAGGATTCGCATCGACTCCTCTTCCGTGCTGCGCGATAACAATATGTCGAATCGAGTCGTCGTTCATATCGACGATCTCCTCAAGTCCGGCGATCTGCGCTATGACATCAAGCTAAAAGACGGCGATCAGATCTATATCCCGTCCAAACCCGCTGGCATCCAGGTGCTCGGCGCCGTGCCTTCAATCAGCACAATCGCATTTCAGGACGGTAAGAAGGCTGACTTCTATGTCAAACGCGCCGGCGGTTTTCTTCCCAACGCCGACAAGAAGCACGTTCAACTGATTCGCGCCGACGGCACGATTGTCTCGGGCAAAAGTTCGCTGTCGAAGGAGGTGCGCCTCGGTGACGCGATTTTCGTTCCGACCAGAGTCCACAAAGACCGCGACTGGCTGAAGGGCTTCTCAACCGTAGCGTCCGTTGCTGCAAGCATTGCCACCACAATCTTCGTCTTCGACCGGCTATAGAGGGATAAACAGCGATGAAAAAGCAACAGGAACAGAAACTCCCCATCGTTTGTCTCTCCACGCAGGACTACGGCGACTTGTGGACGCGCAAACAGCGTTTCATGAACATGTTCGCCGATGACGGTCACCGTGTCATCTACGTCGAATCACAGTGGCATGTGTTGACCTTCGTCAAACGATTCTCCGGACAACTAACCCGGCCGTTCCGCTTCCTGCTCAAGCCACGTAAAGTTAAAGACAATCTCTTTGTCGCCACCCCGCCGCTGCTTTTGCCGTTCCACCAGATGGCAACACCGATTGCGTTGATCAACAACCTGATTCTTGGACTCTGGTTGCGCTGGACAACTCGTCGCCTTGGCATCAAAGATTCTCTGGTCTATTCCTATGTCCCCTACTCACATTTGGCGATTCGCATTCTCGGCAGCAAGAAAGTACTCTACGAAAAAGTCGATGACCTCGCCGCCGCCAAAGGATTGGTCCGCCGCGCAACGGTAGAATCGCTCGAAAAACGCCTGCTCAATATGTCGCAATTGGTAATAGTAACAGCGACCAAACTCAAGTTCTTGTTAGGCAGCCAGCACGACAGCGTCCATGTAATTCCCAATGCCTGCGAGATCGAGCATTTCGACGGCACCGCCACGACCGAAACCGAACCATTGCGCATGCGCTCCATTCTCAAGCCTCGCATCGGCTTCGTCGGCATGCTCGCCTACTGGATCGACCTTGACCTCGTCGAACGCATCGCCAAAACCAAGCAGAATTGGCAGTTCGTCTTTATCGGACCCGTCTCGGTTGATGTCTCGCGCTTTGACAAATACCACAATGTCCATTTCATCGGCCGCGTACCCTATGACTACCTGCCATCATACATGGCCGGGATCGATGTCTTCATCAATCCCTACCGTCGCGACGATATCGCCGAATCTTGTTCGCCGCTTAAGGTCTTCGAGTATCTCGCTGCCGGCAAGCCGGTCGTAAGTGTTCCGATGCCCGAAGTCCTGCGCTTTGCACCTTTCGTCCGGCTCGCCGAGAACTCCGACCAGTTCGTTGCCCGAATCGAGGAGTTACTCGAGATGAAAGCCATGGAACGGCGCAAACTCTCAACACAACTGCGCGCGCTGGTCAAGCACGACAACTGGCAAGACCGCTTCGATCGCACCCGTAAGTTGCTGCAGGAAACCTACCATCTATGAAGATCGCAATCAACTGCCTGCTCGTCGAGCCGGGTCAAACCGGCGGTGGCGAGATCTTCCTCGTCAACTTGATCGAGCGCCTTTCACGCCTCGACACTAAGAATGAATATCTGCTCCTCGTCACTCAAGCTAACGCACCGCTCTTTGCCACGACGAATCCGCGATTTTCGCAATATGTCGTTTTGCCATCGGCAGGATCACGCGTCCGGCGCCTCTGGTTTGAATATCAGACTCTTCCCCATTTGCTGAAGCGCGAATCCATTGATTTGTACTACTCGCCCTTTGGTACATTGCCCTACGGGCTTCCCTGCAAGTCGGCTGTCACTTTTCAAAATTTGCTCTACATCGATTTCGCTGCATCCACGCCGTATCGCGGACGCACACCGATTAGCTGGCTCAAGATTAATTTGCAGGCACTCTATTACAAGACCACAACTCGCTCGACGATGCGCCGCGCTGACAAGATTTGGGCAGTATCGAATACGACTGCACGTGCCTTGAGTGATTATTATGAAGTTGCGCCGTCGAAAATTGAAGTGATCTACGAAGGTGTCAGTTTTGAGCGGTTCCATCCGGAACGTCAGCCCGATCTCCCCGAACCCCCCTTTTCCGGTCGATATGTGCTGATGGTAGCATCGCTCTACCCCAACAAGAATATCGACAAGGCGATTATCGCTTTCCGCAAGGTCGTTGACCGCGGTCTCCCGCACCACCTTCTCATCGTCGGCAATGACTGGCATAACTATCGTAAGGATCTCGAAAAACTGGTAAACCGCCTTCACCTCGGCGAGCGTGTTCATTTCATTGGCGGCGTGAAGCATGAAGACATCCCCGCCTATTTCAAACACGCAGAATTGTTCGTAATGATCTCCACGGTCGAATCATTCGGCTTGCCGGTCCTTGAAGCGATGGCCTCCGGAGTACCGGTTCTGATTTCTCAACGTTCTTCGCTTCCCGAAATTGCCGGCAACGCCGCCCTGACAACCGACATTCAGAACACCGGTAATATCGCCGACCAGATGGTGCGAATCCTCACCGATCGCGCACTGTCCACTAGCCTGCGCCAACGCGGACACAATCGCGCCCGCTGTTTCGATTGGAACGAAACTGCCGCGCGAGCCATTGACCTGTTTAACAGCATTTCCGATAAGCCGCGCATCGTCCCGGACTTTCAAGGAAAGGAATCTATCGATGAGTATCGCCATCCGAACGTCCCGACAGCCGCACATTAAGGCGGCCGCATGAAGCAAGTATTGCAGTACCCGCGTAAGAATGGCTTGTTCACCGAAGATTGCCCATTGCCCGCCTGCAAACCGAACGGCATTGTCGTTGACAACCGCTATTCGCTGATATCACCCGGCACCGAACGCGCCATCATCGATCTGGCTTCGCAAAGTCTCGCCGGCAAAGCTCGTTCACGCCCCGATCTCGTCAAGCAGGTACTTGACAAAGTCCGTACCGAAGGCTTAATCAACACGCTCAACAAGGTCCGTGCCAAACTCAACTCGCCAATCCCACTCGGCTACAGCTCAAGCGGCGTCGTTGTCGAAACCGCCGCCGGCGTTCACGAATTCGCCGTCGGCGACCGCGTCGCCTGCGCCGGATTCGGCTATGCTTGCCACGCCGAGCAAATCTATGTGCCCAAAAATCTCGCGGTCCAGCTGCCATCAACACTCAGCCACCAGGAAGGTGCCTTCGTCACACTCGGCGCTATTGCCCTCTGGGGTGTACGCCAGGCATCGGTTACTCTCGGCGAACGCGTGGCTGTGATAGGGCTTGGATTGCTTGGGCAAATCACTGTGCAGTTGCTCAAGGCCAGCGGCTGCCAGGTGATTGGAATCGATATCGACGAACAACGCCTTGCGGAGACATCCCGTTTTGGCGCAGATCTGCTGGTCAACTCCGGCGACGATCTCGCTGCCAAGGGCATCGCGCAGTTTACCGGCGGTCTCGGCGTTGATTGCGTGATCATCACTGCCGCTACCAAGTCAAATCAACCGGTCGAATTTGCTGCCGACATCTGCCGCGATCGCGGCCGTGTGACCATTGTCGGCGATGTCGCGATGGATATCCCGCGCAAGCCGTTTTATAACAAGGAACTCTCTCTCAATCTCTCTCGCTCCTACGGTCCCGGTCGTTATGACCCAAGCTATGAAGAGCAGGGCAACGACTATCCGATCGGTTACGTGCGCTGGGCGGAAAACCGGAACATGCGCTCATTCCTCGATCTCGTCGCTGAAGGCAAGGTCGATGTCAAATCACTCATCACCGAAACCTATGAAATCAATCGCGCCGCCGAAGCCTTTGCGCGCATCGAAACCGACAAGGTACTTGGTCTTCTGTTGAATTACGGCGACACAGTTGTTGAACGTAAGCCGATCATCTCAAAAACCCGGACATTTCTCGGCTCTGACGCCATCGCCACCGGTTTTCTTGGCGCCGGCAATTTCTCCACCGGCGTTTTGATGCCTGCGCTCCAGGGCAACAAGACCTTTCGCTTAAGAACTCTCTACTCCGCCACGCCGCACAAGGCTCGTGCCGTTGCTGATCAATACCGGTTCGAGGGTATCGCCGCGTCCGAAGATGCGCTGCTTCAAGACCCCGGGCTCGACGCCGTGGTCATCGCTACGCCTCACAATCTTCACGCCACGCAGGTTATGCGTGCACTCGAACACCACAAACACGTCTTCGTCGAAAAACCGCTGTGCCTGACCTCACGCGAACTTGAAGAGATCCGCGCGGCGTATCGACGCTCGGGCACCACGTTGATGGTCGGATTCAATCGCCGTCACTCGACCTGTGCGCAGAAAATGAAGAAGCACTTGCGATCACGGGTTAACCCCGTAGTGTTCACCTACACTATCAACGCCGGTTACATCGCTAAACAAAATTGGGTTCAGGACGATAACATTGGTGGCGGCCGCATCCTTGGCGAAGTCTGCCACTTCATCGATCTGATAACTAATCTGCTCGATGTTCGCGTGGCGACGATCAGCTCCGCCTCGATCAACGGCTCAAGGGGACAATATCTAAATGACGACAACATCGTAGTCAATCTGGCGATGACTGACGGTTCAACAGGAGTTGTGGTTTACACGGCTATGGGTGATAGATCATATCCTAAAGAGACTTTGCAAGTCTTCTGCGATGGTGAAGTTCTCTCCATGCTGGACTTCCGCGAGCTTTCACTGTTCGCGAACGGTAAGATGCGCACCCTCTATCGCGGCGCAATGAACAAGGGATTTGACACCGAACTTCAGGACTTCTACCGAATGATCAAGTCGGGCCAGACGTCAGAGGAGGCCGAGTCATTCTTCCATTCCACCGAAGCCACCATCACCGCACTCTCATCACTACGAATTGGCGAAAGGCTAGCTTTGAATTAAGGACTGAATATGGCAACGAATAATCAACTGCGGATCCTCTACATCAGTCATTACTTTCCGCCCGAAGTCAATGCTCCGGCCGTTCGCGTATCACAATTCAGCCGCATTTGGACGGAGCTCGGCCACAAAGTCACCGTCGCCACCGGTTTTCCCAATCATCCGCACGGCATCATTCCGCCGGAATTTCGCGGCAAAATCTTTGCAACCGAGAATCGCGACGGCGTGAAAGTCCTGCGCAGCTATGTCTACGCCGCACCGAACAAGGGTTTCGCGAGGCGTATATTAAACTACCTGTCATTCATGTTCTCGGCAATCGTCTCCTGCATATTCCGTTCCGGTAAACAGGATATCGTAATCGCCACTTCACCGCAGTTCTTCGTCGCCGTCGCCGGCTATGTCGTCAGCATCTTCAAACGTGCGCCGTTTATCTTCGAGGTTCGCGACGTTTGGCCCGAGGAAATCGTCGCCGTCGGTGCTATGAAACGCGGCTTGGTTATCAAGATTCTCGAAAAGATCGAAATGTTCCTGTACCGTCGCGCTGCGATGATTGTCGCCGTCGCGCAAGGCACGGTCGATATACTCACCCAACGCGGCATCCCCGCACATAAGATCGTCCTCGTCACCAACGGCGTCGACTACGAGCGATTCAGTCAGGCAGTGGACGATCACACAGTTCGCGATCAGCACGATCTCAACGGCCACTTCCTCGTGTCGTACATCGGCACTCACGGCATGGCGCACAATCTCGGCACAGTGATCGGGGCCGCCAATCGCCTGCGCCGGCGCGACGACATTCGCTTCCTCTTCGTCGGTGATGGCGCCGACAAGGAAAATCTAATCTCCGCGACCAACGAGCTGAAGCTCGACAATGTCACATTCGTGCCCCAGCAGGATCGCAACCGCATTGCTCAATATTACGCCGCATCTGATCTCTGTCTGGTGCCGCTCCGCAAAGCCGATCTCTTCACGAAAAATATCCCGTCCAAAATCTATGAAGTCATGGCCAGCGGTAAGCCAATTCTGATCGGGGCGAAGGGTGAATCAAAGAACCTCGTCGAGAAAGCCCACGCCGGCATCGCCGTCGAGCCCGACAATGCCGTCGACCTTAGCGAAAAAATAGCACAGATGGCCGACGACCGCGAGCTTGCGCAAAAACTCGGCGCCAATGGCCGCGACTTCGCCCGCAAAAACTGCAGCCACCGCGACTTGGCAATCAAGTATCTTTCACACCTCAACGACTGCCTGACGACCTAGGCCGGATATCAAATGTTGCGCAAGAATGTCAATCGATTTCGCAAACTCAATTTCTTGCTCGACAATCTGCTTACTCTTGCAGCCCTTATTGGCTCGGCGTTTATCGATCATCTCATACGTGGCTGGAATCCGCCATTCATCGTATCCGAATTGATAAGCTACCGCCATGCCACGCTGTTGCTGTTTGTCCTCAGCGCCGTCATCTACCTGCGCGGTGACCGCTACGTTTATCGCCTCAAGGGCGTCCGCGACTTTGCAAAAGAGTCGCTCACCATTGTCATCTATTCTGCGGCGCTGTTCGTCGCCGGGATTTACCTGCTCAAGTTCCCGACAATGCCGCGATTACAGTTCTCACTGCTCGTCCTCCTGCAGTTCGCCGCCCTCTTTACGTTGCGGCTCGTTCTGCTGAAGACACTTCATCATTGGCGCGCCCGCGGTTACAACCGTCAGCAGGCACTCGTCGTCGGGACCCGCAACCGCGTCCGCGAAGTCGTAGACCAGATGATTGAGCACCGGCAGTGGGGACTAAAGGCGGTTGGCATAATCTCGCTTGATACCGTCGACCTCAAAAAGGCACTCTATCGCTATCGCGACATCCCCTTGATCGGCTCGCTCGAAAAACTTCCGGATCTGATTCGAGAAAATCACATTGACTACGTCTTCTTCACTGTTCCCGGCCGGCGCATTGATGATGTCCGCGAAGCTATGCTGATTTGCGAGGAAATGGGTGTGATGGTCTGCATGCAGGCCGACTTCATCGAGTTGACGGCTTCTCGGTATCAAGTTTCTGAATTCGCCGGCAAGCCGGCAATCGTCTATTCTCGCGAGCCCGAAGTCACCACTGCCATGCTCCTCAAAGCGATGCTGGATCGCCTTGCCGCCGTAATCGGCTTGTTAGCGCTTTCGCCGCTGCTGATAACGATCGCAGCCGCCGTCAAGTTCACCTCACACGGACCAGTGTTGTTCGGTCAGGAGCGTTGCGGCCTGCACGGCCGTCGCTTCCGCGTGCTTAAATTCCGAACGATGGTGAGTAACGCCGAATCACTGAAGAAATCCTTGGCGCATCTCAATGAAATGGACGGCCACGCCTTCAAGATAAAAGACGACCCGCGCGTGACGCCGGTCGGCAGATTTTTGCGTAAACTTTCACTGGATGAGCTGCCGCAGCTTCTCAATGTCGCCCGCGGTGATATGTCATTAGTTGGTCCGCGCCCGCCTTTGCCCGATGAAGTTAAGCACTATGATCTCTGGCAGCGCCGTAAACTGTCCATGAAGCCCGGTATTACTTGTCTCTGGCAGGTCGGCGACCGCAACGACTCCTCCTTTGACCAGTGGATGCGCCAGGATCTCGAGTACATCGATAACTGGTCGCTGATGCTCGACGCCAAGATACTACTTCGCACGATTCCAGCCGTAATCAACGCAACCGGCCGTTAACTGATTTTTGAGTACTTAAGTTTTGCAGCCCTGTAGGTCAAGCCCTCTCGGGGCTTGACAACCAATTTTGATACTATGCCGACCAATCGCCGTCAATGATTGTGTAGGACATCCGTCCGCGCGTCTCGCAGAAGTCTTTCAGCCCGAGAATAAATGCGTGCCACCCTTGAGTGAACCCCTTCGTATCAACCTCCGGCGGAAACCCCGAGTGCTTGACCGTAACTCGCGTCTTTTCCCCGATACGCAGCAACTCCCATGTAACCAAATCGCCGGCTGGCCCCCCCGAATATCGCCAATCATATGCTAACTTCTTATTCTCCACCAATTCGACGATCTTCAATGAGCCGTCCGGATTCCCGTTGGCATCTTTCCATCCGGTCAAATACTTGCCGTCAACTTGCACTTCAACATCTGCGCCGGGCGAAAACCACACGCGCAAATCGCGCTGATCGGTCAACGCCTTGAAAATCGCCGGCGGCAGCGCCTCAATGAACAACTCGCGCCGAATCGTCCCCTTGTCGAGCCGCGCGTAGTCAAGACGATATGACGGCCGGTTTACCTGCAGAAGCGATTGTAGATTGTACAGGTAAATCAGCCACGCATCCATCATCATCGAATTGTCGGGAATCTTGTCGTGGGTTACCAGAAAATCGCAGAAGTTCCGCTTCTCATCAATCTGCCAGGTCACTTCCGACTGCGTACCATTTATCGGCCAGCTGAACTTAATCAGCCGGTTCGGATCAAGTTCGGTGATACTGCCGACAATTTCCTTCTCGCGAAAAGTCGTCGCGGCGCAGTTTTCTCCCGACATCCGGATTGCCCCGCGCACTTTTAAATTGACCTCGCCCTTGTTGCAGAACCATATCGACAGCTTAAGCGGATTAGTGACCGCGTCAAATATCTTGGTCGGCTCGGCTTCAATGCGGATCTTCATCCGCAGGCGTCTTTTCATCACTCCCATAGTTTGAGAATATACCTCATTCGTCGGTCTTAGCAACAGGAATTGGCACTGCCGTCCCGCTGCCTGCGAAGTCTTTGAATCCGTTGAAGTCCACTTACAATCTAAGAAATCGCGTGCAATTTCAGCATGTTGGTGTCGCCGTGGATATTGACCGGTGCTGAAGCCACGATTACGACATTATCGCCCCTCTTGACGATCCGGTCCTTCTTGAGGCTGTTTTCGACATGGTTTATCATCTGGTCGACAGAACGAAAATGCGGGACGTAACTCGGGAAAACCCCCCGTAGCAGCGCCAGGCGATTGACGATGGCACGATGAGGTGTGAATGCAATGATCGGCACCGAGCCTTTCTGTTTGGAAACCAACCTCGCCGACAATCCCGATTGCGTGAAGCAGGCGATCAGGCGGGCATCAATTTCCTGTGCCATCGAAATCGCCGCCTCGGCGATGGCGACCGGAAATTCACACGCCGGCTTCCCGACGAAATTGAACACGGGCTCAAAACGACTCTTCATCCGGGCTTCTGTGGTATGTATAATTCTCGCCATTTGCGCCACAACATCGACCGGATATTGCCCCGAGGCGGTCTCGCCCGACAACATCACGCAATCTGTGCCGTCAAGTATCGCGTTGGCAACATCGGAGACCTCCGCTCGGGTAGGCGTGATATTCTGCGTCATCGACTCCAGCATTTGCGTCGCTGTAATAACCGGTTTGTGCATCTCATTTGCCGTCGTGATGATCGCCTTTTGAATCATCGGCACTTCGTCAAGCGGCATTTCGACACCCAAATCACCGCGCGCAACCATGATGGCATCCGCAGCGTTGATGATCTCCGAAAGCTTCTTGATTGCCTGCGGCTTCTCCAACTTCGCAATGACCGGAGTATCATGACCGCGTTTTGCGATCTCCTTTTTGAGCTGCAAAACGTCCTCGGCCGAACGCACAAAAGAAAGCGCAATCCAATCTACGCCGTGCTTAAGGCCGAACTCCAAGTCCGCGATATCTTTCTTGGTCAACGAAGGTAACGTCAATACCGAATGCGGTAGATTAATCCCCTTGTGCTCCTTGAGCAGCCCGCCCTTGATCACCTTTGCCTTCGTCGATTCGTGACCCGATTCGAGAACCTCAAGTCGTATCATCCCGTCATCAATGAAGATGAGGTCGCCCGGCTTGAGATCGGGAATCAGGTTCGCCGGTGACGCGGATATCATCTTGGCGTCGCCGAGGATATCGTGCGCCACTACCGTCAGCGTCGCACCGGTTTCGATCCGCACCGCCCCGTCAACAATCCGGCCGACGCGAATCTTCGGGCCCGACAGGTCCTGCAAGATCGCTATCGGCTGATCCAGTTTGCGTGAAATCTTGCGAACCCGCGAAATCAGTTGTTTGTGAAATTCATGCGTACCATGAGAGAAATTCAGCCTCGCGACCGCCATCCCATGGCGAGCAAGCTGTTCAATCGTCCGCTCGTCGGCGCTTGCAGGACCGAGCGTGCAGATGATCTTGGTCGAGTCGGAGTTGTTAAGTTTCATGCCGGATAAGTGAGCGATTTCGACTTCTCGTGTCAAGGTTTAACACTCACCCGTGAAATGTCACCTGATGCGCAAGTTCAACCCGGCAATCACTTCGGTGAGTCTCGCCTCTTCCTTATTCGACAATTCGCCGTTCAAAAGCGTCAGATATAGCCCGGCAGGGCCAATTTCAATTTCTGTTCCAACATTGAGGTAAATCTGATCAAAATCGGAATCGTAAAAATCCGGATTGTCCCTGTACATCCCGCCCAGATTCAGATGAATGACCGAACGCCCGCCATGTCGCAAAATCGGCACGTGTAGTCCACCGCCGATTTGCATCAGCTTCTGATCGTCATAGTATGTCGACGAAATGAAGTAGTATTTGAAATCCACCGATACCAAGTCCCGATAGACCGCACCCGCCCCCAATTCTGCCGGAATCTTGACACTGCGTTCGCCAAAGTCGCTGAACCCAATATCTCCCCTAAACCCGTAATCCTCTCCACTTTTGAGCGAAAGCGCCAGTCGCGCGTCCCCGACTTGCTTGGTCAACCCGAGCTGAAAAAGCAGAAAACGCTGGTCATCGCTAATGTCCACAACGTGAAATTGGTTATCTCGATAATCAAGACTGTAGTTCAAAGCGTGAACAGCAAACCCGAACCGCAGATCACTGTAAATCCGAAAAGCCACCGCCGCCGTCAATTGAGTTAGCTCCGTTTCGGATACAAAATAAAGTAATCGTCCTGTCGGTCCCTCATAGCTGATCTCTTCAAAGCGAAGTGAATGACCGAAATCTCGAATCCGCGATAGCGCCAACCCTGCAGTGAATTTCTCATTGATTCGAATCGACTGGCAAATTGCGCCGAGACTGGCTTCCGGCCTCGAGAAGTAAAGCGCCTCCCCGGGTCCACCAATCTCACCATCGACGTAAACTTCCCACCTGTTATGCGAAAACAGATTTGCCGGATTGACCAACACTGCCTGCGCACCGTCGAGGAACGCCACCCCATCGCCACCGCGACTTTGCGCAGCGGCTCCCATGAATTTCATCGTGAAGAAAGCATGACTGAATCCTGTCGCCGATTCATGCCATGGATATGAATTCGTGCCGATCTTCTCCTGACAGAATACCGCTGGACTTGCTACAAATAGAAAGCTCGCGACTGACACCATAACCAGCCACCGCCTTGTTCTTCTGGAAATCTGAACTTTCAAGACTCACTCCCCTCGTCCTGCTGAACAGGAATTCAACGATATGCCAATCAACAAAGCCCGATTACCAGCGTCAAGCGAAATCGCCTCCTTTGTCGATGACCAACTTCCCCCAATAGCCGTATCACCTTTAGGAGTACTTGATTGACAGCCCCTCTCAACTATCGTAGATTCAGACTCTATGAAAAAGCCTGACGCTCGAAAGCTTATCGACGTACTGGTCGAACAAATCACCTATCATAACCAGCGCTACTATCAGCTCGACGACCCGGAAATCACCGATGCTGAATACGACCGGCTTTTCGACGAATTGGTGGCTCTTGAGACCGAATTCCCTGATCTCAAACTTCCCGATTCGCCGACACAACGCGTCGGCGCGGCCCCCGCCACCGCGTTTCGCTCCGTCCGTCGCTCGATTCCCATGCTTTCGCTCAACAAGGCGATTACTCCCGACGAGTTCCTTGATTTCGAACGGCGCGTCAACGAAATCCTGCTCGGCGATTCCGAGACAATTGAATACCTCACCGAACCCAAGTTGGACGGTCTCGCTGTCGAACTAATCTATGACAAGGGACTCCTCACGCTCGGTTTGACCCGCGGTGACGGCACCACCGGCGAGGATGTGACAGCCAACCTCAAGACTGTAAAAAACATACCACTTCGCCTCGCGGACAAGAAGGTTACCCTGCTCGAGGTCCGAGGCGAGGTCATCATCACCAAACCCGATTTTGCCCAGCTAAACAAAAAAAGGGAAGAACAGGGCGAAGAGCTCTATGCCAATCCGCGCAATACCGCTGCCGGCTCCCTTCGGCAGTTGGATCCGACTATCTCCGCCTCCCGGCCGCTGCGTTTTTATGCCCACGGCGTCGGCAGAATCGAAGGCGTTGAGATCGGTAATCAGTGGGAATTGCTTCGTCTCCTGACCAAACTTGGATTCGAGGTCACCCCCGAAGCCCAACTGCGCTACTACGCCGAAGAAGTCCTAAAACGATATGAATACCTAAATGAAAAGCGCGCCTCACTCGACTACGACATCGACGGCATGGTCGTAAAGGTCAACTCCTTCCGTCAGCAACAGAAACTCGGTGAACTGTCGCGTTCACCGCGCTGGGCTATCGCCATGAAGTTTCCTCCGCAACAGGAAGAGACCATCGTCGAAGATATCGTCATCCAGGTCGGCCGCACCGGCGCACTCACTCCCGTCGCCTGGCTCAAACCCGTCCGCGTCGGCGGCGTCGAAGTCAAACGCGCGACACTACACAATTACGACGAAGTGACCCGCAAAGATATTCGCATTGGTGATCGTGTCATCATTCAACGAGCCGGTGACGTCATCCCCGAAGTCGTCAAGCCGCTCTCCACCAAGCGCACCGGTAAGGAGAAGATCTTCAAGATGCCGTCTCATTGCCCGGTTTGCGGCAGTGAGGTCGACCGCGTCGAAGGCGAAGCCGTTCATCGCTGCCCTAATCTCTCCTGTCCAGCCCAAGTCGCTGAACGAATCATCCACTTTGCATCCAAGGGCGGTGTCGATGTCGACGGCCTTGGTCCGAAACTGATCGAACAAATGCTCGAAAGCAAACTCATCGGCGACTTTGCCGATCTCTACAACTTGCAGTTGGACAAACTCACAGCGCTGGAACGAATGGGCGAAAAATCCGCTAAGAACATTCTCGCTTCGATTGAAAAGAGTAAAAGCGCCGACTTGCCGCACTTGATCGCCGCACTCGGTATCAACAATGTCGGCGAACACGTCTCACGCGTACTGGCCATGGCTTTTGGTTCCCTTGACGCTATCGCGGCTGCGCCGGCGGAGGAACTCAGCGCCGTCGAAGGTGTCGGACCGATTGTCGCTTCGAGCATTGTCGACTTCTTTGCGAATCAGCAGAATCAGGCGGTAATTGCGAAGCTGAAATCCTCCTGGAAAAAGTTGCCGGTCTACGAATCAGCATCCGGACCAAAGCCGCTCGCCGGCAAAACTTTCGTCATCACCGGCGGACTGGAGAAGTACTCGCGTGATCAGGCGAAGAAGAAGCTTCTTGACCTTGGTGCAAAAGTGTCTTCGAGCGTATCAAAGAAAACTGACTATGTTATCGTCGGTGTCGATCCGGGTTCCAAAGCCGATGACGCCGCCCGCTTAAAAATAGCGATGCTTTCAGAAGCTGACTTTTTGAAGCTGATCGGAGAGTGATAATATGAAGAAAGATGACGGCCTTTCGCTGAATGAAATCGCGGTTCCTATTCTCGCGCTCTCGGCTTTCACCGCACTCTGTTATTTTGCCGCAGTTGTTCTGGTACCAACGGTCATGGCGATAACCATGGCCTACGTGCTGTGGCCGGCAATTGCCCGGCTGAAGAAATGGAAAGTCCCGCACGTCGTCGCCGTCTTGTCGGTTGTCCTCCTCTCTGTCGTCCTGCTTTCTCTTGTCGGATTGCTGATCTATGACCAGGGATCAGAATTGGTCTCCTCCGTACCCGAGTATTGGGGTCAATTCCAGGAACTGCGGGTGCAAAAACTGCCCGATATGCCCGCATTCCTCGATACACTGGTCAATTCCAATGTTGATGAACTGCTAAAGAAAATTGATGTAACCAGTCTTTCATCGGTCCCAAAGTACTTTTTCAAGGGTGTCGGCTCGGTGTTAAGTTTCATCGGCCAGGTCGTGCTGGTTTTTCTGTTGACGATTTTTGTATTGATCGAACAGCCCGCCTACCATCGGCGTTTGAAGAACATTTTCGGCGCCGGCCGCGCTACGGCAACAACCGGAATGGTCGAGCAAGTATCTAATCGAATTGCGGGCTACATCTGGGTGCGTTTCATCACGACCGTCGGCCTCGCTGTCGTTTTTACCGTCGGCTTGTTGATTGGCGGCGTCAAATACGCCTACATCTGGGGACCGTTGGCGGCAATATTGAATCTGGTGCCGTATGTTGGAGCATTTGTCGGAGCCGTGCCGCCGATGATCATGGCATTGGTCCAATTCAATTCAGTATTTGCAGTATTGATGGTCCTGGGCTTCATCATGGCTGTTCAATTTGTTGAATCAAACATCATCATGCCCCGCATGCTGCAAGGATCGCTCAACATCAGCCTGCTCGCGCAACTGGTCTCGACGATCTACTGGGGCTGGCTCTGGGGTGCCGTCGGTATCATTCTCGCGGTGCCGATTACCGCCGCACTCAAAGTGTTCTGCGACAATGTCGAATCGCTCAAACCGGTTGGCATCCTGCTCTCGGGAGATGAATCTTGATCCGAAGTAGCTGGCGCCTGGCTGCTCTGATTCTCCGGCGCACCTTCTCACTTGATCGCACATCATCGATGGCGGCCTCGATCTCGTTCTTTGCGATCCTCTCCTTTCTACCATTCATGCTCCTGGCCGCTTCGGTCCTTGGGCACGTCCTCGCGTCGTCGGAAACCGCGCTAAACGATTTGCTCAAATTCATTGCGCAGAATTTCCCCGGCACCGCTGCCGCTTCGCTCGAGGCATTCGGCAACACCTCTCGTCACGAAACTGTTTACGGTTTCATCGCGATTATTGGACTGCTGTGGGCCGGCTCAAAAGTCTTCGATGTCACCGAGTATGCCATGAACAAGATTTGGCGCTGTCGCCGCGGCCGCTCCTTCTGGGCATCAAAACTGATCGCGTTTGTCTGCATCCCCACAATGATGGTGTTCGTGCTTGTGTCAATCCTCTTGACGACTGTCATGCGCTCCCTGCAAAACGGGCAAATACCATTCCTGCAAATGTCAATCATCGAAGTCCCTGTCCTGGGTGCGCTCATCTCCTTCCTTGCCCCGTTGTTGATCTCGACCCTGCTCTTCACTTGGATTTTTTATCTGCTCCCGAACCGCTGGGGACATCTGCGCAGCGCATTCTATGGCGCTCTGCTGGCGGCATTCTTCTGGGAAGCTGCCAAGCTCCTCTTTGACTACTATGTCCGCCACTTCGAGCAGGTGTTCACGGTGTACGGCTCGTTTACATCGGCTATCCTGCTCTTTCTGTGGGTGTATTATTCGGCATTTGTCGTGCTCCTGGGCGCCGAATTCGGCTCGCTCGTACAATCGGTCCGCGAACGCCACTCACTTGCGGAAGCTGAAAAAGAAACGAGCGGATGATAACATCCGCTCGCGATCGTGTACTATCGTGCTATTCCGACTACAACTTTGCCGCGACTGCGTTTGCGACATCCATCGTCGAAGACTTTCCGCCCATATCGTATGTCCGGACCTTGCCTTCTTTGATGACTTCCGCAATCGCCGTTTCCAGCCGGCTTGCCTGACGTGTCTCTCCAAGCCATTCCAGCATTAACTTCGCCGCCAGGAATGTCGCCACTGGATTGACTTTGTACTGACCGGCATATTTTGGCGCCGAGCCGTGCGTTGGTTCAAATACGGCATACTTGTCTCCGATATTGCCGGAACTGGCAAATCCGAGACCGCCGACCAGCTGTGCGCACAAGTCGGAGATAATATCGCCGAACATGTTGCTGGTGACGATGACCGAATAGTCATTCGGATTCTTGATCAGCCACATGCACATCGCATCGATGTTCGTCTCCCACAACTCGATCCCCGGGTAATCCTTGTGCAGCTTGCGCCCTTCGCGGACAAATACACCGGAAGTTTCGCGCAAAACGTTCGGCTTCTCGACAATTGTAACCGCCTTCTTGCCGGTCTTCTTGGCTTCTTCGAATGCGTCGCGGATGATATTCCGCGAAGCCGTCTTGGAAATCAAGCGGCAGGACATCGCGACCTCGCCCTCGGGCATCTCCGCGAAGCGCTTCATCTTCTTGTTATGGCTCGCCATCAACGTCGATAGGTCCTTGGGAATCGGGTAGTATTCGACGCCGACATATAGGTCTTCCGTGTTTTCGCGGAACACAGTAATATCAATACCTTCCTTGAAATTCAGCGGATTGCCCTCATATGCCTTGCACGGCCGCTTGTTCGTGCGCAGATCAAACTCCTGCCGCAAACGGACAATCGGCGATGAATAGATGAGATTCTTTCCCTTGAGATCACCGATCAACTCCTCCTGCGCCTCTTCCTTCGGCTTGGAAGTAATCGCGCCAAACAAGGCGCAGTCGGTCTCCTTCAGCAACTTGATGGTTCTATCCGGAAGCGGATTTCCTTCGCGGCACCAGAACTCCCAGCCAATGTCGCCGTGCGGATACTCCGCATCAATCTTCATTTTGTCGAGCACGACGCGCGTCGCCTCCATCACGTCCACGCCGACACCGTCTCCTGGAAGCCACGCTATCTTGTACTTTGCCATACGATGATACCCTTCAACTCACTTGAGATTCACGGTCAGGGCAAAGCGGTGAGCCGTGCCCAAACCAGATTTATAAGGAACAAATGCGTAATCAATCTCCCAAATCGATTTCTTGAATCCTACCCCCGCCGCGAAGTCCTCCTCGTCATAACCAATCTTATACCCGCCCCGTACCGCAATCATCTTGGCGAAGGTCTTTTCCGCTCCAATATTAAAGCGCACATCCGATTCCTTGGGCGCCGTCACCTCGGCGGCAAGGATCAGATTATTCACATTGACACTCGCCCCGCCGGCAATCGTCAGTGGTAATTCAACCTCTTCCTCGCCAAACTTCGGCTTTGATCCAAGGTGCCGCAGGGCCAGACCAAGCGTCGTCTTCTCCATCGGTATCATCTGCACGCCCGCATCGAACATCACCGCGTCGGCAGTTCGGCTCTCGATCTTTTCTGCAGCATACTTGGCTGTGAATCCGGCCGCAAACTTCGGCGAGAAATTCCGCGAATATCCCGCAAAGAGCAGCATATCCTGTGCATCAAAAATCCCGATCGGTTCTTCGGAAGGACCAACTCTCTGTTCCAGCGAGCCGACCTTGAAATAGTCGAATCCCGCCGCTACAACACCGCCGAACATCTGCGTCGTTCCGCCGATAAACTCCCGCCGGGTATCGAAAATCCCTTCATGATGCATAAATCCAATTGCCGAGCCGTTCGCCTGCGCCGTCGCCGCCGGATTGAAGTAGACGCCGAACAAGCTCGAATTGACTGAAGTTCCCACATCTCCCATACCTGCATTGCGTGCTCCCGGCGAAACCTTCAGGAAATTGAATCCTACGCTGCCCGGTTCAGCCGCAAGAAGCGCCGAACTCGTCATCACGCCAACCGCAACTAACGCCCCGACAACCGCAAACCGAAAAATCCTTAAATGCATCAACTTAGAACCCTACCGAGAATCCGGCGATGGTCTCCCACCCGCCGATGTTGGGCGCTTGCTCGATCGCAATATCCAACCGCGCATCAAGTCGATTAACCGGCACCTTGAATCCGACGCCAAACGTCGGCTCACCTGCCGAAAAACCGCCACGCAAAGCCAATTGCGGCACGATATAGAACTCGCCGCCGGCATGAAGCTTCACCGACTTCTGTTCGTCCTTCTCGCCCTCAACCGACAATAAGGCGCGTGACTTCAAGAACAGCACCGAAGCACCGGCACGTACCGAAATCGGCACGTCGTCGGTGACATCCGTGCCCAGTTGGCCCTGTTCGGCCCAGTAATCGCCGGTGTTCCACGGATATTTGGCGGCGATATTTCGCACAACAGCGCCGATTCGCAGAAGATCGATCGGACCATCAAGCGCGAGCACTTCGCGATCAAGGTGCAACATGCCGCCAACATCGAATCCGGCTGAATATGAAGATGTCGATTCAAGCTTCTTATGATAGTAACGAATATCCCCCCCCAGCGTGAGATACCGCGAAAATCGACGCGAGAACGTAATCGCCAGCACGGCATCGAGGTTGTCGAGTTCCCCCGTTTGCACTCCGCGCTCGTCGCGTCCCATGATCCCGCTCATCGAAGCCATCTCACCGGAAAATGCGATGGCCGCTTCCCCACGTACCGGAAACAACACCGCTATCTGCTGAAGCGATCTGCCCAATGACAAATCACGATAAGCACCACCGACGCTGATCTTCTGCACCTGTGCGACCGCACCTGGATTGAAAAACACTCCGGAAACATCATCTGCAACCGCCGTGAATGCATTCCCCATGCCAGTCGCGCGCGGATGAACTGAAAGTTGCAGGAAGGCGCCGGCATATCCACCGTAGTCCGCCGCAATCACCGTTGATCCGATTGCCATCACCAGACAGACAGCTATCAAGACTCGCATCCTGTTTCTCATGGAATCACCATAAACTTTCCCCACAGCTTATCGCCGCCGGTGGATTCAAGCAAGTAGAAGTAAACTCCGGCAGCCACTTTATCACCCTGGGTGTTTCTGCCATCCCAGGTGTCAAGGTCGTCGTACTGCAAATTGCCCTCGCGGGGTACATCGTCGAGCACCTTCTTCACGACATTGTTAGCGAAGTCATAAATCGTAATCGTCACATTGCCCGGCTGCTTCAACAGATAATGAAATTTCATCTCTTGACCGGAAAGGTACGGCGAGAACGGACTCGGCGTGACAAATGACCGTTCGTCATCCGCCGCGTCATTGGGTATTTCTACGAAAGTTCGAATGATCGTCCAGTCCTCGAGATTCGTGCTCTTGGCGATCCCGTCGTCCGTGCCCACCCAGTATTCATTCCCGATTAGCGTTATGGCATAAACCTCTACCGAATCGGAAATCGAACGCCCGGTCTCCGGATCGTTGATCGAAATCTGATCCCAGGACTCGCCGAAATCGGTTGAAAGATAGAGTCCCTGACTTGAGGCTGCGAATACAGAGTCGCCGTTGAATTCGAAATTCCATACCTGGGTATTATTGAGTGTGAATCGCCAACTGCTTCCTCGATCGGAAGTAACCGACACACCGTTCTTCCCACCCGATTCCAGCGCTGGCCGAACCGCAGCCCAGACCAGCGAACTGTCGCCGGTCCGCTGCAACGCCATCGCCACCACGAAATTTCCGGCCAAGGCGCTGTCGCCCGGGACTACGCCGCTCGGAGTGTATGATCGTCCGACAAAGTCAAACTGATCCGGGTCGAGATTGGGCCGGTAAATGCGATAATTGAAGCGCAAGATATCGGAGATCACCGTCAAATAGTGTTGCGCTACACCGTTTGTGGCGGAGCCATGATGCGTCTCAAATTCCCCCATCCTCACGCAGAGCATCGGCGCATCGGAGGGAACAACTTCGCCGGTCAGCAGGTTAACCGCCGTCGCTACATCCCAGCGCGTTCCGAAATTCGAGCTGATGCGGATTCCCTTCTCCGTCGCGACCCAGATTACCGTGTCACCATACATCTCGCCAATTTCTATCTGATACGAGTTCAACGCCGGCGGGCCTGTCAAGTAGTGTTCCCAGGTTGTGCCGTGGTCGAAACTCCTGACGACGGCCGGCTGTGAGGTCACCGACGTCTTGTATGGCTGGACACACGCCCAGAATTCTTCTCCTGTAACCGACTTAAAGGTCGAAAGTGAGATCACCTTCTGGCCATACGATGTGTTGTCGAACATCCGCATATGTACAGTCGAATCGAGATCGCCGGCTTCGCCAAAGTAAAAAGCTACGACGCCCGAGTCCGTTCCGACAGCCATCCGGCTGAAATCCTCGCGTACAGCAATATCAATTGCATGAATGTGGTAAATCGGTAAATCGACAAACGGTGGACTAACAATGTCATTGGGATAATAATCAGACCAACTCTGGCCATTGTCGATCGAACGCAACAGCCCCCCCTCGTCGCACGCCGCGAATATTGTGTCGCCGTAAAATTCAATATCTTCAATCTTGTGGTTGGCGCCGACTGCCAAAGGCGGTGTCTCCAGTGTCCAGTTTTCTCCGGCATCCGAACTTACCGCAAACCCGAGCGAGCTTTCAGCGAGAGTATCATACAGCCCGGCAATCACGAGCTCGCCCCTCACAGCTATCGCGCTGACGAAATTGGCTGGAAGACCGTTGTCGGTACTGTATGTCTTGAATATCAGCAATGTATCGTTGAACTTGCTGACACCGCGGTCGGTGGCATACCACCAGGTGTCGCCGTCGTTGCCGATGTCATTGACGCGCAGACTCGCCAGCTTCTTCTCTTTACCTATATAGTAGAGCCGCTGGACGCCCTCTGCTGAACCGGCCCACACAATGGTGGTATCATCATGAAAGGGGTCAATCACCGAAGAGAAATATCGCCCGCGCTCAAAACCATTCCTCGCAAAGGTGCTGTCAGCTTCGAAAATACTGTCCAACCGCGCATCAATGAAGATATTCTCCCAACTGATACCTCCATCCAGACTGCGCAGCAGTCCGGCATAGAAATTCGTCGAGTACATCACGCTGTCGTAAACCGACAAATCATACGAGAGCTTGCCGGAACTAGAAAACAGCGGATTGTTCACCAAATTCCAGGTTTCTCCGTCATTATCTGTGTAGTACAGCCCGGAGCCGAGCCCATTGACATCAATATCTGCAGTCGCGACCAGAAGTCGATTCCCGTAAAGCCCCAACGAGGATATCCCGCTGCCGGCAAACGCGTTATCCTTATTGAAGGTTATCCAACTGACGCCGCCGTCTTTACTTCCGGCAAGCCCTTCCCCAGTGGCAAGCCACACATATTCGCCGTCGAAGACGATTTGCGTCACGCTGTTGCTGAGCAATCCTTCGATCGGATCCTCTAAACGGAAACTCATCCAGCCGAACGCTTGAGTCGCCGCCAATAACAACAGCGCGAAGGTTACTACGATTGTCTTTCTCATTCCGATACTTACCTCAATTCCAGAAACAAAAAAAGCCGCAACCGCGCAACTGCGCTAAGAGTCCGGCATTTCTGCAGCATATTCTCAAATTCGTTCCTGATTACTGAACTTCAATCCTTGCCAATCAATCGATACAGTTTCCTCCTGCGTCAAATTAGGCCTTTGCCCTCTTTAGTCAAGCAGTTTTATAGACGCCCGGCGCGTCGTTATTGTTCAATCCGCGCTTGTCTCAGTTGCGGAAAACTCATCACAATCAGCCCCCAGCGCAGTCCGCAATTTGATACCACTACTTGAGTTGCGGCCAATTGTTCCAGAATAACCGCCAATATCAGCGCCCCGCCAACAATGATGTCAGCCCGATCAGGATCGAACGGCATCATCTCCCGCCGCTGCGGAACGCCCATCCGGGCGAGGTTGTTTATCGTCTCTTCAATCCAGGTTCTGGTAAGTCTTACACCATGGATCAATCGCGGTTCGAAAATCTTCTGGCCCAGGCTTACCGCCGCCAGCGTTGCCGCCGTCCCACCAACGGCGTAAACTTCTCGCCGTTCCGCCTGCTGAACTACTCCGGACTGACGTTCACTCAACTCCTTTACCAGACCAGCAACGAACACCCTCGTACCCTTTAGATCATGCTCGAATCTCTCCGTGATACTTACCGCTCCAATCGGATAACTCCGGCTCCACTCGATGTGATCTCTCGAACCGAAAATCACCTCGCTTGAACCGCCTCCGACATCAATCACCGCCCGCTTCTCGCCGACATAATTCAACCCCGTCGTCGCCGCCCGATACGACAGTTCCGCTTCCCGTTCGCCGGAGATGACTTCCATCCGCCACCCATAACGTCTCGAAATCCGCTCGGCGACTTTGCGGCCATTGCTTGCGTTGCGGAAAACCTGCGTCCCGCAGGTGATCACCCTTTCAACACGATGTTCTTTGAGAATTTCGGCAAACTTGTCCAGTGCGGCAAGTTGGCGATTCAGTGCTTCATCACTGATCGCCGCACCATCGTGCGTCCCCGCAGACAACCGTGTAGATACCTTGGTGTCGACAACGACTTTGGCGACACTTTCATCAACAAGTTCGAGAATCAGCAACAACGAAGAGTTGGAACCAATGTCGATTGCTGCGAATCTTGGATGCAGTTTCAGAATTCCTTCTGGCGAAGCTACTTCTTCAATTCCTTCGCGAACTTCTCGGTCAGCGCCGGTAGAATTTCAAACAAGTCGCCGACTATACCGTACGTCGCCACATTGAAAATCGGCGCATCAGCATCGCGGTTGACTGCAACTATAGTCCCTGATGACTGCATACCCACCAGATGCTGAATCGCACCCGAAATCCCCACTGCAAAATAAAGCTTCGGGTTAACCGTCCGTCCCGTCTGGCCAACTTGGTACTTGTATTGAATCCACCCGGCATCGACAACCGCGCGCGAAGCCCCAACAGCGCCGCCAACGGCGTCGGCAAGGTCCTTCACCAATTTAAAGTTTGCCGGCTCTTTCAGACCACGACCGCCAGAAACGACGATGTCCGCCTCGGCGAGCGTGATTTCACCACCGCCGCCGCCGGCGCCGCTCTCCACCTGTAGCTTGCTGGTTGCCGAGGTTGCAAATGCCTCAACCGCGCCGGTTCTTGCCGCATTCGGTGTAGCCTCGGCAAACACCTTCGGCCGCAAGGTGGCAATCTGCGGCGTCGACTTGAATTGTACTGTCAGATACACCTTGCCGCCAAATGCCGGCCTTGTGACGGCAAGCCTGCCGTCGGAGTCGATATCAACTTGATTGCAGTCGGCAGCTATCGATACACCGAGCATCCCTGACACTCTTCCAAAGAGCGACTTGCCATAAACGTTGGCAGTACCAAGCACAATCTGCGGCGACTTGCTCTTGATGACCTCAACAATAATCTGCGCGTAGGCGTCATCTTGAAACTGATCCAACGTCGGATTCTCCACCGTGAAGCAAACGTCCGCACCGCAGCTGACGGCTGTCTTTGCCAGTTCCGCAGTGCCGCTGCCGATCACTAGCGCGCCGAGCTTACCGCCCAGTTTGTCGGCCAACAATTTGCCTGCTGTTAATGCTTCAAGTGATGCTCCCAACAACGTGCTGCCCTTTTTCTGGGCAAATACCAGTACCTTCAAGTCGCTCATGTCAATTCTCCTTTATCAGATTCGCAGCCATCACCGCCGCATTATACACTTTCACAAACGGCGCTTTCGCCTTCATGGCCGCGCTAACGACATCTTCATATTCCGGACTGAATTTACGAATATCGCCCCCGAAGTAGAACTTAATTTTTATCTCGCCGAACTCTGTCTGCACAGTCTTGAACTCATATTGCAGTTTCCATCGCGATTCATTGCGCATCCGCACACCCGCCGTCGATGACTCCCGCAAGAGCACTCGTGCCAGCGCCTCCGCCGTTGCCTGCTGCCCGATCACGGTCAACTTGTGCGCCGGACGGCTCTTCTTCATCAATATTGACGCCACAAAGACGTCCAGCGCGCCCGTCTCGAATAATCTCTGCTGCAAATGTCCCATCTGCTCCGGCGTCGCGTCATCAATGTTAGTTTCGATGATGGTGACGACATCGCTCTCAAACTTCCCAGCGGTCTCGCCAATAACCAGTCGCAGGAGATTCGGACGGTCATCGAGATCAATCGTTCCTGCGCCATAGCCGCACTTCTCCACAACCATTTCGTACCCCGGCGCAAACTCCGCCAATTCGGCAATCAGCGCCGCGCCCGTCGGGGTTGTCATCTCCCTTCCGTTGTCGATTCGCTTCACCGGAAATCCTCGAGCAATCTCCACCGTTGCCGGTGCCGGTAGCGGAATCATACCATGCGCCGACTTGGTCATACCGCTTCCCAACAGGATCGCTGAAGCATACAGCTTTTCGATTCCCAGTTCGCGCAACCCGGCTACCGTGCAGACGATATCACATATTGCATCTACGGCGCCAACCTCATGGAAATGCACCTTTTCGATCGGCAGATCATGCATTCGTGCTTCAGCCTCGCCAATTCGTCGGAATACGGCGATCGTCTTATCGACGACAACCCTGTCAAGTCTGGAGTCATGGAGAATCTTCTCGATTGCGGAAAGGTGCCGGTGTGGCGGATTGACCTCTTCCGAGACAAACTTAACGGCGATGCCCCTGATCCCTTGCTTCTTCACCGCCGACGCATCGAGCTTTAAACCGGATATTCCCAGTAACTCGATCTGCGATTGCAAGAATTCGACCTCGCATCCGGCATCAATAATCGCGCCCACCAGCATATCACCAGCCGCACCGGAGAAGCAGTCAAGGTAGCCGATCTTCATCGCGTGCCGACTATCCTTATCGCCGCCATTGCCGCTCCATAACCGTTGTCGATGTTGACCACTGTTACTCCCGATGCGCACGAATTTAGCATCGCCAACAGCGCGGCGATACCGCCAAATGATGCCCCGTATCCTACCGAAGTCGGCACCGCAATCACCGGAACATCTACCATCCCCCCCACGACCGACGGCAGTGCGCCCTCCATGCCCGCTGCAACAATGATAACCTTTGCGCCCTTCAGCTTGTCCGATCCGGCAATTAATCTGTGAATCCCCGCGACACCGACGTCATAGAACCGCTCCGGCAAATAGCCTAACGCTTCGCAGGTTACAGCAGCTTCTTCCGCTACCGGAACATCCGATGTCCCGGCAGTTACCACCAAGATTCCCGAATTCTTCATTGGCTTGGTTCTGCGATGGTATGCCGCCTGCGCGATGGGTGAGTATATGAGACCCTTCAGCGATTTCCTGACACTCTGGAACTTCTTATCGTCGATCCTCGTGATGAGAATCTCCCCTTCGCGCTCCAGTATCTTTTTTGCGATCGCAATTATCTGCGTTGCTGTCTTTCCGTGAGCGAAAATCACCTCGGGAAATCCGCATCGGCTCCGGCGCCCATGATCAACCTTGGCAAATCCGAGGTCTTCAAATTGCGTGGAATTGAGCAACGCGAGTGCATCAGCAACACTCACCTTGCCCCGCTTGACCTTTTCCAGAAGTTTCTCTACCGCAGCCTGGCTGGTCATGCCGCCTTTTCCTGGAGCTTGGTCAACGCTTCGGTAAGATATCGTTCGACTTCAGCGTATGTGTCAACTTGGAATAATTTCTGGTCGATCCGTTTCCGACCGCTGATGTATTGATAATACCAGCCGATCAGCTTGCGTGCCCTTCTGATACCCGGTCCCTCGCCGAATAGCTCCACCATCTTCTTGACATGTTCGAGACATACCAAAACCCGTTCCTGATTCGTCGCCGGAGCAGCCGGAGTACCCGTTTCCAGCAACGACCTTATTTCACGGAAAATGAAGGGATTTCCCAGCGACCCCGAAGCAATCATCACTCCATCACAGCCGGTCTCCTTGATCATGCGCATTGCATCCTCTGCTGTCCAGATATTGCCGTTACCGATCACTGGAATCTTCACCGCTTGCTTCAGTTCGGCTATATGATCCCAATGCGCCTCGGGCAGAAACATCTCCGACTGCGTGCGGGCGTGAAGCGTGATATACGCCGCCCCGCTCTGCTCGGCAATCTTGCCGATCTCGACATAGTTGATCGACTTCTTGTCCCATCCGGAACGAATCTTAATCGAGAATGGTATTGAAATACGCCTAACTGACTCCTCTATTATCTGACCGAGCAACAGTGGTGTCTTCAGAAGGGCTGCCCCTCCATTTTTGTCGACGACCTTATGCACCGGACAGCCGCAGTTTAGATCAGCAGAATTAAAACCCTGTTGTTCAACAACTTGAGCAGCATGTGCAACTGCTTCCGGGCGTGTGCCGAACAACTGACAACCGACATTCGTTTCCCCCTCGTATAAACGCATCATGTCCATTGTCCTGCCGTTGTCCCTGATAAGTCCTTCAGAGGCAATCATTTCTGGAAATGCGTAATCGGCGCCCATCCGTTTTGCAATCGAACGATAGGCGATGTCCGAAACACCGGCTAGTGGGGCTGCGAAAACAGCAGGTCTATCTCTCAAGTTTAGCGGTAGCATACCGAAAATATAATGGAATACGGGAAGAGCGGCAAGTCATTTGCAGAGAAGCAGAAAGCGGAATATAGCACTGACTGCCGCGTTTTTTGCCTTAGTCGTAAGTAACATCTGATTGAAGGAGCGTCTTCGATGCCGGAGATCATTGTCAAGTTCGCCGACAAAGTCATCGAACGTGTGGTGACCCAAAAGGATCACATCAGCATCGGCCGCACTTCCGATAATGACATTGTCCTGGACAACCGCGGCATTTCACGCCGCCACGCAAGGATCGACTTCGCCGACAACCAGCCCGAGCTTATCGACCTTGATAGCCTCAATGGGACGTTTGTCAATCAGATGAAAGTCATCAGGCAGTTCCTACATGACAACGATAAGATAACGATTGGCAAGTTCGATCTGATCTTCTTCCAGGACTCGCACTCAACCGCCAAGATGTCCGACATCGACGAAACGGCGGTCCTCGATACAAAGCGACAAAGAGAATTGACGCAGGCAGAGAAAAGTAATCCGCTGGAAAACCTCATGGAGACCCGGCCGATACCTGTTCCTCTGAATAGCGACAGCAAGACTGATAGAAAGGAGCACCGTTAACATGCCGGAAATCATCGTCAAATACGCTGACAAGGTCATTGAACGGGTAGTGACCGAGAAAGAGCGCATCTCAATCGGCCGGACCTCCGAGAATGACATCATTCTCGACAATCGCGGAGTTTCCCGCAAACATGCACAAATCGAGTTCTCCGACAAAGGCGCACTGATCATCGACAATGACAGCCTCAATGGCACCTTCGTCAACCACCGCAAAGTTAACGAGACATACCTCCAGGATCACGATACCATCACCATCGGGAAGTTCGATCTGGTTTTCAATCAGGAATCCCAGCCGGTACGCAAGATGTCGGATATGGACGGCACGATGGTCCTCAATACGCGCAAACAGAAAGAGCTCGTTGTCCAGGATTCGGAAGATAAAGAGCTCGCTGCCGCCGCCGGCGGAACAGTCCTGTTGGCGCTCGATGGCTCGGATAAGAAAAGATTCCGTGTCGGCGATGACACCACGACTCTTGGAAAATCAAGCTTTGCCAACGTTCAGGTCAAAGGCTTCTGGATCTCCAAGCTCCAGGCCAAAATCATCCGCGAGGGCGATTCGTTTACCCTGATGAACATCGGTCACGGCGGCAAGACCAAGGTCAATGGCGAGGTTGTCACCACCGTGACATTGAAAAACGGCGACATTATCGAGGTCGGTAAATCGGTCTTCCGATTTATCGAAGGTTAACGATGATCCTTGCGCTGATCTCTGACGTACATGGCAACTTGGAAGCTCTGACGGCAGTTATGAAAGACATCAAGGACAATTCGGCGGCTGAAAAAGTCGTCTTCCTTGGCGATGCCGTCGGCTATGGCGCAAATCCAAACGAAGTCTTGGCTATGATCGATTCGGAATGCGAAATTAAGTTGATGGGAAACCACGATTATTCCGCACTGGGACTGCTCGACGTGGAGGACTTCAACAGCTACGCCCGCGATGCTATCGTCTATACGACCGCTGTGCTTGATTCTAAGGCTGTGGCCACACTTTCGTCGCTTCGGCTCTCTGCCGAAACAGAAAACATCCAGTTCGTGCATGCCACACCCGATAACCCTTCGGCTTGGAATTACTGCCTCACGGTGCATGAGGCGGAAAAGCAGTTCCGCTGCTTCAGCAAACGTATCTGTTTTCTCGGTCACTCGCACAAACCGATCGTCTATGGCCACACCTTTGCCGGCGAAACTTATGCCGTCCGGCCCGAGGAAATCAAACTCGAACCCGAATCGCGTTACATCGTCAACATCGGGTCCGTCGGACAGCCGCGTGATGGCAATCCGCGTTCCTGTTATGTGTTATATGACTCCGTCAACGATACTCTTACCTATCGCCGCATCGCTTATGATCTGGCGGCGGCGCAAGCCAAGATGGCGGCGGCAAAATTGCCGGAGTTTCTCATTGAACGACTCTCGAGCGGGAAATAAAGTATGAAACACTATGTGTCTAAATGGGATAATATGTCCGCGCGATTCAAGAGCGGCATTCTCTACTGGCTGATCACACTGTTCGTGATCATCATCTATGCCCAGAATCTGCCGCCGCTGCAAAACCTCGAGTACGACATTGAGGACCAGATTCGCTCATCCAAGGAATTTGTTCCTGACCATAGCAAGATTTCGGTCGTCGCTATCGATGCCCGCTCGGTCGACAAAGTCGGCCAATGGCCGTGGGATCACGGCCGCATCAGCGACCTTCTGATTACCATCTGTGACTACAAGCCCAGAGCCGTCATGCTCGATTTCCCGCTCGCCGAACGTGTCGAAGAATTCGTCTCCGGTAACTCCGGTACACTTGGAGTCTCCATGAGCGAATGCGGCAATGTCGTGCTTCCTTTCGATATCGTCGTGTCCGATGAAGGCAACTCGCCGCGACCCGTACCGGAATATTTCCAGGGTTCGTCAATACTGCCTTCACAGTACGTA
>CAZQBX010000039.1:0-30665 GCA_964592145.1 uncultured Ignavibacteria bacterium
CCCATTTGACGCGCCACCTTATACTTCCAGTGGCAATCGTGTGTTCCGCCCAGAACATGGGGCCGAAAAGGCGTGCGACGGCAACTGGTCTACATCCGCTGTCCCAAACAACTACGGAGATTCGATTTTTGTCTATGAAAGTTATCGTATTCCCACCGGCACAGCCGGAGCAACTTGGCGGATGAGAGTTTTGAGAAATAATCCCGACATCGCAATTCGAGCGCACTACTGGGACGAGGATGCAATGATGTGGAAATTGCTTCTTGATATTCCGTTGTCGCTAAACTATGAATTCTACGACCTTAACATTCCAACGAGTGCACTTGCTACATCGATGCTTCGCACGCGAGTGACGGTCAAGAACGCTTGGGGGCAGTCGGGCGAGTATTGCGAAGGGATCATTGATTGGATCATGGCGAGTCCGCAAGTTCAATGCGAAGGAGATTTTAGACCGGGCTCCGTATGCGACCTTGCTTTTGACGGTAACTATGAAACTGGGGCAACGGCGACACTGTATGGCGACTCGGTCAGTATCCTCGAGGAATACAATCTCCCCAATCTCGTTGTTTCGGCTCCGTCTGTCTTGCTTTGGCACTTCAAAGTCCTGCGCAACAACCCAGATATCCGTCTTTACGCATACTGCTGGAATTTTTCGTCCAATGGGTGGGAGTTACTGCGCTTCATACCGGAGAATGACAACGATTATGCAGACTACACCGTACAGATTCCAGTGCATGGGTACCCAGGTGGAGTCATCCGGACCAAGATGATCGTGAAGAACGCCGCATTTCCGTACCCGCTACAGTCAGGCGTGTACTGCGATGGTGCGCTGGATTTCGGTAGTCTATGCGGTGACGCAGATGGCTCTGAAATTGTAACAATTTCGGACGCCATCCATTTAATCAATTACATCTTTACAGGCGGACCGGCACCCATGCCGCTTTCGGTTGGTGATGTAGACTGTAGTGGTCTCGTAAACATCTCCGATGCGGTTTACCTTATCAACTATATTTTTGGCGGTGGCCCAGCCCCGTGCGCCAACTGTGACTCTTATCTTCCAAGACTCGCGAGTGGCGAGACCTTGCTTGAAATCGAGCGACTTTCAGCTGGACCGGCACAACATGAGTACGGAATTGCAGTGACTAACAGTTCAGCCTTTCAAGCCCTTCAGTTAAACTTCATTGCGCCGAATCAAGGCGGCGGCATTCGTGTGGGCTGCTCCGATTCACGATTCCAGGTTTTTTCCGGCTGGGTCGATGGCGAATATCGTGTTGGATTGATCGATCTGACTGGCAAGACGACACTACCAGTCGGAACGCACGATTTGTTGACGATCAGTTATGTCGGTGACTGGGAGTTGTCGCTGAAGAGCGCTATCGCCGTCGACTCGGATGCTCAGGAGATGGTCACAACGATCATTTCCTCAAAGACGCAATCAGTGATTCCTTTTGGGTTTTCGTTGTCACAAAACCAACCAAATCCCTTCAATCCATCGACCGACATCAGTTTCAGTCTTCCTAAGACTGATCAAGTAAAGCTGATCGTGTACAACATCCTTGGTGCCGAAGTGGCCACACTTGTCGATGAAGTGCGGTCAGCCGGAGTACATCATGTTAGCTGGAATGGCACTAACAGTTCTGGACAGCAAGTCGCATCAGGCATCTATCTCTACCGCCTGACTGCCGGCGATTTTGCCGCGACAAAGAAGATGCTCTTGCTGAAGTAGAAGATTACCGAAAAGAGGGGAGTGGGAAACGAGCAGGTCCGGCACAAGCTGGGCCTGCTTCCATTTTGGCATGCCAGAGAATCTTGGGAGGGCGATTACGAGTCTGTAACAACTAATACCAGTTCGTAACTAATTGCAAGACAATAAGATACGCCAGCAATTAAACGTGACAGCCTTCATTTGAGTGCTTTGTATATCAAACTCCAACAGACGAATTGCGCAGGCTTTGCGGGTGTCAATGGTACTCATCCTAAATCGTCCCAACCGAAAGATTCAGAAATCTGAAAAAAAAGAAAAAAAGATTACGATTTCTTATCCCTGAGATGTGACTACTAAGTGGGAATCGAAATCGATTTTTGGGCAGGTGAAAGGAGCAGCAGGTAAGTTAAGATTTCAGACCTAGTTCATAAAACGTAATACATCACTTCAATTGGCGGAGTTCACGATAGTCGTGAACTTCACTTTAAACTTAAATCCTACCAAGGAGAGTAATGAATACTCCATCTTTTACCGCTGACCGAATCAGTCAGCGATCCATTGAGTCGGTCATCATGTCAATCGCCGCACCTTTTGCGGAAGATCCAAGAACCAATTTTGCCCACAGCTGCCCAATCAGCTTTGCAGCTTGGAAAGTTCAGTGTGGCGATTTTGGTGATGCGCTCAGGCTGCATGTAAGAAATACATCTAGTTCAACGTTCTACTCACGTGAGATCAACGGGTAGTATGCAGTACCTTCGCACTGAAAGATCATATTTGATCTCGCAGATTTCACGTTTTTGTGCTTTTGAGTCGGGAGGCTCGATGAAATGTCAGTTTACAAAAGGGGTAACCAATGAATAATACCTTGAATCATAAGGAAGCTTACGTCGATTATTGTTGGGTTGACTTCGCACCAGAAGGAGTGAAATCACGCAACAACATAATCGACTGCAGGTCAATTCAATTGCCAGATAATCCGATAGATGTTTATTGCTCTGTTTGCCGATTTGGAGAAGACTTCAAAGAACACGTATGGAGAACTGGCTCAGTTACTAACTGCGATTCCTTCACCGCCTATTCTGATTCGCTTTACCTGGATATCGACAATGAGAGTCTTAATAAAGCGCTCGAATCAACCAAAATGCACCTTACGCGACTCACCGATCATTACGGAATCACATTGGGCGCAATTCAAGTATATTTTTCCGGACAAAAGGGATTTCACATTCTAATTCCGGCAGAGTTGATCGGTTGGGGACCGTCCTCCTCACTGCATAAGATCATGAAGATTATGGTGACAGAAATTGCAGGAGGTACCCCATTTGACACAGCAGTCTACGACAAAGTCCGGTTGCTCAGGATGCCAGGTTCGATTCACAGCGGCAAGGGGATGTACAAAGTTAGGCTAGATCCAACCGAATTGATTGGCGGCTTGACAATAGATGAAATTAAGAGGCGAGCGATGGCCAATGAGCAATGGCGACCATCGACCAAAGTAGAGCTCAGCGTTTCACCCAAACTACACGAAGTTTATCAGCGAGCTGTTCAGACAATCGAATGCCCGGTGTCAAAGACAAGGCCCAAGAGCAATGCAGTGCCCCCCTGTATAGAACGTTTGCTTGCCGGCTGTGTAGAAGGTGAACGTAGTGAAGCAGCAATAAGGATAGCCAGCTTCTTCCGAATCCACAAACAGCAGGCCAAGGAACAGACTCGCAAGACGCTTGGAGAGTGGAATGCCAAGTGCACACCCCCGCTTGAAGACGTCGAACTAGATAGAGTACTCGATTCAGCATATGCGGGTGAGTACAATTACGGCTGTACAGACAAGTTCCTTAGGTCGCACTGCAATTCCAAAAAATGTAAACATGGGATGCGCGAGAAATCGGAATCAGACTCATTTGAGCGGATTACAACCGCGAAGTTACCGGATGGTACGTTAATCGAGATGGTATACGACGAGATTCATAGCTCGAAGACTCGGCTGCTGGTGTGGAAGAATGGAAAGATCGACTATACGGAGGAGTTCACAGTCCCCCTGTCTGGCCGGACGTTTGCTCCACTTGACGCAGAGGCAGTAAATACAAAGAAAGGTATCCCGTTTGCTGATCGAGCTGAAGATTATGATTCAGTCGACTCGTTGTTTAAGGAGATATACGACTTGGTAAGGAAGTATGTTGCACTTCCGGATCAGTTGATTGAGATAGGGACACTATACGCTCTCTTCACGTGGCTATATGAATCGTTTCGGACTGTCCCGTATCTCCATATAAAGGGAGCCCATTCCACTGGAAAATCACGTCTTCTTTCTGTTCTTGCATATGTGTGCTACAAGTCAATTTGGTCGAGCAGCGCGTCGTCGACCGCTTGGATTTTTCGGACAATTGACAAACAGGGCGGGACATTGATTCTAGATGAAGCTGATTATAAGGACAGCTCTAACTCGTCCGACATTGTGAAAATGCTGAATCTGGGCTACGAAGCTGGTGGTACGGTTGACCGTTGTTCTGTCAAAGGTGATGATTTCTGCACCGTGTCGTTCTCTGTCTTTGGTCCGAAGATATGTGCAGGTCGACTAGGATGGGACGAACCGGCGGCTGAGAGTCGATGCATCTCCATCGAAATGGACCCAACAATTGATACAACTGGCTATCCCGTCAATCTTCCAGTTGATTTGGCGGACGAAGTGCGAGTGTTGCAAAGACGGCTTCTTATGTTTCGGTTGAAGCATCGAAACATGACGATTCTTGAGTATGATGTCACAGAGTTCACAAAGGAACCGCGTTTGGCACAGATTGTCCAACCGCTTTATGCAATCGCGAGGCTCCTTGACCCTGAGTCTGGTGTATTAATCAGACTGGATGAATTCGTCAGACAACAGGACGCGGCCATGGCCGAGCTTCGAAAGGACTCGATCGAAGGCACCGTCTTGCAGTCAATCTTTAACCAATGGAGTCAACAGAAGTCCGGCCCAATTCTCCTCAAGAACATAACGGATGAAGTGAATGGCGCGATTGGCAACAAGGGCTATGCATGTATCTCGGACAGGAAGATTGGCTCAATTGTCCGGAATTCGCTTGGAATAGAGACGGTCAGGACCAACCGAGGATATGTGATTTATCAAAGTCCAGCAAATGAAACTAGACTCGCACATCTTTCGAAGAGATACCGCATTCCATTCGGAAAACAGGTTACTAAAGCTGATGCTTCACTTCCTTCTCCAACTACATCTTCTGAGACATCGGATGTGACGAAGGGCTTTTAGAGCCGTTCGGAAGAGAGGGTCAGCAAATGCTGGCCCTCTTCTTCTTTCTGGACTAGCGTTCTGCTGGCGTGGTTTGACGCAGCCTACTAGTTCAAGCAGTCAAAAACCGTTTGCCACATCCTCGAGTATGTTGTAGATTTGCTCTGGTTTTGTGTAAAGCACACACAGTTAAAAGCTAAGGCAAATCGTGTCTGACTCCTTCTTTGAGCGCCCAATCCTCAATTCTCCGTATGAGTGTCCGACGCGGCATTGGGAGCTTGACGAAACCGGCCAGCCGACACAGCAGATTGTCGAGCGTCGTCGTCCGGCGCAGTTTATTACTCCAATACCGCGACCTAGAAAAAGCAAGAAAGCAGCCGAGCAGGAATCCCTTGTATTCGATGAGGGCAAACAGCTGTCGACGGCAGAGCAACAATACGACACCACGTCTGTCATAAATAAGGTGCGTGAACAGGTCGAGCGCTGGCGGCGAATCCCTGTCAAAGACCAGTGGCAGGTAACTCCAGAAACTGCTCGTCTGTTAGATCATTGGCGAAATCACAGATTCAGCCATATCCGGCCGTTCTTCTGTCAGGTTGAGGCGGTTGAGACTGCAATCTGGCTGACGGAAGTCGCACCACACTCTGTCGCTGGAAAGAGATTCCTCGAACATATCGCGAACGCAAACAAGGATGCGAATCCGGATTTATTGCGCATGGCGCTAAAATTGGCCACAGGGACAGGCAAGACGACTATCATGGCAATGTTGATCGCCTGGCAAACTGTCAACGCCGTTCGCCGGCCCGGCAGTAAGCACTTCACTCGTGGATTCCTCGTCGTGACTCCCGGTTTGACAATCAAAGACCGCCTTCGTGTTCTTCAGCCGAATGATCCCGACAGCTACTATGCGAGTCGCGAGCTTGTTCCAAATGATATGCTCGATGAAATCAACCGAGCCAAAATCGTTATCACCAACTACCACGCATTCAAACGGCGCGAACGCGTCGAAATGTCTTCAGTCGGTCGTGCATTTTTGAAAGGACGAGGTCCTGAACTTGACACGGTCGAAACCGAAGGCCAAATGCTCCAACGGGTGATGCCTGATCTCATGGGCATGAAGCAAATCCTCGTGCTCAATGATGAAGCTCACCACTGCTATCGGGAAAAACCGGAAGTTGATGCTGAAGAATTGAAAGGCGACGAGAAGAAAGAAGCAGAGAAGAACAACGAAGCCGCACGGCTATGGATCTCCGGCCTTGAAGCGGTCAACCGCAAACTCGGCAGCAATCGGGTGATCGATCTATCGGCTACGCCATTCTTCCTGCAGGGTTCAGGCTATGCAGAAGGCACGCTCTTCCCTTGGACGATGTGCGACTTTTCCCTGATGGACGCAATCGAGTGCGGTATCGTCAAACTGCCACGGGTACCGGTCGCCGAGAACATTCCCGGCGAGGAAATGCCGATGTTCCGCAATTTGTGGGAGAACATTCGCAAGGACATGCCCAAGAAGGGTCGCAGCAAGGGCGAAGTACTTGATCCGCTAAAACTCCCGACAAGATTGCAGACGGCGCTTCAAGCTCTGTACGGCCACTATGAGAAGACATACAATCTCTGGGAAAAGGAAGGCATCAAAGTCCCACCCTGTTTCATCGTCGTCTGTCAGAATACTGCGATATCGAAGCTGGTCTATGACTACATCTCGGGCTTTATGCGCCCAAACGATGACGGTACGGAAGTTTTGGTAGAGGGGCGCCTCCGTCTATTCCGCAACTTTGATGAGGTTACAAACTTCCCACTGGCTCGTCCAAATACACTGTTGATTGATAGCGAACAGCTTGAAGCCGGCGATGCTCTCGATGATAATTTCCGCAAGATGGCTGATGATGAAATCGAACGCTTCCGCCGTGAAATCACCGAACGCACCGGCGATCAACGCAAGGCAGAGAGCATCACCGATCAAGAGCTCTTGCGCGAAGTCATGAACACGGTCGGCAAGGCAGAACAGTTGGGTGGGGCGATTCGCTGTGTTGTGTCGGTCTCGATGCTGACAGAAGGTTGGGATGCCAACACCGTTACGCATGTGCTCGGTATCAGAGCGTTTGGCACGCAGTTGTTGTGTGAGCAAGTCATCGGTCGCGCATTGCGTCGCCAGTCTTATGACCTGAATGATGAGAATCTCTTCAATGTAGAATATGCCGATGTCTTCGGTATTCCATTCGACTTCACTGCAAAGCCGGTCATCGCTCCGCCACAACCGCCGCGCGTAACAGTGGTGGTCAAGGCAATCCGCCCAGAGCGCGATGCACTCGAAATTCGTTTCCCGCGCGTCGAAGGTTACCGTGTTGAGTTGGAGGACGAACGACTTACCGCGGAGTTCAATGAAGATTCAATTCTCGTTCTAAGTCCTGACCTTGTCGGTCCGTCGATCACGCGCAACTCTGGCATTATTGGAGAGGCTGTGGACTTGAGCTTGGAGCATCTGCAAGATATGCGCCCGTCTTCCATAGTGTTCAACGTTACCCAACGACTACTTTATACAGCCTGGCGAGACCCGGGGGACGAACCCAAGCTTCATCTGTTCGGACAACTCAAGAGAATCACCAAACAGTGGATCGATACTTGCCTACAATGTACCGGTGACACCTATCCGGGGTTGTTGATGTACCAGGAATTGGCAGACATGGCCTGCAATCGCATCAATGCCGGGATTACCAAGGCGCATGTCGGCAAGCGTCCTATTAAGGCGCTGCTTGATCCATACAACCCCACCGGTTCCACTTCCTTTGTTAGGTTCAATACAACGAGAACTGACCGCTGGAAGACGGCTGAAAACAAATGCCACATCAACTGGGTAGTGTTGGACAGCGACTGGGAAGCAGAATTCTGCCGCGTGGTTGAGTCGCATCCGCAGGTGCGGGCGTATGTCAAAAATCACAATCTCGGACTTGAGGTGCCGTATCGCTATGGGTCGGAGACACGACGGTACATTCCTGATTTCATCGTCTTGGTAGATGATGGACATGGCGAGCAAGACCTGCTCCATCTGATTGTTGAAATCAAGGGCTATCGCCGCGAAGACGCCAAGGATAAGAAACTAACGATGGAAACCTATTGGGTGCCCGGCGTCAACACGCTCGGGACATACGGGCGGTGGGCATTTGCCGAGTTCACCGAGATCTATCAGATCGAGAGTGATTTTGCGGCAAAGGTTGAGCAGAAGTTTAGCGGCCTGATTGCGAAGGCTGTTTCTAATAAGGAGGCGCAAGAATAATATGGCAAAGAAACCGGGCAAGACCCCCAAGTCGGTCGAGATCATCAAGCACGACGAAGACAAGCGCAAAAACATCCCCACTGCCGAACATCAGTCGGTGATTCTCAAAGATCAAAGCGAACCGCGAACGCTGAAATATCCGCGCAACACCGATCTTGATCCGCAACTTGTCTGGCGCGGCAAAGACGAACAGGACTGGAGCGAACTCGTTGTCCATGTGCCGCCGATTTACATTCAGGAAAAGGTGCATCCAAAAGTGTTGATCGACGATCTGTTGCGCCGGTCAAAAGAACACCGTGAGGAAACCGGCATGGAGTCGGTGGATCTGTTTGCCGACTTCAACGGAATGCCCGAGGGCGTCGACCGGACGGAATTCTATCAGCACGACCAGAACTGGACCAACCGCATGATTCTCGGCGATAGCCTGCATGTGATGGCGAGTCTTGCCGAGCGCGAAGGTTTGCGCGGCAAGGTGCAATGCATCTACATCGACCCGCCCTATGGAATCAAATTCAATTCCAATTTCCAGTGGTCGACAACCAGCCGCGATGTGAAGGATGGCAAAGCCGACCACATCACGCGCGAGCCGGAGCAGGTCAAAGCCTTTCGCGACACTTGGCGCGACGGCATCCACAGTTATCTCACTTACTTGCGTGACCGACTCACAGTCGCTCGGGATTTATTGAAAGAGTCAGGATCAATCTTCATGCAAATGGGTGACGAAAATGTGCACTTGGTCCGAGCCCTGATGGATGAACTATTTGGCCCTGATAACTTTGTTGCTCAGGTAACCTTTCGGAAGACCGGCGGCCTGAAGAGTGATGGGCTTGCCTCCGTAGCCGACTATTTGATTTGGTATGCCCGGGATCGCAAAAGTCTAAAGCTCAGACGATTGTATCTGGAGAAAGTGCCGGGACAAACTGGCGCAACTCAGATGCGGTACAAGATTGTTGATGACCAGCTTGTTTCCGTCCCTTTAGGTGATCTCCCAAATGAAGATATTCGCACGCTTGTTAGTCATGACACGCTCGAAAGCCAAGGGAATACGCCTTACCAATTCCATTACCGGTCAACTACGTATGTAGGAAAATACAAACCGTCGCCACAGAACATTGGGAGACTCGCAAAAGCAAATCGTCTATATCCGATCGGCAATACACTTCGATACATTAGGCGATTTATAGATTTCCCAGTGTTCGAAATCAATCAAGCATGGGATGACACAGTGATTAGTGGGTTTTCGGATCCTAAGCTTTACGTAGTTCAGACAATGACGATGGTCATGAGTCGATGTATGTTATTGACCTCTGATCCTGGTGATTTGATACTTGATCCGACCTGCGGTTCAGGGACAACCGCTTTTGCAGCCGAACAGTGGGGGCGCCGATGGATAACGATAGATACTTCCCGAGTAGCATTAGCACTGGCACGTGCGCGCATCATGGGAGCACGCTATCCATTCTATCTACTCGCCGATTCGCGAGACGGTCAACTTAAGGAAGCAGAGGTTTCTCGAACTGCACCAAGTTCACAACCAACACATGGGAACATTCGCCAAGGATTCGTCTATGAGCGAGTGCCGCATGTTACTCTGAAGTCAATCGCCAACAACGCAGAGATCGATGTTATTTGGGACAAGTGGCAAGAGAAACTTGAGCCGCTACGTGATGCGCTGAACAAAGCGCTCAAGAAGACCTTGCAAGAATGGGAAATCCCTCGTGAAGCCGACGCCAAATGGTCCGACGATGCAAAGAAGCTTCAGTCTGAATGGTGGAAAGCACGAATAGCACGCCAGAAAGAAATAGACGCTTCAATCGCCGCCAAAGCCGAGTTTGAGTTTCTCTATGACAAGCCGTACGAAGACAAGAAGAAAGTGCGAGTGGCGGGACCATTCACTGTGGAGAGCCTTTCGCCTCATCGCATGCTCGGTGTCGACGAGAACGACGAGCTGATCGACAATCTGGCGGATTCTCGATTGAGCTACGAAGAGAAGACCGATTTCGCGCAGATGATCCTTGAGAACCTCAAGATCTCCGGTGTGCAACAGGCACACAAAGAAGACAGGATAACTTTCACGTCGCTTACCGCCTGGCCCGGCAAGTTCATCTGCGCCGATGGACGTTATCTCGAGGGCGGCGAATCCGGAGCAGAGAAACGTGCCGCGATCTTCGTCGGCCCCGAGTTTGGCACTGTACAACGGGCCGATCTTGTCGAGGCGGCGCGCGAAGCCGGCGACGCGGGATTTGATGTTGTGATTGCTTGCGCGTTCAACTACGAAGCACACGCTACGGAATTCACCAAGTTGGGGCGCATCCCGGTGCTCAAAGCGCGAATGAATGCCGACCTGCACATGGCCGGCGACCTGAAGAACACCGGCAAAGGCAACCTGTTCGTCATTTTCGGAGAACCGGACATTGACATACTCGACGCCAGTGGCAAAAGCCTCAAGGTATTGGTGGATGGCAAGGAAACCTACCCTGTCTCCGACGGCGCAAAGGTGATGATCAAGGTCAACGGCGTGGACGTGTTTCATCCGCAAAGTGGCGAAGTCCGTAGCGACGGGCCCGACGGTATCGCCTGTTGGTTTATCGACACCGACTACAACGAAGAGAGCTTCTTTGTGCGTCATGCCTACTTCCTCGGCGCCAATGATCCCTACGGCTCGCTCAAGACCACACTGAAAGCCGAAATTGATCCCGAAGCCTGGGCAACTTTGAATAGCGATACTTCGCGGCCATTCACCAAACCGAAAGGTGGCCGCATCGCCGTGAAAGTCATCAACCACCTCGGCGACGAAGTGATGAAGGTGTTTAGGGTGTAAATTCTCAAAAGGAAGGTCTTATGATCATAAATCCAACTTCATTGACAATCACGCAACTCCTCGGTTCACAAAATGAGCAGTATGTGATACCGGCGTACCAACGTCGCTATTCATGGGGACAGCAACAGGTAAAAGACCTCTGGGATGACATTAACATTCTCGAAGGGCTCGACACTCATCTATTGGGAACAATTGTCTGCCTTACAGGACATCATGTTGCCGGGATCAATCGTTTAGAGCTTGTGGATGGTCAACAGAGACTAACGACTGTCAGCATATTGCTTTATTGTCTTTTACAGAGGCTCAAGGATGAGGGTGAGGTTAGCGAAGCACAGGATTTGGAGAGGCTACTTAAGTCAAAAGCACTCGGGGGAAGTTTGCTTCCGAAAATAGCGCTCGATTCACTGGATGCAAAGCAGTTTGCATTACACTCAAGCGGCAAATTCGTCGAGAAGATTGAGAACCAAAGGTTGGCGAAAGCGTTCGAGTTTGTAAGTGAACAGATTTCGAAGTGTGATCTTGAGAAGGTGCGCACAATTCTCTATAGGCTCCAAAATCAGGCAACCATTATTCGCCTCGATGTGAGTGAAGCGAAGAATGCGTTCAAACTCTTTGAGACGATTAATAATCGCGGTCTTAGTTTGAGTCCAACAGATATTATTAAGAACTTTATACTTGGGAATGCTGCTCGATTTGGGGAAGCCAATCTTCAACTCGCAAAAGAGCAGTGGGCATTGCTCATTGGTCATCTGGACGGGATCAACACTGAGTCCTTCTTTCGTCACTACATGATGTCACTGTTAAGAAGCCGCGTAACGAGCTCGTTTGTTGTTGAAGAATTTCAATCCGCGTTCATGAAGATGGTGAAAGAAGCCGAAGCTCTTCCTGACAGGGGATGGTATTGTGATGTACATACCAAAGTTGCTGAACCCGATGACGTGGATGACGAAGTCGTTCTCGATCTTCAAAACGACGATAGTATCGATGATGAGGATGAAAAGGACCGGCCCGCTCCCATCAAGAAACTTAGCTTCGAAGACTTCACGAAACAAATTGTCAGCAGCGCCAAGATCTACAGGGAAATCGTTTTGGCTTGCACTCAGAATCAAAAGTTGAATCGTCGTCTTCGAAACCTGAGGTTAATCAAATCGCAACAAAGTTACGGATTCTTGATGAATCTTCGAACCCGCGGATGCAGCGACCAGAATTTTGAAGTAGTTCTTCGACTGCTTGAATCGTTTATGATGAGAAGACATATTTGCCGAGAACGAACCGGTGAGAACGAAACGGTCTTCGCAAAGCTCTGCACGGTGGATATTACAAACCCACTAGAAGAGGTCAAAAAGACTCTCCGCGAATACTACCCGAACGACGCCAAGTTCAAGGAAGAGTTCACTGCGGCCAATTTCAATTCAGCACTAATTGATCGCGCACGATACTGTCTGGAACAAATCGAGATAAATGGGCATGGTGAATTCGAAGAACTCGTACCTTTGGGGCCGGATGCGATTCAAGTAGAACACATTATTCCACAGAAGATCAAGACTAAGAAAGCCAAAGCACAGTTTGGAGATTGGGTAACGTACCTTGGAGAAAGCGCAGAGGCAAAGCATCATAAATATGTCGGCCGTATAGGCAACTTGAGTCTGTTCGCTGGTGAGCTAAACGCATCTGCTTCGAATAATCCATATCATCGTAAGGTAACCGCCTACAAGAGCTCTGCGATTAAGATCACGAACTCACTTCCGGACGTGTATCCAGAGTTTCGCTTTGAGCAGGTGGAAATCCGATCCAAGGAGCTGGCAAACTTAGCTGTCAAGCTTTGGCCTGCGATTTAGTCAAATGCAATTCCGCATCGCCGATACATTAACAGACAGCCTTGCGCGTTTAACCGTTGAGGAGCAAAAGGCTGTCAAGCTGACGGTCTTCGATCTTCAGATGGACCCCGCCAATCCCGGCCATCAATTCCACAAGCTCGACAAAGCTAAGGACAAGAATTTCTGGTCGGTGCGCGTCAACAGTGACATTCGGCTAATCGTCCACCGGACGCAAGACAGCCTGCTGATTTGTTTCGTAGGCCATCACGACAAGGCGTATGATTGGGCTGAACGGCGAAAGTTGATAACACATCCCAAAACTGGCGCTGCACAATTGGTTGAGATAAGGGAAACGGTGCAAGAGGTCATTGTACCCGTTTATGTAGAGCACGAATTACCAAAGCCTCAAGTGGCAAGCCGACGACCGTTCACAAATGTTGGCGACGAGGAACTGCTTAGCTACGGTGTTCCATCGGAATGGTTGTCCGATGTTCGTGAGGCCACGGAAGATACTCTGCTCGCTCTGGCTGATCGACTTCCGTACGAAGCGGCGGAGGCGCTGCTGGAGTTGGCGACGGGCGGCCAACCTCGCGTTGTACAGGTTGTCGGTGCTACAGTTAGCCCCTTCGACCATCCGGATGCGCAGCGACGCTTCAGAGTTATGACCAATGTGGAAGAATTACAACAAGCTCTCGACTATCCTTGGGACAAGTGGATGGTGTTCTTGCATCCGGAGCAGCGTCAATTAGTGGAGCGGTCTTACAACGGACCCGCGCGGGTGTCAGGCTCGGCCGGCACGGGTAAGACGATTGTGGCTCTCCATCGCGCCGTCTACCTCGCTCGCACTAATCCAGATGCCCGCGTGCTTCTGACGACATTCTCGGACATTCTGGCGAACGCCTTGCGGAGCAGATTAAGAAGATTGATCAGCAATGAGCCTCGACTTGGAGAGAGATTGGAAGTGCACTCCATCGATGCAATTGGAAGTCGATTGTACAGAGCAATTATTGGCGAAGTCAACATTGCAACGCGCGAAGATGTACGACGTATCTTATCCAAGGCTTCAAATGACGTCGGTAACCACAAATTCAGCTTGCACTTTCTTCTGACAGAGTGGGAGCAGGTCGTCGACGCTTGGCAATTGCAATCTTGGGAGTCGTACCGAGATGTCGCACGACTTGGAAGAAAGACGCGATTGCCCGAAGCACAGCGCGTTAAGCTTTGGGCGGTATTTGAAAAGGTACGAGAAGAGTTGCGAGCCCGCCGCCTACTAACGACTGCCGGCATGTTTACAGCACTATCAACTGCGACGGCTAGTTCCAAGGTAAAAACCTTTGACTTCATTGTCGTTGATGAAGCGCAGGACGTCAGTATTCCACAGATGCGATTTCTTGCCGCATTGGGATCGAATCGCACAGATGCTTTGTTTCTTGCAGGCGACCTTGGTCAGCGGATTTTCCAACAACCGTTCTCCTGGTTGTCGTTGGGAGTTGATATTCGCGGTCGATCACGCAATCTTCGCGTCAACTATAGGACCTCGCACCAAATACGTATGAAAGCCGATCGACTACTAGGTCCGGAGGTATCAGACGCCGATGGCAATGTTGAGCGTCGCAATGATACTGTTTCCGTCTTCAACGGCCCGACGCCGGAGGTTCGCACATTCGGCACTCAGGATGAAGAACTCAAATTCGCGAGTGAGTGGATCAAGTCACGAGTGCGCGATGGCGTAGCTCCGCATGAATTTGGAATCTTTGTTCGTTCGAAAGCGGAAATTGGTCGTGCCTGCGCAGTCGCGAAGGGTGTTGAATTACCGTATCGGATTCTCGATGAGAAGGTCGAACCAACTTCGGGATTTATGTCAATTTGCACAATGCATCTCGCAAAGGGACTCGAGTTCAAGGCAGTTATTGTCATGGCTTGCGACGACGAGGTGATTCCCCTACAAGGACGCATAGAATCTGTTGGCGATGACGCCGATCTCCAAGAAGTCTATGACACCGAACGACACCTCCTCTACGTCGCCTGCACTCGCGCGAGGGATTATCTGTTGGTTACGGGCGTAACTCCCGCGTCGGAGTTTCTGGATGATTTGGAAAGCACATAACAATTTGATTGAGAGCATATTGTGATAATTTCGCAGTTGCGACAGTCCTGCTGGAATGAATCCGTGCGGAAGCTTGGCCCTCAGGGCGAATAGCGCGATCAAAGGGAAGGAGAAAGAGATGACAATTATCCATGAAAACCGATTAGATGCATGGGCGCGACAAGATGCGAGGATCGCTCAGGGCGTCATCGTCGAGTTAGTCTTCCGTCTAGTGGCCGCCTCCTGCCCGCAACCAAGAGAAAGGAGATTTCCGCTCGGTGACAGCATCGATCAACGGGGTGCAGACGGCTATTTAGTGTCTGATGTGCCCTATTCGCCATTGGTGCCACCAGGGAAGTCCTATTGGGAAATCGGTACAGGTAATAATCCTAGACAGAAAGCTACGGACGACTATCGCAAGCTCACGAAGGAGGTCAAGGAAAGTGAAAGACTTCAATCGGCCTTCATATTCGTTACTCCGCTTTCCGGTCGAACCGGGTGGAGTGCCGACGAGGGCAAACGAGGTCAAAGGGCATGGCTTGAGCGAAGACGAAAGCAAAAAAATTGGCACCGTGTAGAGATTATCGACGGAACTAAGTTGATTGACTGGATCCATCAATTTCCCTCGGTTGAGCGATGGCTTGCGGAGAAGATGGGCATTGCATCATCTCACGTAGAGTCACCAGGTGAACGCTGGGAATTGATAAGGAGCTTTGGAGATCCGATCCCGCTTACACCTAAGCTTTTTCTAGCAAGTCGATCTGCTGCCATTGAACCGCTCAAAGAGGTGTTTGTTGGGAATAGAGTCAGATTGAAGTTAGTATCTCGCATTACAGATCAAGCCGTTAGTTTCGTTGTAGCCTGGATGGCCTCCAATGAACCAGACGAGCGAATCGAAATGGAGGGTCGATGCATCATTTTGCATAGTCCAGACTCACGAGATGTAATACACGCGTTAGTTAACCGTCACGTTCTGCTGCTGGACTTTCCTGTTTCGGATATTGACAATTCGGTAATGGTGTTATTGCAAGAAGCAAAGAATAAAGGACATGCCGTAATATTCGGGGGAGAACCGGGTGGCATCCCAGATCCGAGCAGAATTAGTCTTACCAATCCGAAGGAGTATGACATAAGTACTGCACTTGAGGAAGCAGGTTTTTCTAAGGAACGGTCCAGGTTGCTCTCAGAAAGATGCGGTCGCAACCTGACTTATCTTTTGAAGCTGATGCAGAACTTGTCTACTACACCTGAGTGGGCGCAAACGGGCCAGGCTGCGGAACTTGCTGTAGCGCAACTCATCGGGGGCTGGGTGGAAGACTCTGAGTCTGACGAAACCGTAATAAAGGAAATCTCGGGAAAAGAATTTGGGGAGTGGATGAAAGCGATGCGTGAAGTATCGATTAGTTCATCCGCTCCCCTGATTTCGCACGATCGCAAATGGAAACTAACGTCTCGATACGAGGCGTGGTATGCTCTGGGACCGAGACTAACTGATCGCGATTTGGATCGGTTTTTGGAATGTGCTGTCAGAGTATTACGCGAAGAAGATCCAAAGTTCGAGTTGGCACCCGGAGAAAGACACACGGCGAGTATTCATGGAAAGTCTCTCAAACATTCGGATCTGATGCGGGATGGGATGGCCGAATCACTGGCCTTGTTAGGGTCACATCCCGATGCGCTGACTAACTGCTCCTCGGGTAAGGCGCACACGATCTCAGTTCTTGCTGTCAGGGAGACACTCAAGGACGCAGATTGGAAGCTATGGGCAAGTTTGGACCGACTGCTGCCGCTGCTAGCGGAAGCTGCACCTGATGAGTTCATGGATGCGGTCGAGACATCTCTGGTGCTTTCTCCTTCGCCATGGCAGCTTGTTTTTGCCCAAGAGAGTTCTGGTGTGTTTGGCGAAAATTATCTAAGCGGCTTGCTCTGGGCATTGGAAACCCTAGCTTGGAGCCCCGACTATTTGATTAGAGCGACGATTCTTCTCGGCAGACTTGCTGCTATCGATCCGGGTGGGAATTGGGCAAACAGGCCAGCCAACTCGCTTGTCAGCATCTTTCGTGCTTGGTTTCCGCAGACGATCGCTGTCTCCGAAAAGAGATTCGTTGCAGTTCGAACAATCCAACGTGAATTTCCAGAGGTCGGCTGGAGGTTATATCTCGCACTTCTTGCTGGTGTTCATGAAGTCGCAATGGGGTCTAGAAAACCTGTATGGCGCGATTTTCTTCCAGATGATTGGTCAGAGGAGGTCACTGAGACCGAATACTTGGAGCAGGTTATTCATTACGCCAATGAAATTGTGGGCATCGCTAGAAATGACACCTCCAAGCTTATAGAGCTGATGGATCACTTGAGCAGCCTACCGAAACCGGCGTTTGAGGAACTTCTGGAACATCTAAATTCGACTTTGCTTAATTTCAATTCGGATGATGCGAGGGTGGAGTTGTGGACCAAACTGGTGAATCTCGTTACTCAACATCGCAAGTACCCTGACGCAGACTGGACCCTGCCAGCGGAACTTCTAGGTGACCTTGAGCAAGTTGCGAACAGGCTAATGCCAAAAGAAGCTCGCTATCGTCACAGACGGTTGTTTACTGAGCGAGATTATGAGCTTATGGAGGAGCGAGGAGACTATAGGGAGGAGTTATCCAAGCTTGAGAAGCGACGGGTAACTGCAGTAAGCGAAATCTACGCGGAAAGTGGCCGGGAGGGAGTGCTTAGATTTGCGTCCGAGGTTGAGTCACCTTGGCGTGTGGGGTTAGCATTCGGGGCAATCGCTTCGAAGGAGGATGAACAAGCAATATTCTTGAATATGCTTGGAGGCGATGACGAGATGTCCCAATTCGTCGGGGGCTTAATCAAAGGAAGCTTTTCTTCCAAAGGTTGGGAGTGGGTCGATTCACTTAATACGACTGGTTGGGATCCTTCAGAAATCGGTAAGTTTTTGGCGTACTTGCCGTTTACTCCAGAGACTTGGGAGCGCGTTAGTAGAATCCTCGGTAATGAAGAATTTCATTATTGGAGCGAGACTAGTGCAAACCCTTATGAAGCCAAAGATGGACTCGATTTTGCCGCCACGAAGCTCTTGGAACATAAGAGGGCAATCGCAGCTGTAAAGTGCATTGAAACGAATTTCTCAACGAAAGAGAAGTTCGATCCTGCATTGGGCGTGCAGGTCCTCGACGCCGTGATGAGCACGAACCAAGATCTGCGTCGACTGGACTCTTTTGCGGTGATCGAAATCATTAAGGCGCTTCAAAATCATCCTGAGACCAATCAAGATGATCTGTTTCGAATCGAGTGGCAGTATCTAAAACTCCTTGACCGATTCCATGGGGCATCCCCCAGATTACTGGAGCAGCGGCTGGCTAACGATCCGATGTTCTTTTGCGAAGTAATCAGACTGGCTTTCAAACCTAGACACAGAGAGAATGAATGCGAGGAATTGACCGAGGAAAAAGTGTCAATTGCTAGAAATGCCTATCATCTTTTGTCCGAATGGAGAACTCCGCCGGGCTCGAGAACAGATGGGTTGTTTGACGGGGATCACTTGCTGTCGTGGGTCGAAACCGCCGAGAAAGCGTGCAAGGAGTCAGACCGTCTGGAAATAGCACTACAGAGAATTGGGCACGTACTAGCCTATGCTCCCGTGGATCCAAGTGGACTTTGGATTCACAGGTCGGTAGCGGCGGTCTTGGACGCTGAAGATTTTGGTGAGGTGCGACGAGGGTTTCAGATTCAACTGTTCAATTCACGAGGAGTGCACTCGCATTCAGGCGGTCGGGAAGAGCGAATATTGGCTGAAGGATACCGGACTAAGGCTGAGGCGGTTGAAAATGAAGGATTCCATAGACTCGCGAACTCCTTACGGCAGATGGCAGAAGACTACGAGCGCGATGCCGACCGGCAGGCAAAAAGGGATGAATTTGAGACCTAGAGAGCCACTGAATGCAAGTTCGTTTCTGCTAGAATGAAATCGAAACTCTAGGCAGAGACCGAGAGGAGATTGGCAATGCTGAGGTCGGGTACGTCGACCGCGATCAAGGGTCACGATGCCGATCGCAGGAAGTCCATGATTCTAAACGCCAGTTGCTCCTGGTCGCCGGCACACGAACTCACGATCAGATGCTGATTACTGGAATAGAACCGGGGTCGGGAGTTTAGATAATATTCGAAGTTCTAAGAATGGAGACTAAGCGATTAAATGATAGACCCATCTCTATTTCGCCAACTCGAAAATATACCGAGCGACGAGAAACTAATTTGGTCCGCAGAACCTCGTTTTCAATTTGTCCATAATCATCATCGATGGGCGCTCTCAGTGCTGCATTGGGCGCAAGAGAACGGGATCGTAGATAAGCCGTGTACGCTTGTGAGCTTAGATGCGCACCGAGATTGGTCATGTTGCCAACCTGATATTGGCGGCAACAGCTTTCTTGAGCAAATGCAAGCGGGTCAGTTGTTTCATGAACTTCTCTCCAATTACCTTCCGCTAGCCTTGGATGATGTGGAGTGGATTGCCCTTGGTGGGGACTTGGGGATGATTGGTGACATGATATTGGTCGGAGGACAGCGCGAGGTTGAACAGCGATATCCTTCGTGGGATCTCAAGTCAATGGAAGGGAATCTTAGCACAGACCCATCATTACTTGTGCAGGACTTCTATGGCACAGTCCCCCACCAGAACGGTGGGAAAGTGAGAGTCCTGCTTTCTTCCCAAATGCAGATTCAGCCTCCGAGTGAAGGTCTAAACCTACACCCTTACCAAATCAGATCCAGCACGCTAACTTAATCCCTTCAACTCGCAACGAGCTCATTTGCAATAAGGCTTCACACTATGAAAAAAACAGCCCTAACGACTCTGCTGGTCGCAGCATCTTTCTTCCTCGGCTTTGCTTTCAATGCCATCATTGCTGACGATGCAACTCAAGCTCCACCCTTGAAGAGAGTGACCGGCATCGGCGGCCGTTTCAAATTCTGCATTGAAGCCAAAGACTGAAGCTGCGATTCTGACGTTGAGGGAGTTTGTAACAAGGTCGTACCCAGCAAACAGTTCGCTTATATGCTTGGAGACTGCCGAAAAAACGGTACTTAAACTACGGACTAAGCGGCTGGCAAGTCTCAAGTCTATACATTGCAGTCACCTTTCTCGATATATGCTGTCTACGATAAGAATGGGTGGGTATTAGTTCAGTGGAACTAATACCCTCAAGCAGATTAAACGTTAAAGCGATATAAGTCTACTAACTTATAGCAGCAATTGAGTTTAACTCTAATGGCAACGGATGTCATTCCGAGAAAGGAGTTTTGGTGTTTTTAGGATTGCGGGAGTCTGGTAGGGCGCGAGCAAGCTCTCTAAGCGTGGCAGTGTTATGAAATATTGATCTACGCAGATGGGGGCAACGTTGCCGCATCCAAGCAATCCAAAACAATCTCGGATGTCAGCAAGACTTACTTGGAATACTCATCGATACAAACCTGCGTTAACATTCTGCCGCGAGGACTCCTATTCAGGAATCCGCATAGCTCAAGTCTCGGCTCGATCATCTGCTCCAGGTCCACCTTGGATACATTCGCCACACTGGCAAGCGCAGCAACACCTATCGGCTTATTCTCTCGAGCTATGAGAGCCTTGATAACCCTTCTATCGGCCGGATGCAGCCCGCGGGAGTCAATGCCCAACAGCCCAGTGAGTAATTCTTCCGCCTCCCAGACTTCTAGCGGCCGCTTCATAACCTTCTGGTCTGCGGCTACGTGTTTTGCAAACTGTTTGAGAATTCGGGGATTCCCCAAAGACCTCTTGGCAAGAAGGTCAATGGTCTCTTCTCGGATAGAGTAAGTATCGGAACTGAACAGGGCGGTGATATGCATCTTCAGCAGAAGCTTCACCTTCTCCTGCCCATGGTACTCCGAGAACTTTGTTGGCTTAGGAACGCCGTTCTGTTGGTCGAGAATGATCTTCTTAAGATTCTCCTCGGATGTTGGCTCAAGCTCGATCGCCAAGGGAAAGCGGTCCCTGAGGGGTTTGCTCAGGTTGCCGGCCATCGTTGTCGCGCCAACCATCGTGAACTTGGGCAGGTGAACTTGAAAACCTTTCCGGGAGATGTAGAAATCCTGTAGTGCCGAATAGAGGCACTCTTCGATCTTCAAGTCGAGCCCGTGAATCTCATCAATGAAAACGACATCGCCGTACTCAATTGCGTCGACAAGTTCATCGATGTCTGACTGTGTTGACAAGCCTGTCGGCGTGAAATAATGGTATCGCACTTCGCGTCCGTAGGTTTGCGAAAGCTCAAAGGATAAAGTCTCTGCCAACGATGTCTTGCCGGCGCCCGGAGGACCATAGAAGAGAACATGCGGAAAGACGGGGTGATCGTATCCAACCTGCTCTTCTTCGTCAAGGTCGTCATCGAAGTCATCATCCGGAGCCCTGATTGTGGCTGCAGGAATGACCTGTTCCTCAGGGAAGAATATCTTCTTAATGGCTATCAAAATCCCAAGAAGAATACTTAACAATAGAAACTTCTGCATCTTATCTCCAGTTGTATTGTTTCGCCATCACTTCAAGGCTGTCACCAATGAAAGTGTCTGCGAATGTTTTCCCGCCATAGTCCTTATAGAATGCATGTTGATATGACAGATTGAGCGTCCCAACACAGACGTCAATCGTTCTAGCGGGGATGATGAAGTACTCGTAGGTAAGCGCCACCAAGAGGGCTACCAGTAAGTATTGACAACCTTTCATTAAGGCGCGAACGAAGACTGACCGTGTCATAGGTGATACCCAAAGATAATATCGGTAAGTAGATTGTTGACTTTTTCTCGGTCTGGTTTCTTGGGCAACCCAGAGATCAACACCGCGTCATCGATCTCTGCCTTGAGCCTTTGGTATTCGCGCTTGACATCCTCCAGTGACCACTTGCCGCGCTTGATATCGAGCAGGTCTTCAGCATCGGTGCCTTTACGACTGACGTTGACCTTGCCTTCGCGCAACACTTCGATACCCATCCGAAGAAGGCGAACAAGGTGTGCCGCATTCTTGGTGTCGTAGCCGAATTGTTCCACCAGTTTCTTGCGCTTTTCGCCCATATATCCTTCGAATTTGTAGGCGGTCATGCGTTTCAGTTGGCCGATAGCGTAGCTAACGAAAGAGTGATTGTTCGTCCGCGGAGTAATTGTAGGATAACAACTATAGTCCGGAGGAACTCACGGGTCAGATCGCGGCTTTCGTCAAGCATTACAATCATCGCCGCTATCACAAGTCGCTGGACAATGTTAACCCGGCTGATGCTTAACATGGCCAGGCAGGCTGTGACTTAACTTGGGCCCCGCAATTGTCCGAATTGTCTGACGACGTACAAAGAGCTTGACATAATTGACAGTTCCTTCTATGATATCTTATTACAAAAAGTACAATCCTCGGAGGGCCTATGCTAAAAGGTTCATTGACGGCAAACTTGAGTAGAGTGTTAGGTAGCCTACTCATCTACATGTCTCTTTCGTCAACGATTGCATTGGCGCAATCGAATGCTCAAGCCGTTGAGATTGACTCAACCAACCTAGGTCGTCAGTCTTTTGAGCCACTCGCAGCGTATTCGTGGCTCTTTTCATCTGATATTAGTGGTTGGACCCCGATAAACATGGAAGGGTACACGGTTACAGGCGGTTTTGTCCGACTAAACCCCGGATCAGACCCGAGGATGCTTAGTCCAAATCTGAACATGCAACCAAGCGGTGTGAACTATCTCAAGATTGGAGTGAGGAATCGCGGTGGAAATAGCCAAGGCGAAGTGTTTTTTAGCGCTTCCGGTTGGCCAGCACATCAAGACCGCAGGGCACTTTTCACAGTTCCAAACGACAATTCTCATCACAATCTGGTTGCTCGACTAGACAATATTCCAAATTGGTGGAGTCCAACCATAATAGACCAGATTAGAATTGATCCCGTTCAGAACGGTACGGGCGGTTTGGACAGTGTGATTATTGATTATATTTTTCTTCGTTACGACCTTTATCCTCCCATACAGCCGCAGATAACTGGGGTAGAACCTGCAGGATGGACTAACGGGTCGATTACAGTAGAATTTGCAAGTACGGATCCTGCGGATCTCGCAAATCCGGCAGGACCTGATCAGTTTGGCTCGGGAATCGCAGATTTTCGCTACCGCGTCGATCCACTACAGGACGCAGTTACCTACCCATATTGGGCAGACGAATGGAACGGTTGGTCTTTAGGATCAGTAACCTACGCGCCAGACCAATTGGCTCAGGGTGCAAACCGCTTTCACGTATATTGCTTCGATAGAATCGGCCGTGTTAGTAGTGATAATCAAGTTTGGCTTTACTTCGATTCCCAGCCCCCGACATTGCCTGGAGTGATTGCGGTTGATCCCGTTGAGAACAACGCAAACTCGTTTGCCTTTGGTTGGGGAGCGAGTTTCGACCCGCATTCCGGTTTAGCAGGTTACTATTGGCGCGTTAACGGTGGTGCGGAGACGTTCACTCCAGACAATTACCTTCCCATCGGTGCCTACGCTACCGTCCAAGGCATGAACACTCTTTCAGTACGTGCAGTCGATAATCTCGGACAGAGTTCGGGATCAAGATCTGTCACCTTTATGTTTGACTCTGTGCCACCTTCACAGCCCAGCAACGTGTCTGTGACACCTTCTGTGGGCTATTCAAACAACTTTTCTTTCTCATGGGGGCCAAGTTCCGACGCGACCTCCGGCCTTGATGGGTATGTTTGGGGAATCAACGGCACTGGTTCATATTTTACCACGCAACTCTCTGTTCCTGCGGGAACACAACCCAATGTTGTGGAAGGGAACAATAACTTTCACATCGTTGCCGTTGACAACGTGGGGAATCTCTCGACTGCAGTGAGCGTGCCGTTCCAATATTACATTCCACGTATTACTACGAATACTGATACTCTGAAGTTTACGGCGTATCAAAATGGGAGTTTACCGGGACCGCTAAACATACATATTCAGAACGGCGGTACTGGAACGCTTGATTGGTCGGTTTCCGATGATGCAGATTGGCTCTCAGTCACGCCGAGTTCGGGTCAGAGCAATAGTCAGCTTGTTGAGGTCGCTGTCACTAGCTCCACAATTCCAGTCGGTACGTCGACTGCGATCATCACAATCTCATCCAGTAATGCAGTCAACTCTCCTAAAACGGTAATTGTTCAGTACGAAATGTTCCCGGAGAGTAAGGTTCGGCTGGACAGTGTTCGAGTAACTTTGGGTCGCTCAAGTCCCGAGATCTTTCCGCCGGATTCCATCATGCCTGTCCCATTCGGAGCGTCACTCGAAGTCTTCGGAGCAACACTTGACAAGTCTGGTCGCAGCATTGCTTCAGTTCCAATCGAAGTATTCGACGGAATCTCATATATCTCCGGCAGTAAGAGCGACGGGTTGTCCGTTATTACGTCCGACGAGAATGGGCAGTTCAATTATACAGCAACACAGGCCATTCAGAATCCTCCGGTCGGGACGTTTTATCCTTATTGGTTTGCTTGTGGTGACAATGCGTTGCCAATACTGATTCCTCACTTAGGAAGTTGTAATTCCGCAGACTGTTTTCTCGATTCCGTGATTGCAAGCTCGAAGGAACTACGGGATGCCAGTGATTCAACTGTCATCGGAATAATAGATGACCCCGCTGTCGTCCGACTCTATCCGAATTACCCACCGAATCCTGAAGATCTGACGGACACTCTAAACTCTTCTTTCTTTGCCGGTTTTGCGCAGTTTTATTCAGGTCCAATTGAGCGTGCCTATCTAAGTGAAGGTGATTCAAGCTGGCTCTTAGCGGGCCTGGAGCACATCGAGAAGTCGAACGACTCAATCGCTGCTGCGCTCTATGATTTGCAGGCTTCTGAGAGTCCAGTCTCTGGGACTTTCTATGTCAAACTTGACGGCACATGGCGGCTTATGAGCCAGCGTGACGCAAATAAATTCAATTGGCGAAAGGTCGATTGGCTTGGTGTGGGAATAGGCGTTGTAACTTGTGCTGCTGGGGCGGCGACAGGACTCGGTGCCATCCCCGCTTGCGGACCTTTAGCAGTAACCGTGATAAAAGAATATACGAAACAAACAGCATTACCTTGGGCATGCGGATACACGGGGCCGAATTCCGCACAGACCTGCAACGAGGTAGGTGGACTTGTCCTGGATGCAGCTGCTGTTGCTGTAACTATGAAGATCCCGAGTACGAGTTCTGCTAGCTTTGCAAGGGTCATGGCAAATTTCAGAATGTCTAAGAACTTCGTTAAAGGAGCAAGATGGACCTATGAGGCACTGAGGCAAGTGGGAAGGTACCGGGGTTTATATAACCTCTCCAATTCTTATTCTGGATTCTTTCATCGTCACCCTTTTCGAGAGCGGGCTGATTCACTGATTTCCGCGGTATACATTGAGGGAGCAGTCCTGACTGACACAGCGGCAGGATTGTTAGATAGTCTTGAATTCCGAGCCGCTATTAGCTCAACATATGGTACCGAGATGGGAATAAGTGCAGCTCTGACCGGGCAAAAAGCCGGAGATGAACTCACGATTACCTTAATACCGAAACGTGCCATTGTCGATGAAGGTACTTCTATTCCTCTCGCTCCGACTCTTGCAATCGAAAACGTGAGCGGGACCAGTGAATATGCTTGGAGCCAAGTTGACCATGACTCGATGGTCTACATCGTTTCGATTCCGCTTCTCGACTTGCCAGGCTATCGGGAAGGCCAGCCATACTCCGCAATGATCACAGCTGCAGGGTTTGATATTTTTTCAAATCAATCTTTGCAGTCTGAAGCGACGGGCTTCGGCCAGTGTGGAACGCAGGGTATCGATCTCCGCTTTCAAGGATTGGGAATTAGGATTGCACCGGGATCAGTTACAACACCTGTTCAAGTGATGGTGGCTCCTCTACCAGTCGACACTTGCCAAGAGTGTCGAGGAATCTATGCTGATGATGACACTCTGGCGTTTTTGTCAACGAATGCAATGGCGGTTGATCCTCGTGACTTGGAACTAAGTACAAGTGCGACCGTCTCTCTTCCCATCGACACACCGCTCCTAACTGACTATCTTGCCGCCGGGCTGAAATTGACTGTTGGAAGGCAATCTCTAGACGGTCGGACTTGGGAGTATTTACCGTCGAGTCTTGACAATAACCTGGGGCTGATTAGCGCGCCAACCAATCGATTGGGAGTATTTGCAGTTTTCATCTCGACAACTAGGTCATACCTCTGTGGTGATACTGACGGGAGTTCCTTCGTTACGATTTCCGACGCGGTGTTCTTAATAAATTACATCTTTTCTGGTGGGCCTTCACCAAATCCCACGCCCGCAGGAGACGCAGACTGCAGCGGTATTGTCACAATTTCCGATGCAGTGTACCTAATCAACTTCATTTTTTCCGGCGGCCCGGCACCCTGTGTCGCCTGCCCGTAGAGACTGGCTGAATCCCTGACAATCTTGGACCGGAGGTCAGCAATGGCTTCCGGTTCTTGTTTTGGCTGCTTCGATCCTCATCTTTCCCTGTATCCGCACATTTTGATGCTCGAAAAGTGCATATGCTGTCGCTGGAGATGCGACTTAATTGTTCGCCGAAACAACTAAGTGGTCATATTTGTTGGCTTTTTCGTTGATTTTGCCCCTGTTTTACTGACACGTATCACGCCAAAGTGATTCTGCAACTCTATCGGAATTTGCAGGTTTACTTCGCTTATCACTTTCTGGGTCTTTGTCCTAACTGGTCCAAGTGATTGTCGGGGTAAACAATGAAGTGTGGCAAACAATTAAGAAACTCGATAGTCAAAAAGGGCGCTGATTCACTGATCGCGACCAAGACTAGTAGTCATCAGTTTTTTATGATTTCTGAAGGTGCGTTGCAGCATGGCTTAGCTCATGGTCATTCTTCCTTGCCTATCAAGCCGTTAAGAGCTAAATTATCCCCCTCACAGAACCTTGATTTCGGAGTGAAATGTATAGTTCAGAAAGGGACTTTGTTGCCGCTTACCTCAAAGGGGACAAGACTGCCTACTCTGAAGTCCAGAGATGGATCGACAAGGTCATCGTGCGAGCAACGCGTGGTGATTCGGACGCTCACAAAGACCTGACGAACCTCATACATCAAGTGCTAGTCGTAAAGCTCAAAGGCGGCGAGTATCGGGGAGACGGTATTCTCTTGCGGTATGTCATGTCTATCGCCAAGAACAAGACTATCGAAATGCTGCGATCAAAGTATCGAAACCGCATAGACAGCGGGTATACGCCTGATATGCCATCGACCGACCCAAATCCAGAAGAACAACTGCTGCAAAATGAACGTTTAGACCTCCTGGCCAAAGCGCTGGAGACATTGGGATCACCGTGCCAGGAGCTGCTGGTACGTATTCTTTGTGACGGCGAAAGCTACTCCGCTATTGTTGGAGACTTTCACCTTACGCCGGGATCTGCACGGGTAAAAGTCTTGCGCTGCAAAGAGAAGCTGCGGGAGATCTGTGAAAAACTTGATTATGAATGGTAACAAAAGTGCTTGTTCAGCGACATCATGTATGCGAAAGGAAATGACTGGGAAGTGAACTGCCAAGATCAAAAGATACGCGAGATGCTCGTCGAGTACGTTCTGGGTCAATCGACAGGCACAGATGTCGTACAAGTCGAGGCACACATCGGTTCTTGTGACAGCTGCCAGTCAGATGTTTCATTCCTGAGATCAGTGCGCCAAGACCTTCAGGCACTCAAGCAGAGAGAGTTATTGCAACATCCTTCCGTAGAGAATTTGGTTTACTATGTTGAAAATAGTGACGGTCTTGACGCATCCACTGCCACAGGCATCAAGCGCCATCTTCTGTTTTGCCGGCAATGCCAGGCGGAAGTTGCGGCGATTGATCAGAACGAGTCTGCGCATCAAGTTGCTGTATCAGGCAGACCCCACATCAGCGGCAGTCCACTTTCGCCAAAGCAAGGTCGCGTTGGCTCAATATTTTGGCATCCGATCTTCGGCTATGCAGTTGCTGCCGGGCTCGCACTATTCATCATCTTTGAGGGATCGATCAAATCGACATCAGATTCTGGTATTCAGATTGTTCCCGTCCAAAGGATCGAGCAGCAATTACGATCGACGACCAGTCGAAGCACAGTATTCAGGTTTAGCGGGGAAGATCAACTTGGCCTTCAATTCAGGCCACCATCCGGGCGCCTCGCAGACGTTGTCGTCACTTTGCAGGACAAAGATGACAAAGTGCTGTCAAGGCAATCTTTTAAGGACGGATTCGATGACTCGTTGCTTGCCCAGATCATAGTCAATTCCAAGGGACTGGAAGACGGTCAGTATCGATTGTTGATTGAAGCCGTGAATCGTGACACCGGAGAGAGAGTCAAGGCTGCCTACGACTTTGAACTCTCAACTCGCCGCTAATTGCCGGCTATCGTTGTTCGCCAGTCTCCGAAGTTGTGGAAGCTTCCCCAATAGAACGGTGCTGGAAATTGTCCTGATGATCGAAGCGAAGAAATGTCCTCCAGAGCAATCGTCCTAAGCAACGCCGGTAGGGGAACGTTAGGTTTTGAATAAAGTCGCTCCATGAATTCGGCAGTTAGTGCGTCGGGAATAGCCCAGAAAGCGCTCACAATTGATTTCGCTCCTGCACTCCAGAAACTCTGTCGTATCCCCCATTGTCCTTGACCCTGAAACGGAGCGCCTTGAGCAGACTCGCAACTTGAAAGAACAACTAAATCCACGCCTTCCAAATTAAGTTCCGCAGCCTCGCCGGCTGTCAATATCCCGTCTTCGACATTCAACTTCTCTGTACCCTGGCCATGTAGATTTGACCCGGCCAACAGCACTCCGGAATTGACAAGAACATCCAATTTGCCCTGTAACATTACTGTGTGAATGCGAACCCCCTTTGTGTCAACGTTGCAACTGCGAGGCAAGAAATATCCATGGGTTGCGAAGTGGATGACACGGGACCGATCTGCATATGTCTTGCAGATGTCTTCACTGGCGGCAGCTCCGCTGAACCGCAAAAATGGCTCATCAATGAGGCTCTTCCAAATCTTTGTCACGTTATCAATCTCGGTTTTGGTGCCTTCGATTCTCGACACGTCGGTTTGCACAAACGGCGTACATTCGACGGTGAAATTGCGAAAGTCGGATCTTACCGAAACTCGCGCAAAGTGCTGATCCACCTTTTCACCGGATAGCACGGCAAATCGACTCTCTGGCGTTGCATCGTAATCGGCGTCGCCGACGGCCAATAGCCCTGATTTCGATTTTGACTGCCCGCGTCTGATTAGTAGATCTCTTCCAGTCGTGAGATAGCTAAACGGGTATCTTTCGATCAAGAATTTGTCGTTGCTGTCCAGGAAGGCGTGGAATGGCAGCGCAGAAAGGAAGTTATCAGGAGCCACTAAAACCAATTCTGCCTGTCCGACTGCACTGTCGATCGGTTTCCAGAAACGATCATAAAGACTTCTTAGAATTGATCTAACTCGTTCCGGGCTCTGATTTCCTGCCCCTGATTGCACGAGTAATTCGGCGCCAATAACGGCCAGCGAATCGTCCTGATTGCCACCAATGGTGCTCGTTATCATCCGGACGCCATTGTGATCGAGGACAAGAGCAACATAGCGTTGCTCTGCACTATCCTTAATCACGGGGAAGTAATGAAGGTATTCATAGTAGTCGACAAGAACCGCACCGTCAGGAATCCCGGCACAGACGTTTGCGATGCTGATTTCATCAACAAGTGCTTTGCGGCGTCCCGGAATATCGAATTGCTCCATTTGAAGTGCAAGTAGACGATTTCGACACTGAAGCGAATCAAGATTGCGAATGCTTTCCCATTTTGAAAATGTCGGATCGTCAAATCGCAGCTTCACCATCGCGCCATCCACAATTGCCGATTCGTTAATCAGCGCATCAAGATCGCCGCTACTGTTGTCACGCAACGTTTGCCTGCGGAGCATCTCTTCATGCAAGACTAGCCCTTTGGTTTTCAAGATCATCTCGACCGCTCTTCGGGATTCGCTTTCGCCGGGACTTTTGAGACTGAAATAACCCTGCAGGTAGTTGGCGACGCACTCGCGGACCTCGGTCAAGTACTGCGAGCCCTCCGACAATTCAAGCGCAATGGCATTGTGCAAGTAATCATCAATCTTAGAATCAAAAATCTCTGAAAAGATGGTCATTGCCGTTGCGTCCCCTCCGGTAGCGGAAAGGTGTCCTGCGTAAAACTCCTTTATGTCAAGTGTGCGCGGATGGACTTTGCCAAGATGCCTCTCTCGGTTCGCTGCTCCCAAACGGTAGAGAATACCCGCACTATCGGGCATGTTCGCATAATCCAGGATTGAGGCTTGAAACATATGGGCCGACGAAAACTCAAGATGTCCGGCCGGCAATGTCTTTCGGAAAATCACAATCGACGAGTCAATAAGAGTACGAGCTTCAGAAAGTCGTTTGGTGCCCCAATAGAGTATACCCATGCGCAACACATCGACTCCGGTCGCTGGATGCAATGTCCCAAACGCACCTTCATCTACCTTGCGCGCCAATCCGAAATAAATTTCGGCTTCGACATATCTTCCGATACGTCGCATGAGAGTCCCTGACGCCGATAGCGCACGCGACAGGTTTAGTGGTGCGATGTCAGGAGTTTTTTGGGCATAATTGAGCATCCGGACGTTCAACACTCCGGCATACTCGTGACGGCTCGTGT
>CAZQBX010000040.1:0-5276 GCA_964592145.1 uncultured Ignavibacteria bacterium
AAAAGTTATCTTCGGAATCAATATCACTGCTGACGGTTACTGCGACCATAGAGATGGGATCGCCGACGCAGAGTTGCACAGCTACTTCACAGATCTTCTGCGCAATGCCGGCGTGATCCTATTCGGGAGGGTCACATATCAACTGATGGTCCCCTACTGGCCCGACATCGCCAAGAACCAATCGGAGGACGAATCGTCCAATGAATTCGCTCGCGTGTTTGACTCACTCGACAAGATCGTATTCTCCACAGCGTTGAAAGGCGTTGCGGACGATAACACGAAACTGCTGCGCGGCAACCTTGTAGAAGAGGTACTCGCGCTGAAACAGAAGCCCGGAAAGGACATTGGCGTAGGCAGCTTGAGTATTGCGTCCCAGCTTTCAGCCCACGGTTTGATTGACGAATACCATTTCGTGGTGCACCCGGTAATAGCCGGAAAGGGGCCGCGGTTGTTCGACACTGTGAAGCTGAAAGATAGGCTTCTGCTCGACTTCATCGGTATGAAGACCTTTCAATCCGGCGTCGTAGCTATTCATTACCGAAAACGTGCTTGAGGTCTGACAAAAATGTCTGACCAACTAATCTCTATCTCTTCGAAGACGCAATGTAGGGCAGACACTCTTCTCTGCCTTCTCACTGGCCGCCGCAATCAAGTGATTGACAAGGATGCTCCACTTTCCTATTGTTGAAAATAGGAGGAATCGAAAATGGCAACAAAGAAAAGCCCAACAAGAACCACGAAGAAACCCGCAAAATCAAAACCCGCCGCTCGCGGCGAAATCAGCTACACGACTTCCAATGTATTCAAGGCGCCCTTGAGCAAGGTCTGGGATGCTGCAGTCTTGTCCAAGCACCTTAAGAAGCACTTCGTCGACGATATGAAGGGCGAATTTGGCCCCAAGTTGACGCCGGTCACCTGGGTCTGGAATGGATTCGGCGGATTCGAACTTCCTGTCCTCAAGTTCGTCAAACACCAAGAGATAATCTTCACTGGAATGTCGATGGACGGCAAATACGAAGTCACCGTGCGCTTTGAATTCCTCCGCAAGGACGGAAAGACAATCTTCCGCGTTCATGAAAGTGGTTACCCGAAAAAGGAACTCAAGACTGCATTTATGATGTGCGAAGGCTGGAGCGAATTTCACACGGGCGTGAAGGCGTATCTCGCCGGCGTCGATTTGCGGAAGTATTAGGCAGACTGTACGCTGCAAGAACCTGCTATGAAGATTTACGCGAATAGCTTGGCGAAGACTGTGGAGTCGGTCGAGGAAGCGTTCTTCTTTGGTGAGAAAGTTCCGCAGACGGTCAAGGACCAAGTTGCTCGCTGGATCGCCACCCGCCAAGGACTGGATGGCTCTTACGCTGACATGTTTGCTCCGACCGCTTTCGACATGAAGAATGGCATCCGGCTCTTCACCGGCGAGAGAGTTCAACCGAGCGCTTCGCTTAGACATGTTTCCGGTGAGGAAGCGTGTCGAGCAATGGTGCATTTGAATTCCAAGTCGAAGGATGCGAAGTCAGCACTTGCACGTGCAACAGCTGGAATGACAGCGAGGCTCAAAGACGTCGTGAGCAACAAGCATGGCATGTTTTGTTGTGGGACTTGCGATCCGGCGTTGTGGCGCAATATTACCTCTGGCGGCTTGCATAGGAGTGAACGGTGGTTGGCATCGGGAACGAAGGCGCTAAAGGCTCATCGCGATGACCAAGGACTTTGGCGGAGATTTCCGTTTTTCTTCACACTGCTTGCCCTGCTGGAGATTGACCTCAAGGCGGCTCGAGAAGAGCTGAAGTATGCAGCTCCCAAGTGCGAGAGTTACCTCGCGCGCAACAAGGCGACGCGACCGATCATCAAGCGGCGCCTTGCGGTGGCCGAACGAGTCTTGGAGATGGCGTCGAAATAGGATGAACGTCGTAGATTCGGACCACCGCGGTCCGGACATACTTCGACTAAACACTTGCCCCCCCTCTTTCGTCGACTACATTAGCAACTATCGAGTGGAGGTCCGTTATGAGTGGATTAAAGATCTGTGCCTTGCTTGCTGTCGGAGCGGTGGTGCTTCTTTCCTGCGGTGTCAATCCCGAAGAATCATCTCCCCCAGCGCCCACTATGCCGCTTCAAATGCTGAACGCCGCCCTTGACACCGTCGTTGTCAATGGTGTCGAATACTGCGCGACAATTTCCCCGTGGCGCGATTTCATGCCCGGTCCAAACACGTCATCGGTCGGCAGAGGTCTGCTGGTGCACACAAGTCTTCAGCGCTGCGATTCGCTCTCCATTCCGGAGAACTTACACCTCAAGTTTCTTTGGGTCATCTACAACGATGAAGTCTGGGGCGCCGTTCTCGGCGAAGAGAGTACTCCATACAATGGTGATTTCCGCCGTGACGCCATGGCGCGCGGCGGGCCAAAATGGGGACCGTCAGTTGAAGTGCGTGGCGTAATCGGCTTTGCTGATGAGAACGGCGAATTTCATATGGTCTGCACTCCGCCAATAATGATCGGCCGCACCGACTAGCCCCTTCGCTGATGCCTTCTGCTTCAGTCGATCCAGATAAGGACTGTCGCTGCATCTGACTCCAGCTACTCCCTTGATCTGCATTAAGATGCGGACGACAGAAGCAATCCTACTGGTGACTGATGTTTTCTCGTTTAGACTATCCGCGATTTATCTGGAGAATTATCTAATTTATGGAGTCAATTAGTCCGTTAAGTTACAAGGGGCATCCTTACATACAACAAGTTGAGGCAATCATGAACCGAAGCAATCTCTTCCGCATCGCCTTCCTTCCCCTGATGTTGGCGACCCTCTTCGTCGGCTGTGGCAGCGACTCGCTCGCGCCGTATGAACCCGAGATCCACAACAATGCTGACAAATTCGAACTTCAGGCAACCGGAGTTTCTGACTTATCCCGTACTTTTGCTTATGTCTGGGCTAACAGCGGCACCAAGGCCGCAGTAGATCACTCTACGGCCTCAACGGCTGGTTCAGTAACCCTTCAAATCCTTGATGACGCAAATACCGAAGTCTACAATGGCAACCTAGCAACCGACGGCGTCTTCGATACCGCGGCGGGCCAACCCGGTGAATGGACGGTTCGCGTGATATTCTCCGACTTCAGCGGCACCGTTAACTTTAGCGCGGAAAAGAAATAATCTGCGCGTCCGAAACCACTAATTCGGATTCCCGCGCCCCTATTTCACCATCACCAAGTTGAGCTTCGCCGGTTCAAGCTCGGAATCGTTGTTGAAATCATAACTGCCGTCGAATCCCGTCAAGTACAACGTCGAGCCGGAGAGCTGAATATCTGCGCCCTGCCCGACAATGCGGAACAAATCGCCATCAATCTCCCAGGCACCCGCCCAGTGCCAAGTGTCGTCATCTCCGGGTGTGACTGCCAGATCACCTGTGTTGTCGGCATTGAGTGTTAGTGTCGCAGTCCAACCAGCGTTTGATGCATTGACCGTACCCTGCCCCGCCTTTCCGACATACTCAACCTTGGTGGCGGTCCAAAAACCATAGATCTCAGAAGGCTCAGGTCCTAGCTTATCTTTGCATCCTACTAAACCCACAACTAAAATCGTCGCCGTCAGCAGTCTAAAAACCTGGGAATAATAAATCGATCTGTGTGTTGGACAGTTCATCGTCATATCGCTCCATTTTGCGTAAGGTTGCCAATAAATCTGCTAAAGTCGCCCAAAAAGTCAAGTACCTCTTTGCAGACATCAACCCCCGCAAGGGTCGCCCAAAAGCGATTGACACCCTTCTCGCTCCGGATTTAATTGCAGGGTAGATAATTCTTGTCTATAATCTGCAAAGGAGACACATCGATGCAAACGCTAAAATTCCGCACCTGCCTCTGGTTCACCGACAACGCCGAAGAGGCTGCCAATTTCTACGTCTCGACCTTCAAAAACTCTCGAATCAAGCACATTTCTCGGTTCAGCGAGGAAATCTCGTCCTTTGTTGGTAAACCGGCCGGTTCGGTAATGGCAGTGATGTTTGAACTGGAGGGTCAGGAGTTCTTGGGACTCAATGGCCGTCCGCCCTTCACCTTCAATGAGGCGATCTCCATTATGGTTGACTGCAAAGATCAAAAGGAGGTCGACGAAATGTGGGAGAAGCTTTCAGCTGGCGGCGAAAAAAGCCAATGCGGCTGGCTCAAAGACAAATTCGGCGTGTCGTGGCAGATAGTTCCAACAATTCTCGGCGAATATATAACTCACGAGGACCCTGAAGTCATCATGCGGGCTATGCGGGCAATTCTGCCGATGAGTAAGATCGACATCGAAACCGTCAGGCGGGCCGTGGAACAGAAGTGATTCCGTGAATTGCGCAGCGGGTTCGTTGTATCATGATTTAACGAGCCCGCTTCACATCATTCGCCAATTCTTCTATTGATCACTCGTCGTTTTCTGCCGATAATCGTACAATTAGAGACGCTTATTGACCGCCAATTGTTAGAGATGATATAAGGAGATTTCCAATGAGATTCCGATTCGCAGGCATCATCGTATTTTTGTTCGCGTTGATTCTAACTGCCGATACCAATGTCTACTCTGCTCCTTTCCCTTTGAACTTCAATCTTGATTCGCTGCGCAAAGCGGACAAATCACCTCAGCTGTTTGTCGAGCGCACTGTCGCCTTCAAAGGCCACATCACGGCTGCCAAGCAACTTTCTGATGGAAAACCGTACATCTTCGTCAAATTTCCCGCACCAAATCCGAATAACGAAGGTATTTGGGTGGCCGGCTTCTCAAATGCCAAACCGACCGACCTTCCGGTCGGTCACGACATTGCTGTACTCGGTTACTTTGAATTGGTCGATCCGGAAAACAAAGTCATCTCTGCCATTCACAAGAAAGCATATCAAGTGACAAGTTACTGCATCGCCAATGCAACCTCGCAAACCGGAATTTATGCAACCGAGGGCACCAGCCAATGCATGCAGTGGCAGAACGGCGCTATTCCAACACTTGCGGTTGACAGTACCAGAATAAAGGCGGTGACGCCAGTTCTTAAGAAGAAGTAATCGGGATTTTCACTGATTGGCAGGACGGCGCGAAGATCGCGCCGTTTCTGTTTATGCCAGCCCGTGCCTCACATCTTCAAATAGGTCTCAAATCCGCCAACGACCATTCGCTTCGTGTCGAACAGAGGTTTGCTCTTCATCATTTTCTGCATTCGCGGGTCGGCCATCACTGCCTTGTTGACCCGGTCGCGGTGCTTGCGTGAACTGAATTCCACTGCTGAAGAGATTAAGACTTCGCCCTTCT
>CAZQBX010000040.1:5286-13668 GCA_964592145.1 uncultured Ignavibacteria bacterium
GTAGATATCTGGAAAACCAAGACAGAAATTATTTTTGAGGTCTTCGCCGAGGAACTCACGGTATTCCAATGCGCCGTGGTCTCTCATTAAATCGGCAAACTTTCGAGCGATCTTGCGATAGGCGGGCAAATTCTTTTTTGGAATCGCCAAGAGGAAAAGGTCGATGTATCCCTTCATGTTTTCTCCTTTCCGACTATGCCGGGTGATAATAGAGTTTTACGTTGCCGCATTTAAAGGCAACGCTGGTTACAAGTTTCAAGTTCAATTGATTACTGCCCGGCTCAAAAAGCCGTTTTCCCGCCCCGAGTATCACCGGATTAACAATTAACTGGTACTCATCGATTAGTCCCATTTTGATTAGTGTTTGCGCCGCACTCGCGCCGCCAAAAACGACCATGTGTTTGCCGTCTTGTCGTTTCAAGCGCTTAAACTCACCGGCGATATCACCGCTAAGAACTTGCGAATTCCAGATTGGTGCGCGCAGCGTATTTGATAGAACAATCTTGGGCAGAGAATTCATTTGCGGAGCGATGCTGTCAGATGCAGTTGGCCAATACGAGATCATCAGTTCGTAGGCAACCCGTCCGAATACCAATGTGTCAACCGTCGTGAAGAACTGCGCCATGTGCCGCTCGAGCTCGTCATCCCAGACATGCCAGTCCAGCTCTTGGTTCTCGCCTTCGATGAAGCCGTCAACCGAAATCATCATCGAGAGAATCAACTTCCGCATGTCAATTCAGTACCTCTTTGTGCTTCAGGAACTGTTCCAGGCGCTCGGTCATTTGGATCGCGCCTTCAGTAGCGCCATATTCGTCAACGACGCGTTTGAGAATCTCGCTTGATTCAAACTCCATCTTCATTGTCATCCTCGTACCTGCGCCCTGGATGTCAAATCTGATGATGACATTGAATCTGATTCCGTCGTCGCCGCTGTGAAGATAGGTCAACAACTTCGGCGGCACGACCTCGATAAATACGATTTTGTTGGGATAGTCGACGCCGTCCGGCCCGTGCATCGTCAATCGCCACACTCCACCTGGTCTGACATCCATTTCATGAATTGTATTGGTGAACCCGGATGGTCCCCACCATAACGCTACATACTCCGGCTTGGTCCACGCTTCGTACACGAGCTCGCGCGGTGCATCAAATACTCTGGTAAATACCATTTCGCGATCCGACGGATTTGCGTACACGGTCTTATGCTTCATTTACCGACCGCCCCTTCCGATTGGTCTTGTCCTTTCGTGCGACGGACCTTGATCAACCGATCAAGACTCCAATCACCGCCACCGTAGGCTGCCATGAACAAGAAGATGAAACAAAACAACACGGCCGGTACTCCGTGATTGATAACCGGCCATGCGCCACTTGGAGCATGAAACTGCCAATACGCAACTGCCATTTCGCCCGACAGCAGGAAAGCCACAATTCGCGTTCCCAAACCCAGCATTATCGCTATGCCGCCGATCACTTCCATCCAGGCGCCAATGCCAATCTGCGACATCAACTCCACCGTCTCACCGGGTTGACCCGGCATCCCGCCAAACCACGCGAAGGTCTTGACGCATCCCGACTGGAAAAACAGCAGTCCAGTGACGACACGCAAAAGCAAATACGAGATCTGAATTGCATTTTCTCTGTTCATGAATTCTCTCCTGGTTGACATTCACCTAAACGACTGATGCGGCACCGGAGCCTTCTCACTTGGTCTTCCTAGCGTTGTTTTCCTTGATTCGCTCTTTCACCAGCTTTTTGACCAGCGTTGCCGGCAGCGGTCGGTCTGGTGCAAAATGGATTGTCCCTTTCGTCACTTCATACCGCGACAATTCCTTCGCAAACTTCTCCATCAACGACGGACTCATAACGAAAAACGAACAGTGCTTAGCAAAGGCTCCATAGGCGACCAATGGACCCCGAAGTTTGTAGGTCGGAATCTGGTAGCTGATCACCTCTTCTGCATCGGGTATCACAGACCTTATCGTTGAGCGGAGTTGTTCGAGCGCTGCACGCATTTCCTTTGGTTGTGCGGCCAAGTAGTGTTCGACGCTCAATGCCGCCGCACGCTTGGCACCTGCACTTTTCCTCGTCGCATTCTTCTTCATCCAGACTCCCTCATTTCAGCGATTCTGCCAACTTATCCAGCGACTCGTTCCAGCTTGCGCCGGCCATTTCCTGTGTATCGCCCGCAGGGAATCCTGAGTGACGAAGCGTCAATTTCGTTTTACCGCCAAGATCCTCAAAAGTCACGGTAATCAATTGCTCAATGGGCCAGTCGCCTGCAAGGCCGTACACGGAAGCGGGCACGATGTTGCCGTGTTCGTCTGAGAAACTATCGGTACAGACGATTCGCTCGAGTGGAATGATCTCCTTGTAGGTGCCTGTACTCCAATATTCTTTGCCATCTGCACCCTTCATACAGCCAAGAAAAGTCCCACCGACACGAAAGTCGATCTTAATCACGGGTGCGGTGAAGACTTTAGGCCCCCACCAGCGTTTGACATGTTCCGGATCGGTCCATGCTTTCCAGACCAATTCCCGCGGTGCGTCAAAGATTCGGGTAATGACCAATTCCTGGCTCACTGTCAGCTTATCTTGTCTTGACATCCTTCCTCCCCTTCACGGCACGATGAGACGACCGCGAACGTTTGACTCGTGTCTTGCTTGTTTCACTCCCTTTCATCTGTAATTCGCGCAGATAATCGTCGAGCCGATCCAGACTCGCCTCCCAAAAGACGCGGTAACGCTCCAACCAATCCGCAACTTCTTGCAGCGGTATCGCTCGAAGACGGCAGGGCCGCCACTGCGCGGCTCGACTGCGTTCAATCAAGCCCGCCCTTTCCAGAACTTTGAGGTGTTTGGAAATTCCCGGCAGGCTCATCTCGTAAGGCGAGGCCAGCTCCTGAACCGATGCCTCTCCCTTCATTAATGCCGCCAGTATTCCCCGTCGCGTCGGATCAGCCAACGCCGAAAAAGTGGTACTAAGTTGATCTTGTGCTATCAATGCTAATCCTCGTTGTTATTTAACCTAATGGTAATATACGAATCGCGTCTCTGACTGTCAATCACAAAATCGAGTTCATGGAGTGATTTTTGTGCCTCAGGGGAAACGAGAATTGTCTGCTTGCGCGCTCCTGCCTTAATCGGCATCTTCTCTATTGATGGTAGCGATCAATATTCTCGGACCTCGCATCAAACTGACCGAAATGTCTGAACCCGATGTCATCCAGTTCTATGACTGGTTCTGGAACTCCCCTCCGGAACGAATGACTTGCTGGCCGGTCGAGCCGATGACGCTGCAAGAGACGCTTGAGCGTTTTCACACACCTCCTGCCGACAATGCCCCCAAGCGCCTGGCCATCCGCCGCGTCCAAGACGACACTTTCGTTGGCAGAATCAGCTACTTTAATGTCAACTCGCGCAACCGTTCTGCAGAAATCGGTTATCTCATTGGACCAGGCTATCGCGGCAACGGCTACGCCGCTGACGCACTGGTTCTATTGCTGGATTACCTGTTCAACAATCTCAAACTGAACCGCGTTCATGCTCAAACCGGTGCGTTCAATGCAGCATCCATTTCCCTGCTTGAGCGGCACGGATTTAAACTCGAAGCCCGTCTTCGCCAACATCATGAAGTTGATGGAACGTTATACGACGACCTCATCTACGGCATCTTGGCGAATGAATTCGCCATGTCGAGACCGGTTTGAGTAATCTCTAACTGAACATTCGGTGAAATAACCGCGCAGGCAAGATCGTCCATTGATTGTCTAATTGTTAAGGTAGGCGCTGGACAACACAATACAGGAGTCGTACACAATGTTGAAGATTGTGATCATACTGCTGACGCTTCCGCTTAGCTTTACAGCACTCGCTGGCGATGTCAAATCTGCGTGGATACCCACTCCCCCCATCATCGATGGCGACGGCGATGAATGGCGCGATCTCGCCTTTAATTACTTTGATGATGACCAAACAGCCATCGCGGTCAGCAACGACTCTGCGGCCATCTACCTGATGATTATCTCTAAAAAGGAATCCACGATCATGCAGCTGGAGCGAGCAGGCGTAGTTGTCTGGCTCAACGGCGACGGAAAGAAGAAACGCGATTACGGTTTCCGCTACCGCGCCGGACGCCTTTCAGCTGCCGAACGAAAGATGCCGGCCGGATTCCCTATGAGAGGTGGGATGGAAGAGCCGCGCGAAAAGATGAAAGAAGAACAAGCTCGCTTGCGCAGATTGATTACTGTGATCGATAAAAAGAACAGCATTGAGATTTCGGCCAAGGGTGATGACGGTCCTGCAGCTGCTGCAACTTTCGGAAAAGAGATTTACGCCGTTGAATTCAAGATCCCCATCCTCCCAACCGTTGAATCCGAGTACGGCCTTAAACCGGAACTGAAATCAAGTACGATGCTCGGCATTGAGATCGGCTATATGTCGGACGCCGATAAGAAGCGTATGCAAGAACAAATGCGCCCGCCCGACGGCGAAGGTCCCAGTGGCGGTATGGGCGGACCGCCTCCCGGTGGTATGGGTGGCGGAATGGGCCCCGGCGGCGGACCCGGCGGGGGTCAAGGCAGACCCCGAGGGATGCGCGAAATGGGCAAAAAGGAGTTTTGGCTGAAGTTCGACTTGGCTGCGAAAGAGTAATCCTTCGAACCCGGCTCGAATTGACTTCGCAAGAAATTGGTGTGCTCTGGATTTCTATGCCTTATCTTTCCGAAAACCAACAGCGCCCTGTGAAAGGAAAACCGGATGTCGGAAATGTTTGACAAGGCAATTCGGCACCAATGCCTGATTTATACCGCTCCTGAAAAGGTATTCGACACAATCACCACCGGAGCCGGTTGGAATGCCTTCTTCACTCACGATACCGAAGTCGATCCAAGACCGGGCGGCAGGATCGTCTTCCGATGGAAAGACTGGGGACCGCAAAAATACACCGTCAGCGCCGAAGGAAAGGTTCATCGCGCCGACCGCCCCGACCTGTTCGTTTTCGAATGGTATCCGGTGGGCCGTGAACACCCGACGGTCATCACCTTTGAAATCAAGTTGCACAGCGATGGAACTGTCGTTAGTGTCACCGAGGATGGCTACCCCAATACGCCAGATGGCCGCGCCATGATTCTCGAATGTGCCTCCGGATGGGGTGAGGCTCTCACCTTGCTGAAGTTCTACCTTGAACACGGCCTAACTTACGACCAAGCATGCCGGCGATAAACGCTGGATTGATTTATACGCAACTTCACACGCTCACCTGCGTATTACCTTTCAATCAGATTATTTAGGTAATTGCTTACCTAATACTGCCAATGACAACATGAGAGGTGCCGGTATGAACTTTAGAATACTGTTTCCATTACTTGCGTTTTTTGCGGCGACGTTTCAGCCGATTGGTGCGACCACCCAATTTGCTGCGATCGATTCGCTTTGCGCTCCGTATACCGCACCCGGCAGCCCCGGCTGCGCAATTGCCGTTGTCAAAGATGGCCGGATGGTTTTTGCCAAAGGCTATGGACTAGCGGATCTCAGCAATGACGTCCCAATTACCGCTAGTACGCTCTTCGACATCGGCTCCAACACGAAACAATTTACAGTGACCAGTATTCTGCTCCTCGAGGAACAAGGTAAGCTGTCACTCGATGATGACATTCGTACCTATCTTCCGGAGTTTCCGGAATACCCCTGGAAAATCACTCTTCGTCATCTGGCGCAGCATACCTCGGGAGTCCGCGACTATTTTGACTTGATGACGCTGAAAGGAATGCCCATTGGGAACAACTATCGTGATGAAGATTATCTCAAACTGATCTATGACCAGAGCGAACTGAACTTTCCTCCCGGTGACCAGCACCTCTATAGTAACTCCGGCTTCCTTCTGCTTGCCGAAGTCGTTCGTCGCGTCAGTGGCGTACCTCTCGCCCAGTTTGCGCAAGAGAACATTCTCGCAGCGTTGGGCATGCACAACTCACTCATTCTTGACGATCCCTATCGCATTGTAAAACGTCGCGCCGGCAGCTACGGTCCTCTTCCCGATGGCGGTTACTGGAGTGGCGCATCCATCGCCACCAATATCGGCGATGGCGGGATCTACTCCGATGTCGGCGACCTCGCAATTTGGGACGAGAATTTCTACAATAATAAGTTAGGCAAAAAAGACCCAGACTTGATGCGCAGACTCGAGACCCGCACAGTCCTAAACAATGGTGACACGATTCAGTGGGCGCTCGGCTTGCGCCACGACCAGACCGGTGGCCATCATGTCATTCACCATGGCGGCGCCTACTTTGGCTTTCGTTCCGAAATTGCGCGCTTCCCGGAAAGCCATCTGTCCGTTATCGTCCTTGCTAATCTTGGAACCATCGATGCCACCGGATTAGCTTATCAGATTGCTGGAATTTTCCTTCCGCCTGTGGAACTGAAAAAAGATAACCCCACCACCGCGCCCGCGTTTGTGAAGCTAACACGTTCACAGCTCGAGCCGAAGGTCGGTGCATTTCGAAATCCGGTAACCGGCACCGTCTGGTATGTCACATCAAATGATTCTGCGCTCGCCGTCGCAACGTCATCAGGTTTCAAGTTCGAGTTGTTGCCTTTAGATCCGGAGACCTTCCTTCCAGTCGGCATTCCACTTCCGGGAACTGTGACATATAAAGTGCAGCAATCAGGCGTTCTCACACTTGAGTTGGCAGTCCCCGGACAACAGACGGCTCGCTTCCAGCCAATCACCTATAACAGCGCTCCGGACAACCTCGACCAGTATATTGGCGAGTATCGCTGTCGTGATCTGAACCTCACCTTTGTGTTGTCGCTCGAAGGCGCTGTCCTGCGCTACGCGAAAAAGGGTTCGAGTGATCAAATCGCAACTCAAGCCACCATCCGGGATGAGTTTGTCGCCGACGGCGGTCAGACGCAAATCCGATTTGAGCGGGATGAAAACGACCGTGTCTTCGCGATGCGGCTGAGCCTGCCGCGTGCCAGGAATATTCTGTTCGAACGGACGTCGTCGTGAGATTTATTGGTCGGCGAAATTCACTCGATTGTGGCTGCCGTCGCAATACGGCTTCGCTCCGGACGAGCCGCACCGGCATAGGGCGGGACTGCTGGACTTCTCTTGAAGCGTCTTGCTGGAGTCCACGATCGTGACATTGCCGTCTACGAGAAGAGGACCGTTTGGCGAAGCTTGAACACGCAGTTTGGTATGCGCCGCCGGTTCTTCTTCATCCGGCTTCTGAAAGTTGATTGCACCGGCATCTTTGAAGCCTGCCCGCTTGTGCGAATTGTCGCAATAGGGTTTGTTCCGCGATGCGCCGCACCGACAAAGTGCTACACGCGTATCAGCAAGAAGCACATCGCCGGCTGCATCAAGAATCTCAATCTCCCCGCGCAGAAAAATCGGCCCGTCCTTAGCAAGTTGCGCGACATTCTGCTCTGGTGCAGCTTCCTTCAAATTGATTGCAGTACTTTCAAAGTGCAATGCTCCTGTCGGGCAACGCTTGATGATCTCGGCGATCTTCTCAGCGTCCGCCGCATCGGGCAGCACCCATGGCGTACGATTCGTGTCGAAAACCTGCGGTAATCCCCGCACACACTCGGCGGCATGGATGCAACGCTTTGCGTCGAAGGTAACTTCAATCTCTTTTCCGCGATACTTATGTATCTTGTTTGCCATTAACTACCTCAATTCTACAGATGCAGAATATATAACCTCAAATCATTTCCTAAAGTTCGTTTCCAGAGAAGATGTCCTCAATCGGTCTGGCAAACAAGCGGGCAATCTTGAACGCCAATGGAAGACTCGGGTCATACTTTCCAGTTTCTATCGCATTAATCGTTTGACGTGATACGCCCAGCCGCTCGGCAAGGTCGGCCTGTGACCAGTCGCGCTCGGCGCGCAGTACTTTGAGATTTGATTTCACTGGTACCGCCTGCTTGCAACGAACAGCCCAAGGAAGTAGAACAGCGGCATGTAATACCAGAGGTGCTTCAATCCGAAATTCTCATAAGACAATCCGATAGCGATGTCGAGCAAACCGATCGTCATAAGGAAAACCATCATGACCGGGTAGGCAATGGCGAGTGCCTCAAGCTGGATCTTCCTTTGAAGCTCATCCAAACTGGCCACACCTCTAATGAAGTTCCAGAGCATCCACGCGAACGGCCCGATTGGCAGCAGGGCAAGTATTACTCTAACCGAGTCGCCTAACTCACTCTGTTTCAAGAACCCTCTTGCGATTGCCCAAGAGCCCACAAACAAGACGATCGAAGTGATCATGACCGTCCATCCGGCTTTTGCATTGGCTACACTCATAGATCCTCTCTTGCACTAGATTGGTTCATTTTCCATAAAGTACGTTATATTTTACTTTAAGACAAGCA
>CAZQBX010000040.1:13678-30388 GCA_964592145.1 uncultured Ignavibacteria bacterium
TTTCACTTTTTGTTGCAGATTTTTTATGAAATTTGATTAATCGCTGGTCTGATTTCGATTAGTGCGTTGTTAATTCGCGACTTAGGTCAAGTAAGCTTAGATCCAATCGAGATTCTCAATCGTCTTGTCGCTGATGGCATCACCGGTATTGAGAGTCGATTTTGGCTCAAACAATAAAATGAAGCATTCGGGCTCTGCAACTGGGTTGTGTTCGACGCCCCGTGGCACAATGAAGAATTCCCCTTCATCCAGTAGAATATCACCGCTGCGCAGCTGCATGCGAAGTCGTCCCTTCACGACAAGAAAAAGTTCATCTTCGTTCTCGTGACTATGCCAGACGAATTCCCCTCGAAGCTTGGATAACTTCACATACTGACCATTCAGCTCGCCAACAATCTTTGGCGATTCATATTCTTCAATAAGATCGAACTTTTCTCTGAGGTTAACTTTTCGCATGATGCGCAACTCCTCTTTGCAGTTTCCGTTTCGGTGCTATCCAGATATACGCCGTGCATTGTGTTTTCGCTAACAAACAAAACGGCGGTCGAAGCTTCCCTTCAACCGCCGCAAACTACCGATGAAACGAGGGCTACGCCTGTTGCTCTTTGATTTGTTGAGCCAGATAGTTCTGCAGTCCCATTTGCTGAATCTGGTCCAACTGCGCCTCCAACCAGTCAACGTGGTCCTCCTCGTCGTGCAGGATCGCCTCCAGAATATCACGTGTCGCATTGTCGCCGGCTTCAACCGCCAATTTAATCGCCGCATTATAGGCCGCTACCGCACCAATCTCATCCTTGATGTCATTCTTGAATTGGTTCTCGACATTCGTGCCGATCTTGATCTCATTCAGCCGGCTAACTTCCGGGAGACCTTCAAGAAATATGATACGCGCTATGTGCTTTTCGGCATGCTTCATTTCTGTTATGGCGCGCCGTTCGATTTCATTGTGCAGCCGCGTGTAACCCCAATTGGCGCACATTTCAGAATGAACCATGTACTGGTTGATTGCCGTCAACTCATCGCGCAGAAGATCATTCAACGCCGCAATGACTTTCTTATTGCCCTTCATAAGTACTGTCCTCCGTTAATCCCATCCGCAACGCACTTTGCAGAGACGCGCTGCTCCTTCAATTTCGACTGATTGTACGATAATCGCGGAACTCTTCCGAATCAAGTCTTAGTTTGGGTAAATCTGCCACACCGAATTCACTGTACAGTGTTGAAGTTATCCGCTTTAGCATTTCCATCGCTGAGTCGATTAATATCTATATGGCCACTCACAAATGTTCCAAATCGCTTCGCCCTCGAGGCTTGGCTGTCAGAAGCATCGCTGGCTTCACGCTCATCGAGGTCGTGATCATCATCGTCGTGCTTGGCATCCTCTCGACAATTGCAATTGGTAAGTACCAGGACTTCTCCCTTGATGCTAAACGCAGCGCTTGCAGGGCCGCTCTCGGCGGGTTGCGCGGAGGTCTTAGCACGTGGCAATCGCAGAACATTGTCAAGCGAGGAGCTGCTACCTATCCACCGATCGACACCTTGAGGACTATCGGACGTGTAATGGAGCAGCGAATCCCGCCGAATCCCTTCCAGGCTAACGCACCCGATTCGATTGTAACCGGCGTCACTAAAGGCGTCGTTGTCGGAACTCGCGGCGGTTGGGCTTACAAAGCAACAACTGGCGAAATCTGGGCTAACACCAACACTGTATTGGAATCAGCTTCCGGTTGTTCGGGAAGTTCAACTACCGTCGGCGAAAATTCCTGGTGACTTAGTTCGTCTCTCTGCACAATTCCGCCTTCAATCTCGTATATTCAACTCGACCGCTATTGAAGTAAGGAGACGAAGGTGAAACTCAATTTGCGCGTCGTTGACGCTTTTGCCGAACAAGCATTCAAAGGAAACTCTGCCGGCGTCTGCCTGCTTGATTCCCCGATTGATGACTCCTCAATGCAGAATATCGCCGCCGAAATCAATTCGGCCGAGACAGCTTTTCTGCTTAAGGTCGCCGACCGATACAGCCTTCGCTGGTTCACTCCGGCAGTGGAAATTGACCTTTGCGGTCATGCGACGCTGGCTTCCGCCCATATATTGTGGACGGAACACTATGCCAGACCAGAAGTGCCAATATACTTTGACACCAAGAGCGGCGAGCTTACCGCCAAACAGCTACCAGACGGCTGGATCCAACTCAACTTTCCAGCAATCACTTCGGCACCTATTGAGAATCCTCGTCTATCAGCTGCAATTGGCGCGCAACCAACAGCGATTTCCATGACGCACCACACGATCATTGCCGAGTTATCTTCAGAACAAGAAGTCCGGAGCCTAAAACCAGATTTCGCATCAATTCTGGCGCTCGGCGTTCATGGTGTGATTGTCACTGCCATCGGATCCGGCAAATACGACTTCGTTTCCCGATTCTTCGCGCCTGCCGTCGGAATAAATGAGGATCCGGTCACCGGATCCGCACATTGCGCGCTCGGCCCCTATTGGCAGAAGCGACTTAGCAAGAGTGAATTTCTAGCGTATCAGGCATCCGCACGTGGAGGCGAAATGCGCGTTACTGTCGCCGACAAACGTGTTTTGCTCGACGGCAAGGCAGTTACTACCATTTCCGGTACTGTGAATACTTGATTCTCAGATTGCCCTTCGCCGAGCCGCGTACTGCGTACCCATCAATGACAACGACTTGCGCGCGAATTGCCGTGTGACGACTGCGAATTCGCTGACGGCTCACAAATATCTCAATTTCGCGACTTCGCCGGTCGATAATATCCACACATGCTTCAATCAACATTGCCCAAGACCTCCCCGTCGACTCGCGATCCGCACAGTCGTCTCTACGACGACATTGCGCTGCTCGGACAGTTTCTCGAAGAAACCATACGCGAGCAAGTCGGCGAACAAGCGCTTGATCGCATCGAAACCATCCGTTGCCTGGCCGAAAGTGCGCACCGTGATGGTGGTGAACACACCGATCGTCTCGTGCGAATTCTCACTGGATTATCTCCTGATGATATGCTCATGTTGACGCGCGCCTTCTCGCAATTTCTCAATCTCGCCAATATCGCCGAGCAATATCACCGGATTCGCCGCCGTCGCAATTATCAGACCTTACTGGAACCGCGACCGCAAGGAGGGTCTCTTGAGGAACTACTTCCACGCCTTCTCAAATCCGGCCACGAACCAAACGCTATTCTCAAAGCTCTCTGCGAATTGCAGATTGAATTCGTTTTGACCGCACATCCTACGGAGGTCTGTCGCCGTACTTTGATAAACAAGTATGACGGTATCGCCAGAACTCTCGAAACGCTCGATCGCAGCGACCTATCACCGGTCGAAAGAAATGAAGTCCTCCGCGAATTGCGGCGCTTAATTCTTGCTGCGTGGCACACACCGGAAGTTCGCGATCAGCAGCCGACGCCGGTTGATGAAGCCCGCTGGGGTGCAAACGTAATTGAACGCTACCTGTGGCATGCCGTCCCCCGCTTCCTCCGCGAACTCGAGGCTACCGTCCAGAGGAACATCGGTGAAACTCTGCCGCTTGGTTGTTCACCCGTTCGGTTTGCTTCCTGGATGGGCGGAGATCGCGACGGCAATCCATCCGTGACCGCCGCCGTTACTGAACGCGTCATCTTGATGAATCGCTGGACCGCCGCAAATTTGCTCCTTCGCGACGTCGAACATCTCTATGCCGACCTTTCAATGTCGAAATGCAGTCCCGAGTTGCGTGCGTTTGTTGACGACTCGCGCGAGCCCTACCGCGTGATCTTGTCGCAAATCCGCACCCGACTTTCTGCAACTCGCGACTGGGCTCTCAGTCGCCTTCAAGGGTTGTCCGTAGAAGACAATAACATCTATACCGACAGCGAGGAAATACTCGAGCCCCTTTTGCTGTGTCATCGTTCCCTGACTGAAAGCAAAATGGGATCGATCGCACGTGGTGAATTGAGCGATACCATACGCCGGCTTGCCTGCTTTGGCGTATCGCTGCTCCGACTCGATATTCGACAAGAGTCAAGCCGCCATACGGACGCACTAAGCGCCGTAACTGAATCGCTCGGACTTGGCAATTATCGCGATTGGAGTGAGGAACGGCGGCAATCGTTCTTGCTTCAATATCTCGACCTTCCCGAAGGCGAACTCCCCAAGTTCGCGGGATCACTGTCTGAAGTAGCTGAAGTATTCGAGACGATGGCGGTCATTGCCCGTCACCCGGCCTCGTCCTTTGGAGCCTATATTATCTCAATGGCAACTGCGCCGTCCGATGTGCTCGGCGTGTACTTTTTGCAGCGATTGGCTGGTGTGCGCGCACCGATGAAGGTCGTTCCGTTGTTCGAAACACTCTCCGACCTCATTGGCGCCGCTGCAGCGATTGATCTTCTGCTCTGTAACGCGTCGTACCGAAAGATGATCGATCATCATCAGCAAGTAATGATCGGCTACTCCGATTCAGCAAAAGATGGCGGTTATCTGGCAGCCGCTTGGGCACTATACCGCACGCAGGAAGAGCTTGCTTCGGTATGCAAGAAACACGGTGTGAAATTGACACTCTTCCACGGCCGAGGCGGATCAGTCAGCCGCGGCGGTGCACCGGCACATAAGGCGCTCCTTTCGCAACCGCCGGGTTCGGTTGGAAATTCCCTGCGCATCACAGCGCAGGGAGAAGTCATCCGCGCCCAATTCGGAATGGTCGGAATCGCCGTCCGCACGATCGAACTCTATACGTCAGCTGTCCTCGAGGCCTCGCTTTTGCCCCCGCCGGAACCAAATCCGGAATGGCGCAACGTCCTGGATGAGTTGTCAATTGCGTCGCTCAACTCTTATCGGGACACAGTCCGAGACAACATTCCCTTCATGGATTACTTTGCGGCCGTAACCCCGATCAACGAACTTCAGAAACTACCGTTGGGAAGTCGGCCGGCTAAACGCCGGGAGGTAACTTCCATCGACAGTCTTCGGGCGATACCATGGGTCTTCGCGTGGTCGCAAATTCGCTTTCCCTTAACGGCATGGCTCGGTATTGGCACAGCGCTCGAGTCCGCCCTGCACAACGGGCATCGGCAACAACTCCTGAAGATGGCGCACGAGTGGCCGTTTTTCCGGTCCATACTCGATATGCTTGAAATGGTGCTTGCCAAATCGGAACCGCTGATTCTATCACATTATGAATCAGCGTTGATGCCGCCGGAACTCCACAATGTCGGTGACGCTCTCCGCGCCGAACTAGCACGGGTTTCTGTCAGCGTCAGGCAATTGACCGGTCATTCCGAGTTGCTTCAGGATGATTCTGTCTTCGCTCGATCGTTGCGCATCCGTACACCGTACACTTACCCGTTGAACCTGCTTCAGGTCGAACTTCTGCGACGCTCTCGACATGATAGCGCCTCCGATCCAATCCTGATTCAGGCTCTCATGAGCAGTATTACCGGAATAGCGGCTGGAATGCGCAATACCGGATAGCATTCACAGTTCACACCAACAAAAATCGCCGCGACAACTTTACGAAGTGCCGCGGCGAAATATCTGCGAACAATCTATCGCTCTTAATTCTGGGAGTGCAGGGCTACTTTGTTCCCTTCAGAATCAATGAACATAGCGAAGTAGCCAATTTCCGGAGTGACTTGTGTCTTGGGGACGATAACCTGTCCACCGGCTTTGCCGACTCGATCCAGAATTGTTGTCAAGTCGGGATTGGCGTTGAGATAAACTGTAGTTCCTTCGGCGCTCGGTTTCATCATTGCGTGATGAATGACCGCTCCGCCGACCTTGCCTTCGTCCATTGGAAAGAACGCCATTTGGTGTTCACCCATGGTCGTCGCATGCATCTCGGCACCCATGATGGTTTCATAGAACTTCTTTGCCCGCTGAAAATCCGCCGATGGAATCTCAAACCAATTCAGGGCATTGCGCTTACCGTCAGACATACTAAAACTCCTCTCAAATGTGATAACTAAATATGGTCAATTTTAGTATACGATACGCAGCGTTCGCAGTTGCGTCAATCACATTTCAATGGAAATCTGGTGAGGGATGGTCGGTGCAGCTTCCGGCAGAGGCAGCCTGCCTCCGCCGGAATTGCGATCTGGATAAATCTACTTCGTGTCAGCCTTGGGAGCAGCCGGTGTTGGCGCCGGCATCTTGGCATACTCTTCGTTGTTCTTCTGCGCCCACTTGTGCATATCGGCTACGAGCGCCGGATCGGTCGAGGTCATCAGCATGACGCAGCCGCTCTTCAGCCAGACTTCTTCCATCACTGTGCCGCGCATCAGCAGTCCGCCCATTGCTTCACAGCTTCCGCACATCTTGACTGGTTCACCCTTGCCGGCCTTCGCGCCGATCTCGTTCATCATCGCGCTGGTCTTCTTAAATTCGGCCATCCGCTTTTCCGGACAAGTCATGACGGTCATGACACCGTTCTTCATCGGAACCATCTCATGAGTCATTTCGCTCATGAGCCCACTCGACATCCATGGCTTGCAGAAATCGCAGTTGTTGAAATCAAGCCACGGCTTCTCATCCGCCGCTACCACAAAGGTGGCGGCAAGTGCCAGTATCGCCATGATGAAGGTGAGTGACAATTTCTTGTTCATTCGTTCTCCTTTCAAGAGACTTTCAATTGCCGGCGCCGAGATACACCTGGACGAATCATCCCTGACCACGACTCCGGCGGTTCTGCAGTTACCGATTATACTCTTATAATGGACAAAGATAGTAGACACAAACTTTGAGCGCAATACCCAACTTGCCTCTCTTCTATATTTTTCGTTGACAGCATAACCGTCACGGGTACAGTATATTAGCCTACGTGATTTGATGTGTCTTTTTAATTGACTGGAGGATATCCTGGTCACAAAAACATTTGGTATATTTGTGCTCATTAAGTAGCTTGCGCCATGGCTTCAGTTCCCAGAGAGATCACACTTCCCCGAAAACGCCTCGCTGCCGCCTTCATCACTGCCACCCTCATTGTCGGAGCATATTGGTGGCCGCCTTCATATGACGAGATTCAGTTAATCCCCAGCTGGTGGGTTTTTGCTTTAATCGGTGTCCTGGTTGCTGTAACATTTGCCGTCAAGGATTTGAAGAACTCAATGTTAGTCGGCGTCGCCGCTGCCTGCGGGGCAATCGCGGCAATCGTTGTCCGGATCGCGTTTGATGTCGTCGGCGATCCCACCAGCCACAATCTCTGGCCGTTTGAATTGGCACTTGCCGGAATATTTATCGTCCCTTCCGCCCTCTTGGGTGCCGCCGTCGGTATGGTTGCAAGAAGGGTCTTCTCGCGCAATTGACTAGGCTTTTGCGCTACAGCCACATCAGCGATTGCGTTCAACGATCAGCAAGAAATCAACCTTTGAAGTTGCTCCCATGAATTGGAAAGTCGGACTCACGTAAGGAATCACGGCTATCACTTCGCCGCGCTGCTGATTTAGAAACTGCTCAAGCTTCTCTTGGACCGTGTCCTTCTTGACTTCGAGCCGATGAACTCTGTAACTCATAAGGTATGCTCCAGAAATATGGTGGTGGAAGAAAGTTACTTAACGGTGACACAACAGTCAATATATCAATCAGTAGCTCTGCCCCAGATACTGGTCCGGTTCACTGGGTCAAATTCGATTTGTACGAGCGGTAATATTTAGTATTATTGGACCTATGAAGACAAACCGACTCGAAGCGTTTAGTGACGGCGTTCTGGCTATTATTATAACAATCATGGTCCTTGAGCTCAAAGCACCTCATAGCGCTGACTTGGATGCGCTGCGGCCCTTGCTGCCTTCCCTTTTAACCTACCTCTTGAGTTTTGTCTACCTCGGAATCTACTGGAACAACCATCATCACCTGCTGCATGCAACCCCGCGGATCAACGGAGCGATTATGTGGGCGAATCTGAATTTGTTGTTCTGGCTTTCGCTGGTACCGTTCTTCACGGCCTGGCTGGGAGAAAACCACAGCGCACCGTGGCCCGCGGCGATGTACGGTGGCGTGCTGTTGATGGCTGCTTTGTCATACACGATCTTACAGGCGACAATCGTCTCGCACCTCGGTCGCGACTCGAAGCTGGCGCGCTCTCTCGGATCGGACCTCAAGGGCAGACTCTCGATTGCGATGTATGTCGCGGCGATCGGGTTTGCCTGGCTCCATCCAACAATTTCGGACCTCCTCTATATTGGTGTTGCGTTGATCTGGGTAATCCCGGATCGGCGGACTCAGGCAGCAATTGAAGATTAGCGCTGCACGAAGTAGCGAGTCACAATTTGTACTTCTGCAACCGCCGCCACGGTCGCGCCAATCACATACATGCTGTAATCAAGAGGATCAAACGTCGATCCTAAAACCGGTATCCCCAAGTACTGCGCCGTTTCCGCTAGAGAAGGGACCAAAATCGCTAGCGCAAGTTTCACCTGCCACGGTTTGCACCAAGGCCACTTCTCCTCGCTGGCACACAGCAGGAAATACGCTGCGAATGGCATCACCAAGTCCGAAAAGTAGCTGGAGTAAATCACTCGCCAAGACGCTCCAAGTTGCTTGCCGATTTCGACCAAATGCAGAATCGCGACTGAGCCGACAAACAATAGACTGACCGCACGACGCTTTTCCATATTTCAAAACTGGCATTTGTAGTCCCCATTGTCAACCCTTCTCATTTGGCTGCTCTGTTGTCATCAAGAGCACCTGCCTTGAGACATTTCAACTAATATCCGGACATCCTGGAGAACTCCGAGGGACGATGTTCCTTAAGAAAAAATGTGGTTGACAATCTCTCATCCTTCCGAGATCATAGAATCACATTCACATGAACAAGACTCTCAACACAGGCACGATCGTGCTTGGAGCCATCATCATTCTGATGGGCGCCGAAATCGCCTACTTGACATATCAGAACCGGCAACTCAAAGCCATGCTTGATGATCCATCTCGCTTCTTCGAGAAAACCCTCCAGTCCGGGGATTCGGTGCCTGCAGTGCGCACCCTGGACATTAACGGCAATGACTTCAGCTTGACTTACTCTGATGACGCACCGCACACTCTGATTTTGTGGTTCTCACCGACTTGCTCGTCGTGTGAAGACAACATCGGACTTTGGAACGATATCTACAGCAAGCACATTCCCGACAAACTGCGCATCGTTGGTTTCTGCGCCTGTGCCGCCGCGGAAGGCCGCGACGCCGCCACATCGAACTCGATGCAGTTCCCGGTACTCGCCGTCACCGAGCAATCGATCGTTGACATGTACAAAGGTAATCTGCTCCCACAGACCGTACTGATTGCGCCTAATGGCCAAATCCTGCAAGTCTGGCCCGGAGCACTTTTGGACAGACAGAAGAAGGAAATCTTATCGCACTTGAGCACTTTGGCAACCATCAAAGTGGAAGGAGGTGAGTGATTATGATGGCTTTGCGCAAAATGAAAGCGGTGTTTATTATCTTTGCTCTGGCAATTCTATTTGTCGGAGCGTTCTCAATTGTCTCGACCGATACGGCAACAGCGAGACCGAAGTGCTGCATTTGGGTGATGTATTGCACAACCACGCCGCCGATTGTGTGTTGGGAAGTTTGTAAGACTGTTCCCTGCCCGTAGACATTACCTGATCACTGACAATTCAGATGCAAAACAGTCACTTGATTCGAGACGCCGGAGGCACCGGCGTCTCGCTCTATTTCAGACCGAACATCTGAGAAGCCACGATTTCTACGCAACTATTCGTCGGCCTGCTCCGTATCCAACTAGAACTAAAAATGGTGATCTTAGGTCTATTTCAACTGCCCTGAAATCAAGTCTCATGAGATACTGGAGAAAGTGACTATGAACAACTCCCAATGGAGACGCTCTGTGCTCACAGTAATTGTCTCTCTTGCCCTCTGTGTGGCCGTGCCCACAGCTTTTGCCCAACAATCCTGCTTCCGCATCATGGTCCAAGACTCTACGCTCAACAATCTCGTGGACCCTCCGGGCTACAAAACCGGAACACTGGGTGAACTTGGCGAAATCAAGAAGTTTGGCACAGGCAAGCAGACTATGGTCCTGATTCCCGGGTTAGGATTTGGTGCCGAGGTCTTTAAGGAATTCTCTGAAATGCTCGCTGCCGAAGCAACGATGTATGCCGTAACGCTGCCCGGGTTTGGCGGCACACCTGCCCCACCAACGCCGCCGGTCGGCATCAGCTTCGCGGAACAGACTTGGACTACCGCTGCGTATCACGCAATTGAACGCCTGATTGAGACCGAGAAACTCCAGCGACCGATCGTTGTCGGTCATTGGCTGACTGGAAGCACACTTGCATTGAAACTGGCGCTGGAACATCCTGATAAAATCGGTGGAGTAATTCTGCTCGCCGGAGTACCCTGTTTTGTCGCCACGGACACCATCCAGATGAAACTGCATCCACCCCTTGAGCGCGCCGCCATGGCCGTCGACAAGTATATGGCTCCCCTCTGGTTCAAGACTGTTACACGCGCAACTTGGGACGACAACAACTTCTTGCCGGGGGACTATGCCGTCAATCCGATTCGCGGACTTCGCTTATGGCGAATGGCCGCCGAGCCTGCGCTTCATACTTGGGTTCGTTATCTCTGCGAATTCTATGCATACGATGTTACCTTTGACCTGCCAAAATTGAGAGTCCCGACACTTCTGCTCAAACCTGGACTCGAAGGCAACTTCTTTGACCCCGGTCAGGATTACATGACGGGATTCTGCCACACCGGCTGGAATCTGGCTATTGAGCAAGGTGCGAAGATGACTGTTAAGACGGTCCCGAATTCGCGGGCTTGCCCGTGGTTCGATCAACCCGAAATCGTCTATCAAGAAATCCGCGACTTTATGAACACGATCAAGTGATTATTGGAACTTAGGCCCAGATCCTGCCAAATCGGGCCTAAACTGTGAGTGGTTATCTCGGTATCAATCCCAATTGCTGCATGAACTCCAGATTGTCGAAAAAATCCTGCTCTTCGGCGATCCTGTCGCCTTCCATGCGCACAAGCGTGACGCCTTCAACCTTGACAGACTTGCCGGTAGCGGCGATCCCGAAGAATTCACCGCTGTGGGTACCTTCAAAAACCCAATGTTTGGCAATCTTGTTGCCCTGGCCGAAGCAGTCCGTGACAGTAAACTTGATCTTGGAAAAACCGGTCACGTAGTTGGTGTAGTAGTCCCTGACCGCCTTCAGACCGACCACGTCCTGCGGGCTCGCATGAATCACGATACTCGCCGTGAAGTTCGAGTCATTGAACAACTCCAACTTTCCCTCGTTGATGATCTCATCCCAGACGTGAACATACTTTTTGACTTTGGCATCAATGGTGGGCTCGGCCTTTTGCGCGAAGCCGGAAACGGTCAGAAGCAGGAGCGTCGTGATTGTCGCCAGCAGAAATTTCATAGACATAATGGTTCCTCTATTATTGGTTTAGGTTTTGGAAGAAGATGAGAGACTGTAAAAGGAAATGCAAGTAGGAACGAATTCTGGACGACATACTTTTCCTTGGTTTTGAATAGGTCGGTACGCTATTTTAATACTTTTTAAGGAGACTTTATGCTGCGGCCATTCACAGTAAATGGGGTGCCAGTCCCCTATCAAGCTTCGATTGCGAGTCTGCGTAAGCAACTTCGGGCCGCAAAGCCGGAAGCGTGGGCGGCATTTGTTGCGCTGTCCGCGAATCCGACGGCGGAGGCGCTTGAAATCCTCGTCAAAGAGGCAAATTCACCAGATCCATACTATCGCCGCGCAGCCATTGACGCGATTGCAGGGCATGAGTTGGGCGCGAAGGCTGCACTGGTGATCCAGTGTTGTTTGGGCGATAGCAATGGATATGTCGTTCGCGCAGCCTGTGCCGCTGCTGCCAACTTGAACCTGCATCAACTCAGTGAAGTGTTGATTGATCTTAAGTCTGTAGCTACTCCCGCGACGCGTCGGGCAGCGATTGAGGCCCTCGGGTCGCTTTGGCGAACGACTTTATTTGACCAGATGTTGAGCCAATTGGGGCGTGATAGTTCGCTGGAAGTGCGCAAGGCGATCCTCTCGGTACTTAACGCTAATGTCGATGAATATCATTGGAAGACCCTGTTCGATGTATTGAGAAAGGATCTGATCCCGAGGCACCGAGTTTGGGCCTGTGATCTTGCAGCCCGCTTCGGTGGTACTGACGAGATTCGCATTTTAAAGAGACTTCGACGCGATCCTGACGGCCACGTTCGCAAGGCGGCAGAACGGGCGCTCGGTCGATTAAGTCCATAGGTCCGATCGGTTGCTGTCCTGACCTATAGATTTGCTAGTTCGATTCAGTATATTTCTTGAAATTGTTCAAAATCGCCTGCCAGCCTTCGCGCTGCATGTCGACCGGGTTTTCTTTTTCGGCATCGAACACCGTCACGATTTTCGTAGTGTTGCCGTTTGTCGTAAACGTAGTGTTGACCATTCGGCCGTCACTCATTGTATAAGCGATTTCTTTGTTTGCGACCACCTTGTCATAGACTCCCTCGAAGTCAAAACCGAAGCTTCCATCCTTGGCCTCCATGCGGATCTTGAAACGGCCCCCGGCCTTGAGGTCGTTTTCGGCTCGCGGCGAGTGCCAGTCATCCGAGGCCGCGTTCCATCGGATAATGTGGTCTGGTTCGGTCCAATGCTGCCAGACTTTGGCCGCAGGTGCGTTAACAATGGCTTCAATAGTGACGGTTTGAGTGTTGGTGTCTGACATAGTGTTCCTCCTTGAGATTTCCTATCGCAGCTTATCGTTGTACGACTGGAAGGAGGGTTTTTGTTGCGGGTTGCGATGATGACGACCACTTGGATTATAATCACATCTAAGTGAAGTCCGAACCACATGGGTTCGGACCTACTAAACTGCGAAGTTAAACTACTTCTTTTCTGTCCCCGCCGGTTTCGCCGCCGCCGGCTCCTTTAACTCAACCTGCACTAAGCGAACATCCGTCTTGCCGATATTTGTCGCCGCGTGTGTGCAAGCCGGCAAGAACATCGCCTGCCCGACCGTGCCGGTCACGTCGACCGAATCGGCGCCTTTGTTATAGACGCGCAGCGTCCCGGCCGCCGTCCAATAAATGACGTGGTCCGGATGCTGATGCCAATCGATATGCTGGCCCGGCGTGAAGTGGATCTCATTGACCCGCACCCGTTCATTGTCCAGGATCGTCTTGTAAATCTTGGGATCGACCTTGGTCGGATCCTGCGCCAAGGCGGTCACCAGCAAGATTGCGGCAACGGCACACACCGTGATCGCTAATGTCAACTTGTTGAGTCCATGTTTCATGCCTGATTCCTCCTGTAAGTAGTTTGCATAGGACTTTCGCGAATGGCTGATCATCCGCGGACTTCTGTTTTATCTCTGTGCTGTGAAAATTTGTGGTAGAATAATAAGTGGTAACAAATCTTCTTGCAAGTACGCACTATTTTGTGCTATAGTATCTAATATGAAACCAAAGATATTCTTACACGGTGAAGAGTTCAACTGCCCGGTCGAAGTTACGATCGACGTGGTTGGCGGCAGATGGAAGATGCTGATCTTGTGGAATCTCCGCGATGAAGTCCGCCGATTCAACGAACTGAAGCGGCTCATCCCGGGAAGCACCCAGAAAATGCTGACCTCGCAGTTGCGCGAGCTGGAGCGCGACGGCATTGTCGCCCGCAAGGTCTACCCGCAAGTCCCGCCCAAGGTGGAGTACTCCCTCACCGACTACGGCCAGAGCTTGCGCCCGCTCATCGAGTTCGCCTGCAGTTGGGGCCGCTCGCATGTCGCGCGCGTCCGTCGCCAAACCGCCAAACGGACTGTAGAAGCCTAGAGTCTGAAGGCCCGAACTGGGTGCCGCACCGCTCGGGGACTGCTGAAAAACTCGAACTTTGTCATTCTGAGCGTAGCGAAGAATCTGTAAGTCATTCAATTACAGAAGGAGCAGATCCTTCGCCTGCGTAGCGACTCAGGATGACAGTGCCTGGGACGCTTTCAACAGCCTCAAGCCGTGGGATCGTTGTAGAATCACTTCGTCGTCTTGGCGTTCATCTGGATTCCGAGCTGCTCGTACACGACATCATTGGGCTCCCACAATTCGATCTTGTTCCCTTCGAGATCCATGATGTGAACGAATTTCCCGTAATCAAACGTCTCGATCGTGTCGGTAACGGTCACGCCTTCCTTCTTCAGTTCTGCCACCAGTGCGACTAAATCGGCAACGCGGTAGTTGATCATGAACTCTTTTGTAGAAGGCTCGAAGTATTTGGTCTTTTCGTTAAACGGGCTCCACTGCGAGAAGCCTTTCTTGGTGGAGTCACTGGCTTGGCGCCATTCGAAGACTGAACCATATTGATTAGTTTCGAGCCCGAGGTGGGTTTGGTACCACGCTCGCACGGCTTTGGGGTCTTTGCATTTGAAGAAGATGCCGCCGATGCCGGTGACTCTCTTCAAGGTTGGTGCTTGAGTTGCATCGTCAGCGATGATTGTTTTGACCGCAAATCCAAGCAGAAATGATGCTGCGATTACTGATGTCATGAGGGCCGTTCTTTTCATAGTGTGTAGCCTTACTGTAAATGAGTTTGTTGCGTGTACGGATGAAGTAAGATAGCCTAAAGAGAGCGATAATGCAAGATTGTAGGTCGGGTTCCTAGTGAAACGTGGAACCCGACACGGGTGGAGATTCAGAAATGTCGGGTTCGACGCTCCGCTGCGAACCCGACCTACGAGCAAAAGATGGCGATAATGCAAGTTTGTGGGTTGGCAAGATTTCCACGGCAAAGTGTGGGCGAGCCAGCCCAACGGAAAATGTCGAAACCACAAGGGTTTCGACCTACTTAGCTTCGGAATGACGGCTTGACAATCCGTCATGGTATTCGTAGGTTCATAGCGAGCTGCATCACGGACGTACAACACCACGTTATTTCAATCAATTTCAATCGCGATATTCTTCTATCGCACTTGGGAGGTAACACAAATGAAACTGCGAAACAACTATCTATTCGGAGTCTCCACCGGACTACTCGCGCTGATTGCACTTCTCGCGCTAGTTTCCATTGGCAATGCAGAAGACACCGCGTCAGAAAAAGTTATCTATACTACTCTGGACGTCAAAGTTGACTATGATATTATCGACATGGTGACAGTCTATCAAGACATCTCGACGTCGATTGCGAAAGATCCCCTTGATGGCGCTGTTAAGAAAGCATGGGAAAAACTCGAAGATGTCGCCAAGAAAGCTGAGGCCGACGCTATCATCGGCATAAGATATGAGATATCGTATATGACTAAGGATCTCACGGGTAAGTTTGTGATTTACGGCACTGCAGTTCGATTTAAGTAGAATAGTGCCTCATTGACACTTTCAATGATGGAATCAGCCGTTTCTTTGCAGCTCAAGGTCATTGGGTCCGAACCGTAAGGCTCGGACCCGCAAACACCTGCTCGGTTTCCGGTTCCAAAATCAGAATGACACGGCTGTGGCCAATCATTCTTAGTTGTATTAGCCTTTTTCAGACGATATTGCTCCTATCATTGCACCCAACCCCGAACCAATCAACATCCATAGTGCAAGGGCAACTAGCGGTTCTAGAAACGGGTCAGGGCTCGTATTGACAATGTGAAAGCAGTTTACGCAACCCCCAATGCAGCCAACCAATAAGCCTATGGTGGCAAACTGCCCTGTGTAACTCCGCCCTGATGCTCGCTGTGTAACAACAAGCGGAAACAATTCCTCGATTAGAGATTTCGAAATCACTGGCACAACAAGAGTTTCAGCAGGAACTTCTTGTTTTGCACTTACCAGTTCTTCACCTGCCTGGTTCTTGAGTCTGTTTGGATTTAGCCGTATGAAACTGATCACAGCCTCTTTCAATATCTCCTCAACCTCCAAGGCGATCGCCGTGTTGGTTTGCCGGCAAAGCCGAAGGTCAACGAGCTCCAATTTCCTGGAGCCAAACGCGATCAATTGGAGCCGGGGACACGACCATCTTTCGCTCTGGGCCACTTGTTCCCGAGCTATAGTAAGCGACGCGATAGCTCTGCCAGATAACGCAATCTGCTCCAGCTTAAACACTCCCTTGGAGCTATTAGATTTTGCAGCAATCGAATCGACAATGGCGATACATTGTTCGATCCTGTCGGACTTTGTTGAATAGCTTGCGAATTCAAGAGTAGTCGGCTTTACCACACGTTGAAATACTAGATAGAGACCTTGTAGTAGGTGCTCGTAGCGTTGATCGAAGTCATTTCGAAGAACCGCTTCCTCTGACGATTTCCTTTGGTTTGCGAGTGCAGCTTCTTCCGCCTGTTGTTTCGCTCTGTATAGCTCGTCTTCGTACGATGACACAACTAATGACCCATTTTCTCCGCGGGCACCACGACTGGTACCTACATCCAGAATATGGAAGTTAAGTAGGTCAAGAGCTCTTGGCTCTTGACGATCTTGCTTACTTCTAAGTGATTCAAATCTACATTCGATACCGACAAACGCAATCACAAAAAAATCCCCTGCCGTTTCCGACAGGGGACTTTATATCCAAGAAATAGTGTGCTAATTGAGATGCTCGTTTTGTCCTAAGATTTTGCTGGGTTCCCGCCTTCGCGGGAATGACAGCGTAATCAAAGTAAGATACGTCGACATGGACATGTACGATGTCAAAATTTGCCGTGTGACATCGTAACACAACCGTGCTCCTTAGAAAGGAGGTGATCCAGCCGCAGCTTCCGCTACGGCTACCTTGTTACG
>CAZQBX010000041.1:0-29635 GCA_964592145.1 uncultured Ignavibacteria bacterium
TGCTCTTCCAAAACGAATAACACCGACACCGCCGACATGTTACCATACCGCCGCAGGATGTCGCGGCAAATCTGCAGGGCGCCGTTGCTCGTCTGCAACGCCGTTTCATACGCTTCAATAACCTTCGCGCCGCCAGGGTGAAAAATCAGGTAGTCGATCTCCGGCAATTCAAGATTATATTCGTGCAAGAATGCCTCGATATTTTCTCTGGCACGCGTCTCGACAATATAGGGAATACTCTGGCTGAATACGACCTGCAATCCCGAGTTCATCAGGTTCCAACCCATAATATCAAGCGAATTCGGCCAAAATGTCGAACGTGTCCCCAAAATCTCTACTCCGGGTTCTGTGACTTCGTCGCCACTTAGAAGTACTGCGGCCGCGCCTTCCCCAAACAGGGCGGTGGCAACGAAATTACTGCGGCTCAAGTCGTTTTGCTGGAAGGTCAACCCGCATAGTTCGACCGCAACCAATAGAACCCGTTCCTTCGGATGGCCCAATAAGTAATGATAAGCTTGCGCTATTCCCGCCGCACCGCCTGCGCAGCCAAGCCCCCACACGGGCGTGCGCCTGACGTCACTGCGCATTCCCAGTAAGTTAATCAGTCTTGCATCGATTGACGGTGTCGCCAGACCTGTCGTTGAAACGAAAATGATATAGTCGATCTCACCGGGCTTGACACCGCCATTTGCCAGACAACGGTTGGCGCACTCGACTCCCAGCAAGTTGCAGGATTCGATATAAGCTTGATTTTTGTCTTCGAAACTCTTTTCTTCTCGGTACCAATCAATTGGCACCGAAAAGTAGCGCTCATCGATCTGGGCGTTTTTGAAAACATCGAGCAGTTTGTTAATCGGCAGCCCTGAATCCGAAAATCGTGCCTCAACAAAGTCGCGGACTTGACTTTGTGTGAGCCGATGAGGGGGAAGAGCACACCCAACGGAATGAATCTTTGGCATAGTCTGTAATTCTACCTCTCACGGTAGTACGTACCTGACAGACTTTTGGCGAAGTGTTCCATTGAGGCAAGTGGACTGCTTTGCGATTTTGAGATCAAATGTTGTAATCAATTACCAGCAAACTCAGGAGAGTTATGACAAAACGAGAACTCAAGTATCCATCCGGTTACGAGCACCAGTCCCAGGCGACAGTACAGCTGTTTGCCGCACAGTTTGACGATCAGTTGGCACTTCTCAAGGAAGCGGTTGGCAAGCTCACTGTACCGCAACTCGAATGGCAGCCGCAACGCGGAATGAACACCATCGGCATGCTGCTCGCTCATCTGGCGGTTGTTGAAGTGTTTTGGATTAATGTCGCCGCCAAAGGAATCCCGCCCGAACCGGAAGGCGAAGAAATCATGCTTAAGACCATCGGCATTTTAATGGATGATGACGGTCTGCCGATCAAGCCGGATGGCCAGCATCCCCAGACTTTATCCGGCAAGACGATAACCGATTACTTCACGATGCTGGACAAAGCACGCGCCTCCATTCATGGCGAAATGCGGATGTGGCAGGACACTGAATTGGAAGGCACTTTCATCCGCCGGCGCGGTGACACGGAGATTCATATCACTCGTTCGTGGACGTTGTATCACGTACTGGAACACTTCGCCGGACATTTTGGTCAGATTCTGCTGCTAAAACACATGATGCGAAGCGCAGGGATCTTGTTTTCTGAATCAGAAGACTAGATCGGGAATCTCCTGACCCGCAACATCTTTGTTGTTGCATTGTGCCCAACCAAGGTGAATCGTAAACTATGTCCGAGCAAGAGCCCGTTCGCCGCGGCGCAAGATGCTATTTGCGCCGCGTCCGCTCCGAAGACGCTGACCGCTTTTTCCGCTGGTATTGTGACGGCAGGATTCAGAAACATCTGGCGAATCCTTGGTGGAATCCCCGAATCGATTTTGATGCTTACCGCCTCTTCCGGTTCTCGCTCTACCTAGTTCCCAGCGAGTTCAGCGGAGTTCTCACAATATGCACTTTGGAGGACGAACCAATCGGATTAGTCAATTACTTCGATATCGACGACCAAAACAAGGTTTGCGAAGTCGGAATTATTATCGGTGAAGTCCAGTTGTGGCGTCGAGGCTACGCACTGGAGGCACTGTGCCTGCTAATCGATTTCCTCGTTCGCGAGCATGGGATCGTGTCTATTTATGCACGCATACTCGAGGAGAATACTGCCTCACAACACCTTTTCGCGAAAGCCGGGTTTATACAAACCGGCACCAGTCGTGAACAGGATTTCGCTTTCCTGGATTATCGATATTCCGTGATTGCGCCGAACGTGTAGTGCTATTTGAAAACAGTGTTAAGCAGTGTCGTAACTTGCTTTCCCTGAAGATTCTGTAACTGTTTCTTAAGTCGGATACGCTCGATTGCCACTGATGCCTGGCTGATCAGACTGGCGATCGACAGTAGGCGATCATCATCGACAGGCTCAGCCGGGTCAGGATTATTAATCACCATCACTATCTCCACTTCCTCGCCGATGACCATGGGCAAAGTGGCAAAAGCGCAACAGCCGATCTGTACGCGCTCTTCCTCCAGAAGGACATCCTTATAGAGGTCTGAAGTAGAATCAAGGATGTTTTGTATGGTACAATCGTTGACAGTACGGCCAATCACGCCCTCACCAAGCGGGAAACTCATGTCGTAAACCGCTTGCTGTGAATTCACACCGAAGCCAAGCATCCCGCGCGCCACTTTGGCCTCTCGGTCAACACCAAGGAGAATGGCTCGTCCAATTCCCATTCCGCGGAATACTTCTTCAAGCGTTGTCTGAAAGATCTCTTCTTCACTGCTTGCCTGTCGAATCGCCTCTCCGGCTTCTTTGATAATCGACAATTCGCGATTACGTTCATTGAGTTTCTGTACCAGTTCTGCAGATTCGTGATCGATATTGCGACTGACGATTTCGGTGCGGTTGGCATCCGGCGGCTTGAGCGAAATGGCTAATTCATTCGCGATCTCCTGAATTACACCAGGTGCAACTTCAATGATCTTGTTGACCATTTCTTCACTGGTGCCGGCAAGATCGATTGCCGATTTGCACAGTTGACGTCGTTTGTCTTCGTCTGCCTGGAAAATCACATCGAAGGCCATGTCGCTCAAATAGATGTAATCCACCAACGGATTATTGCTCTTTTGGCGCGAGGGCAGTCCGCGACGGTGGTGGTCCATGATCGGCTTTGCCAGCAATGGCGGCAGGTTCCATCTCCGGGCCAGCCAGCCGCCGACTTCGCAGTGGTCGATTGCGAAGACCGATTTCTCGGCGGCGATCTGTTCCTCGCCCCGCTCGATCTTTTTGAGAACGATGTCGTACTCTTCCGGGAAGGCTACCGCCAGGATAGCGACGCCGATATTGTGCATGAATCCCGCAATGAAGGCCTCTTCTGGGGTCTTGTAATGTGATGCCGAGGCGAATAGCTTGCCGATGACACCGGTCGACAGCGAGTGGCTCCAGAAACGGCGGAAGTCGAACTTATGGTGAGAGAACTTGCCCATAGCGTCAAACAGCGCCAGTGAGATCACTACATTCTGCACTGTCCGGAATCCCATCAGGGTTATCGCTTGCGTTATCGTCGAGACCCGGCTGGCGTACTCGGCATAAAACGCCGAATTGGCGATCTTGAGAATCTTCGAGGTAAGCGAATGATCGGAGAGGATGATGTTCGCCAGGTCGGCTACCGAAGAGCGTGGATTTTCGGAGATCTCCCGAACACGGACAATGATCTGAGGAATCGACGGCATCCCCTCAAATTCTTCAATACGCCGCAAAGTCTCGTGTCTACCGATCAAAGTCATCTAATTATCCTCAAAAAGGTGTTTCTCTTCTTCAAATCGGCTCTGCAGATCGTCCGTCATCGTCCGAATACAGTCACTGTCCAACCCGTAGCGCTCGGCAAACGGATGCCGGGAAAGGCAGTCTATCGCAGGTTCGGCGAATCCGCCCGCAATCTGCTTGGCAAGCAGGTTACTGAAAGCCACCACACTGCCAACGCCGACTTCGCCATCGGCAGCTTCATCAAGTGTCTCGTGGTGGAACTGTACGCCGTCGACCAGTTCTTTCGGGAAGTTCCATTTCTTCAGAACGGTGGCGCCGACCAGTGTGTGGTCAAATCCGAGCTTCTCTAACTCGATCTTCTGGAACCCGCGTCCTGACCGTTCCACTTCCTTGACAATGTTGTCGTATACGGCCATCAGTTTCTGGCCGAGAATGATTTTGCCAATGTCGTGCAGCAGCCCGGCAATGAATACTTCTTCAATGCGCGAATGCTGAATCTGTCGCGCAACAATGCGGCACGCCATACCGCTGGCGAGCGAATGATTCCACAGTTTCTCGCTGAATTTGGCGTTGTCTTTCCGATTGTATATGGAGTGCGTGGAGGACGCGATGACCATTGATCGCAGAGTGTAGAATCCCAGAATCAGAATCGCCTCCTTAATAGACGACACTGACCTGGATCTGCCATAGAATGATGAATTGGAGAGCTTGAGTACTTTGGCGGTCAGAGCTGCATCGGACGCCAGAACATCGCCGAGGTCTTCCACAGATGCGTTTAGGTCCGCCGTCAGCCCCATGACAGCAGAAACGATTGCCGGAGAAGCCGGAAGTTCTCCAATCGTCATCGTTATCTTGTCGAGCATTGAATACTTAACGACCGCAATCGACATTTCCACAGTCCGATTCGTTAAAGAGTTATCCTATAAGAAGATATCGGAAACTGTCCAGATTGCTTGATGCGTAGAAGTCGGTACCACGAAAATTCCTGACGTTTTTTCTTGCCCTCAATGGAACTGCGATGTTTATTCGCGGTTAGAACATTTGGCCGAAGTAGGGTGTAGTCCCAAATTTGAGTTTCCTGCCCCCCTCTCAGATTTGGCACCTGTTGCTTCGGCCTTTTTTGTTGGTGTGTTTTTGAATTGGGACTCATTCCCTCGCAGATTGCCAGGAATCGGCGCAAATAAAGGGCAAAGTCGAGAGATTCCTACTTGAAACACTGTTTCTAAATCGCCTTCGACAGTTCCAAAAAAGTACTCAAATTCGCCAAAATCATGTTGACATCCCCTGACACTCCGTGTATATTCCCGCTGAAGTGAACACAAGGTCTAAACCTTAAACTGTCTTACTCATTTAGATATTTAGCCAATTCGAATCATCGCAGACAAAACAGCGATACACTATTTCTCGAAATACGGGTTGGTGGAATTCGGCTCTTTTACTACAAATTAGCACTTTACACTTAGTATCGCCAGGTTCTCTCATTAGGCGATGTTATTGATGTGGAACGTTTCAGTAGGTTCTTACCGGAAAACACAAGACAAGAAAGACTGCGAATAACGCGACGGAGACTGTACAGAGGCCAAACAGCTACCGATTAACTAATGTAACGGTTTAGTAGTTTCTTACACAGGCAAGGAGGTTGCTTGATGGCCAGGAATTGGCGTTATTTCTCAATCGCACTGATCGTTCTCATCACAGTCGCGATTTGGGCTTCCGTTAGCGAGAAGGTTGCGACTGCGCCGAACGCTCTTGAGTTGGTCTGCCAGGTAGAGTCTGTATCTACCGGACTCTCCAACGGTTCTATCTTGATTCCGGTCAATGTGTCCAACATCTCTGATTCCATTGCAGGTTTCCAGTTGTGGATTAACATTTCGGAACCGTCGCTGGTGAAGTTCAAGTCTGATTCGGTTCGCTTTCCGGGGACCGACAGCGCTGTGTACTACGCCAAGTTTGATACCGCCGGTACGCGAGTCTCCGGGTGGGAATACATTCAAGCCCGTATTCTTGACGACTCCATTGGTGCTCTTCTAAACATTATCGGCACTGCCGACAATGGCGGCGCCCCAATCAAACCACCGCTCACGCCGGGATCCGGTACCTTCATCAGAGTTTTCTGCGAAACCAAAGGTGTTCTGGGTGATTCGATCTGTGATAGCGCGACCGTTTCACTGATTATCAACCGTTCCCAGTCACGTTTTTCCGACCAGCATGGCGACTTGATCGCTTATGCCTGTACGGCGTTCGTGGAAACGACCTACCAGAATTGTGCCCAATTTGTAGGGCCCAACTGCGTCAGTTGGTTTGACACCATTCTCACTCCCGGCAACAACTGCACATTCGATTCGACTGCCGGCATCTTTCTTGATGGCAAGATTGCTTTCGAATGTTGTATGTGCGGCGACGCTAACAGCACCGGTAGTATCAATATCTCCGACGCTGTGTTTATCATCAATTACATCTTTGCGGGCGGCGCAGCGCCGAATCCGCTTTGTCAGGCCGATGCCAACGGTACCGGCAGTATTAACATTTCCGATGCCGTGTACATCATCAATTACATCTTCGGCGGCGGACCAGCTCCGCATTGTCCGTAGGTGGGTTACTTAACGGGGAATTAACCGTAACCTTAATTGAGTGCAATAATGAACATAGAGATTCGCATCATGATAATTGAGAGTGAAAGGAGGTGAGAACGAGTTTAGGAGAAGAGGCTTAAACGTTCAACCACCATTGAGCTTGCCAGATTCAGTCATTGCGTACGGCTTCTGGAAAGATCATCCCCGCGCAAAAGAGCCCTGCACTGACAGGGACGCTTTTCGCGACTCACTTGGGGAGCAAATAAGTTTAGGGTAAGAGTTAACCCTACGCTAAAAATCGTTTCAGCAACCATTATAGGAGCAAGAAATGAAACGCATTTGTTTACTTCTTACTTCGTTTATGCTTCTTCTGACTGGTGCTATTTTCGCCCAACCCGGCGATATGTCAGTCGGTTTCAACAACGGTGACAACACCGTTTATGCTGGTGAGAATAACCAGATTCTAGAGTTCTTCATGACCAACGCACAGCCGTTGGCGGCTGCTACGATCGGTTTTGGATTCAGTTCCAATGCCGGCGTGTACAGCTTCAATACCGGTCACACTGGCGCTTTCGGATCACGTCCGGCCACCAACCCGGTACTTGCTATTGTTGATGCTTCCGCGGACAGAACGTTATATTGGGACAATACCTATGCCCCGGGTAACGCGTTTGCCGTGTCGAACCTTCCGAACTTCATCCTCCTTGGCGGTGTCGCGAACGATCCGAGCACCTATATGCCGGCTCACGCTGTCTCCACCAAGATCTGGACGATGTCAGTTAACGCGACGACCCTGACCGAAATCGTCGGCGGCCAGTTCTGCGTTGACAACATTTTCGTTCCGCCGGCAGGTTCGTGGACCTTTGACATTGGTGGCCCGAGCTATGATCCTACCTTCCAGGGTCAGCCGAACCCGGGTGGCCAGTCCAATCCGGACGCCCCGGCCGTTTGTTTCCCGGTCATCAATCGTCCTTGCTTCCCGGTGAACATCACCGTCGATCCAGGTGCAGCGGTTAACAAGAACCATTGCTCCGCTTATACGTTCGATTTTGATGCCACCACGGATGCTGGTGCCTTGCCGATCAGCTGGACGACCTCCGCTGGTACGATCAATGCGTCGACTGGTCAACTTTCCGTTCCGGCTCTTGCCGCTTGCGGAACCACCGATGTCACCGTGACCGCTACCAACGCTTGTTCCAGCACCGACAACCATGCCTTCACGATTACCTGGACCAACAATGCTCCGACCATCACGGTTTGCCCGGTTGATCAGAAAGTTGGAAAAGGAAATCCGTACAGCTTCGACTTCAATTCAGTTGATGCCGATCCTTGCGACGCAGCTGTTTGGACAGTCGCTGCTCTTGATCCGGTTGTGAACGCCCCGTCGATCAGCGGCACGGGCCTCTTCAACTGGTTGAGCGACGTTTCCGAAGGTGGAACCACGAAGAACTTCACGATTACCGTGACGGATCCTTGCGGTGGTTCAGCTACCTGTAACCTTGCGGTTCAAGTCCTTGACGTTCAGCCGATCGTTATCAAGATCGAAAAGACTCACAACACCCTTCAGGGCCAGTTTGAGTACGTTTCGATTTCGAAGATGGGTGGCTCGGATGCCATGGGCGGTTTTGATTTCTTAATCGCTTATGATGCGTCAGCCCTTAGCTTCTTCTCCGCCGAACTTGGCGCGGCCCTCGGCCCGCTTGGTTGCGGATGGGAATACTTCACCTATCGTTACGGCGCGCAGGGTAACTGCGGTGGACCGTGCCCGAGTGGTATGCTTCGCGTAGTCGCGATTGCCGATGCTAACAACGGCGCCAACCATCCGTCCTGCTTCTCCGTTGCGAACGGTACCGAGCTCGTCAGCCTTAAGTTCTATGTTACGAACGACCGTACCTACGAATGCCAGTACGTGCCGATCCGCTTCGCGTGGATTGACTGCGGCGACAACGGCATCTCGAACATCGCTGGTGATACCCTTTGGATCTCGGACCAGGTATTTGATTTCGAAAATACCGATCCGCTTACCGATCCGAACTACAACATCACTGACCTGAGCTGCTACTTCGCCATCTCCTATGGTGGTGCTTGCAGTGCTTGCGACGTTTCGATGAAGTACGAACCCGTTCGTTTCATCCTGTTCTGGAACGGCGGTGTTGATATCGTTTGCGCCGACTCAATCGACGCTCCTGGCGATCTCAACTTGAACGGTATTGCGTACGAAATCGCAGACGCAGTTCTGTACACGAACTACTTCCTGTATGGTCTGTCCGCTCTGGATTCCAACCCGCAGTTCCGTGAAGCCCAGATTGCGGCTTCCGATGCCAACCAGGACGGTTCCGTCCTTACGGTCGGCGACCTTGTTTACTTGCTCCGCGTAGTCGTTGGCGATGCCCTTCCGTTCCCGAAGCTTGCCCCGTTTGCCAATACGGTCAACGTCAAGCTTGCTAACGGCGTGGTTTCGACCGATGCGTCGGTTGAAGTTGGTGCCGTGTATGCCACGTTCAAGACGAACGGTGCCTACACCCTTACCAACAATTCCGATATGGTCATGCTTAGCGCCGAGAACGAAGGTCTTGTGAAGGTCCTGGTTTATGCCGGACTTGAAAACATGGAAAATCGTCTCGAAGCTGGCAACAACAACCTGTTCACCATCGATGGTAACGTCGAACTCGTGAGCGTGGAAGTTGCCGACTATAACGGTAGCATGTTGAACACCCGCATCAATAAGAATGTCCTGCCGACCGAATTCAAGCTGTCGCAGAACACTCCGAATCCGTTCAACCCGACCACGAAGATCGGTCTGGATCTGCCGACCGCGTCCGACTGGAACCTGAGCATTTACAACGTCGCCGGTCAGCTTGTGAAGAGCTTCAACGGCCGTGGCGTTGGTAACATCTCGGTTGAATGGGATGCCACGAATGCTGCTAGCGGTATCTACTTCTATAAGGCTACCGCCGGTTCATTCACCGACACCAAGAAGATGGTCCTGATGAAGTAATTTCGTCAGATTATCTTATCTGATTGGATATGGGGAGAGTAACATCTCCCCATATCTTAAAAGCGAAATGGTTTACGAGGAGGATTTACAAGTAACTTTCTAACGGTTTACGGACAGGGCGATTAGTGAAATGCTTGGCACTAATGCGACTTTAGAGTTCGTATGCCAGGCCATTTTTATTTTAGGGAATAATTGAGCCGTTAGAATGATTGCAGAACTTTGCAGACACGATTCGAGAAATATGCAATCTCGCGCCGCCACGCCGCCAGATTCCATAATTCCCGATCTTACTTCACGAATCACTCTACGACGCTACTTCATTGTAAGTGACTTAACATCAGCCGTTTCCGAAACGGTGTTCGTTCGAGATTGGAAAATGTTCCTTCGGGATAGTTCAAAAACGTCAAGACCTGCCTTGGCATGTCCGTTGCAATGTCTACATCGGAATATGCCCAAGGACTCATTATGCCATTTTGGCAGAATTGACAGAGGTCGCGGACTTATGAGACATTTCCTGCTTCTGATGCTCCTCACACTGACGTTTGGATCACCATCGCTGTTTTCTCAAGTAGACGACTTCGGAGCTCTTGATTCTGTCCTGATTAGCCAGACCACCGTTTCTCCCGGTTCCGCTTTCTCTTTAACAGTTTCGATGTTTAATGACGAAAGTATCGCCGGTCTTGCAGTACCTCTTTACTACTCCAAAGACTATCTCGTTCTTGATTCGGTCAGCTTCATTGGATCAGCGGTCCTCAACTGGGGATTCCGTGGCGCGACTCACGACACCACCGAAGCAACAATCTTAATCGGAGCCGTTGCTATCGGCGACGCACCGGTTCTTCCCGGTCGCAGTAAACTTGCCGATTTATACTTCCGCGTCCGCTCAAACATTTCTGCCGACGCCACTACGCTGATCGACTCAGCGTTCGTGCCGCCGGCAGGGTCGTTTGAGCTCAACACTTCAAACGCCGCAATTATCAAACCGGCATTCAGAGCCGGCAAAGTTACAATCACGACGACCAACCGTCCTCCCGTATTCGAGCCAATAGCTTCCCGGACAGTCAACGAGGGAGAATTGGTGAATTTCCTGGTGCGGGCAAGCGATCCGGAACGTGCTACTATTAAGCTCCATGCCGGCAGGCTTTGCCCGGGCGCCAAGTTCACCGACAACGGCAACGGCACGGGATCATTTTCGTGGCAGGTCCCGTTTGTCGGCGAAGGTTCATCCAGCAGCGGGGTAGTGCCGGTAGTGATTGTTGCCAGCGACGGCGACTTAAACAGCAATCTTGAAGTATCATTCAATGTCGTCAATCGTAATCGTCTTCCCCAGATTACTGTAAGTTCCAACTTAGTCAGCGGCGCCGGCGACACGCTCTATGTCCCCTTTGCAGCAACCGATCCGGACTTCGAAACTGTCACTTTTAGTGCCAGTGGTCTTCCGGGCGGAGCAGAGTTAGGCACGGCAAATCCCGGCTACATGATGTGGGTCTCCGATATAGCCGATTCCGGAGAGTATAGCTTCTCCCTAACTGCTACCGACGAATCTGGCGGTACCGCTACTCGATCGGTCAATTTCCGGCTATTGCCCAATATGCCGATCGAACTCGCCATCAGTGACGAACAGGCATTTTCCGGCGAACAGGTGACGATATCGCTTCTGCTTCACAATCGTGTCGCTGTCTCGGCATACGAAATCCTGGTTGGATTTGATCGCTCGCTACTGACCTACGTTTCCGCCGTCAAGACCGGAACACGAATCGCCGCCTGGTCGCAGTTCAATGCCATTCCGACCACGGATGGCAAGGTCATTCTTAGCGCCAAATCCGACCCGATCAGCCCGGCGGTCAATCCATTGCCGATCGGTTACGGTGAAGTTGCGCGAATCACTTTCCAGATCTCTTCCGACCTGTCGTTCGCAGGTTTCCATTCGATGCTCACCTTTGCAACCATCAATCCTGTTGCCGAGAATGAGAACGTCGCGTTCGGCACCGATGGAGCTCTGATTCCACGCACACAGACGCTTTACTCGAACGGCGGGGTCCTGATCACGCGATACGACGGCCTAATCGGTGATATCAACCTCAACGGCGTGCCGTTTGAAATCGGCGACGTGGTTTACTTCACGAATTTCTTCATGGATCCGGTGAAGTACCCGCTTACGGGGGAACGTCTTCAAAACAGCGATATCAATCAAGATGGTGTTCCTGCCACGCTTGGCGATCTGATTATGCTGATTCAGATCTTCACCGGTGGCGGCTCCAAAGTGAGTGCTACATCACCTGACAATAATGTTAGCTATGAAATACCGGAGTCCGGCGCCGACTGGTCATACAGTTTAACGGCCCCGGCAGAATTTGCCGCAGCGCTGCTTGTCCTGCAGGTCGAAAGTGATCGTGCTTATCAGCTTTCCGCATCAGATCAGCTGTCTGCGTTTGATATGACAACTCATCAGGACGGTGAGTACCTGCGTGTTCTCTTGAGCGAGAAAAGCGGCCGCAATACCCAGCTTGAAGCCGGAAAACTGCTTGGACTCGACGGCGGTGCCGCGATTGTTTCCCAGCAATTCGTCGATCATACCGGTCGCGAAGTTCCGGCAAGTTTGAACCGGATTGCCCCTCTGCCGGCGAGCTTTGCCCTGTTGCAGAATTATCCGAATCCGTTTAATCCGGAGACTTCAATTTCCTTTGAATTGCCGAAATCCAGCCACGTGACGCTGGAGATCATCAATATACTCGGCGAGACTGTCTCGACGCCGATCGATGGGACGTTGCCGGCGGGACGTCATCTCGTGACTTTCCGCGGCGTCAGTACTGACGGAGCCGAATTGCCTTCGGGAATTTACTTCTATCGGATGCGCTCCGGGCAGTTTGAATCAACCCGCAAGATGGTCTTGTTGAAGTGAGGGCCGCGGAAATGAAGAATTACAGGTATCTGACAAACACACCTGCCGCACATGCGGAACAGGGCATTAATACAGGATATAATTTTCTATTCAGAGGTAGTACTATGATGAAACGAATTCTCCCGCTCTTGCTACTGGTAGCTATGGCGGCTTTGATTTCGCCGAACAGTGCGCAGGCACAGCCGGTGATTTCAGACGCGGATACTTTTCGAGTGGTGAACACGCAGGGCGCGCCCGGGACAATCGTTCCGATCAGGCTGCACATCGCCAACCGTTCGGCTACTTTGCTGGCACTAAGCGCCTTCGTTATCATCGACACTAACATCATCAAGTTTGATGGTCAGGTAGACGCCGGTAGCTTCTATGTCAACTCTGCTCTGGTTAACCGCGGCCTGCCCAACGTCTTTAATTTCCAGAATCTGGTGATGATCAGTACCGACTCGATAAACGGCTCAATCCTGGCGGCTGGTGACGGTACGGCGGGCTCGATTCCGATCGGCAGTGGTAATGTCCTTCAGTTCAATGTCCGCATTAAGCCCAACGTTCCACTGGGAACTTCGACACAAATCACGATTTGGAATCCGAACGACTTCTCGTCGGACCCGCGTCGATGTCAATTCTCCGATGCCTCTGGTCTGAATACAATCCTGCCGACCATCATTTCCGGTACTCTTGATGTTGACACCGGTACGGTTATCGTCGACCCGAACCAAAACACACCACCGGTTATCGCCGCGATTGTCCCCAATTCCTATAGCGTCAATACCGGTACTCCGGTTTCGTTCCAGGTGTCAGCCACAGACGTCGACGCTCCGCAGCCGATCACGTTAAGTGCATCCGGCCTGCCTTCCGGCGCTACATTCGGCACCAGCGGCGTGGTGAACGGCAATGGCTCTGCGATTGGTACCTTTAACTGGACACCGAATGCGTCACAAACAGGTACCTACATCATCACTTTTAATTGTACCGATGATTCGTCGGATGTCGCCACTCCGCGGCAGGTGACGATCAATGTTGGCTCGGTTGTCGTAGTCGGCGACCAAATATTCACTGTCTCCAAACCGGGACTAGGACCAATAGCGGGAGGTACGCCAGGATTAGCCGGTATCAACATCCCGGTTAATTTGGCTTCGACACGCGACGTCTACGGTATTCAGTATGATTTCGTTTACGATCCCAATGTGTTGATCATTGACTCGCTCGTTCCGACCGTGCGATTAACAGATTTTACCGTTTACGACAATATTGGCGACACTCCGGGTCGAATACGCGTTGTCGCCTTCGGTCTCAATAATGAGAAGGTCATCACAGGTCCAACGTCCGCCATTTCCGATTTCTGGGTAACAGTTCGCGGCGGCGCTCCGATCGGCCAATCGCGTATCAAGTTTGAGAACGCCTTTGAAGCAATCAGCCCCGATCCGTTCCAGCCCTCGATTCCGCTTCAGGCCGACACCAACGGTGTTTTCGTGGTGGATCCGGGCGGCGATGTCAACGGTGACGGACGCGTCGATATCGCGGATATGGTTATCGTCGTCGGATATATCATTGGCGACATCGATCTGAACCTTCGCCAGTTCACCGCAGCGGATATGAATCGCGATACATTCGTGGATGTTATTGACCTGCAGGCGATCATCAATCAGGTCTTTGGCGGTACTCCGCCGGCGCCTGGCAACTGGAGCGGCGACGAAGCCGAACTGGCTTTGGAGAAGCCGACCTCCGGCGAATCTGCTGAAACTCTTCAGATGAGCGCTCAATTGCCGACAGATATTGCCGGCGTTCAGGTCAAGGTGAAGTACAACCCGAACAAGATTCAAGTGCGTACGCCGCGCAAAGCGGGTCTTTCGAGCGAGCTGTCGCTTCAATACAGCGACAATGGTCTCGGCGATCTGGTTATCTTGCTGTATCCGGGTCTAAGCCTCAATAAGTACATGACTTCCGGTGCAGGTGTCATTCTCGAACTCCCCGTCGAATTTAACGGAAGTTCTGAAATCAATGAGGACGATCTCATGCTTGAATATGCGGTCATGACCGACCCGAATGCGATTGAGATTCCTGTCAAGAACCTCGGGCGCGTGACTCCGCTGCCGGGTGTTTTCACTTTGGAACAGAACTACCCCAATCCGTTCAATCCGGAGACCAGCATTAAGTTCAACATTAATCCGTCGGCGGCAGGAAAACAAGCGCGTCTGGTGGTCTATAACCTGCTCGGACAGCCGATTAATACTATAGTGGACGAGCCTCTGGCTGCTGGACCGCATTCCTATAAGTGGTTCGGCGTTACAAGCGATGGGCAGAAGGTTGCCTCTGGAGTGTATTTCTACCGCTTGACGGTTGGAGATCACTCGGAGACCAGGAAAATGGTTCTGCTGAAGTAGAATAGTCGCGTCGGGAGCGAGCGAAGTACACATACGCGCTCGCTCCTGATTGCGCTTGCTTCAAGGCAGGCGCGCTCGGTGATGCACAGATAATGGGAGTAATAGATGCAGATTGGTAATGCTATGCAGAAACGAACGATTAACGGCTGGCTTCCTCGCTTGCCGCTTTGGGCTTATGTAAGTGCAGCACTGATATTCCTCAATATCAGCGCGCAAGCCGCCTCGATCAAGAACGTGCAGACCGGTGAAGTCACATTCACCGCGGCAACGCAAAATGTAACGATTACGTCGGTCGATCTGACCAAGTCAATTCTGATTTTCAGCGAACGCAACAACCTGCCATCTCCCCAGGAAGCCTCTGTTCGCGGACAATTGACTACTGCGACCAATCTTCGTTTGGCTAAGAATACAGCAACGGGCTCGGTCACCGTCCGTTGGTACGTCGCTGAATTTGACTCCGGCATTACCGTTCAGCGCGGCACAACAGCACTCGGTGCAACGACCGTCAATCAAGCCATTACCGCAGTCAATCTCGCCGAGAGTTTTGTCATTGTCAGCAAGGACAAATCCGGCACCGGGTTCTCCAATGACGACTTCGGACGCGCGCGGCTTTCATCCACAACGAACCTGGAATTTGCCACCAACGGCGGATCAGGCGGAAATGCCGATTGGCAAGTCGTAAGTTTCCCGGGTGCCAGCGTCCAACGAAACATTACGTCGATGGCTTCCGGGACCGGGACATCAACGGCGACGATAACCTCTGTTGATCTGACTCGTTCAATTCTGCTATTCAGTTACAATGCCTCCAATGGAACGGCCGCCAATATTGGACAAAAAATGCTGCGCGGCAGATTCAGTTCAGCGACACAGCTGGAATTCAGCCGCGACAATACCGGCGCAACCGTCAGTATCGCCTGGGAAGCAATCCAGCTTCCCATCGGTAATACCGTTCAGAGTGCCATTTCAAGTTTCAGCGGGACCGCAACGCAAAATGATGTCGCGATTTCTGCCGTAAATCTCGCCCGGGCTATCGCTTTCTCGGCGAATCAATCGATGTACGGCAATAGCTGGGGACGCACGACCTACAGTGCCGATGATAATCCGGGCCTGTCATCGTTCACACACCAACTACTCAATACTACAACTCTGAGATTACAGCGTGCCACGGGCATTGCTGGAACGACTTCATCGGTCAGCTACTTCGTCGTCGATTTTGCCCGCGCTAGTTCCGCTCCGATTCTAGCATCAATCGGTCCACGCAATGTCAACGAAGGTGCCAATCTCAATTTTGGCGTCTCCGCTACCGATGCAGACGGCACAACCCCATCTCTAAGCGCTGTAAATGTCCCGACCAATGCGACCTTTGCCGACAATGGCAACGGTACCGGCACATTTAACTTTAATCCGGATTTCACTCAAAGTGGCGTGTTTAACGTCACCTTCATCGCTTCGGATGGTGTACTTGCCGACAGCGAGATCGTCGCGATCACGGTCAACAACGTCAATCGTGCGCCGGTATTGGCAGCGATTGGTCCACGAAATGTCAACGAAAACGCCAATCTGAATTTCAACTCATCGGCTAATGATCCCGACGGCACAACACCAACCATGAGTGCCGTGAACCTTCCGACGGGTGCGACGTTCCTCAACAACGGCAACGGCACCGGCACGTTCAACTTTACTCCTGATTTCACTCAGTCGGGGGTCTTCAATGTTACCTTCATCGCTTCAGATGGCACACTTGCCGATAGTGAAGTGGTCGCAATTACCGTCAACAATGTCAACCGAGCTCCGGTACTGACGGCAATCGGAGCCAAAAACGTTGCCGAAGGCGGGAACTTGAGTTTTGGCGCCAGTGCAACTGATCCGGACGCCACCACTCCGACGTTCGCCGCCGTAGGTACTCCGGTGAACGCAACTTTCACCGACAATGGAAACGGCACAGCCACATTCAATTTCAATCCGGACTTTACCCAAAGTGGAGTGATTAATGTAACGATCATTGCGTCTGATGGCTCATTAGCCGACAGCGAAGTTGTCGCTATTACCGTCACCAATGTGAATCGTGCGCCCGTTTTGGCGGCAATCGGTGCTCAGAATGTAGCCGAGGGCGCCAATCTGAACTTCGGCTTGAGCGCCACCGATCCCGATGCCACGACTCCGACCTTCGCCGCTGTGGGGACACCAGCGAATGCAACACTCACGGACAACGGAAACGGCACCGCAACTTTCGATTTCAATCCCGATTTCACTCAAAGCGGCATCATAAATGTGACGTTCATAACGACTGACGGCGCACTCGCAGACAGCGAAATTGTCGCAATCACCGTGTCCAACACCAATCAAGCGCCAGTATTGGCGGCAATTGGACCACGAAACGTCAATGAAAACGCTAATCTAAACTTTGCGGTAAGTGCAACGGACGCCGACGGAACGACTCCGACCGTCGTTGCCGAGTCGGTTCCCACCAATGCCACCTTTACCGACAACGGCAACGGTACCGGCACATTCACTTTTAATCCCGACTTCACTCAATCCGGTGTCTACACCGTGCGATTCATTACTTCCGATGGTTCGTTAGCGGATACTGAACTGGTCGCGATCACGGTGAACGATGTCAGTCTACCGCCGGTGTTGGCGGCAATCGGACCCAGAAACGTAAACGAAAATGCCAATCTGAACTTTGGAGTGTCAGCCACAGATCCCGATCTGACTGTTCCGACATTGTCGGCAGTAAACATACCTGTAAACGCTACGTTTATTGACAACGGTAACGGTACCGGCACGTTCGATTTCAATCCCGACTTCTCACAGTCCGGGGTCTTCAACGTTACCTTCATCGCCTCTGACGGCACACTGGCCGACAGTGAAGTTGTCGCGATAACCGTGAATAATGTCAATCGTGCGCCTGTGCTTGCGGCGATTGGTCCGCGCAACGTGAATGAGAATAGTAATCTGAATTTCAGCGCATCAGCTACGGATCCCGATGCCACTACACCGGTGCTGACGGCAATCAATGTTCCGGTCAATGCGACGTTTACGGACAACGGTAACGGTACGGGAACATTCGATTTCAATCCTGACTTCTCGCAGTCGGGCGTTTTCAACGTGACTTTCATAGCCTCCGATGGCGCGCTAGCGGATAGTGAAGTTGTCGCAATTACAGTTAACAACGTCAATCGTGCACCGGTACTTGCATCAATTGGCGCCCGCAGTGTCGATGAGAATGCAAATCTGAATTTCAATACCTCGTCTAATGATGCCGATGGCACGACGCCAACCATGTTCGCTGTAAATCTGCCGGTCGGCGCTTCCTACATCGACAACGGCAATGGAACTGCGACATTCGACTTTACGCCAAGTTTCTCGCAATCCGGTGTTTTCAATGTGACGTTCATTGCCTCCGACGGTGCTTTAGCCGATAGCGAATTGGTTGCGATCACGGTCAACAACGTCAATCGTGCGCCGGTGTTGACGACGATCGGACCGCGCAGCGTTACTGAAGGTGTGAATTTGAACTTCGGCGTGTCGAGCAGCGATGCCGACGGCGCCACTCCGGTTCTCACCGCAACCGGCGTGCCGTTGAACGCAAGCTTCACCGACAACGGCAATGGTACGGGTACATTCAATTTCGATCCGACTTTTGTTCAGGCTGGTATCTACAACGTCACATTTGTCGCTTCTGACGGAGCCCTGGCCGATAGTGAAGTCGTTGCCATTACAGTCGACGAGGCCGGAAATCAGCGGCCGATCCTTGCAGCGATTGGCCCGAGAAGTGTGAACGAGAATGCCAATCTCGCATTTGCCACGTCCGCGAGTGATGTTGACGGTACCAACCCGGTCATGATCGTCGTCGGTCTGCCGCTGAATGCGAGCTACACCGATAACGGCAATGGTACTGCCTCATTCAGCTTCACGCCGGACTTCACGCAAAGCGGCGTCTACAATTTGACTTTTATCGCTTCTGATGGCGCACTCGCAGACAGCGAAATCGTAGCGATCACCGTTAACGACATCAATCGTGCGCCTGTGCTTGCGGCGATTGGCTCCAAAGTTGTCAGTGAGAATGCAAATTTGAACTTTGGCGTGTCTGCGTCAGGTCCTGATTTAACAACTCCAACCCTGACCGCCCTTGGAGTGCCGCTCAATGCGACGTTTACGGACAACGGTAACGGTACGGGAACATTCGATTTCAATCCTGACTTCTCGCAGTCGGGCGTTTTCAACGTGACTTTCATAGCCTCCGATGGCGCGCTAGCGGATAGTGAAGTTGTCGCAATTACAGTTAACAACGTCAATCGTGCACCGGTACTTGCATCAATTGGCGCCCGCAGTGTCGATGAAAATGCAAATCTGAGTTTCAATACTTCGTCCAGTGATGCCGACGGCACGACGCCGACCATGTCCGCCGTAAATCTGCCGATCGGCGCTTCCTACATCGACAACGGTAATGGAACGGCGACATTCGACTTTACGCCGAGTTTCTCGCAATCCGGCGTAATCAATGTGACATTTATTGCATCCGATGGTGCTCTGGCTGATAGCGAATTGGTTGCGATTACGGTTAACAACGTCAATCGTGCGCCGGTACTGGCGGCGATTGGAGCCCGAAACGTCATGGAAGGCTCAAACCTTAATTTCGGAGTCTCATCAAGCGATCCTGACGGAACAACGCCGACCTTGACAGCAGAGAATATTCCCGTTAATGCGACATTCACCGACAACGGTAACGGCACCGGTACTTTCAACTTCGATCCGGATTTCACCCAGAGCGGCGTTTATAACATTCGCTTCATCGCTTCGGACGGCACCCTCGCTGATAGCGAAATCGTCGCAGTTACGGTTACTGATTTTAACCGCGCCCCCGTATTGGCAGCGATTGGTCCGAGAAATGTAAACGAAAATGCGAATCTGAATTTCGCCGTCAGTGCTAGCGACCTTGACCTCACGACCCCGACTCTGACTGCCATTGGTACGCCTCTGAATGCCACGTTTACCGACAATGGCAATGGCACCGGAACTTTCGATTTCAACCCGAGCTTCTCGCAAGCCGGTGTCTACAACGTGACCTTTGTCGCATCCGACGGCGTTGCGGCCGATAGCGAGGTAGTCACAATCACTGTGAACAATGTCAATCGTGCTCCAGTGTTGGCTGCGATCGGTCCTCAGAGTGTCAGCGAAGGTGCGAACTTAAACTTTAATGCGACCGCCACCGATCCTGATGCAACCACGCCGACGCTGACAGCATTAAACGTTCCGCTCAATGCTACTTTCACAGATAACAACAATGGAACCGGCACATTTACGTTCAATCCTGACTTTTCGCAGGCCGGTGCATTCAATGTGACCTTCATCGCATCGGACGGCGCTCTTGCCGACTCCGAAGTCGTAACGATTACGGTCAGCAATGTCAATCGGGCGCCGGTGTTGGCGGCGATTGGCCCGAGAACCGTTGATGAGGGCGTCAACCTGAGCTTCACAGTTTCTGCAAGTGACGCAGATGGAGCTATTCCGGTGCTTTCCGCCGAGAATGTCCCGCTGAATGCGACCTTCGTCGACAACGGCAATGGTTCTGGATCATTCAGTTTTGATCCCGATTTTACGCAAAGCGGTGTCTACAACGTCCGCTTCATCGCATCGGACGGTTCTCTTGCCGACAGCGAAGTTGTCGTGATTACAGTAACCGAGTTCAACCGCGCACCCGTATTGGCCGTGATTGGTCCGAGAAGTGTTGATGAGGGAACGAACTTGAATTTCGGCGTCAGCGCCAGCGACCTTGACCTCACGACACCAACTCTGACTGCCATAGGTACTCCATTGAATGCCACGTTTACCGACAATGGCAATGGTACCGGATCTTTCGATTTCAATCCAGATTTCACCCAGTTCGGTGTCTACAATGTGACCTTTGTAGCATCCGACGGCGTAGCGGCCGATAGTGAAGTTGTCACCATCACCGTGAACAACGTCAATCGCGCTCCGGTCCTTGCCAGCATTGGCCCGCGCAATATCAATGAAGGCGCAAATCTAAACTTCCTTACCACTTCCACTGATCCGGACGGCAATTCACCGGCGATGACGGCGGTCGGTATCCCGCTGAATTCGACTTATACCGACAATAACAACGGTACCGGCACCTTCAGTTTTGATCCCGATTTTTCGCAATCCGGCGTCTTCAACGTGACGTTTATCGCTTCCGATGGATCACTGGCAGATAGTGAAACCGTCGCAATCACGGTGAACAACGTTAATCAAGCGCCCGTCCTAGCTACAATTGGTGCCCGCAACGTTTCGGAAGGCGCAAATCTCAATTTCAACATTTCCGCCAGTGATTTCGATGCGACGACGCCGACTGTCACTGCCGAAAATGTCCCGGTAAACGCATCCTTCACCGATAATGGCAATGGTACCGGAACATTCAACTTCGATCCTGACTTTACCCAGAGTGGCGTATATAACGTTCGATTCATAGCTTCGGATGGTTTGCTCGCTGACAGTGAAATAGTCGCAATCACGGTTGGCGAGGTCAACCGCGCCCCCGTATTGGCAGCGATTGGTCCGAGAAATGTAAACGAAAATGCGAATCTGAATTTCGCCGTCAGTGCTAGCGATCTTGACCTCACGACCCCGGCTCTGACGGCTGTTGGTACTCCTCTGAATGCCACATTTACCGACAACGGCAACGGTACCGGCACTTTCGATTTCAACCCGAGCTTCTCGCAAGCCGGCGTCTATAATGTAACCTTTATCGCATCCGACGGCGTTGCCGCCGATAGTGAAGTAGTCGCCATCACTGTGAACAACGTCAATCGTGCTCCAGTGTTGGCTTCCATCGGTCCGCGCAATGTCAACGAAGGCGCGGTTCTGAATTTCACCGCGACCGCCACCGATCCTGATGCAACCACGCCGACGCTGACAGCATTAAACGTTCCGCTCAATGCTACTTTCACAGATAACGGCAATGGAACCGGTACATTCAACTTCGATCCGAGCTTCAGCCAATCCGGTGTGTTTAATGTCACCTTCATTGCTTCGGACGGCGTGCTTGCCGACTCCGAGATTGTGGCGATTACAGTCAACAATGTTAATCGCGCCCCAGTGCTGGCCACTATCGGGCCGAGAAGTGTTACCGAAGGCGCCAACCTGAACTTTAGCGTCAACGGCAGTGATCCCGATGGCAACACTCCGACTCTCGTTGCAGAAAATACTCCGCTTAATGCCACCTTCACTGACAACGGCAACGGCACGGGTACCTTCAATTTCAATCCAACATTTGTTCAGGCAGGTGTCTATAATATGAGATTTATTGTTTCTGATGGCTCACTTGCCGACAGTGAAACAGTAGCCATTACGGTCAACGAGGCCGGCAATCAGCGCCCGGTGCTTGCGACGATCGGACCGCGCAGCGTAACCGAAGGTCAAAATCTGACCTTCAACATCTCTGCTACCGATCCCGATGGCACGTTGCCGGTATTCAGTGGCGCCAATATTCCGCTTAATGCGAGCCTGATCAATAATGGTAATGGTACCGCTACCTTTACTTTTGATCCAAGCTATGTTCAATCGACAAATTACCTGATCACGTTCATTGCTACCGACGGTGTCTTAGCCGATAGCGAAGTAGTGACAATCACCGTCAACGACGCTGGCAATCAGCGTCCAGTACTTGCGCCGATCGGCCCCAAGACTACTGGCGAAGGCGTGCTGCTCTCGTTCGTTCTTTCGGCAACGGATGCTGATCAGACATCGCCCGGATTTATCGCGTTCGGTCTTCCGGCCAATTCATCACTTAGTGATCATGGCAACGGCACGGCAACTTTTTCATTCACTCCGAACTTCAACCAAGCCGCAATTTACAGTGTGATATTTGTTGCCTTCGACGGCTCGTTGGCTGATTCCGAAACCGTTGTAATCACGGTGACCAATACCAACCGCGCACCAGTGCTGGCTGCGATCGGACCGAGAACAGTCGCAGAAGGCGGCTCACTCAACTTTGCGACCTCGGCAACTGACCCAGATGGTCCGATTCCGGTATTGACCGCACTCAATGTTCCGGTCAACGCCAGCTATACAGATAATGGCAACGGCACCGGATCCTTCGCATTCAATCCCAACTTTGCGCAGGCCGGTATCTTCAATGTGACATTTATTGCATCCGACGGTAATCTCGCCGACTCGGAAGTCGTGGCAATTACGGTAACCGGTACGAACCTCGCACCAACCCTCGCCACGATTGGTCCGCGATCAGTAACCGAGGGCGCTAACCTGAACTTCAATACTTCGGCCTCCGATCCCGATGGCACCCTTCCGATTCTGACGGCGCTGAACGTGCCGCTGAATGCCAGCTACGTCGATAACGGTAACGGCACTGGGACATTCAATTTCAACCCGACCTTTGTGCAAGCGGGTGTCTATAACGTCACTTTCATAGCGTCTGATGGATTGCTTGCTGACAGTGAAGTGGTGGCGATTACTGTCAACGAAGCCGGTAATCAGGCTCCGGTGTTGGCGAGCATCGGTTCCAGGAGCGTCACTGAAGGTCAACTTCTGTCCTTCAGCGCGACAGCCACTGACCCTGACCAGACAGTTCCAACCCTGATTGCTCAGAATGCTCCAAGTGGAGCAGTCTTCACTGATAATGGCGACGGTACTGCTTCATTCAGTTTCACGCCAACCTTCATCCAAGCTGGAATCTATAATGTTCGCATCATCGCCTCCGACGGCACACGCGCCGACTCCGAAGTTGTCGCGATTACAGTGAACGAGGCGGGCAACCAGCGGCCGGTGCTCGCTGCGATTGGCGCGAGAGGCGCTACTGAAGGCGTGACATTGAATTTTGCCACATCGGCGACCGATGCAGACGCCACCATCCCGGCTATGACAGCAGTCAACGTGCCCGCAAACGCCACATACACCGACAACGGCAACGGGACTGGAGCATTTAGCTTTACTCCGGGCTTCCTACAGGCCGGAATCTACAATGTGACCTTTATCGCCTCTGACGGTGTACTGGCTGACAGCGAAGTTGTGACAATTACCGTTCTCGATGCCGGTAATCAAGCGCCGGTCTTGGCGGCAATTGGACCGCGGAACGTATCTGAAGGTGCGAACCTGAACTTCAACATCACTGCGACTGATCCCGACGCCTCGACGCCTTCGCTGCTGGCGCAGAACCTGCCGCTGAACGCAAGCTTCGTCGACAACGGTAACGGGTCAGGCACATTTGATTTCAATCCGACCTTTGTCCAGTCTGGTGTCTACAATGTCCGCTTCATCGCTACTGATGGTGTTCTGGCGGACACGGAAGTCGTAGCCATTACAGTAAATGATGCCGGCAATCAACGCCCGGTACTTGCGGCGATCGGCGCACGAAATGTCAATGAGGGATCAAACCTGAACTTCAATATCTCGGCTACTGATCTCGATGCCACAATTCCGACACTCGCGGTGGCCGGAGTCCCCGTAAACGCCACGTTCACCGACAATGGCGACGGAACAGGGACGTTCGATTTCGATCCTGACTTTACCCAAGCTGGCGTTTTCAATGTGACTTTCATCGCCTCTGACGGCGCACTTGCCGACTCTGAAATCGTTGCGATTACCGTAAACAACGTTAACCTCCCGCCGGTATTGGCGGCAATCGGCCCGCGCAATGTTAATGAAGGCGCGGCTCTGAACTTTATCGCCACAGCGACTGATCCGGATGCCACGACCCCGACGTTGGCCGCCCTCAACGTCCCGCTTAACGCCACGTTCGTCGACAACGGCAATGGTACCGGCACTTTCAACTTCAGTCCGAGCTTCACCCAAGCTGGTATATTTAATGTGACCTTCATTGCCTCGGATGGCGTTCTTGCCGACAGCGAGGTCGTTGCGATTACGGTCAACAACGTTAATCGCGCGCCGGTGTTGGCAACAATCGGCCCGCGCAGTGTAAACGAAGGTGCGAATTTGAATTTCGTCGCGTCGGCCTCTGATCCGGATTTGAGCACGCCGACGTTAACGGCGCTCAATGTCCCACTCAACGCAACATTTGTTGATAACGGCAACGGTACCGGCACATTTGATTTCGATCCCGATTTTACGCAGAGCGGCGTTTACAGCGTGACGTTCATCGCTACTGACGGAACGCTTGCCGACTCGGAAGTTGTCGCTATCACAGTGAACAACGTCAATCTCGCCCCAGTGTTGGCCACAATTGGTCCGCGGGTTGTTGCTGAAGGTGCAAATCTGAATTTCAGTGCGACCGCCACCGATCCTGACGCTACTGTGCCGACTCTCTCCGCACTCAATATACCTGCCAACGCGACGTTCGTCGACAACGGTAATGGCAGCGGCACATTTGACTTTAATCCGGACTTCACGCAAGGCGGTGTCTTCAATGTGACCTTCATTGCATCCGACGGCGCACTTGCCGACTCTGAAGTAGTCGCAATCACAGTGTCCGGGGTGAATCTCCCGCCCGTGCTCGCGGCGATTGGTCCCCGGAACGTTAATGAAGGCGCAAATCTAAACTTCAGCGTCTCTGCAAGCGACCCCGACTTGAGCATCCCGTCGTTGACGGCACTCAATTTACCCGTTAATGCTACCTTCAATGATAACGGTAATGGCACAGGCACGTTCGACTTCAATCCGAACTTCGCGCAGGCCGGCGTATTCAATGTGACTTTCATCGCATCCGATGGCGCACTCGCCGACAGCGAGATTGTCGCGATCACAGTAAACAATGTCAATCTCGCCCCAGTGTTGGCCACAATCGGACCGCGGGTTGTCGCCGAAGGCGCAAACCTGAACTTCAATGCCACCGCGACTGATCCGGATGCGACGATACCGACACTCTCTGCTCTCAATGTGCCGACAAACGCCACCTTTGTGGACAATGGCAATGGCAGCGGCACGTTCAATTTCAGCCCGGACTTCACGCAGGGCGGCGTCTACAACGTAACCTTCATCGCTTCCGATGGCGCACTTGCCGACTCCGAAGTTGTTGCCATCACCGTAACCGGTGTAAATCTGCCGCCGGTGCTAGCTGCGATTGGACCTCGAAATGTCAACGAAGGCGCAAACTTGAACTTCAGCGTATCGGCAAGTGATCCAGATCTAAGCACACCGGCGTTGACCGCAGTCAATGTTCCGACCAATGCTACCTTCGTGGACAATGGCAACGGCACCGGGACATTCAACTTCAGTCCGAGCTTCACGCAAAGCGGTGTCTTCAACGTGACCTTCATCGCTTCCGATGGAGCATTGGCTGACAGCGAAGTCGTCGCCATTACAGTCAACAATGTCAATCTCGCTCCAGTTCTGGCTGCCATTGGACCGCGCAATGTCAATGAGGGCGCTAACCTCAACTTTGGCGTGTCTGCCAGCGATCCGGACCTGAGTTTCCCGACTTTGTCAGCAGTCAATGTCCCGCTCAATGCCACGTTTACCGACAACGGTAATGGTACCGGGACATTCAACTTTAACCCGAACTTTACCCAGGCCGGCGTCTTCAATGTGACCTTCATCGCCTCCGATGGCGCGCTCGCCGACAGTGAAGTTGTTGCCATAACCGTCAACCAGGTCAACCTTGCGCCGATATTGGCAACGATTGGTCCTCGTTCGGTTAACGAAGGTGCCAATTTGAACTTCAGTATCTCGGCGACAGATGCCGATGCCACAACGCCTTCGCTATTGGCACAGAATCTTCCCGCTAATGCGACTTTCATCGACAATGGCAATGGCACTGGCACTTTTAATTTCAACCCGACTTACTTGCAGGACGGTGTCTATAATGTCCGCTTCATCGCCTCCGATGGAGTACTCGCCGACACCGAAGTGGTCGCGATTACGGTGTTCGATCAGGGTGGAAGTGTTCCGCCTGCCCGAGTCGCCGACCTGATGGCCCAAATCACCGCCAATTCCATTCGCCTGACTTGGTCGCCAATTTCAACCGATTCCGTCGGCTTGCCCACGTTGATCGATCGTTACATTATCTATCGTGGAACGAGAGCCTATTTCACTCCGACTCCGGCCGAATCAATCGGCGGCGTCGCCGCCGCGATAGGGGAGTTCACTGATAATGATCTCAATGGAGCAGACGTTGTCGGTGACCCGAACATTAACTACTTCTATGCCGTTCGCGTCGTTGACCAGATTGGCCGTGTATCCAACGTCTCCAATCGTGTCGGCGAGTACGACTACGCGATGATCACATCGCCCAGCACTGACTTCAATCTCGCCGGACTGCCGTTTGCAAATACAGGCTTGAATACGGCGCAGGATGTCATCAATTCCATGGGCGGTACGACGAATATCAACACGCTGAATAATTTCATTCCGTCATCGCAGAGCTATCAGGCTCGCTTCGCGGCCGGATTCGGCACCAACTTCGCCGTTGCGCCCGGAGGCGTGTTCCAGGTCAATGTCAAAACCAACTTTACATGGTCGATCGCTGGTCGAGTTCCTGATCCCGGTACGACCTCCTATCCAATCATGACCACGCCGACGACCGACTATTCGCTGATCATGATCCCATTTGAATTAGAGACTACTCTCCTGCTTGCGCAGGATGTGATCAATAGCATACCCGGGCTGCTGAATACGCTCAACGAATTCCTGCCCAGTTCACAATCATATCGCTCGCGCTTTGCGGCTGGATTCGGAACGAATTTCAGCGTCAAAGCCGGACGGGTCTATCAGGCAAATGCGGCAGCCAATGGAACATTCCCGGCGCCGTAAGGAGTCTTGAGGAGTTGAAAAAATGTCTTTCTTTCATATTTGGAGGTTTCTGTGCGGTTGAGATTCAATCATCGCAAGCCGGAAACAGGTAATTGGATATTCCTGTTGATGGTAGTGTCGGCTGCATTGCTGGTTGTTCCAGCATCAGCCTTCGCGCAGGGTTCGATATTCGGTACAGTTCAAAATGCCAATCTCTCAGTTCCAACGGATGGGCAGATTTCATTCTTTGGATTTCTCGATGATACCGATGAAGAGATCCGCATCGAGTTATCGGACGGCGCCGGCTATCAAAGCGGCAATTGGTTTGACGATTTTCAGAATTATCTGACGGAAGCCGCAGGCAATCCTTACGACTACTATTTCGTCAACACGACGAACGGTCAGGCGTTTCACCTTGCCAACAGCATTCCGAATAACAGCTTCCAGCAGGAAAACATCGTGTTGGCAGCCGCTTCGCTGCCGGCAACTCCCTCTGGAGTAACGGCACGGGCCATTTCGAGTACGAAGATGCTTGTCATCTGGTCGGGCTCGGCAGGTTCGACTTACCATGTTTATCGCCGACTTGCGACCTCCAATGGCTCGTTCTTCCGCGTTGATAATCCGGCAGGCAGCCTCGCCAATCCCGGCGTAACCGACACCTTCTTTGTTGATACGACGGTGGATGGTGTGTCGTCGTACACGTACGTAGTTATTGCGCAGAATGCCGGGCAATATTCCGCGCATTCAGCGCTGGCGACGGCAAGTGCTGGTCTGTTGACTGCACCGATCGTAACTTCAATCACTCCGGCGACCGGACCTTCAGTCGGCGGGACAGCCGTAACCATCTTCGGCTCCGGCTTCGATAATGCCGGCGTAACCGTGACCATCGACGGCAATCCGGCCAGCGCGGTCACCGTCGTCTCGGCAGGTCGCATCACTGCGACCACACCGTCCGGAGTCGGCCCAGCCGATGTTGTTGTGACCAACAACTCGGCCGCTCTTGCCGGAACGTTGACAAACGGATTCAACTACTTTGTCAATTCCGCGCCGATTGCCAATGCCGGTCCCGACCAATTGGGACGTTTCAAGAATACCCTGATAACACTCACCGGTTTGGGTTCTTCTGACGTCGATGGCGATAGTCTGACCTACAACTGGCTCCAGACATCCGGACCGGCAGTTACGCTGTCCAGCGGCACAGCTGCCCAGCCGACATTCACCGCAAACGCCAACGGGGACTATTTCTTCCGACTCGTCGTCAACGATGGCGTGACCAATTCGCTCCCCGATACCGTTCGGGTTCAAGTCGTCGAGCGTGCTCCGGTGTTGGCGGCCATTGGTCCGCGCAGCGTCACCGAAGGCGCCAATCTCAACTTTGTCGCTACGGCGACGGACGCAGACGGCACGACTCCGACCCTATCTGCTGTCAATCTTCCGGCAAATGCCACGTTTGTCAACAATGGCAATGGCACCGGTACTTTCAATTTCAATCCGACATTCGTTCAGGCCGGTGTTTACAACGTGACCTTTATAGCGGGCGACGGCATCCTGGCTGACAGCGAAGTTGTCGCGATCACAGTTAATGAAGCCGGCAATCAGCGTCCAGTGTTGGCTGCGATCGGTCCGCGAAACGTGACCGAAGGCTTGACCCTGAACTTCAATACAACTGCGACCGATCCGGATGCGACAATTCCGACTTTTGCTGCGGTCAACGTCCCGGCTAATGCGACCTATACTGACAATGGCAACGGTACAGCGACCTTTGTCTTCAATCCGAACTTCACGCAAGCCGGTGTTTACAATGTGACGTTCATTGCGACAGACGGAACTCTTGCCGACTCTGAAGTCGTAGCTATCACCGTCATCGACAGCGGTAATCAGCGTCCAGTGCTGGCAGCCATCGGTCCGCGCTCGGTAACCGAAGGCGCGAACTTGAATTTCGTCGCCACGGCAACCGATCCTGACGCAACAACTCCGACACTAACTGCTGTTAACGTCCCGGTGAATGCGACATTCGTTGACAACGGCAACGGCAGCGGCACATTCAATTTCAATCCGAGCTTCACTCAATCAGGTATATTCAATGTGACCTTCATCGCTTCCGACGGCGCACTCGCCGACAGCGAAGCGGTGGCAATCACTGTCAACGACGCCGGAAACCAAAGACCGGTTTTGGCGGCTATCGGACCGCAATTGGTCAATGAAGGCGCCAATCTCAACTTTGTCGCAACGGCAACGGACGCAGACGGCACGACTCCGACCCTATCTGCTGTCAATCTTCCGGCAAATG
>CAZQBX010000042.1:0-29168 GCA_964592145.1 uncultured Ignavibacteria bacterium
GACTTCGGTCGGGTGCGGCTTCTTTTTCTGTCGCCCCAATCCCACTAAATTGTGGTTGCGCGTTCACACCGACGACGCGTTATACTTAAGAGAGGTTCTAATGCGAGTACCCTTCAAAGAACTGATTCGGTATCTTCTCGTTGCTGTAATGAGTCTGACTTCGGTATCCCGACTGTCTGCACAAGATGATCCGCTCGATTACGAACGCGCTCTTAAACAACATCAGATCAAAATATCTCGCTATGCCCAGGCATTAGGAAGCCACAAACCCTCGGCAAACCAGCAGGACTTCGATGTTGAATATTACTCCCTCAGTCTCTCTATTAATGCCCCCCAGCAAAGACTCGTCGGCGTGGTATCCATGAAAGCCAAAGCGCTGGCGACTCTGGAGCTGGTCGAACTTGATCTTGCGCAAAACATGAATGTCGATTCCGTGCTCGTCGCAGGCGATTTAGCCACCTTTCAGCGAACTGGTGACTTACTGGCGGTGACAATCCCGGCTGTCACTTCCGGCGGGGAAATCAACGCCACGATCTATTATCAGGGAACACCGATCAATGATGGCTTCGGAGCCTTTTCCTTCGCAACACACAACCAGCTCCCGTTAATTGCAACTCTCTCCGAACCATTCTTCGCGCGCAATTGGTGGCCCTGCAAAGACCATCCTTCCGACAAAGCCGACTCCGTCGATCTGCACATCACTGTCGACAGCCGACTCAAAGTTGCCTCAAACGGCTCGCTGAAAAGCATCACCAATAATGGTAATGGCACCAGCACAACACACTGGCACGAGTCCTACCCGATTGCCACCTACCTCGTCAGCCTAGCCATCGCTGACTACGAACACTACGCCGACACGTTTTACCATGCCAATGGTGCGATGCCGGTCGACTTCTATATTCTCTCCGGCAATGTTGAGCAGTTGCGCGCCAATAACGACCTCGTCGTTGATATGCTCGAATTCTTCACCACGGTATATGGCGAGTATCCTTTCATTCGTGAGAAATATGGCCACGCCCAATTCCTCTTTGGCGGCGGTATGGAACACCAGACGTGCACTTCATTGGGCGCTTTCCACGATTGGGTTATCGCCCACGAACTCGCCCATCAATGGTGGGGCGATATGATCACCTGCGGCACCTGGCATGACATTTGGCTCAATGAAGGCTTCGCCCGCTACTCGGAAGCCTTATGGATCGAGCACTCCAGGGGCACAGCTGCTTACCATCAGTACATGAACTCCTTGATTCGCCTTGATCAGCAGGTTTATGTCGAGGACACTACCGACGCCTATGTGATCTTCGACCGCGTGGTCTATGACAAGGGCGCCTTGGTTTTGCACATGTTGCGCTACCTCGTCGGTGACGAGGACTTCTTCGGCATCATCACCGCCTACGCCGAATCCAAACATAAATATGGCACGGCGACCACTGAAGACTTCCAGACCATTTGTGAGCAAGTCTCAGGACGAGACTTGAACAATTTCTTCCAGCAATGGGTCTACCAACCGGCGATTCCCGATTATCGCTTTGGATATTATGCTTTTGAAACCGACACCGGCTGGGTAACCGACTTACAACTGGAGCAGGTACAGACTGAATATCCCCTCTTCCATACTGACATCGACGTTCGATTTGAGTATGCCGAGGACAGCGTTACTATAAGATTGACCAATGATCGCAAGACGCAAAACTACCGGTTCCTACTTCCCTTTGAGCCGTTGCAGTGTCTTCTCGACCCTGATAACTGGATTATCAACCAGTATACCCAAACTGAACTCTCCCTTCAGATCGCCGGCGATACGCTCCCGACCGCCGGAATCGGCATTCCCTATACTGCGCAACTGTCCGCTATCGGTGGCAGGCCGCCCATCACCTGGTCGGCATACGCGATCACCAAACCCGATGAGTTCAAATTGTCCGAAACCGGTTTACTGAGCGGCGTGCCTCTCGATACCGGAACCTGGGAACTGGGAATTCGCATACAGGACTCAAGCATCCCCTTCCGTGAAAGTTCTTCAAGCGTGATTCTCAAGATTCGCCAAACGCATGGCGATGTCGATTCCCGCCTCGGCCTCAACTTCAGCGACCTGCTGTACCTCGTCCGACTTCTTTATCTTGACGGCCCGCCTCCCGCTAATCCCGACTTTGCCGACGCCAACTGTGACGGCAACGTTGATATCATCGATCTCGTTACTGTCCTGAACTTCCTCTATCAACAGGGTCCGCCTCCCTGCTTCGCATCGTAGTCTTTGTCCAAATCGAATGTCGTATGTCGCTTGCGAAAGTGTCCCTCGCTGCGCATGACAAGTTCGTTCAGTACATCTTGCTGTGCGTTCCACAGCGCTCCGAGCACCGGAAGCATCGTTCGCACCGCAACTCGTACAATATCCGCAACGTTGACGTTGTACTTGCGCGCCGAGTTGTCGAGCGCCTCCTTCAACTCCGCCGGTACCAGAATATTCAGCGCGCGGTCAGCGCGCGTCCGAGTCAGTTTCCTCGGCATTCTCAACTCCTTCACGAATGATATTTGCAGTGACCCACAATCGTCATAACCGACACGATTTCAACATTGAATCTCCTTCTTAAATCTCGCATTGTCTCGCGGTATGGCTCGCCCCTGACGTGTGCCCCCAGAATCTCCTCAATCTGCCGGCGATGAGGCGAACTGCATATGACGCAAGCAGTCTCCGGGCCGGTCATCCCGAACTCCGCTTCAACCAGCGGCATCAATTGCTTTCGCAATCTGCGCAAGGCGCGGTTGTGGCAGTTCATCACCGATTGCATCTCAACTCCCAGATCATCGGCAATCTGCCGGAATGATATCCCTTCAAAATGGTGCCGTCTGACTATCGACTGCTCGCGATCTGACAGAGACTCAATTGCCCTGCGCACGGCATCATTTCGGCGCTCGCGCGCAATCGTTGCGTCCGCTTCTACAGCCTGCGTTTCATAAATGCCTCGCGATGCTAGCTCCGTGAGTTTGCTGCTGAATTTGATTCTCAAAACTGCGGTCTCCTTTCGGAGCGCAATTATGTGCCCGCCGGGGAGCGCTGTAAATCGTGTGACAATCGCATTCCGAATCGCATCAAGCCGCAGCCGCAATAACGGTTGCCATTGATCGTTGATTCAGTTAGACTTGGATCGATCGTCAAACCTTCATTTAACTGGAGATGCTGATGCAGGAAGTTGATGCCAACGAAAAGAAATCGTATCCACATAACCTCACGGGAGGATTAATCGTCCTGGGTATCGGTCTGTTTTTCTTGCTGGTCAATCTTGATATCCTTCCTCCTTTGCACAAGTCATGGCCCTTGATTCTGATCGTGGTGGGAGTGGTGCTGATCATTTCGAAGATTCGGCGCTGAGCTTACCGGACAACTCCAACCCGCAGCCGCCGCGTCCAACTCTGATCAGCTATCTCGTCTTGGGACTGCTGGTGATAGTCTGGCCGTTGAGCGCCTTCTATTTTCTCGACTCACAGCTCGACCTTGCCGATGAGGTCGTATCACCCATCAACGAAATCTACCTGCCCACGATGTTGGTCCAACTCTTGATCGCCGGAATGATTGTCATTGCATTGAGATCTGAACACGCTCGGGGTGCCGAAATCGGCCTCAAAAACTTCACGCGCTGGTCGGTGCCGCTCGCTTTCGGATTCCTACTGATGGCAAACATCGTACTTGCCTCCCTGCAGGCGATCATCGCGACCGGTTCGCCGGAGAGTTTTGTCGAATTCGGCGCGCTGTTGCCGAGTACGCTTGCCGAAAAATCTGTGTGGGTACTACTGTGTGCAATTGTCGCGATCTGTGAGGAGGTAACATTCCGCGGGTATGTTATGACACGAGTTTCACAATTCACCGGCGGCAGAATCTGGCTGGGCGTTCTGGTTTCTACCCTCTCTTTTGCCAGTGGGCATCTTTATCAAGGTTTCGGCGGATTCGCGCTCATCTTCGTTTACGGGCTAATGTTCTGCGCCCTGTGTTTGTATACCGGTTCGCTTTATCCGGCGATAATTGCCCACTTCTTGCAGGATGTCATGGTACTGCTCGTCCCCGACTCGATGCGTTGACCCCTCTTACGTCTAGCTTTGAGTTATTCTTTCTCCAACTCGTCAAGCAGCTCGACCGCGCGGCGCATATGCGGAATCACGATTGAGCCGCCGACCACAAGGGCAACATTGAAAATCTCGAAAAACTCTGCGCGCGTCACCCCTTCCTGTTTCGACTGAATTACGTGATAGGCAATACAATCGTCGCAGCGCAAAACCAGCGACGCAACCAGCCCCAGCATCTCTTTCGTGCGGGCATCGAGTGCGCCGTCTTCGTACGTGCGCGTATCGAGCGCAAAGAAACGATTGATTTGCTGGTGCTTCTCGTCGAGGATGCGTTCATTCATTCTCTCGCGATATTTGCGGAATTGCTCAAGTCGTTCCGACACGGTATTCTCCTTTGTCGAATGAAAAGACCATTCTAAATTTTAATTTGAATGAAAATTACTTGCTGATGTATTCACGGATGCGGCGCACGCCTTCGCGTAAATTCTCCGGGGAATTGGCGTAACTCAATCGCAGGAATCCCTCGCCGTGCTCGCCAAATGCCGTTCCTGACAACACCGCAACGCCGGCTTCTTCGAGCAGCTTCTCCGCGAGTTCGCGCGACTTCATTCCGGTCTTAGTAATGTTGGGAAACGCATAAAATGCCCCGCGCGGATTACGGCATGAAAATCCCGGCAACGAATTCAGTTCTGCCACCAGCATGTCGCGACGGCTCCGGAATTCGGCAACCATCTCTTCAGTCGGCTTTTGTGTCCCACGTAATGCGGCAATAATCGCGCGTTGTGAAAACGAGGCCGTGCACGAATTGCTGTTGGTCATTAGCCTGCTCACCAGAAACGCAAGGTCGTTCGGCATGACTCCGTAACCAAGCCGCCAGCCGGTCATCGCATAAGCCTTGGACAACCCGTCAAGAATGATTGTGCGCTCAACAAGTCCATCAAATTGTGTTATCGACTCGTGCTTATCGTCATACACAATTCGTCCATAAATCTCATCCGACAGCACCCACAGATCATGCTTCACGGCTAACTCGGCGATCTCAGCAAGCTGCTCGTGACTCAAAACTCCGCCGGTGGGGTTACCGGGAGAATTCAGAATAATCATCCGGGTCTTGGCGGTGATGAGACCACGCAGCTCGTCAATATCGATCTGAAAATCATTACTCTCACGCAATGGAATCGGCACCGCCTTGCCGCCGACAAAACTGATAACCGATTCATAAATCGGAAATCCGGGATCAGGGTAGATAACCTCGTCGCCGGTTTCGATTGCCGCCAGCGCCGTGAAGAACAATATCGGTTTGGCACCCGGCGTCACAACAACGTGGTGCGGACCCAGTTTGAGGCCACGACTGCGGTTAACTTCGTCAATAATCGCTTGACGCACCTCCGGCAGTCCGGCCGAAGGACCGTAATGGGTGAATCCCTCTTTTAACGCCGCAACTCCAGCGTCGACAATATGAGCCGGCGTGTCAAAATCGGGCTCGCCGATCTCAAGATGGACAATATGCCTCCCTTGACTCTCCAATTCGCGCGCACGCGCTAACACTTCGAAGGCCGTCTCGGTTCCGAGCCGTCCCATGCGACTGGCAAATTTCACGCTGTATCTATTACCCTATTTGTAACGTCTGCGAATTTTTCTGACTTAGCGCAGCAACGCCGTTGGATGTTCTTTAGATCAGAGAGAGAGTCACCCCGTCAATCCGATCTACTTTTTCCGCTTCAACACGCGCCGGACTGCGGCAATAACATCTTTCGATTTCAACCCAAACGCCGCCATTAATTCATCCGGTTTGCCGGATTGTCCAAATCGATCCATTACGGCAACAAATTCCATCGGCACCGGCGAGTTTGAAACAACCACTTCCGCAACAGCACCACCAAGTCCGCCCATGACCTGATGCTCTTCTGCAGTGATAATCGCGCCGCACTCGCGCGCCGCCTTGACGATTGCCTCCCGGTCGATCGGTTTGATCGTATGCATGTCAATTACCCGGCAGTCGATTCCTTCGGTTGCCAGAGTCTCGGCCGCAACCAGAGATTCATATACCAGAGTGCCGCAGGCGATAACTGCCACATCACCACCGTCTCGGTAGGTGTTGGCTTTGCCAAGTACAAACGGGGTCGACTCATCAGTCACAACCGGCACCGGTTCACGGCCGAAGCGGATATAGACCGGCCCATTGACGGCTGCCGCCGCAATGGTCGCCCGGCGTGTCTCCCAATAATCGCACGGAACTATCAGATGCATATTCGGGATTGAGCGCAGTATCGATATCTCTTCCATCGCCTGGTGCGTCGCACCGTCGGGGCCAACCGAAATTCCGCCGTGTGCGCCGCCGATCTTGACATTGGCGTTCGAGTAACACAGTGAAATGCGAATCATGTCCAGACAACGATAGGCGGCAAAGGCGCCATAAGTCGAGAAGAACGGAATCTTTCCCATCAACGACAATCCCGTAGCGACCAACGCCATATTTTGTTCGGCGACACCAACCTGGATAAAGCGCTTCGGATACTTCTCGGCAAAGAAATTGACGTTGGTCGACTCCATCAGGTCACCGACCAAAACCACGATCCGCTCATCTTTGTCGCCCAGATCGACCAAACCGTGCCCGAATCCGACACGGGTCTTTTCCATCTTCACTTCAGTCATTTCTTTTAGCATATCCTATCCTGCCAGAAGGCGCGCCGACCATTCTGCGTAACTCGTGCCAAGTTCCTTGAGTGCCAGTTCGCCCTCTTCCGGTTTCGGCGGCTTGCCGTGCCACTGATATTTGCCCCGCATGAACGAGACTCCTTCGCCCATCAACGTATTGGCGATGATCACCGTCGGCTTGCCCTTAAACTTGAGCATTGCATCAAACGCGTCAACAATCGCCTGCATGTCGTGCCCGTTAATCTCTATGACGTTCCAGTTGAAGGCGCGCCACTTGTCCGCCAATGGCGCAATATCCATGATATCTGACACCACGCCGTCAATTTGCGCTTTGTTGTAGTCGACGATCACGCCGAGATTATCCAGTTTGTAGTGCCCGGCAAACATTGCTGCTTCCCAACACGACCCTTCCTGCAATTCACCGTCGCCCATGATGCAGAACACGCGCCGGGGATGACCATCTATCTTTGAGCCTTTTGCTACACCGCAAGCGATACCCAATCCTTGTCCGAGTGATCCGGAAGAGACCTCGATGCCGGGAGTGTCCAAACGATGCGGATGCCCCTGCAAATGTCCGTCAAATTTGCGGAATTTCATTAGATCGCGTTTGGGGAAATACCCGCATTCTGCGAGGGTCGAATAGTTGATCGGTGTGACGTGACCGATTGAGTAGAATACATAATCGCGATCCACCCACTTTGGGTCGGCCGGATTGTGGTTAAGGAATCGGAAGTACAGCGCCGTCGCAAAATCGGTGCAAGACAACGGCCCGCCGGTATGGCCCGACTTCGCCTCGACCAGCATCGTGATAATATCGCGCCGGATTTCGAGGGCTTTCGCCTTAAGCTGTTCTATCGAGTAGTTGAAAGGATTCAATTTCCCTCCCGCCAGGAATTCTTTTGAAGCGTGAACATAAGCCAAAACAGCATGAAGTCAATCAAATTTCTGCCCGGAATGTTGCACCAGACGTGCGTAAAGTCGCCAAACTTTGTGCACCAGCTGTTCTGGTGTGCCGTTGTTGTGTATCACCGCGTCTGCCATCCGGCGCAGGCGGTACTTTGGAATCTGCCTTTGCATCCGATGCAGGGCTTCCCGGCGGCTGATTCCCTGTTTCTCCAAACGCGCCAATTGATTAGGACGGGTGCTGTCGACCACGATGACGACATCCAGTTCGCGCTCGAATTTCCAGTCATAGATCAAGGCAGCATCGACAATCAGCAGTTTGACCTTCTTGCTTGCACGATGCCTGGAAATCGTCTTCCGCAACAGCGCAAGCAACGCAGGATGAACAATCTTGTTCAGTCGATTTGTCGCTTCGTCTGATGCGAATGCCCGTGCCCCCAGTTTGCGACGGTCCAGCTTTCCGTTAGTGCCGAGAATATCCCCGCCAAATGCCCGTTTCAGCTTCTGAAGCACCTTTGGATCCCGCTCGACAACATTCCGGCCAAGATCATCAGCATTGACCACGACCGCGCCCAGACTCTGCAATTCCCGTGCAACAGTGCTCTTTCCGCAGGCGATCTGTCCGGTCAATCCGACGGTGTACATTACCTTCTCGCGAAATTATCTGCCAATGCCTTGCCCTCTTCTCCGGCGCGAACATATTCTTCCGGTTTCAGCCCTTTTAAGAATACCAAATTCATATCTGCCGTGTACTTGTTCTTCGCCGGGTAGCTGTACTTCTCTGCCATGTTGCCTGCCGCCATATAATACTTGCGGGCGTTGAAATGGTCCTGCTGCAATCTGTAAGTCGCCGCCAGATCATTCAAATTGTCGATCACATCGATGACACTGCGCAGGCCCTGCCACGCCGACAACGACTGCGACAACCGCGTCACTGCTGAGTCAAGCTGCCCTGAATCGCGCAAGACCTTTCCAAGAACATGCAGCGTATAGGCCGTCGTACCGTCGGCAGCGCCGCTCTCGATAATGTGTCGCAGTCGCCCAAGAACGACTCGCGCCGAATCATTCATCCGCAATCGATGATAAAAATCCGCCAAACCGGAATTTGCGACATCGTGAAAACTCGCCGCTGCTTCACCATCATACTTCAACAAATCCTCGAACACATTTCGTGCTAATGCCAGACTGTCAAGACGGATCGCCGCAAAACCCAATCCGGCCCGTACCAAGGCGACGTGAAACGTATCATCGATCGCCTCCGCCGCTGCCAACGCCTCGTTGCCGATCAGATACGCCGAATCCTGCATTTCTTCGGTGCGATAGTATGTCGCCAGAATCAAGTCGGCTGCAAGAAGCGCGGTCGTGTCTCCCGCCGCTAGCGCGTCCGTTCGCGCTGCAGTCGCCAACGTGTGCATACCGGCAACATCTCCCCGCATTTCCAGTGCCTGTGCCACATTGATCTTGCCGATCAGGGAATTCGGAAATTCTGTCAAGAGCTGCTGCGCCGCCGCATGAAACAATTCAACCGAACTACCCCGCGACATGTTGTCGCGCGACCGTGCCAAAAAATGCTCGCGTTGGATCATCTTGTCGTCGGGATCGGCATTAATCGCTTTATGATAATTCAGCACTGCCCGGTCATACTCGCCTTGATACATGTGCTGCCGCGCCAGGACAACGTACTCTTCCTTGGTAAGTGTCGCTCCGCGATTGACAATCAACGAATAGCCGCCTACGATGACTGAAATCCCGACTACCGTCAAAATCGCATAGATCAGTACCTTGTGTATCTGGCTCTTGTTGTGTCTGTAAAAACGGCCAAAGTTAAAACCTTGCGGCCGTTGTGCGTGCCGCGCGGCTTGTTGTTTACGGGATTTTTTCTTTGCCATAGGTGGAACTTACTTACTCTCCAACCAATTGTCGCCGACACCCATCTCAACTGTGATCGGCACCTTCAACTTAACGCAGTTCTCCATCCGGTCTCGGACGAGCGCCTTCATCTTGTCGATTTCGCTCTCATGAACATCGAAAACTAATTCGTCGTGCACCTGCATGATCATCTGCGACTTCATGCCTTTCATCTTGCGGTCAATCTCGATCATCGCGATCTTGATCATGTCAGCTGCAGTTCCTTGAATAATCGTGTTCACCGCTGTGCGCTCGGCAAACTGCCGCAGCGAAACATTCGACGAATTGATCTCCGGGAAGTAACGCCGGCGACCGAATAATGTCGTTACATATCGTTCGGCTCGTGCCCGTGCAATGGTATCGTCAATGAACTTGCGTATCATCGGATAGCGCGAAAAGTAGATGTCGATAAACTCCTTCGCTTCGGCGACAGTCATGTCTGACTGCTGTGACAACCCGAATGCTGTCACTCCGTAGATAACCGCAAAATTGGCCGTCTTAGCCATCCGCCGCATTTGCGGTGTGACGTCTTTCAGATCAACACCGTAGACCTCCGATGCCGTCCGCGAGTGAATATCTTCCAGATTCTGAAACGACTTGATCAGCGGCGCCTCATCCGCAAAATGCGCCAGCACGCGCAGCTCTATCTGCGAATAGTCCGCCGTCAGAATCTTGCGCGAAGAATCCGCCGGCACAAAAGCCTTGCGAATCTGGCTTCCCTCTTCAGTCTTGATCGGAATGTTCTGCAAATTCGGGTCCGTCGAGGACAACCTTCCCGTCGCCGCAACCGCCTGATTGTAAGAAGTATGCACTCGCCCCGTCGCCGGACTTACCAAGACCGGCAGCGCATCCACGTATGTCGACTTGAGTTTCTGCAGCTTGCGGTAGTCGAGGATCCGTCGTGGCAGATCATGCACCTTGGCAAGTTCAGTCAATACATTCACATCGGTGGAGAACCCAGTTTTCTTTGCCGTCTTCCGCATCGGCGTCAATTTCAACTGGTTGAACAGAATGTCCGACAATTGCGCCGTCGAGTTGATATTGAATTCCTTGCCCGCAAGCGTGTAAATATCAAAAGTGATCTTCTCCAACTCCGCTGCAATTTCGTTCGACATCTTGTTCAAGAAATCCGTGTCGATTCTGACTCCGTTCGCTTCTACTGTGGCAAGCACCTTGCACAATGGCAGTTCAATTTCGTGCAGAAGTTTCTCTGCGCCGATCTTCGCCACCAGTGGTTTGAGCTTGTGCATCAGTCGCAGTGTAAAATCGGCGTCTTCAGCGGAGTAGAATGTTGCCTTATCGATTGGTACCTGGTCAAAAGTTGTCTGCTTCTTCCCTGTTCCGATCAATTCAGATATCGGTTGCATCCGGTAATCACAATGCTTCATCACCAGGGCGTCAAGTCCATGCTGTCCCGCCGGGTCGGCGACATAACTTGCCAGCATCGGATCATAGTCAAAAGACGAAATCTCATATCCCGCTTGCGTGAGAATGTGGTAATCAAACTTGAAATTCTGGGCAACGCGCGTCAACTTCGAATCTGACAATACCGGATTCAGCAACTTGTGGCACTTGGCGGGATCCAGATTCTTACCTTCGGCATGCGCCAGCGGAATGTAATACGCCTCGCCTTCGGCCACTGCAATTGAGATACCCACCAGCTTGCAGGTTAGCCAGTCGAGTCCCGTTGTCTCTGTGTCAAATGCAAATACGCCCGCTTCACGAATCCGTTTCACCAGTGCTTTCAAATCGGCTTCATTGTCGATGGTGCGATAGTTCTGCTTCGACTGCACAGCCTGCTCTTCCGGCTGCGTTTCTTCGGTGAATAAGGACGACTGCCCCAGGGACCTCAACAGCGAAGTGAATTCAAGTTCGAGAAACAGACCTCGCAACTGCGCGGTGTCCAGCGCCGGTACAGTGAGGTTCTTCAGGTCGTGCTCCACATCGACATGATAGTCAAGTGTCACGAGCTTCTTTGTTAACTCTGCTCTGTCTCGGAAAGCTATCAGCGATTCGCGCAGTTTCGGTTTGGTAATCTTTTCTGCATTGGCCAGAACTGCTTCAAACGATCCGTATTCCTCGAGCAGTTTCACCGCTGTCTTGGGACCAACACCCTCAACCCCGGGCACGTTATCCGAGGTGTCTCCCATCAGCGCCAACAAATCGACGATACGCTCCGGATACACTCCCATCTTCTCCCGAACCGCTTCCCTGTCGTACCACTCGCCCTCCTCCGAGAGCTTCTTCAAATTCCAGATCCTCGTCTTCTCATTGACCAACTGCATCAGGTCTTTGTCGCTGGTCACGATAACGACTTCCCAGCCGGCTTCCTCTGCTTCCCGGGTCAGCGTCGCAATAATATCATCGGCCTCATAGCCCGGTTGCCGCAGATGCGCCACTCGCATCGTCGCCAGCAAATGATCCAACCGCGGCAATTGTTCCACCATCTCGTCCGGCATCGCCGTCCGATTGGCTTTGTAATCTTCGTAGAGGTCCTTGCGGAAGCTTGGTTCTTTGGTGTCCTGTATGACAGCAAGATGCGACGGCTTCTCCTTGGTGAGAATGCGCATCAGCGTTGCTGCAAAGCCAAACACCACCGAGGTAGGTTCGCCGCGCTTGGTGCGCAGGGGATTGGCGGCGAAGGCGAAATATGACCGATACGCCAGCGCCGAGCCGTCGATTAAAAAAAGTCTGTTGGTTGTCATTAATCCTCGCTATAGAGCCGATGCGACTCAATATATGCGATCACGGCGTCCGGCACAAGAAAACGCACCGAGCGTCCGGCACGAATGCTGTTGCGGAGTTCCGTAGCAGAAACATTGATCTCCGGCATGTCCAGCCGGACGAAAGGATACTGGCTCTGATGCGTGTGCCCCGATCGACCTGCAACCGCAACCTTGGCGAGCTTGAAGATCCGGTCCGGCTGATACCACGATTCGATCTGCGCCAGACTGTCCGCGCCCATCAGCATCGTGAAACTGGCTTCCGGATTTTGTTGCTTCAGCTTCTCCAACATCTTGACGGTGTAGGTTGGCGGCTCAAGCTCGGCTTCGATGCGCGATAACTCGCATTTGGCCTGATCCGAAATTGCCAGCTTGATCATCGAACAGCGGTGTTCAAATGAAGTGTGAATGACTTTATGGGAGCCGGGAGGGACAAATGTCGGCACGAAAAGAATCTTGTCGAGATCAAATTGTTCAAGCGCACTCTGTGCGATCGTCAGGTGTCCGAGATGGACCGGATCAAAGGCGCCCCCGAGTACTCCGAAACTCTCACTCACCTTTTGAACCGCTAAGTTGTGCAGCCGCCGCCGAGTCTTTGGCCGCCTCGGCAATCTTGGCATCCATCTTCGCCTTCAGTTTTGCGGCCTTGGGTGCAAAGGTCGAATTCGGGAAGGTCGCCACCAGGTTGTTCAGTTTGTCCCGGGCGTCAATGTACTTGGCTTCCTTCCCATCCAATTGCGCCAAATAATAGAGCGCTTCGGGAGTGTAACCCGACTCGGGATACTCGGTAATCAGGCTCTCAAAATAGATGCGCGCCGAAACACGATTGCCCATTTTGAAATACTGTCGCGCCGCCCGAAACTGTTTCTCCACCATCCGTTCGATCGCGCGCGATAGCATTAACTCGCCTTCCGTCCGCCGGTCGGAGTTTGGATAATCCTGAATGAAGGCCTCGAATTCGCGAATTGCCGCTTCGGTATCCGTTTGGTCAAGTCCAACATTCTTGGGTGCGGCATCGAAATATGACTTCGCAACCATGAATTGCGCATCATCGACCAGTTCGCTACGCGGGAAACTGGAAATCAACCTGCGAAATTCGGCCACGCCCAGATGATAATCGGCATTCCCGTAATACGTCATGGCAAAGTAGTATTGTACGCTGTCGATATAGCTCAAACCGGGACTGCTGAATACGATTCTCTGCAGCAGGTTCTGCGCTTGCGTAAATTTGCCCTCCTCAACATTCTTCTTCGCTTCCTCAAATGCCGGTCTCGGATCAATGGTCGAGGTCGAATTCTTTGCGGCACACCCGGCGATCAGCGCTGCCGTAACAATGGTCAATATCAGACAAAATATTCTCTTCATCCACTTCCTCACTTAGCGGCTACCGCGATGCAAAAAATAAATATACAAGAACTCCAGTAATACCTGCAATGATTCCCGGCTCGATCAACCTTTGAAAAGTCGTTGGCGGAAGTGCCGGAGCATAAAAAGTGTCTTCGCCCCGAACCCGGCGCGCTTGATCGAAGGTCAGCGTATCACTGACGACCAGCGATTTGGCTTCCATCGTCTTGACGAATCTGCCGTCACCTTCGAGCAATCGCGACTGCGATAAAATTGCAAACTCGCGAATGACTTTTCCTTGGCGAAACACGCCGCCTCCGGTTCCGACGTAACGAAGGCTATAATCGTTGATAGAACTCTGCAATAGAAATCTCCCCTGCTTGTCGCCCTCTCCCTGCGTAAGGAACGCCGAGATTCCCTTCTTCACCAGGTTGGCTGCCAATCGACCTCGCAGTGCCTCGCCAATTCGTCCATCTACAGGTAATACAATTATACTGGGAAAATCGACCGAATTGAGGTCTTTAACCGAAATGACAGCCAAACTATCGATACCCGCCGCCACAAAGTCGTGATTCGCCGGCACAGCAAACAAGCTACCGGCGGCAGAGAACATTGTTGTCAGGAAGATCAGTAACGCGGGTCTAACCATGAGGATATTTTTCACACAGCTCTTTATATCGCTCCATTACCTTGCGAAGATACTGCTGCGGCAATTTCTCCCCGGTAACGAGTCGGTTGCGAAGTCTTGTTTCGCCGACATTATAAGCAACCAGAGCCTTCTTGACATCCCCAAATTTGAGTATCAACTCAAAAAGATACAAACTACCGAGTTGGACACTATACGCCGGATCAAAAAGCGAAAGTTCACCGGTGTATTCCAATCCGTTTCGCATCGCCACTCCCTTGGCGACAAACGGACGCATCTGCATTAGCCCGTGTGCGCCGGAATCAGAAACTTGCCCCTTGCGCATCGAACTTTCCGTGAGAATCACTGCCAGAAGCAGCCTCGGATCATAGCCGTACTTCTTGCTCTCTTCATGTATGACGTTTGCCAGCGCGCCAACCTCTTTTTGGTCAAATCCCACCTGGAAATCATTGATAATGTCCAGCACCTTGAGTTTCTCCTCAAGCTCGGAGATGGTTTTCTGCTGGTAGAAGATCGTTTGCTGATTGTCGTAGTACTGATATACAAAGTAGATGAGCACGGAAGATTGAATCAGATAAATCATGAAGAACAAATAAGCAATCGGCCGCGACAACATTACGCCTAACTTTCGCTCAAAGCTCATGTTCGACCTCCACTGGCTGCAATGGGAACGAATTCGCCGACAAATCCCTCGGGGCTGGTGTCGACGATGCGAACCTGATGAAATCCGAGTGGCTGTGCTTTTCCGCACGGCACGCGGATAGTAAAGTCAATCTCCGGCGCATCGCAGAAAAGCCTCCCTGTCACAGCGAGCGCCTCACTGTCGAATTCCTCGACAATCATCCGCATCTGCTTGCCGATCAGAGTTGAGTTAAATTCGTCGGCATTCTCATTGATGATGCGCGTCAGCTCTTCCTGCCGTGCGGCAATCGTTGCCTGCGTATGCACGTTCTTATAACGAAACGATGCCGTTCCCTCTTCATGACTGTAACCAAATACTCCGGCCCGGTGTATTTTCTGCTCTGCAACGAAGGTGCAAAGTTCGTCGAAATCCTTCTGCGTTTCTCCTGGAAAACCGACGATGAAAGTCGTCCGCCATACCGTGTCCGGCAATTTCGCACGCAACCGCTCGATCATGTCATAAATGTGGCTGCGATCATAGCCGCGATTCATCCGCTTCAGTTGTGCGGATGATATATGTTGAATCGGACTCTCAAGATACCCGCAGTATTTTCTTGACGACGCAAAGAAATCCAGTATTTCGTTGCTCATGTGCTTGGGATGAAGATAAAACGGCCGGACCCAGAAATCCCCCGGCTTGTCCTCGAGCATCTTAAGCAAATCCAATGGACCCTTGCCGAGATCAAGACCATAATATGCGACATCCTGCGCAATCAAATCGAATTCAACGACGCCGTGTTCCAGCAGTCTGTCTACATCGGATGAAATCGCCGCCAGCTTGCGCGACCGGAAATTCCCCCGCATCATCGGAATTGCACAATAAGAACAACGGCAGTCGCAACCGTCGGCAATCTTCAAATATGCAAACGGCCGTTCCCGCAGTATCTGAACGGCGTGAGCTTCCTTGTAGAGACTGGGCGGACGCGTGATGTAAGCCGAATCGGTGTCGAGCAACGTGCCAATTTTGTCGTACTCGTCGATTCCGATCATGCCGTCGATCTCGCCGATCTGTGTCAGCAGTTCATTTGGGTATCGCTGGGACAGACAGCCGGACACCAGCAGGCGCTGCTTCTTCCCATTTGAGTTCTTTACTGCCGCAAGCTTGAGAATCTCTTCAATCGACTCTTCTTTGGCAGACTGAATGAACGCACAGGTGTTGACAAGCAGGTAATCGGCCTCTTCCGCCGTATCCGACATCTCAATGCCGCGCTGCTTCAAATAGCCAAGGATGACGTCACCATCGACCTCATTCTTAGGACAGCCCAGCCCTTTGAAAAACACCGTCTTCTTAACGTTATCGCTCAAGGGACACGGACCTCCTCAACTCCGGATGGTGTCTTGAACCGAAATTCCGACGGCTCAATTTGCTCACCCAGCTTCCAATCCGAAAAGTCTAGAGTGATCTTATTGTCATTAAGATCACGATAGATTACTCTTCTGACCAGCGAGCTCTCTGTATCAATAAATACTTTCATTGATCTCACGTACTGATTGTCATCCTTCGACTTGAGTGACAACTGATGGCACACCCGCTTGGCAATCGTCTCCGTCGAATCGTATTCCAGGTCGTAATGCTCCTTAAACCGGAAAAGATAGTCTGCTGGTGTTACGACGTCCTCCAGTCCGATCATTGACTCTATCGTAACCTGTTTATTCTCAACAGAGTACGTCCACAGGGAATCACCATCCGAGGCCAAAGTTTGCTCCGGCGTCTCGACACGGAACTTGTCCGGATACGACAACAACATCTTCCCGGAAGTCTTGTCATCGTCGAAGAAATCGCCGGCAGACACTGTCTGCGAGAATTTGACGGTGAAAGTCTTGTTCTTCGAATATATCGCTTCCGTTTTCTCAACCACCTGCAAAGCTGTCGTGCCGAAAATCGCACCGGTCACAATGAGGCTCATGAATGTAATTCTTAGAATCATATTGACTTATACTATCGATTTAAGCTGACGGTTTATCTTTTTTCATCTGGTCGAGATATGACTTATCCACCAGTACTTCACGTGCCTTGGAACCATCGTAAGGCCCGACAATCCCTGTCGCCTCAAGCTGATCCATTATTCGCGCTGCCCGCTGATACCCAATCCCCAATCGCCGCTGTAGTAGCGACACCGAACCCTGTTTGTGGCGAATCACCAGTTCGGTCGCTTCCGGCAAAAGTACATCATGATTGTTTCTTTCGACCAGCGCCTTCTCATTTTCTTCCGAGAATGCCTGCATCGGCTGAATCTCCGGTGCGGTCTCCTTGAAGAATCCAACCAATGATTCAGTCTCTTGCGAGGAAACGTATGCGCCATGGATGCGCAATGGCTCCGGCTCGCCCGCCAGCAGCAGCAACATATCGCCCTGCCCGAGGAGCTTTTCCGCGCCGTTTGCATCAAGGATGGTCCGGCTATCAACTTTGGAAGCAACCTGGAACGCAATTCGCGACGAGAAATTTGCCTTGATCAGACCCGTAATCACATCCACTGACGGTCTCTGCGTCGCCAGAATCAAGTGGATTCCCACCGCACGCGCCATCTGCGCCAGTCGCGTAATCAGCAGTTCGATTTTGGCGGCGGATCCCGACATCATCATATCTGCCAGTTCGTCAACGACGATCAACAGATATGGCAATCTTTCTGCTTCCGGCACTTTGGCATTGTAATCATCAAGCGAACGCACCGACTGCGTCGCCAGTCTTTTATAACGTTCTTCCATTTCGTTGACGGCACCGGCCAGCACCGACTCCGCCATCTTCGGTTTTGTTACCACCGGTCGCGCCAGAAATGGAATCTCGCCGTATACTGACAACTCAAGAATCTTTGGATCGATAAAGATAAAGCGCAGCGTCTTCGGTGTATGCTTGTAGATCAAACTCGTAATCACCGTATTTAGACATACCGACTTGCCAGATCCGGTAGAACCGGCAATCAGCAAATGCGGCATTCTGGCTAAATCGACAACGAACGGCTGCCCCATCGTTGTCTTTCCCAGCGCCAATGGAAGTTTGTATTTACCGCGCTGATATGCATCCGACTGCAAAATCTCGCGAATATACACTTTCTGTGCTTTGCGATTGGGTATTTCCACTCCGACCGCAGACTTGCCCGGTACCGGTGCAATAATGCGAATGCGGGATGCCTTCAGCGCCAATGCCAAATCATCTGCGAGATTGACAATCTGATTGATCTTGATGCCCGGCGCCGGCTTGAATTCGAAGCGAGTGATGATCGGTCCCGGATATTTCTCCAGACTCCCCGGAATCACCTCTACATCAAAAGTATTCAAAGTCGATAACAACGCGGCGGCAGTCTCCTCTAAATCAGCTGCCGATACCGTCGGTTCATTCGTGGGTGGCACTTGCAGAATGTCAAGCGCAGGAAATGTATAACCATCCTTGGTGACCCTTGAAGCCTTGTTCGAAAAACGCAGCTTGCCGCGCTTTTCCTGAACGTCATCAAGTGAAAGCGGCAACTGCTCCGGCTCTTTGCGCTGCGCTTTGACAATCTTAGATTCCGCCTGTTGAAGCTGATCATCGAAGTCCATTTCGGTTGGTACAGAACTTGGTTTGGTCGGTTTGTCCTCTTCCTTCTCTTCAACCATCTCCTTAGGCTCGCGATGGAATAATGCCTTCAGGCTTGGCCACCAGCTCCGTGACTGCTCGCGCAAATGCACCGCCGCAGTTTTTGATGACCGGCCCGCCACAGCAACGCTTGTGTCGATCCCCTTGCGAATCGTCCCCGGTCGGAAGGGAATGATCGTGAACAACAGGAAGATTGCCGCGGCACCCAGAATCGCAAACCCGCCCGCCACCGCAAATAGCGACCGCGACACCTTTGCCAGTGTCCAGCCAATACTGCCCGCCAAACTCTCGGTTAAGGTCGAACTGATTGCCGGATTATCCAGATCAAACAAGCTGAAGATCGTCCCCAGAACAAACACAAAGAGAAACACTTCGAGCAGCTTGTTGCGCAGCCAGTTGTTTTCATACTGGAATAACAGCCTCCAGCCAATGACCATCAGAACCAGAGTTAAGATGAATGAGCTTCGCCCCAACACGTGCAACACATACTCGGAGACTGCTGCCCCGACCAGCCCCGCTTCATTCTCAACATGGACATCCAGAAGCTCCGAAAATGTGAGGCTGCGGTCTTCTTCAGCAGCTGCCGCAGGCTCATTTTCATTCAGATACTCTTCCTCGTTGAGATAGTCCCCCTCGCTGATAAGGTAATCGGGGCTCTCTTCAACCACCTGGCGCTCAAATTTGGTGATATCGGTCTTGTCATGGCTCGCCAATGAAATGAAGACAAACACGGCGAACACGATGATCATGAAGCCGAGTATTTCCTTGCGGGAACCTTCCTGGAAGTAGGACTTTACACCCATACAGCGAATTTAGGGCTGCTTCCAGAATAGGTCAACAACAATAAAATCAAGGTTTTTCGTGTGTCAGCCCCGTTTTACCCTACTCCTGGAACGCCGAAATCCCGCCAAACAGCGCATCGCGAATACCGCTCTCCGACTTCTCGAACTTGATATCCGGTAGCTGCTTGACGCTTAGTTTGAAGTAGTATCCTTGCCGCGATCCGTCGGGAATCCAGGTGAACGATCCCTCCCAACAATGCAGGTCGCGGTGCAACTCCACCACCTTTTCCGTGCTTTCCCGCTCGCGCACATTGTAGTTTTGCCGATAGCTGATTTTCCAGTTCTTCGTAATCGAGAACTGCGCGGCAAAATCGACCCAGTTGGAAATCGTTGTCCGCGTCAGCGTGCGTGTTTCCGTGTAACGCTGTGAAATCGAGTATTGCACCAGTCGGCTGCTGATACTTTTGCCCGTTTCTACATCAAGCTGTTCCGAGTACTTCCCTACGGGAATACTAAACGATCCGCTATATCCGGTATTGATGCTGATACTCTTCAGGTATGGGCTCCACCAGCGCAGTTCGCCCGTCGCCGGATTGTACAAATCGTGTGTCATCGTTACCTGAAGTGTCAAGTTCTTCACTGTTGGAGCGCGCAAACTTGAACTGACATCCGACCAGCGGCGCTCGTCGCGCACGAAATCATAGCTCGCCGAAACATCGTAGTTCAGAAAAGTCACCTTCTGCTCCTTCTCGTCCTTCAGGTACTTCATCTGAAACTGGTTCGCCAAGCGGAAGCTGACATTCTTCGACTTTCCACCCGAACTGCCGAATCCGGTAAACGCCGCATATTGCTTGTTGCGGTTGATTTCCGGTTGATAGTTGAAACTCGCCGATGGCGTTATCACGTGGCGAAGTCCGGTGACGGCAAATACGTTCGGTGTCACCGTGCCGTAAAGATTCGTCGACAGTCCAATCGCCGCATTCCAGGTCTGGCGGCTGTGCAGCGATTCCGTCTTCAGATCCAAGCTATCCGCCTGATCGGAGTGGGGCAGGTAGTACCAGTTATCCCGAAAGGACACTGATGGCGACACCGTAAAGATCCCGCCGGCCTTCAGTGGCGCATTGAAGCGCAGATTCTGGTCGAAAGTCGCGAATTTCTTACGTGTCGCGGCGCCGCTGCTCCGCACCGACTTGCTTTGCGAATTGACCAGCGAGTTGTCATATGATACGTAGATGTCGTGGTACCAACGTTTGTCGAGCGCTTTAACCGGTGTCCCGAACATCGGCCTCTGGGGCCGGGAGAAACGCAGCGACGGCAGTCGCTCTGAATGTGCATTGTTGTCCAGGTCCTTTGTCTGGTCCACAGCCGCTGTAAACGAAGCCGACTCCCAGCGCTTGGAGATGCTGAACTGCGACCGCAGTTGCCGGTCAAGCCGTTCACTCAAGTCAGTTGAAAAGTCTGTGAAGTAGCTCTTGTCGGAAACGAAAGTGCCGCTGCCCGACATGGTCAACGTCGGATCTATCGTGTGGCTGTGTGAAAATGTCAGTTGCCCGCGCGTGCGCCGTCCGCGGCTAATCCCCGAATATACGGTCTCTCGCGCATACGAAGCCGATACCGATCCGGCCAGCTTATATCGCAGCGCATAGCGCACCCCGGAATTGAATTTTAGTCCAATATCAGATATGTCCATCGAAGTCTTCAGGTCCCAGTAGTCGCTGGCCGCCCAATAGTAACCGACATTGTTTACGAAACGCGACCCACGCTCGAAATTACCGAATTGCAGCGGCAAAAATCCCGAATGCCGTTCCTTCTTGATCGAAAACACAAAGTACGGCAGGGCCAATACCGGTAACGACTCGATATAGAGCACCACCGGCCGGGCAAAGACTTTGTCGTTAGTCACCAGTTTCATGTTGGACGACTCGAAATGGAAATGCGGATTGTCGTTTTCGCAGGTCGTATAGGTCCCATCTTTGACCAGCAGCTCGTCCTCTTCTTCCTTGCGCAGAACATTGCTTGAATAGTAAGCTTGTTCCAGCTTGGTGCGGCTCTTTTTGATCTTCCCTCGCCGATCATTGAGGTTGTAGACGAGTTCCTCACCAGTGATCGCTTCCGCGCGGTCGGTCAGCGTCAATGGTCGGAATTTGCCGGGAACCGTATCGGGTTCGGCGTATGCATAAACGATCTTCGTATTGAGATCATAGTCAATCTTGTGCGCGTCCAGCGTAATCGTCTGCTGTTTTACCTGTGCGGTTTGTTCAAGTCGGATTAGCCGCTCGGCAATTTTGAAATGAATCCGGTCCGCCTTATAAGCAATCGTGTCAATGATCGCCACGGTCCCGGTCGAGTCAAATCCAACCGGGTTCATGTATGTCCCTTCAGCCGAGGTCACTACCTTGACCTCCGACAACTCCGAATTGATGAACAACAGCGTTGTCGAATCGCCCGAAGCGACATTCGTACCGTTGCTGGTTGTGTCTTCCGGCGCCGGTGTGTAATAAGTCCAGCTGTTCCCCTGCGCTTTGATCAGATGAAGCAAGTCATTGTCGAAGAAGAAATCTATCCGATCAGCCGTCAGCCTGCTCTCGTTGTAGATCAGCGAATCGTTCTCAAAACTTGTCTGTGCCAGCTGCCGAAAAACTGCCTCGCCGCCTCCGTAAACCTCGATCTTCTCAAGATTCTTCTCCTGCGACTTGACATTCATCTGCTTCCCGGTCAATTCCGAATTGTGTTGCGAAGCGCGAACATTGCCGAATAGAGCGATCTCTTCGCCACTGGACCCGACTTCAGCCGAATCGGATTCCGCGTTAAGACTTCCCTGCTTGATCTTCACCTTGCTTATCGCAATCACCTGATCACTCTGGGCGAAGAACTGAATTGTATCGGCATTGATAATGGTCGGAATGCGCTGCAGGTCATAGTCCACGATCAGTTCCGGACCACCGGTCATGAACATCGCTTCGTCACGTTCGCGGAATATCCCCTGGGATCCGGAAACGCGAACGTGCCGGGTCTGGTCTTCGACCACCACCTGCCCCCACGCCTTTGTGACTTCCGTTTTTTGGTCGAAATGCACACTATCCGCGGCCAGCGTTTGTTGCGGCTGCCTTATCCGAACATTCCCGAGGAGTCGAACGAACTGCTTCGCCTCGTAGAGAATTGCGTAATCGGAGGAAAGATCGCTCGAATCCTTTACAAAACGAACATTACCGATGAACTCGATTTCCGTGCCGGTTGGAGTGAGTGTGGATTTAAGCGAATCAGAGCCTTCAAAACGAATGCGTCCGGCCCTGGCATCCGAAAATCCGTTTAGGACCAAGAGGGCAGCAATGACAAAACAGGCATGTTTCACAGGAACCAGTAAATGTCTCTTTTGGCGAATTCGCAAGGTTTCAGATTCCATCGCCGTCTCTGCAGGCACTAGCCAATTGCGTATGAAGTGACAACGAAGGTGTTACGAATCGAGCTTCGCGTAGTTCCGCAATATCCCGATTCCCGCAACCTCAACCTCTACGGTGTCGCCATCCGCCATCGGTCCCACACCCTCCGGTGTACCTGTGACAATCAGATCACCCGGATTCAGCGTCATGACATGGTTCATGAACGAGATCAATTGCGGAATTGCAAATATCATGTGCTTGCTGTTTGAAGATTGTCGCGTCTCACCATTGAGGCGCGACTCCACATCGAGTGCAAGATAATCCAGATCCGTCACCAGATAAGGACCTACCGGGCAGAAAGAGTCAAACCCCTTTCCGCGTGTCCATTGAACATCCTTCTTTTGCAGGTCGCGCGCAGTAACATCATTAACGCAAGTGACGCCGAAGATATTCGCTCGGATCTGGTCCGGCGAAAGTTTTCGGCAAGTCTTGCCAATGACGACACCGATTTCACCCTCATAATCGACACGTTTACTCGCCCCAGGCATGCGAATTGTATCCTCCGGCCCGATCAAGGCTGTCAGCGGCTTCATGAACGTGACCGGCTCTTCCGGTATCGCATTCGCCGACTGGCTCTCTTTGACATGGTCAGCGTAATTCAGCCCCACACAGACAATCTTGGTCGGAGTCACGGGAGCTAACAATCGTGCCCCCGCTAACGGAATACAACGCTTCGTCACCGTGAAGTTCGAAAATAGATCACCATCTATGACAGCAATATTCTCCCCCTCGACCAAACCCCATGTCGGCTTGCCGTCAACAGTGATTCGGCAATATTTCTTACTCATCCAGCAGTCCTTTCAAATGCTCGCACACCGAGCGTGCCAGCGCGTCAAGATCATATCCACCCTCAAGAAACGAGACAATTCTTCCGGCGCAATGTTTATTCGCCACCGCACAAATCATGTTCGTTATCTGGTAGAAGTCTTCATCTTCGAATTGCAGCGACGCCAGCGGATCGTCGCGATGTGCATCAAATCCCGCCGATACCAATATCAGCTCCGGCTTGAAGCTATCCATCGCCTTCTCAAAAGCCGGCTGCAGGCGAGCCAATGCGGCTCTTCCATTGGTGCCGGCCTCGAGGGGAATGTTAAGAGTAAAACCCTCACCATCACCATTCCCCCGCTCGTGCGCTCCTCCCGATCCGGGATAAAACGGCCACTGATGCATGCTCGTGAAGTGCACGGATGCATCGTCATAGAATGAGTCTTGTGTCCCATTGCCGTGATGCACATCAAAGTCAATTATCGCTGCTCTTCGTATTCCGCAGTGTGCCCGCGCATACCGTGCCGCCCCGGCAATGTTGTTGAACAAGCAGAATCCCATTGAACGGTCAGGCAATGCATGGTGACCCGGAGGACGCACTGCACAGAATGCGCGATCAAAATCGCCTCTGGTCACCAGCTCCACAGCCTGAACTCCGGCTCCATAAGCCAACATCGCCGCTCTGGCTGAATCCCGATTGATATAGGTATCAGCATCAAGCAGCCGCAAACCATCCGGCTTCAAACGCAAAATCGATTTTACATAGTCGTGATCGTGGTTAAGTTCAATTTCTTCGACCGTGGCCGGGCGCGGTTCAAGTTCAGTGATATTTTTGATCAGCCCTGAAGAATAGATCAGCCTGTCCAGCGCCGCCAATCGCCCTGCATTCTCCGGGTGGCCATCGCAGGTGTGCAACAAACAATCCGAATGCGTGATGTAAGCGACTCGTTTCATATCAAACTACACCACCAAGCGTCAGCCCTGTTGTACGATTTGCGGCTTCGCCTCGACGTGCAACTGCTTGGTCTTCCACTTCCCGCGGCCAAACCAAATCAACAATGCGATACCTTTTACAATTGTCGTCAGCGTGATCGACCACCAGACCCCATTGACCCCGACGCCGAGATCGTGGCAAATATACAACGCCAACGGGAAACGGGCAATCGAGCCGACCAGGGAGACTGTCATCGCCGGAACAGTGTTGCCGGCGCCGGTGAACGCGCCCTCCATCACAATTTCAATTGCCATAAAAGTCTGCGACAATGCCAGTATCATCAGATAATCCGAGGCGATGACAATCACCTTCGGATCATTGATGAATCCAGAGGCGATCACGTGCGGAATCGTCAGAAATGCCAGTGATATCATCCCTGTCGAGATTCCCGTAAACAACAATGCGTACCAAACCGACTTCGCCGCGCGCTCCGGTTTACCGGCGCCGAGATTCTGACCCACCAAAGTCGACACGGCAAGCGAAAACCCGAAGCAGGTAAGATATGAAATCGACTCGCAGCGGTTCCCGATCCCGAGCGCCGCTATCGCCTCCGTGCCGAAGCTGGCCGTGATCCGATTCATGAATAAGTAGACAACCGAAAACGTCACACCCGCCGCCGCTAGAGGTGATCCGATCTTGATCAATTCCCCGATCATCTTGCCGTCCGGTCTCACCGCTCGAGAGAAATTGAATTTGAACGTCAACCGGCCATTGCGGATCAACACAATATACAGCACAAAGCCAACGACATAGGAAATCACCGTTGCCACAGCAGCTCCGGCAACTCCCAGTTCCGGGAAAGGACCGATGCCGAAGATGAATAGCGGGTCTAAAACGATATTCAGGAACGTACCAACCGTCGAAATCATCAGCGGCGTTTTGGTGTCACCGGTCGCTCGAAATATCGATGCGAACAATTCTGGCAGCATCATCAAGACCGACGCGCCAAAAAGTATCTGGAGATAAGACGTCCCCAATTCTGTGACAACATCATCTGTGTGCATGATGCTGAACATGTCGCTCGCAAATACACATCCGAGAATCGAGATCGGAATTGCTGCCGCTATACCGGTAATAATCGCCTGCCGCGCCGCATGCGAGACCGTCTCGAATTGTCGCGCACCATAAAAACGCGACACAACTGCAACCGCTCCCGTCCACACGATATCGTACAAGCTGAACAGAATCCAGATCACGAACATCGAGCTGATCACCGCCGCCATCTCATTGGAGCCGAGACGCCCCACCCAAACCGCGTTGACAATCGTGAGCGCTGTCCGGAAAAACATCGCGCTCACTGCCGGCCAGGCAAGCCGAATCACCTGACGTGGAATTGAACCCTCGGTGATATTGATTATCTTGTCTGTCATGGAACCTGCGAGGCGCTGTATATCCTCAAGCTTTGGAAGTGATCAACTCAACGACGCGATCGAAATTTGCACCCCAGCGCGAATGGGCGGAAGACAAATCATCGACTTCGAGCCTCGCCACAGTCCCCAGCGCAGCTGCCGCTGCCATCAGCGAGCAAACCGGATCGTCATTCGTCGTTATTGCCTCGGGCGCTAACTGCTCACGGCCTTCAAGTACCACGCCGTCGCCGATCTCCGCTACCTTGACGCCAAGATTGCGAATCACACTGCAAATACTCTTGCGGCGTGCCTCTTCCCGATCCGTATTGAAGGGCGAAGAGCGAATTACCGCCGTCCCGCCGGTTCGCGAATTAGCCAATGCGATTGCGCCAACAGCGTCCGGGTAGTCGTGCAGTTGATCGTAACTCACCGAACGTGATTTCACGTGCGAATGTGCAATGACCAGATTCGCCGTCTTCCCTTCCTTGACCATACTCACCTCCACGCCCATCCGGCGCAACTGCGCTAGCGGCGTAAAGGTGATATCATCGGCATGAACATTTTTCAAGACCAGCTTCCCCTTACCGTGACTGATCACTGCCGCCGCCAGATACGCCGCAAATTCCGAATCGGGCCGCAAGTTGATCGCCGATACCTCATTTTTGATTCCGCCCGAGACTATGACACGCGATTTGAATTCCGCCGCCTTGGGCGCCTTCTTAGCTAGACGACGCTCCAACTCATCACTCGGATCAACCTTGATCAAATTCTCCCGCTGGAAACCACCGATAAAGTGGTCGAAGAGATAATCAAATCGGTTGGCCTCAAACAAGTCGAGCAATTCCGATTCGCCGCCTTGCGCCGCCATGGCGACCAACAACTGCGGGACAATCTTGGCACTTTCGCGCTTGAGATGATACTTGATCTCCTTATTAATTGCGGTTTGCACAACCAGATGGGGACGCGCACCGTTTAGAAACTCAACTTCTGCGCCCATTCTCCGCAATGCCAGGACGATCATTTGCACGGTATTGTCAAGCTCGTCAACAATCGATAGTCGGCTCCCCTGCCGCGTCGCCGCCAATACCAATAGATACTTGAACATATCATAGTCGGTGACCGGTTCGAGATAGTCGAACGGCTGCCGCGGCCCGGGCTGGACGACAACCGAATGTTCCGCCCAATCAAGAACAATCCCTGCCGTCGCCAATACCGGTTCTACCTGTGTCAACAGGTCCGTGCGCTCAATATTGTTGAGTGTCGTCGACACAGATTTCAACGATGCCAACGCAATCGCCGTCAAGGCTGTCGTATAGTCGGTCGTTGTATCGATTACCAGTTCGTATTCTTTCGGTCTCGTCAGCAGCATCTTACATCTTCTCCAAAGGTTCGATTCCCAAAACGCGCAGTCCGTCCGCCAACACTATGCGTACCGCAAAAGCCATCTGCATCCGCGCCTGTGTCAGTTTAGCGTCGTCAGTGATGATCCGAATCCTCTGCCAGTAGCTGTTGAACGCGCCTGCCAGATTCAACAGATAATCCGCCAGTCCCGAAGTCTCATAGGACTCCGCCGCCTGACGAAGTCTCTCCGGATACATCTCAAACCACTTGATGACGTTCTTTTCCTCTTCACCCAGAAGCGCAAAATCGGCATCCGCTTCCGGCAAGACTTTCCCATACTTCTGTATTAACGAAGTCAACCGCGCGTGCGTGTATTGCAGGTACGGTCCCGTCTCACCCCGGAATGACAAAGCTTCTTCCCAGATAAAATTAACATCCTTGTTACGGCGGACTCGCAGTTGCGTAAAGATCAGCGCGGCAACCGCCACCCGCTCTGCCGTCCAGTCGACTTCGGTAACATTCGGATTCTCGGCGCTGATTATCTCGCGGGATAAAGCCGTCGCTTGGGTAATCACATCTTCCAGGAACACCAGCGTCCCGCTGCGTGTCGACATTGCCTGATCGCCAAACTTCACCCACCCGAATTCGACATGAATCGCGTTTTTGACCCAGTCGTTCCCCATCAACTCCGCCACTTTAAAGAACTGCTGGAAGTGCAGTTTCTGCGACGAACCAACGACATACAGAATCTTGTCGAACTTGAAATGCTCCTTGCGATACAGCAGCGCCGTCAGATCGCGCGTCGCATACAGCGTCGACTCATCCGATTTCTTGATCAGGCACGGCGGTAGCCCGAATTCGTCAAGATCCACGATGGTCGCGCCTTCGCTCTGCTTGAGCAGTTTCTTATCCTCAAGTTGCTTGATGACCGCGTCCATTTTGTCGCGATAGAACGCCTCGCCCGTGTAGTAGTCAAACTCGACATTGAGCATCTTGTAGACGCGCCGAAAATCAATCATGCTGTATTCAATAAACCGCAGCCACAATTCGTGATTCTCTTTGTCGCCTTGCTCGAGTTTGCGGAACTCCTCCCGACCCCTATCGACAAGTGAAGCATCCTCTTTGGCGGCTGCGTGATAGCGCACGTACAATTGGTAGAGATCCATGATCGGGTGGTCGGTGAACTTATACTCGTGTCCCCACAAGCGATAAGCCGCAATCATGTTGCCAAACTGCGTGCCCCAATCGCCGAGATGATTGATCCGAATCGTTTCGTAACCGAGTTTCGCATAAATTCGTGCCAGCGCCGCACCGAGAATTGTGGTGCGCAGGTGACCAACCCCGAACGGTTTGGCAATGTTGACCGATGAGAACTCCACCACCACCTTCTGGCCGGCGCCTTCCTTCGTCGATCCGAAATCCGCCCCTTTGCCAAGTACCGCCTGAAGTGCGCTTGCCAGCGTTGAACCGGCGTCCAGTGTGAAGTTGATGTAACCGCCCAGCGGCTCGACCCGCGAAATGCCTGTCGGCAGTGCCTTCGCAAAATTCTGCTCGAATATTTCTTTCGCTATCACCGGCGGCGCTTTACGCAGTTGCTTGGCAAACCGGAAACATGGCAGCGCCAAGTCGCCATGTTCCGGCTGTTTTGGCAGCTCGAACATTCCCGCGATTTCTTCAGCGGGCACTCCCACTTGCGGCGACACCAGTTCAGCAATGCGATTCTTGATTTCTAACGTGCTCACTTCACTTACCTGTGATAAAAAATGACGCTTGACCGCACCCCATGCGGGACGGCTATGAATGTGATATATACTGATTTTAGCCGCGCAGACAATAAGATTTAGCGTATCGCCGCATGGTCGATGCGAATCGATTCGCCGCTGCGTACTTCGCATTTCGAGAAGTAATAGAAGTAACTGAACGCCGATGCCAGGTAAAGCGCAATCGCCCAATAGAACGACGTCTCGAATCCGCTCGTTTCGATGATCGCCCCGCCAATCTGCGTCG
>CAZQBX010000043.1:0-5074 GCA_964592145.1 uncultured Ignavibacteria bacterium
TCTTCCTTGGTGGCGGCAACCTGATCCGCGTCCACACTATGAAGGTCTCCCGCAAGTCCGCCAGTTGGGGCTACTCCGTAGTTACCTTGGTCGGCTTCCTGATGATGCTCTATGTCGGTCTTTTCAAGATCGGGAACCCCGCCGGAATCGGCGGCGCCATCGACGCCAAGGGATCTTGGTTTGAACTGATGTTTACTTATGTCATGTCGCCGCTTCAGTCGACTATGTACTCGCTGCTCGCATTTTTCGTTGCATCGGCATCATATCGCGCCTTCCGCGCCAAGAACACCGAAGCAACCATTCTGCTTTTGGCGGCATTTGTAATTCTCCTTGGCCGCACACCGCTCGGCATGGTTATGACCGCCTGGATTCCTGAATCATTTTCGATTTTCCAGATTCCCAATATGGCGATTTGGATCATGAACTCGCCCAACCTTGCTGGACAGCGTGCCATTATGATCGGCATCGCCCTTGGCGTTATCTCCATGTCACTCCGACTGCTTCTCGGTATCGAACGCGGATATCTGGGGCAGGAGAAATGAACGTGGGATTTGTTGTATCTGCCATAGTTGTCGGCGGTGGCCTGCTTTGGATCTTTGTCCGCTCGTTGCGTGGCAAGGACGTTGACCGGCGCATTGTATTTGGATTCGTCGGAATTACCGTGGCTTTGGCAGTGCTTTTCCAGTTGAAATTCGGGGAAGTCGCAACACCGATCGTCAAAACACTTTTTGAGAAGATTGAAACTTTACCGCCCGGTTCCAAGATTGTCATTTCCTATGACTTTGACCCGGCGATGGCGCCAGAAGTTCTGCCGATGGCAAACTCCTTTGCCCGCCACGCTTTCGCCAAAGGCCATCGCATTTACTTTTTCTCGATCTGGGCGACGGGACAGTCGCTGCTGCAGGTCACACTTCACGACATTATCGAGAAGGAGTTTCCGGATGCCGTTTATGGCCGCGACTATGTCAATATGGGTTACAAAGCCGGTAACGAAGGCGTCCTCAACGTAATCATCACCGATATCCGCAAAATGTATCCCGGCGATGTCAACGGTACTTCTCTTGATTCGATTCCAATGATGAAGGACGTCCACTCATTGAAAGATATGGATCTGTTGTTGTCAATCGGCGGCGGCAAGCCTGGAGTCAAGGAATGGGTGCTGTTCGCGGGAGATCGAGGTAATATCCCGACCGGTGGCGGCGCAGCGGCCGTCTCGACACCGTTGCTTTACCCATACTATCCGAAACAACTCGTCGGATTGCTGGGCGGTACCAAGGGTGCTGCTGAGTACGAAGCCGAGCTGATTAAGCGTCACCCCCGGTTTGCCAATATCAAGACCCCGGCTCTCGATATGATGGGTCCGCAAACGATGGCGCACGTCGTGATAATCTCGTTTATCATCATCGGCAACGTCACCTATTTCCGCTCGCGCAGGAAGAAGTCTAACAATGGCTAACTCGACCAAGGCAATGCGCCTGATCATGGCAATCGTTTGCCTGCTGTTTGTCGTTAGTTGGATCCTGAAGACCCAGTCGGGCGCTTCCGGCAGCAGTTGGATAGATATTCGCCAGGGATTCCTGGTCACTTTCGCGGCGTTTCTGACCCTTTCGATCTATTCGTTTCTATATGGCGACAACCCACTTTACCGCTTTGCCGAGCATCTGTTTGTCGGAATATCTGCCGCATACTGGATGTGCCAGGGCTTCTGGAGTACTATCGTTGGAAACGTCATTCCACGAACCAGCGAGACCTTGGCAGCATATTTTCAAGTTCCGTACAAAGAATTTGCCTGGCACTATTTCATTCCGGTAGTCTTGGGAATAATCCTACTGCTACGATTAGTCCCGAAACTAAGCTGGATCTCCCGTTGGCCGCTGGCGTTCATCATCGGAACCACTGCCGGCTTGAACTTGCCCCGTTATTTGCAGTCCGACTTCATCCAGCAGATGAACAATACCTTCATTCCGCTCTTGCCTGACTGGCAGGGGATAGGTCATTTCTTCAGTACCTTCTCCTTCTCAATGGATGGGCAATTTGCATTAATTCTGACAAATGTAGTCATCTTCGTCGGCGTTCTCTGTGGATTGATATATTTCTTCTTTTCCAAAGAGCATAAGGGTGCCTTCGGAGTGGCATCGCGTCTTGGAATCTGGATTCTCATGGTGACCTTCGGCGCATCCTTCGGCTATACCGTGATGGGAAGAATTTCTTTGTTAGTTGGACGAATTACCTTTTTGTTCCACGATTGGTTGGATATATTGTAATCGATGTTTTTCATCGATATGAGGTGAACGTGAAACGAACTCTATTGGTATTTGCAACCCTGCTATTCTTATCGATTGCGAGTTTGCCGCATGCGTTGGCGCAGGTCGACACAACCGCAATGCAGACTTCCGAAGTTTCCACCAAACCGCTGCCGATTCCACCGGCGCCCCCGATGAATGTCCGGGCGGAAGACAACCCCAACGACAATGGGCACAGTATCAAGGTGCTGTGGTCGCTGTCGCCGGATGATACCAGCGGACTTAAGAATGTCGCGCTTTATAAGATCTATCGTGCGAGTTCCGCCGATGCTCCCGATTCACTCTGGTCGGAACGAGGTCCGGCAATCAAGGGCACCGGAGTTTATGTCGACCGCGGTTCGCGCGACTCGAGTTCTGCGGCCTACCTTCCCAAGGGCATCAATTACTACTATCGGGTGCATGCAGTTAGCATCGACACGTTTAGTGTCTCGGCGGTTTCAAATGCTGGAATGGCAGATGACGATTGGTTCAATACGGGTCGCATTATCGCTTTGGTTTTCGTTATCATGTTTGTTCTGTTGACCGTCTGGTTCATCAACGTAGCCAAGTCAGGCAAGACGCTCTATGTCCGCCCTCTGGCCGGTATCGATGCTGTCGATGAAGCGATCGGGCGCGCAACGGAGATGGGTCGACCAATCCTTTATGTGCTCGGACTCGGTACAGCATCAGATATCGCAACTATCGCATCATTCTCGGTGCTGGGTCGTGTCGCGAAGCGCGTCGCCGAGTATCAGACGCCAATTTTAGTTCCTTGCTACGACCCAATCGTCTTGACGGTTGCCGAGGAAACTGTCAGAACCGGTTACTCCGATGCCGGGCGCCCGGAGGACTACAAAGATGATTCCGTGTATTTTGTGACTCAGTCCCAATTCGCATACGTAGCCGCAGTCAACGGTACCATGCTTCGTCAACTGCCGGCAACCAATATTTACCTGGGAAAATTCTACGCGGAATCGCTTCTGCTCGCGGAAACGGGCGCTGTTGCTGGATCAATCCAGATAGCCGGCACCGACGAAATTGCGCAGTTGCCGTTTTTTGTCGTCGCTTGCGACTATACACTTATTGGTGAAGAACTCTACGCAGCCAGTGTCTACCTCAATCGCGAACCGATTCTTCTTGGCACACTCAAGGCGCAGGATTACGCCAAAGGAATTGTCATTCTCTCGATTCTGGTTGGCTTACTGATTCGCTTGTTCACCAGTAAGGAATTCATGGCCATCTTATTCCAGGTCGAATCGTAGGAGGACCGCGACAATGAAACGACAATTACCGCTTATCGTAGTTTTCGTCTCCGGTGTGTTCATGGTCATCCAGTACTTCGTGCCGGCGGAATTCTCCGAGCGCGCCTACGAATTCCTGATCGATTGGACTATTATCATCGGTATCTTTGCCTTGGCACTGGGTATTTGGTCCTTGATTCGGGTCAGCTATCACAAGATCAGGACACGCCAGACTGACTACTGGTATTCCTTTGTAACACTAAGTGGGCTATTTGCGATGATCATTTTCGGGTTGTCGTCGTTTGGTGGTCTCGAAGGTTACATGTTCAAACACTTCTTCGATCACATCATGATCCCCATTCAATCGACGATGTTCAGCTTGCTGGCTTTCTTCATTGCATCTGCCGCGTATCGCGCCTTCCGCGCACGATCGGTCCTGTCGACCGTGCTCCTTCTTGCGGCTTTCGTTTTGATGGCGCGCGTTATCCCCATGGGACCACTCACTGATACTGTGACCGAGGTCTCCAACTGGGTGCTGTTGGTTCCAAACCTTGCCGCCAAGCGGGCCATATGGGTCGGTGTCGGGCTCGGCATAGTTGCCACCGCGCTGAAAGTCGTGTTAGGCATCGAACGCTCATACTTGGGCAGGGATTAGGAGGTTGAACAATGACTAATGGAATTGATAATAAGAAGACGTTCAACCAGAAGTTGATGAGCATCGACCGACGATGGGTTTTCCTCGTCCTCGCGATCTTCGTGGTCATGCCATTGATTCTCGGCTTCAGCGTCAAGCCGATTGTCTCGGATGAAGTCAAGGCTATCCACGACTTTGTCGAAAGTCTGCAGCCGGGGCAAAATCTGCTCGTGGCCATCGACTATGATCCTAACGCCCTCGCTGAATTGCATCCCATGGCATTCGCCGTCATGGAACAGGCAATGGCCAAGAAGCTCAAGCTCGTGACGTTGACTCTCTCTCAAAATGGCGCTGGTATGGCCGAGAGCGCCGTCAAAAGCGTTGTCGATTCAGTGACAGCTTACCACGGTTTCACTCCCCAGTATGGCACGGACTATGTTTTCCTCGGCTATCGACCTTATTATGCTCTTGTGATCCTCGGGATGGGGCAGAACTTCCGAATTCCTTTCCCGCAGGACTATTACAATACTCCATTGGATTCGCTGCCCCTGATGCGCGGTATTCAAAACTACGATCAGATTGCCGGAGTCATTGACATTACCGGCAGCAACGTAGCGGATGCTTGGATTGCCTACGGCAATGGGCGATACGGTGTCAAGGTGGCTCTGGGATTGACTGGAGTGTCGGCATCTGACTACTATCCATTCTATCAGTCCAGACAGATCATCGGATTGATGGGCGGTATGAAGGGCGCGGCTGAATACGAGTATCTCGCCAAGAACCCCGGGCCGGCGATGGAAGCAATGGGAGTGCAGACTTTCGCACACCTTGTAATCATCGGGTTCATAGTGATCGGCAACGTTGGTTATTTCCTCGACAAGCGTGCCGGCGAACGTCGCAGAAGGAGTGCCTGACCA
>CAZQBX010000043.1:5084-27996 GCA_964592145.1 uncultured Ignavibacteria bacterium
CCTGACCATGGAACAAGCAATGAATTGGGAAACTTTCTGGTGGACTACTTTGGGCGCGTTTCTGACGTTGTCAACTTTCTCCTTCCTGTACAAGGAAAATCCGCTCTATCGGTTCGCCGAACATTTGGTTGTCGGCGTCTCGGCAGGATACTTCGTCGTCCTGCTGTATTACAATGGCCTGCGTCCTAACCTCTTCAATCATCTTTTTGTTTCGAATACTTGGACACCCAAGTGGGATGAGCTCTACTATATCATTCCCTTAATTCTCGGTGTCATGATGTGGGCGCGTTTCTCACGTAAATGGTCCTGGGTCAGCAGGTATCCGATAGCGCTTTATATCGGTATCGCCACCGGTATATCGATTCCGCTGGAAATGCGGAATCGGGTGATTCAGCAGGTCTACGGCACCGTAGGGCAAACCGCCTTTGACTTCTCAAAGCCCGGCTTCTTCGGAGTTCCGGCTGGTGTCTGGGATAGTATCTTGGTGATCCTCATCATTAGCTCTCTGATTTACTTCTTCTTCTCGAAGGAACATAAGGGCTGGTTTGGCGGCGCTGCGAAGATCGGCATTTACACGCTCATGGTCGGATTCGGCGCCTCCTTCGGATATACAGTAATGGCGCGTATTTCGCTTTTCATTAATCGCGTTCAATACATCCGCGATTGGATAGACATGATGTAGAGTTGAGTATTTCGCCGGAGTTACTCATTAGGCTCCGGCGAATGATCCGATCTTCACCTCCAACTATTCTGTAAATCAGACTTATCTACTTAGAATCGCAAGTCCGAAAAACTGTCTTGCGATTGGCTGTGCCAAATTTCTTGCTGCGCGACGCACCAAACCGGAACCCGCAAGGCTCGTTCGGCGTAACAATAGAATAACGGGCCTATTACGGCTGATCATCTGTTTCACCACGCGATTCAGTAGTCAAATTGCCGGAATCATGTGCGAACTTGGGTTGGTTAAAATTAAAAGTTACGGAGTTCTCTATAAGAGATAGGGTTACAGTCCACGTTCAAAAATCATCAAAAAACTTCTCAAAAAGCAAAAAAAGTTCTTGACAGCATAAGTGTAACGTACTAAATTAGTTGCATCAGTACCGTTTGAGAGCCCGCGAAAATCAAGGGTTTTTTAATTTTTGGGTGTGTCATTGTAACCTTCAGGCCATGGAAGGCGGGGATGGCAAAAATTACACTAACGAAAACCAGGCGTCGGCGCAAGGATCCGGTCTCTCCTGAAGAGGCTAAGCGCAGACGGCAGGAGTATCAGCGCCAGTATTATTTGGCTCATCGTGAGAAAGCCAAGGAATATCAGCGCCAATACAACCTGCTTCACAAAAAGAAACAGCGTGTTCCCGGCGCCAAAGGGCGCAATGCCATGGAATTTCGGCGTGACTCGGTCAAGGTAACCTACAACACGCACGATATCATGCATTCACCGGCGGAAAAAACGCTGAAAATGCTCCAAAAGATCATCTCCGGCGAGAAAATGTTCACGATGTAGTCTCTCGCCATCGGTCCCGGCAACAATGAGGTGCTGCAGTAAGTCTCTTTTTTAGAAATTTACTGCAGCACTTTTGTTTTTGGTCTAAAAACACTATATTGCGCGAGTTTGAATTTAACCGAAGAAATGGGATTGTGCGATGTCACCCAAGAAGAATCCAGTGAAATCGAAGAATAAATCCAAGGCGCCTGTCAAATCTCTAAAGCCAAAGAAGGCAGTGGCGCCTGCCAAATCCAAAACTGCCGCCAAAACTGCCAAGATTGGCAAACAAGTCCCGGCAGGTAAAATGGTCAAAGACCGTAAGGCGACAGAAGTTACGACAACAAAAGTCCGTGGGATTGGCGTTAAGACCAAAGCCAGGGACGACCACCGGGAATCTCGCAAGCCGCTACCGCCGTCTGCCGACCTTAAATATTGTTACTACTTCGGTGGAGGCAAAGCCGAAGGCACGGCTGTTATGCGTGATCTTCTCGGCGGCAAAGGTGCCAATCTGGCAGAGATGACCAATCTTGGCATTCCTGTTCCTGCAGGATTCACAATTTCCACCGACGCCTGCCGCTTGTTCTATGAATCGAATCTATCACTTCCAAGGTGGTTTGAAAAACACATGAAGGAAATGATGGACAAGGTTGAGAAAGAAATGGGAGCAAAATTCGGCGATCCGGCAAACCCGCTTCTCGTCTCCGTTCGCTCCGGCGCAAAGTTCTCGATGCCCGGAATGATGGACACCATCTTGAATCTCGGCCTCAACGACGAGACGCTCAAGGGGATCATCAACAAGACTGATAACCCGCGCTTTGCATACGACAATTACCGTCGCTTTATTTCGATGTTTGGTAATGTTGTTCTCGGAATTGACAAGGACGAATTCGAAGAACTCATCGGAAAGAAGAAAAAACAACGCTCGATCAAGCACGATGCCTCCCTTTCGATCGATGACCTCAAGGAGATCGTCAAAGCCTTCAAGAAACTGGTCGTCGAAAAATCAGGCGAACCGTTCCCGACTGATCCTTGGCAGCAATTGCAGATGGCCCGTGACGCCGTTTTCCGCAGCTGGAATTCGCCCCGCGCCATTACTTATCGTGCCAAATACAATATCCCTTCCGACCTCGGCACCGCGGTGAATATTCAGGCCATGGTCTTCGGTAATATGGGTGATAGTTCCGCCACCGGCGTCGGCTTCACCCGTAATCCCTCCAACGGCGATAAGGAATTTTACGGCGAATTCCTGGTCAATGCCCAAGGCGAAGACGTGGTAGCCGGTATTCGTACTCCGCAGCCGATTACCCAGCTCGAGAAGGTGATGCCCGAAGCCTACAAGCAACTCAAGAAGATCACTTCCCAGCTTGAATCACACTACCGTGACGTTCAGGACTTTGAATTCACAATCCAGGAGAAGAAGCTGTACATGCTTCAGACCCGCAACGGCAAGCGCACAGCACAAGCCGCTGTCAAGATCGCCGTTGATATGGTCAAAGAGAAGTTGATTACGCGCGACGAAGCGCTGATGCGTATTACGCCCACCGACCTCGACCAGCTCTTGCATCCGCGCATCGATCCCAACGCCGACACCGAGATTATCGCTCGTGGGCTCGCAGCATCACCGGGTGCCGCATCCGGAAAGGTCGTGTTCCACGCCGATGAAGCCGTCCGTTTGGCGGAGAAAGGCGAAAAGACCATCCTCGTCCGGATGGAAACCAATCCCGATGATATCGCCGGCATGATAGCCTCCGAGGGGATCCTCACGTCAAGAGGCGGAATGACCTCCCATGCGGCAGTCGTTGCCCGTGGAATGGGCAAGCCGTGCGTCGTCGGCTCCGAGGATATTCGCGTCTACGAATCACGCCGTCAGTTTGCCATCGGGACGCTGGTGATTAAGGATAAGGAAGTCATCACCATCAATGGTACTACCGGCGAGGTCATGCTGGGTGAAGTCCCGACTATCGACCCCGAGCTTTCCGGCGAATTCGGTACCTTCATGCAGTGGGCCGACGAGGTGCGCAAATTGAATATTCGCACTAATGCGGATACGCCGCACGATGCCGCCTTGGCGCGCAAGTTTGGCGCTCAAGGTATCGGACTCTGCCGCACCGAGCACATGTTCTTCGGCAAGAACCGCCTACCCCATATCCAAGCCATGATCTTGGCGACAACGCAAGCCGATCGTCAAACAGCCCTCGATCGTCTCTTCCCATTCCAGAAGGCTGACTTTAAGGGCATCTTTGAGGCAATGGAAGGACTTCCGGTTACCATTCGTACGCTCGATCCCCCATTGCACGAATTCCTTCCCAAAGAAGAGGAAGTCCATAAGCAAATTGCCGAGTTGTCCAATGTTCCGGACAAAGCCGAAGAGATTGACCGTCTCAAGAAGATCCTCGAGCGCCTCTCCCAGTTGCACGAACAAAACCCGATGATGGGTCATCGCGGCTGCCGGCTCGGAATTACCTATCCGGAAATCACCGAAATGCAGGTCAAGGCAATCCTCACCGCCGCCGCCGAGTTGATCAAGGAAGGGAAGAAAATACTCCCCGAAATCATGATTCCGCTCGTCGGCAACCGCAACGAACTCCAAAATCAGAAGGAAGTCGTTATGCGCGTCGCCGAACTGGTGATCCGCAAGCACAAGGTTGAGATACCGTTCCTGGTCGGCACCATGATCGAAATTCCGCGTGCCGCGGTGACTGCCGACGAAATCGCACAGGATGCGGATTTCTTCAGCTTCGGAACCAATGACCTGACCCAAATGACGATGGGCTTCTCCCGCGACGATGCCGGTAAGTTCTTGCGCTATTATCTCGACAAGGGCATTCTCGAGAAGGACCCGTTTGTTTCGATTGATCAGATCGGCGTCGGCTCGCTCGTCAAGATCGCCTTTGAAAAAGGGCGTTCCGTCAAGCCGCATCTCAAAGTCGGCATTTGTGGTGAACACGGCGGCGACCCGGACTCAATCGCTTTCTGCCATCGAGTCGGCCTGAACTACGTTTCTTGTTCGCCGTTCCGGGTTCCGATTGCGCGCCTTGCAGCGGCGCAAGCCGTGATCCTTGAGAAGCAAGGCAAGGAAGCCTCCAAGCAGTCAGCATCGGCGTAAGTGAATTCGCTTTGTCGGCCAATCATGTAGGGCAGTTTTGTAGGGCAGGTCTCCTTTAGAGACCTGCCATCGTTACAACGGAAAGACGCCATGTTCACCTTCCTGCTCTGGCTCATCCTTCTAATCCTCTGTTGGCCTCTGGCTTTGCTCGCGCTCATTCTCTATCCTTTTGTCTGGCTGCTTATGCTGCCATTTCGCCTCGTTGGAGTTGCAGTTGAAGGCGTCTTTGCACTTCTGAAGGCAATCATAATGTTGCCGGCACGCGTGTTGTCGGGACCCTCCGGGAAATGATTCGGATGGAATTAGAGTCGCGTTTATCGCCCTCTTGACGTTCACTTCCCATTTTCTTAACTTCACCAGCCAATGTTGAACTCTAATAAAAATTGAGGATACCATGGACAAAAGCGTTTCCCAAAGACTCGCCGACTGGGTCTACAATCTGAAATACGAAGACATCCCGCCGCACGTCATCGAATCCGCCAAACGCATCCTGCTTGATGCTATGGCCTGTTGTCTCGGCGGCTATCACTCGCATGACGCCAAAGTCGTGCGCAAGGTCATCGACGCCCTCGGCGGCACACCCGAGTCGACGATTCTCGGCTCGAACAAGAAAACGAATAGTTACAATGCCGCCCTAATGAACGCCATCCAGACTCGCTCGATGGACTACAATGACATATACTGGAAAGAGGACCCCTCGCATCCGTCCGATATCATCCCAGCCGCCATCGCACTTGGCGAACGGGAAGGTAGAAGTGGCAAAGATCTCCTGATGGCAATCGTCATCGGCCATGAAATCGAGATGCGCATGTGCGAGTTTGCTCATCCCGGAATTCGCGAGAGAGGTTGGCACCATGCAACTCTGACCGCATTCGTTTCGCCGCTTTCTGCTGGCAAGATGCTCGGCCTCAACGCGGAGCAACTGATGCACGCCATCGCCATTTCCGGTTGTCGTTCATTCACTCCCGGCGCCATCGCGGCAGGGAAGTTGTCGATGATGAAAAACACCGCCGATCCGCTGTCGACGCACGCCGGCGTGATTTCCGCCCTGCTCGCTAAAGAAGGTTACACCGGTACGATTGAAATCTTCGAAGGCAAAGAAGGCTTGTACAAGGTTCTCGGCGGCAACTTCGAAACCGAGGTTCTCTTCAACGGACTCGGCACCGATTGGCGCGTACCGGATATCGCTTATAAGGCATTCCCGACCGAGTATCTCACTCAATCGCCGGTGACTGCTGCCCTGAAGCTCATCAAGGAAAAGAACGTCACATGGGATCAGATCGAAGAAGTCACCGTCTACACAATTCACCGCGCGGTTGATATTCTTGCCGATCCGAGCAAGTACCATCCCAAAGAAAAAGAAACCGCCGACCACTCGATGCCATACTGTGTCGGCGCGGCAATCATGGATCGCATGGTTACACCACTCCAGTTCCTGCCGGAGCGCATTGCCGATCCGACCTTGATTGACTTCATCCAAAAGATCAAAGTACTGGCGGACGACGAACTCGAAGCGCGCTTCCCGAAAGTCCAGCCCTCACGCGTGGAATTAAAGCTCAAGTCAGGCGAAATGCTGTCACAGTCGGTCGATTACGCACAGGGTGATCCGCGCGAGCCGATGACCGATCAGGATCTGATGGACAAATTCTTTGGTCTGACCAAGCCGTACATGAGTGATGCACAGCGCGCCAAGATTGCGGCGAACATTCGTAACCTGGAGAACATCAAGAAGATCGATCAATTCGTTGCGAGCATGGTGATGCCGGGAACCGGCAAACCATCCAAGGTCGCAGTAAAAGCGAAGCCCGCGCCAAAAGCGAAATCGAAGAAAGTGGCTCCCGCCAGGAATGCCGTCAGCAAGTCAAAGCCCAAGGCCAAAGCGAAGGCAAAGCCAAAAGCGAAAGTTAAGGCAAAACCCAAATCTAAACCCGTCTCCAGATCAAAATCAAAGACGGCTTCACAGTCGCGACCCAAGCGCCGCAGATAGTTCTTTGTCGTTAGTAAGCAATTCGACCAAGCCGCTTACCCCTTTCCCGTTTGCGGGAGAGGGGTGAGGGCGTTTCTGTTGATTCTCTACGGCAACTTCTCTCCAACCACAGTTTTCAGCTTGTTGCCCTTGATAAATCGAGTATTTGAATCGGTGCGGTTGATAATTCCCAGGACATCAATCGAAACCGGAGATGGATACTTCTGCGCAAACTGCTCCAGGGTCATTGCTTCGTTCAACGTGATGATCTTCAACTTCCAGGGTTGAACCGCCAGTACATTTGCGTCGGTCAATTTAGCAAAACTCTTGGCTGCATTCGTCGCAACCTGCTCGTTTGCGCTCCAGCTCGCGGCAGTGCCGTAAGCAAGGATCTGGAACACCTTGGCGTCGTAAGCATAGAAGTACGCCACTCCGCGTAGTTCGCCGCTCTCGGTCGCCACACTGAATTTGCCCCACGACGCGGGAATCCCGTTCACGTTCGCTGATTGCCTCCCGGTGGCGACGATACCTTGTTGCCCGAAGAATCCATTGGCTGCCTCGGTGTGCGAACTGCCCTCTGCCAGCGTCAGCTGTACCATCGCATCCTGCTTCTCGTTTATGCCGACAACTCCCTGAACCTGATTTGCGGTGCGCCATCCTTTCGGAAACTCGCAGCGAAACTTGAAATCAGGATGCAGGAAGAGACTCTCCTTGAAATATCCATGCCTTGGATTTTCACCAAAGACTATCCCGTCAACCATTTCGAGATATCGCTCGCGATTGACTTCGCTCCCCGCCGCGATAGTCATAGTGTCCAGCTGACCGAGGATGTTCTGTGCCCGGTTGCCCGGATTCGGATGCGTCGACAGCCACTCCGGAACATCACTTCCGCCTGCGACTTGTGTCACTCCGTCAAGCATCTCCATTACGCCGACAAGTTCCCGCGGATCCTTGTTGATTCTGCGCATATAACGCAGGCCCAGTGCATCTGCCTCGGTTTCGTCATCGCGTCCAAATTTCAAGAACAGCAGTCCCAGACCTTGGCCTGCCGCTTCGGCATATCGCTGCAAACGCGGCTCGATGAGCGTCGACACTCCCAAACCGAGTTGCGTGATTTGGGCAGTGCTCATCTGCACGACCGAGTGCTTTCCGGTCACGTGACCGATTTCATGGCCCACGACGCCTGCCAATTCCGCCTCGCTGTTGAGATAGGCAAGAATGCCGCGCGTGACGTAGATGAATCCTCCGGGAAGCGCAAAAGCATTCACCGCTGGATCGTCGACGACCTTAAAGCTCCAGGGCAGGTTCGGCCGCTCACCTTGTGCGGCCATCTTCAATCCCAGATCGCTGACATACTTTTGTAGCGCATCATTGGGGTAAAGACCCATCTGTGCGGTAATCTGTTTGTCGGCATCCTGCCCGATGGCGATCTCACGCGATTCGCTGATAAGATTGAATTGCCGTTTGCCGGTCGCCGCGTTGGTCGCGCAACCGTTGATCGTAATTGCGGTGCAAGCAATCAATGCAACTAAGAGCATCAATAATCCAAATGTCCGAAGACGATGCAAGTTCCTGAACGCGACTCTTGATTTCCAAATCTCCATATTGTCACCTTTGTGTTAGGGGTGAACGATCCTGGCTTCATGATAATAATGCTCGAGCTGACATTTCCGTCAACCTGTAAATTGTACGATCATCAACGAGTTGTCGACTGCGTTGGTGGTGTGGAACTTATGTGCGGCGAATCAAAGTTCGGTGGTGGAATACGCAACACAAACCCGGGAATCAACGTGTTTGCCAGCGTGTAAATGATCAATCCGCCAAATATACTGTCGCTGACTTTGAAGTTATCGCGCAGAATCCCCGCTATGACCAGCGTAAACACGAGCGTCGGCATCATCGCCACTCCAATGCGCAATCCACCGATGAACGATTCCTTAAGTGCGATTCTGCGATGAACGCATATCCAGAGCAGGCGCACGGGGATCATGATCGCCAAAAAGGCGGCTCCAGTGAGCATCGCTTGAGTCGAAAAGTCATTGCGGTTGAGATGGAGTCCGGCATTGAAAAAGTAAAATGGTACGAACACCGAAGCAAACAACTCGACAGCATGCAGCATCTGTTCGGAGGCCATCGCAGGAATTTCTTCGCGAAATCTCTGCGCTGCCACTCCGGCTACAAAGGCGCCGACTAAATAGTAAACACCCAATTCGCGTGTCACGAAGGCGCAGACCACTGCCAACATCAGTAAGAATGCAAATTCCGAACGCGGTGCATAAGGTAAGAGCACCCTTGCAAAGAACTTCAACAACAGCGGCAGTATCGCTATCAAGCCGATCAACACCAGCAGCGACACTGAGAAACGTGTTGCGGTCGATGACTGTACAATCGCAAAAAGTGCAGCCAGTGCCACGAGTTCAATAGCGATGACCTTGGTTCGCACCCAGAACCGCTCGCGCTCGTCAAGGTTTAGAGCCTTGAGCGAATCGAGAATAAATCCAGCCGATGGTGTTGATAGTGCCAGCGCCACCAACACCGCAGGTCGAACCGGCAGCTCAAAAACTAACATAGTAGTACAACTGATTACTGCCAGCGCTACTAGGTGAAATCCGATATACTGCAGCAAGATAAAGGCATGTGAACGCAATTCGGCGAAATTAATCTCCAAACCGGCAAACAGGAAGAGCGACACAATACCGAACGTTGCAAGCAGTCCGATTGTATTGTCGTGCGCAAACAGCGAAAGTCCAGCTCCCGCCCCCAGTCCTAAGAACGCGCAAGTAATCGCCGAGGGAAGTCGGAAACGTTGCAGGAATCTTGGAAGCACGAAAAGCGCAAACAGCAGAACGACGTAGATCAACTCGGAGTTCTTAAACTGCAATAGAGATTCCATTTGGGACTCCTATGGGCAAGCTGATGGAAGATCGACACCGCATTGGAAAACTATCAGAGCAGAAATGCAGAGTCAACAAGAAGTACGCGCCTAGACATTGGTGTCCGCGCCCGTCATCGGCACAAATTTCACGGGCACAATCGAACGCACGCTTTCGCCGGAAGCGCATTTGACTATTAGCAGCAACTCTTGCCGCTCCGCCCCGACCGGTATGATCAGTCTGCCGCCATCCCTTAGTTGCTCGACAAGCGCCTGCGGAACTCGTGGCGGTGCGGCCGTCACCACAATTGCATCAAAGGGAGCGCGCTCCGGCCAGCCGCCGTGGCCATCGCCGCATTGAAAATGTACGTTCTCAAACCCCAGTCGAAGCAATGTTATCCGCGCCCGCTCAAATAGCGGCTCGACAATTTCAATCGTCGAAACCTCGGCGGCAATACTCGCCAGCACGGCCGTTTGGTATCCTGACCCGGTCCCGATCTCGAGTACGTGCGAAGTGGCGTCCACTCGAGCTAACTGCGTCATCAGTGCGACAATGTATGGTTGGGAAATCGTCTGCTCGTGCCCGATCGGCAGTGGATTATCGGTGTAACTTTCAGAGCGAAATTTATCCGGGACAAATTCGTGTCGCGGCAGTGCCCCCATGGTTTCCAACACAGCCTTACTCACGATGTCGCGCCCAGCCAGTTGCTTCTCCACCATCATCTGACGCTGGAAATAGAACGGGTCAGTCGATTGCTCGCGCATTCGTTACTTTCGCGGTTATCTGAATTTAGTTGATACTCAAGTTAGCGGAATCTGCCTTTGCAGGCAATTGATTTTCCTTGATGTAACGGATTAGCGCATATCCTAACGCCAACATGAACAGATAGTGGAATCCGGGACGGTCGCCAAAACTGCAGTATTGCAGCGTCATCCCGAATACGCCGGCGCTCACGCCGACTAACAATGGATGCGGTGACCAACCCTTGCTCTTGCGGATTGCCCCGATGGCCGTCCAGAAGAAATGCACAATGACACTGCAGAAAACGACAAATCCGATAATGCCCGTTTCGACCAAGGCGTTGAGAAAGACCGAGTGCGCCGAGAGTACGACATCCATTCCCAATTTGGCGGCGCCGAACAATCCATAATTGCCAATGCCTACACCCAGCAATGGGTATTGCGCAAAAGTCGTCCACAGTGTTTGCAGGTACAATACTCGCGGATCGGCTCCCAGCCGTTCAAGATCCATCCGTAACTGGAGAAGTTCCCAGACATCGAGGTCGAAGCGAAAGTATCCGAGCGACTTCAATACCCAACCCGCTGCGACCACAATGGCGGTCGTAGCGGCCACTGCCTTGAGCATTCGGCCCTTCGGATAGAAGCAGAACATAAATGCGACGGCTCCCGCGAAAGCCAGCCAACCAGAGCGAGACATCGTCAAGAACAATGTCGCCATGCTGATTACCACCAATACCGTCGGCATCTTGATCCGCCACGATTCAGGGAGCTGCTTGCGATATAGGACCAGTCCTAACGCTAACGGTAAGAAGGAAACCAGATAATGCGACAAATGCAGCGATTCGCGAAATGTCGCTCGCGGCGCAAAGTCTGCAATGAAAGCTGTGTAAAATCGCGTCTTGCCGTACTGATAACCTTGATCCGCCGCAGCGCCGAAGGCATACGTAAAGTCCTTCCCCGGCAGGTCAATCGCGACTGCCAGTGTTTGCCAACAACCGAGCACTCCAAGACCCAGACCAATCCATAGATACAATTTTGCCGATGAAATAATCTCTGCGGGTGACCGCAGCCGATTTAGGACAATGATGAAAAAGAGGATATGCGTTGCTGTCAGAAGCAGCTGCACCAATGGACGCAGTGCCGATGCGCGCCACTCCATCGCCGAACTCGTCACCAATTGCGGGGGAGCTGCAAAATACCCTGCCGCTAATGATACCGTACAAACAACGAAGTAAGCTGCCAACAATCGCGACGGTGTCTCGGCAAAACTGATACGCTGGTTGTGGATCACGTAAGACAACAACAGAAGACCGAACGCCAGATAGTACGGCGTAACCGAAAATCCGGCCTCAATGACAAATGTCGCTTCAAGTGGAAGCACCGCCACCAACAACATATACACGGCCTGTTGTCTTGCGATTGCCAGCCAGGTTCCCGCAGCGGCAAATGTTAACCCGAAGGCAATAAGCAAGACTTCGGCGGCAAGGAATTGCCAAAGAACCAAAAGAGTACCAAGTGCGGTCAGCGCTAAACCAAACAGCAACCCAGCCCGGCTTCGGAATGTTTCTGAAACTACCATTGCAGTTGTTGCCGCAGTGCCTGCGCTTGCTCCAATGCCTCTGTCGAACCATGATCAGGCCGAACTGCGATCATAAATGTTGTCGAGTAGGGAAGTGGGCATTCGAACTCTGTAGTCAAGCCGATTGCAGGATATCGGACTCCATACGACGGCGAAACCCAATTTGTCCCGATCTCAAATGCCCTGGATTCGTCGCTATTTGCAAAGATCAGACCGCCGCTCGTGTCTGCCGGTTTGAGGTGAATCGAGTGATTCTCGCGCGCCTCAATTCTCATGTTGTCGACGTGGAAATTGAATTGAAGTCGATGATTCGCCTTTCCGAGCAACTCGTCGCGTATAAGAACGACTTGCCGAATCTTGCAGAGATAGATTGACCGCCGGTGCAACACCGGATCATCCAGTCGCCCATAGCAGTCGTGTTCCGCAACGACCTGGTCATAGTCGCAGCTGCTTTGCCAGTCAAGAATTTTCGGCATGCCGTCGCTGCGCAGCAGGAACAACAATCCGCGCACCATGCGATTTTGTTCGCTGTTATCGACGACGACCGTGTTGTGATTTCGTGTCGAACGATACTGGTTTCGTACCTCTTCGTCGACCGTGTACTCATATGATCCCGGATCGACAAATACCTGTCTCCCCTTGTAGGCAAGCGTAAACGCAAGCAGGTCATTGTGTTTGTGATTGCCGAGTCCGGCTGTCCCGACCTGATTGGCGAAGAAGTTCAGCGTGAAATCGCGTGACCGCAGCTGGCAAATGCCCGACTCTTCCAGGTGACTCGACGTCCACGTATGCGGCGTCGAGGCCGTATTACCTGGTTCAGCCATGCCAAAGCAGCCTCGTTCCGGTGTCGTTGCCGGGATGCCAAGATTTGTATCGGGCAGCAATGATGCACCAAGATCGATGACGTCGCGATAGTCTCTGCCACTGCGCCAGAACATTTTGAGTATTCGACCGTCATCGTTGTCACCGAAATTTTCTACCAAGCCATCGGCGCCGGTAAATCGCGCGAGATTAGCAATCATCATTGACATTTTTCTGCGAAACTGTTCCGAGAACTGGAAATCGCATTTTATGGACAGCAGGTGCGACATCAAGAAGATCTCCGTCACCAGCCCGTGGTACGGCAGGGAAGACTCATAATCTAAACCGTCGCAGTCGACTTGAGACTCCATCTCCTTCTCCAATTCACCGGCTGCAAACTGACGCCAGTTATTGGGTCGATTCGTACCACTGAAAAGCTCACCGAGAAATAATAGGCCCAGTAAGTTGGTGAGATAGTGATTTGTATTGTGGCCATCGCCGGTTACTTCGAGATTCTCGTAAATCGACTTGCCGCCTTTGTATAATTCAATCATTAGGAACTTGGTGAATTCGTCGCTGAACTTGAATCGCAGCGCAAAGGTCTGGTAGGCAATCATCCAGTTAAGACAACGAATCGCCGTATCCATCGGACACGACCAGTTTACCGTCTGCAGGTATTCGTTATCCTCTGCCCACGATATGACCTGATTTACGAACTCGTTAGGATACGACTCATCATCGCATTTGAGATAAGCCAGCGCCATCGGCAGGAAATGATTGCAGCGCGTTAGTTCCCACGGAACCTTGACATCCGAATCATCATTGAGATTTACCAGTTTCTGCAGTCGATAGTCGCGCTTTTCCCAGCTCTTTCCGCTTTTAAAATCGGTTGTCCAGTCAATCCGCGGTCCGAGGTCAACCAATCCCGACCCGAGCAGGTCGAACCGGTGCCGCAAGGCATTTTGCGCCACTTCGCTCATGCGCGACCAGTCGGCCGGATAGCTCTTCTCAATTCGGTTGAGGAGTCTGGGATCAGATAAACCGGATAAGATTTGCGGGAATCGGGAAAAGGCGGTGGACAGATTCTCAGGGCCGATCTCGCGAATCAGTCCCTGGTCATCAACCCGCCGTTGCGGAACGAAGGCGCGTACGACCTTGAGCTTGCGAATGACCTTAAAGCCGATTCGTTTGACCAATGCCGTTTCCATCATCGTCGCTCCTCGTCTCTTCTGGATTGTGGTTAGGGTGATTCCGCCGTCGGTTGCATCTTGGCACGAGCATGAGTGGCGTCCGCCGGCAAAAGTCGTGCAAGATTCTGCTCATACATCTCGGTAGCACCTGCATAGTCCTCACTTCTGCCGATGTCGAGCCAGATTCCGTTGAAGGCAAAGGTCTGAATCTTTCCGCCGGTATCGAGCAGTTTGTGCACTAAGTCGGGAAAATCAAAGCGCTCTTCAAGCGGTATGTATGGCACCACGGTGGGCGAGATAACATAGATTCCCATGCTGACTCTGAATGAATACTCCGGCTTCTCGATGTAATTGTTCAGTCTTTGATTGCCGTCAGTCTCAAGTACCCCCAGGTCGATCTTGACCTGCTTGTTGTATGCAGCGATTGTGATTTCGGCATTCGAGTCGACGTGTCTGCGATACAGTTCAGAGAAATCAAGATCAGTGAGAATGTCGCCGTTAAGTACAATCAGCGGCTCAGTATACCGTGTCAGTTTTGCCAACGGACCGGCCGTGCCCAGCGGCTGTTCTTCCCGCAGATAGCTAATTTTCACACCCCAACTCGAACCGTCACCGAAATAGGCCTCGATAAGCTGATGCAGATAGCCAACTGCGAACGTAATCTCGCGTACGCCGTAGTGACGCAATTGCCGCACCAGAGTCTCTGCAATTGGGTAGTTCCCGACCGGCATCAGTGGTTTTGGCAGGACCGTAGTATAGGGACGCAGCCGCGTTCCCACACCGCCGGCGAGAATCACCGCTCTCATACTTGCGCCTTCTTTCGCAGCGTAATCCGATTCCGCACCAGTGCAACTCTTAATCCGATGTCGCTGCGTATCTTCTCCATTTGCTGTAAATCTTCCCCTGACATGTAACCACGGATGTAATTTCCAAATACGATTGTCCCGCAGGAAACCAGAAGTGCCGCAAGTGTTATCTGAATTATATTTGACAATCGCCGCGGACCGGACTTCTCCATTGGCACCGCAGGTGTATCGAGAACCGCCACTACCGGCTTCTTGCGTTTTGCCTCGATTGTTGCCATCTCCAACTGTTGCGACAACAGGGCGTAGACCTCGCCGACCTCCGCAACTTTTCTGACTAATCGTTCGTGTTCAAGCTGCAATTCCGGCGAAGAGCCCATGTAGTAATTGCGATTTTGTTCACGATACTGCAGAAGAGAGTCTTCAGCACTTTGCAGCCGTAATTGGGCCTCAAGTAACCGTCCCTGAACAAAAGCACGGTTCTCGTCAAGTCGAGCAAATCGCTCGCTTGAACAGAATTCGTCAAGCTGACGGATATATTCTGCAGCAACGAATCTGGCAAACTCCGCGTTCGTCCACTCGAATTCAATCGACACAATTCCGGTGTTCTTGTCTTTTCCGACTTTCGATTTCGCTTCGAGTAGCCTCATCGCCTTCACCGGATTCGCAGAGATAACTTCGCCGATTGTCGCACCTCCGACTGCGTCTGCAATTTCCATCGGCAATCTGGCCGCAAGAACGCGGCTCCGGACGACGTCAGACTTCAAAATGTCGGGGAATAGTTGCGACGACGCCGTTGGATCGGCATCTCCCCGCATCAAATCAAGGGCAGGTATAGCGCCTGCAAGCGAACTAAGCGCGCTTCCGCTGCTCTGATTTCCAGTCGGTAATAGAGTACCGGTTGATCTGTAATAATTCGATTCGCTGAAGTTGACGACTGCGGTCGCAACAAAAACGGCTGTGGTAAACCAGAATATTCGCCAACGCTGGGCGTACAACAGGCGCGGAATCTTGGTTATTTCCGTTTGCACCGTTGGTGAATTACCGAGTAAACGCTCCATTGACCTCCATGTCACGCCATACAAGTGCAAATCAGGTGCCGTTCTGTTTCAAAACTGAATCGTTGTTGCTGCCCAACAACTTAGCGGGCATCGGAGATGCAAGTTTGCACCGCGATGATCATTGAGTGGAAAACTGTTCCGAGTTTGATGGAAGAGAATTCTAATGACGCGTCAACGTCGTCTGCATCGAAGGATATCTTTTGCCCACCCAGGTCTGCACCAACAACACAGATATTCCGCACAATGCACCAATTAGGGCACCGGCAATTACATCAAGCGGATAATGCACGCCTACCGCGATCCGCGAATAACTTACAATGGCGGCAAACACAATCAGCAGCCATTTCACCCGCGGATAATGAAAGGACAAATACAGAGCTAACGATACTGAATTTGCAGCATGCGAGGAGGGAAATGACAATCCTTGCGAGCAATTGACCAGTAAATGCACCGGCTCAATGACATGACAGGGCCGGATGCGATCTACCAGCGGCTTAATCAACCCCGATGATAACTGATCAGCCAACACCACCGCGAGGATACAGCCGAGTGCCGTTATACGTCCCTGCTTCTTACCGAGTATCAATAGCCACAATAGGATCACGACAAACACGCCTCGGAGAAACCACTGGTTGGTCACGATCGGCATCACAACATCGAACACCAGGTTTGCGATATCGCTGTTCAGAAACACAAAGAGCGCGGTGTCAACCTGAACCAGCCAATCAAGCATGCGGTGCCTCGGTGATTACCGTCGCAATCTTGCCATGTGAACGGTCCAGCAATGTCGCTGCAAGTTCACTATAGCGGGATAGCCGTATCTCGCTCTTGAGTTCGACCTCTTCGGAATATGTCGTCTCAAATGTTCGCAGCTCAAAGTCTGATAACGTCTTCATCACAATCGAAGTCAGATCGTGCGCGAACCTGATTTTGAACGGCTGCATAATCAACTTCTCGATCAATTTCGCCTGTCCGAGCGCCTCATCCGCCGACTGCCGATAGGCTCGCGCCAATCCGCCTGTCCCCAATTTGATTCCACCGAAGTAGCGGGTCACTACTACCAGCACATCCGTTACGTTGCGTGAGAGAATAGCATCATGAATCGGCCGCCCGGCAGTGCCATTTGGCTCGCCATCGTCCGAGTATCGAAATTCCTGCTTCGAATCTAATCCAACTTGAAAGGCAAAACAATTGTGTGTGGCATCGAAATACTTGCGGCTAATTGCCGCGTATTCGACTTCGGCTTGTTGTCGGGAAGTGACCGGCATGACCGTTCCAATAAAACGCGAACGCTCAATCTTGATCTCGGTCGATAACTTGGACTCAATGGTCCAGAAGGAATCTGTCAATTTATGTGCTCTTTGTCGTGTGGTCGACTCCTACACCATATAGCGCAAAACCATTTTCCAGTCATCGGGATCCTTCAATTCGACCGCACCCAGCTTGTTGGAGGCGGCGCCCTCCAGATTCGGATTGAAGCAGGTAAACAGTGACTTGCCTTGACTAACGGTCTCCATCATCGCGCTGACTGTTCCGCCGGTTCCCGAGGTAATCTCCACCACAATGACCGATTTCGACATCCCGACGATTATCCGATTGCGTGCCAGCAGGCGTCCCGGCTCAACCGTGGTTTCCGGAGGATACTCTGAGATCAGCAGTCCGTGCTCAATGATTGACTGTGCCAATGGTTCATTCTCGGAAGGGTAGATTTCATCGAATCCACAACCCAGAACGGCAATCGTCTTGCCTTCCGACTTGAGCACTCCGATATGTGCCCCGCTGTCTATTCCGCGAGCAAGCCCCGACACAACGACAGTTCCGGTAGCGCCAATCATTGCACCCAGCCTCACGCTCTCGGCAATTCCATCGGCGGACGCTTCATGTGAACCGACAATCGCCACGCAGTTGTCGCGGCAAACTTCCAGATTCCCACGGTAATACAAGACCGGCGGCGGATCCGGTTGCTCCAACAACGATTCCGGGAAGAACGGATCGCAAATCGTTGTGACTCGGATCCCGCGTGAATCGTAATCCTCAAGGCGGTCACGAATTAGTTCGGCATTTTGTATGCTGGTGCGTATTTGCTCTTCTTTTTCGGGGCTCATTCGCGGCAGGGCGGCGATCTCCCCCGGTTCCGAGTCGAAAATTCCCTGAGGCGTCGAGAAGTGCTGAATCAGTTGTTGGAATGTCCGCGCGCCTACGCCGCCGTATTCGCGCAACGCCACAACCGCCACATCAAGTTCGGAATAACTGATTCTCATCCTCCGTGATAACTCTCTGACCTCGCCGTCCAATCGGGAAAGTCGCCTATCGAACTTAGTCCAGATTGCCGGTTCTGTCAAGTCGCCTTCCAAACCGGAACCGATAAATAACCTTGATTTTGGCAAGGCTGTGTACGTTATTTGTCCACTTTGTGGAGCAAGATCGAATGAAGAGATACGACGTCTACGCCATCGGGAATGCCTTGGTGGATTTCCTCACCTTTGTCGATGACCAGTTCTTGATTGATAAGGGCATTCGCAAAGGTCTGATGACCTTAGTCGATCAGCCGGCCGAAAAAACACTTGAGGGTATAGACCACCGAGATATCGTCCGATGCAGTGGTGGATCAGCCGCCAATACTATAGTCGGTATCGCTCTTCTTGGCGGCAAGGGCTGCTTCACCGGCAAAGTCGGCAATGATGATCTCGGCAAGTTCTATGGTGCCAATCTCCAGGATGCCGGAGTCGAGTTCTTTGTCAATCCAGACTCCAAGCCGACAGGTTCCTGCGTCTCGTTGGTTTCTCCCGATGCCGAACGCTCGATGCTGACTTACCTTGGCGCCTCAACCCAGTTGAGCGATATCGACGTCCATCAGGATGCACTTCGTGAATCACAGTATCTCTATGTCGAAGGGTACCTCTGGGATTCTCCGCCGGCTCGTGCTGCCGCCGTTCACGCTATGGAATGGGCTAAACGTCACGATGTCCGCATCGCCTTTTCTTTCAGCGATCCGTGGTTAGTCGAACGATTTCGCGATGACTTCACCCGCCTTCTCGATACCTATATTGATGTGTTGTTTCTAAACGAACGTGAAGCCGGTGAGATCACCGGTTACGAAGACCCGCTGATGGCTTCCAAACAACTCGCCAAGAAAGTGAAACAGCTCTGCCTGACTCGCGGCGAAGAGGGCGCCATCATCGCCAACAATGGTCGTCTCCGTTCAACACCGCGATTGACGATTCCGAAAGTTATCGACACCACCGGAGCCGGTGACTTATATGCTGCCGGCGTACTGCGCGGCCTGAGTCTCGGATTCGACCTGTCGACTTCTTCAATGATCGGCGCGCGCGTCGCCGCAGCCGTTGTCGAAAAAGTCGGTGCACGACTTACGGCAGCCGATTTACACTAACCTGATTGGTCAGACGGAAGAATCATCTAGGGGTTAATGCAGCATTACTACCGAGAGTGCTGTCTCTTCTCCGTCGGTAGTGGCAAGTAGTTCAACTCGCCTGATCTTCAGTCTTCTCGCTGCATAGGTGATAGCCGCCAACGGCGCCGTGCTGGGAAGGTGTACATTTCGCAACCGGTCGTAGAGTGTGCGCCACTCCAACTTCACCGCAGCGTCGACGATCGCATTCCTCTTGTCAGTGCTTACAGCAGATTGAAACGACAATTCGGAACAGCCCACCACCAGTGTCCTCTGCGGATCAGCCGCCGACGATAGGACTTCGCCGACAGCAACCACATTTGATTCGTCTTCGCTCCCCATGACTATCGGGACGATGCGAAAATCCCCCAATAGCATCTGCAGAAACGGTAGCACCATCTCGATGGCATACTCCGCGTCCTTGCCGCCGGTGTGGCCCGATCCCGAGAAGACCACCCGGGGGTGGCTGTTGGCCATTTTCTCTGCCATCGGTAGGTCGACAAACACTCTCCCCAACGGAGTGTCGTATGCTCCACCGAGATAGACTGAAGTATAATCAAAGAAGCTCTGTTGGGCCGATGCAATCAGAATCACGTTTGAATACTTCTTGTGATTCAGCGCCCGAATGGCGCCCAGTTCGCCGGCATTGAACAGGCTGGTGTAAGTGCAGGATGCGACAATTGCCCCGATCTCGCCCTTGACCGACATCGGTCGGGACGTGTCCGCAATTCTCTTCTCAATCTTGGCGCCGAGTTCTGCTGGATCACTTGGATAGGTCTCTCCGGCAAAACTGGGCCGGCGAACCAGTTCCGGTTTTTGTAGGGCAACTTCCATGGTGGCAGGATAGTACGGACTAAAGGCATCCCGAAGCAAGTGAAATTGCGTTTGTTCGGGTCAAAGTTCTCGCGTCGGCAACAGCTGAGAAAAGCCTTGACATCAGTCCCTCATTATTATATAGAAAGAACTGATCGCGGGGTGGAGCAGTCCGGTAGCTCGTCGGGCTCATAACCCGAAGGTCGTAGGTTCAAATCCTACCCCCGCTATTTCTTTTATTTTGTGGTCAGTAACCCCAAGCAGATCAAGAACATTGCACGAAGCATCTAGTTTGAAGTATCATTATCATAAACAAATCACGCTCGTCTTTCCTTTCACTCCGATCGTAAGTAAGTGACTCTTGGAAACTCCTTGCTACTACTAAATCCCCGATGTAAGCTTCTAATACTCAATGTCCAAATTGGTTTGAAGACGTACCCTGTATTCCCGGCCGCTTGGTCAGGATACTCGACTTCTGGACGCTGAACTCGTCCGCTCCCAAAAAAGCCGGGTTCGAAATGATGCGAACCCGGCTCATACGCTGACCTGTCGGGAGGATCAGCGAACTTCGACAAGTATGGTAAACCGAATCAGAGACTATTTACAGGAAGCACACGGTTCGGGGCCTCCCGAGAAAATAAAGTTGATCATATGGACAACGTCCGAAATCGTCACCATGTTGCTGCAGTCGGTGTCTCCGCTCATGAGCGGTTCCGGAGCTGCACCCCCTGAAAAAATGTAGTTGATCAAGGCGACGACATCGGAAATCGTCAAATGTCCGTTGGCATCACAGTCGCCGCAGCGTGCACAATAGCGATTGCCAAGTCCATCGTTATAGTGTGCGGTAATCACCGTTTGCGGAAGATCATCACTATGTAGCGCCACTTCATCCAAAATACCCTTATAGCGCAAGTACCCAAGAACCGGGCTGCCGGTGTTCAAATATCCCATCGTCAAAGGGTCATCTGCTGTCAGCGATGCTGCGGATGGGGCCGACGACTGCAACTCGCCGTCCAGGTAGAGCATCAGGATTCCCGCACTCCGGGAAACGGTAACATGGTGCCAGAAATCGTCATTGACAACGGAACTGCTCAGCAGATTGACGCCGCTCATACAGCAGCGTAGCTTGCCTATTTCTGAAGATCCACCATCGTGATTGATACCAATCCACCATTGAGGCCCCCAGCGCCCGACAATGACCTCATTGGAGTCGATTGCCGGCGCGATATCGCGTCTCATCCAGAATTCAATAGCCAGATCCTCTGTTTCTATCCAATCATAAGAACCGTTGTCGGCCACCTGCAAACCGACGTTCCCGCCGCCAAATCTCTGTCCGCCGTCAACATTGCCGGCCACGGCAGACGGACAAGCGCCGATGCACTGAGCAGTTAATGGCGTCAGGAAATCGGCATAACTTGGTCCGGATAGTTCATTTAGGCGCCAATAATGTTGCATCGTAGACGCACACTCAGTAATCCCCGCCGCTACTGCAAGTACATAGACCTGTGTATCGTCGCCGGCAATGTTTGCCGCTCGAATCTTCATTGGGTAATTTCCCGGTACCGTTGGCAACCAGGTTATCTCGCCGCTCACGGAGTCAATCTCCATGCCGGCCGGCGAGATGTCCAAATAGAAATATGGTTTTGGTGAACCGCTCGCGTGAACTGAGTAGCGGTACAATGAACCTGTCCGCCCGAGCAACAAAGGAGTAGATGTAATAAGCGGTGCTACCGGCGTTACCTCCAACACATACGATTGCAGGTCCGTCCCATGTATATTCACCGCCTGTACAGATATCGGATGTGAACCCGGCTGTGGATTCAACCAAGAAATCAGTCCGGTCGTCGCGTTAAACGTAAGTCCTGCCGGCAAACTGAACGGCGGTGTTCCGAATACGAAATAGGTCGCCGCTGGATATGCGGAAGCATCGACATCGTACTCATACGGTTCGCCTCCGATCGCAGCCGTGACCGGAACTGAAGTGATCAGCGGTGCAATTGCCGAAATAGTGATCGTAAACGGCTGAACATCTACTCCCGCGACATTCGTCGCTGAGACCGTCACCGGATATGATCCTAGCGCAGTTGGAGTCCAGTTAATCACACCGCTCGACGAGTCGATCGTCATTCCCGTTGGATTTGTCGTTAGTGAAAACACCGGTTCAGGTGTCCCCGTCGCGTCTACATCGTAGATATAGGTGCGATTTCCAAGGGCGGTCACGATTGGGGTTGAAGTGATTGCCGGCGGAACACCGAGCTGGCAATAGCCCAGGCCGCTCAATCCGAGATTGTAATGACTGGCAATCTCGGCGTCAGACAGTGCCGCACTATATAATGCCAGTTCGTCAAGAATACCGCCCAAGCGGTACTTGCCGGGATCGGGACCGTTGAACCACCCGATAGATAGCGGGTCTGATGCCGTCAGGTTTCGGCCGGCTGAGGTCTGCGACGCTTCTAGCTCGCCATCGACGAACATAAGCCACTGGCTTGCACTGTTGTTTCGGACGAAAGCAACATGATGCCAAATTCCGTCGGTTATTGATGTCGTGCTGTAGAGATCAGTCGTTGCGCCAAAGTAGGCACGCAACCGAGTCTGATTCGTGCCGCCTTCACACATCACCCCGATCCACCAACCGCCTCCGGAACGGCCGACGACAACCTCGTTATCGGGCTGAGTAGATCCGTCGCATCCACTGCTCTTTTTCAGCCAGAACTCGATTGTATAGTCCGAAGTTGCGGACCAGTCATAGGTACCATCATCCGGCACCGTCACCAGATCAGTCAATCGGTCAAATTCCTGCGCGCCGTTGACAATCCCGGCAACCGGTGTCGGGCAAGCGGCACAGGTTGCATCGGTTGCACCATAGCTGTCAACATAGGGAGGCGTCGCGATCTCGTCCAACTGCCAGTAGTGGATCATCCCATCCGGACAGCCCTGCGAAAGTACCGTGAAGGTCGCATCATCAGAGCCAGACCCGCTCGCCGGATCAGTCGCTGTAAACGTAATCGTTTCGGTGCCTGACCACTCTGCGTTCGGCGTCGTGACCGTGGCAACACGATCGACAATCGAAACTGTTAGTTGCGTG
>CAZQBX010000044.1:0-21744 GCA_964592145.1 uncultured Ignavibacteria bacterium
GTTCAGGTCCACCTGCATTCTTTTTACCAGCAGCGACTTCATCAGACTCGTCGGGCTAACATTGACTGTCGCCAAAACCGCCGCCGCAACACCGTCGCCATCCAGATCAGTAACCACTAGTCCGAGGCAATATTGATCAAGGACTATTCTCTTCGACGGCCTTTGTCCAAAGCCTACCTGCCCGCCGGCAAGGTAGATCTCCAGCACCGTCTTGAATTCGTCCTGCTCTCCCTGTGTGAAAACACGGCAGTAATCGGTAATCTTATCATTATTCAGATCGCCGAATCCCCACGACATGAACTTGAGATTATCCAGAAACGCCGCTCGCACTTCCAGAAGCTGGCTTGGCGCCTCGGAAAACTGCAGATCGCCGATCTGGTAACAAACAGCCAGTCCGCTCCCTGATGCCACAAGAATGTCCGGGGTTCGGTCGGTATTCAAGTCAGAGACCGCAATTGTAGGAAGAGTAATCGCCAAGCCGCAGGTGGCGCCTGCCGAAAGAAGATTCTTGCCCAAATTGGCGATCGAACCATGTTCAATCTTCACAAGTCGCACGAGTGTGAATCCGGTCCGATCGCGCTTGAATATTCGCACTCCGTCCCAGCATGGCAAGACTGCATCGTAGTTGCGGTCACCGTTCAGATCGAAAAGAAACTCGTATTCTACAACGAAATCTGGCCGGGGAACTGCGAAAAGACGCTCAAACCGGGCAATCTCCTTGGCTTGCGCCGCAAATCCGCCTTCGTCAAAATCAACGACGTAAAGAGCCTCCAGGCCCAGCAGGGCAATCTCGACTCGATTGTCGCCATCCAAATCAACCGCTTGAACGGCAAAGACCGATGCCGGCATCTCCATCGCCAATGCCGGAACAACATCGTAATTGCGAGTGGCTGACTCCTTGTGTATCAACAACCGCAATCCCCGCTGCTCACTACTGACAATGATTGCCAATTCCCGGGCGGCCGCGCCATCAAACTGGAGCGGAATTGTCGCCAGAATCTTGCCTTCCGGGACTATCGACTGTGTGGAGAAATTGTCAGTGTCTGCTGCATTGACATCTGCAAATATCAAAAGACCCAGACACACAGCCGTCGCCGCAAAAACTTTAATGAATCTAGAGATTTTGGTCACTCTTTGGAGTCCGCCCTGTAACTGAACGTTCACTCATCCTGCCTTCAGGTGGCCACTTCCGGACAGTGGGATCTCTTCCACTCGACCTGTTAGGTTATAATTTACTCAAAAGCGAGTAGAGAGGTTGCTTATTTTTTGCAGTATCTGATCCGTGGCAATTGCGCGACGGAATTGCTCACTTATTGCAGCCAATCGCTGCGGTCAAAATCGTTCCAGCGAAATCTACTGACGCCGCGGTCAGTGCCAATCCAAACATAGTCGCCGTCGGCAATGATCGACCTGACTCTAATTCCTATCAGGCCGTCATTCGGCGTATATCGATACCAGTTGTTCTTGCGGCTGTTGTAGCGATATAGCCCACTCGTCCCGCCCGCCCAAATGACGTTGTCGTGGACCAGCAGTGCCGTCAAGTCCGCGTTCTTAAACACGGTGTTCCGATCAAAGATCTTGCTTGCCGAACTTTTGAGATCAACGACTACGACTCCATCCTCTCCGACTGTGTACAACTGAGAATCAACAACCTCAATCTGGTAGACGCCGGAACGCAAGTGCGGTGAATCCAGCAGGAGTCGCCGCCACTCGCTTCCCCCCCAAATCAGCGAGAACACGCCAATATCGGTTGCTGCATAGATAACCGAGTCGCCCTGGGCAAAATCGTAAATCACTCGCGGCAGCATGATGTCGGTATTGGCATCGTAGATTGAGTCGCGTCGGATGTCAAACACCGATACGCCGCGATCGGTGCCGATGATCAAGTTGTTTTTTACCGACAACAATGCTGTCACTCGCTCGCCGGATATTCCGTCGAACTGGCCGTACGACCGAAATGTCCGCGATTTGCGATCCATCCGCACCAGCCCTCGTTCGGTGCCGATCCAGACACTCTTGGCATCATGCGCAATTGCGTAATACTGGTCGGAATTAATGCCGTGATCGAGGCGCGAATCAAAATACTCCCATTCACTTTGGGTTCGATCATAGGCTGTGATCGTTCCCGGCAAACCATCGCCGCCGCCAAGAAACCAGAACTCATCGCCATCGGAATCCATCGCCGCAACGTCATCGTCATAGATCCCCTGCGGCATTACCGCCAGATCATAAATGGCCAAATCGCCTCTGGCTGGGCCAATTCCCCAAATCCCCATCCAGGCGATATCGTTGTCATCTTCGAGAATCTGCGTGATACGAAACTGCGCCATCTCGCGGTCGGTGAGAATTCCCGGCGAGAAGTATGAATATCCTGGCGGCACGAAGAATTGCGGCAATTGCGCTGCAGATATGCCGGGAGGCTGCAACTTCTCGGTTGGGAAGTTCGCTATTGTCGTCCAATCTTGAAAACCCGGATTGTAATAACTGGTGCCGCTCGGAGTATCGATCCAGATATCGTCCGTCAATCGATCGACGGCAATCCGTCTGACCCGATTGTCGGGCATCCCGTCCGAGACGGTGAGGGGATCGAGCCATTCCTCAAAAGCCTTGTCATAGCGCAGTATTCCGCCGGTGGTCGCGAAATAGATCGTGTTGAAACCGCGGGCAATCCCAGTCACATAGCGGGTGTTGGTGAAGCTCACCCAGTCGCCGGGGCGATAGTAATTGTAAACGCGCTGTCCGCTGGCGGATACCGTTAAGCCGAGTAGGAGGACTATGTGCAGCAGCTTATTCATTCAGAAAGTCAATCGTGGATTTGGCCAGTACGGCCGCACCGATCGGGATTGCATCTTCGTCAGCTTTGAATTTAGGATGATGCCAGGCGCGGATCGCCCCAAGCTTGGTGTTTCCGACACCCAGGAAGAACATTGCACCGGGTACAGCCTGCACGTATCGTGCGAAGTCCTCGCCACCCATCGATGGATGGAGTATCTTTTTAATGCTCTTGGCGCCAAACAGCGCTTTCGCTGAACTGGTTATCAACCTATTTGCCGATGAGTGATTAATCAGCGGAGGATAGCTCGCAATGTAGTTAATAGCGGCTCTGCAATTATGGCTGCGCGCGATTCCGGTCACAATCATGGCGATTCTCTTCTTCAAAATCTGAAGTGTTGCTGCGCTTTGCGCCCTTGCCGTGCCGTAAAGCCGGCAAGCCGGCGGAATAATATTGCGCGCAGTGCCCCCTTCAATTCTACCAATCGTGACCACGGCCGGCTCAAATGGATCGATATTTCGTGAAACAATCGTTTGAAGTGCTGTCACAATAGCAGAAGCACAGACGATCGGATCGGCAGTTCGATGCGGAATCGCTCCGTGCCCTCCGGTTCCGCTGATCGCAACATCGAAATCGAGAACACCCGCAAAAAACGCCCCATCGCGGACTGCAATCGTCCCGGTCGGATATGCGGAATTGACGTGCATGCCGAAAATCACATCGACCCGGGGATTGACCAGCACTCCTTCTTTGATAAGCTGCAAGGCACCACCCGGAGGCTCCTCTTCGGAAGGCTGGTACAAGATTTTGACTGTACCGTGAAAATGTTCTCTCAGTCGCGATAATATGATGGCTGTCGTCGTTACGGTCGCCATATGCATGTCATGGCCGCAGGCGTGCATCCGGCCCGGGTGGGTCGATTTGAAAGAGTAGCCGGTCTGTTCCTCTATCGGCAGAGCATCAATATCGGTGCGGATCGCTACACACTTGCCCTTGCCGGATGAGATTTCAGCCAAAATCCCCGTATTTGCAACTGATTTGAACTTGATGCCGCTGCCGGAGAGCACTTTTTTCAGATACGCCGATGTTTTGTGTTCCTGCCAAGCGGTCTCGGGAATGCGGTGCAGATCACGTCGCATAGTGACCGAGCGCTTATGCAGTGCCTGCGCCAGAGAGCGGATTTCCTGATCTAGTCGGTCTTGCATTTTTGTCCCTTAATATAACAACGAGTGGGAATCCAAGCCATTTTCAATTCGAAATCTCTCGATTATAACGAAACTTATACGTCTTTAGGTTGTTGAACTTTGGAGCCGATAAATATAGTGAAATGATAGATTCTTCCCCGGAGGATGATTGAGAATTCTTGTCCCCTTTCTGGCAATATTCACGGTCGTAGCTCTCGTTGTTGGTTGCAGCGACCCGGTTGAACCCGAAAAGAAAGTTGAGATGGTTGATGCCGCTGCGTATTTCCCGATGCACAATGGCGATACCTGGTATTACAACAGCGGCAACATCATCCGCAAAGTTGATGGCGACACTACAGTCAACGGTGTACTCTGCAAACGCATCCTTAAGGGAGTCGAAACCGATCAGGCTTGGTCGATCAACGCCCAGAGTTTCGCACAGCATCTATTCGATGGTTTCCTTTGGTTTGACCCGCCGTTGCAGATTCCTCTTAACATGGTCAAAGGTTCTCCTTTCCAGTTCTCGTCACTGGGGCTTGTTAGCGACGCCTTTATATCTGATGCCGACTCGATTCGCTCTTATGGCGCACTCTCATTTGACGGTTATATTACGCGAAAGGTCAACAATGTCGACCTCGACAGCTGTTTCAAACTCGATTATGACTATATCAGCAAGGTCTATCTCAAGAATGGCTCGGTCATTGAAGACACATCGCGGTATTCCGAAATCTGGGCGAAGGGAATCGGCATGGTTTTCGACGGCGATATCGCACTTGACCTGGCGAACATCAACGGGGAAGATAGACCGAAACTGGCCGAATAGCACTCGACACTAACTTTTTAGTTGAAGACGGATTGCCACTCGAGATATCATGTTTCAGTCTGGCGCAGGTTTTGCCGATAAATATATAATGATAGTCGCCTGACTTGTTTGCCAACACTAAGCCCATAAGAATTGCGAGATAACGATGAGAAAGATGCTGTTTTTACTGTCTGTCGCGGGAATGACACTGGTTTCTGCTCTTGTATTGACATCCTGTGGTGACACCAGCACTGGCGGAACGACCAAGAACAACTGGACGATAAATATTTTGCTGGCTCGCAACGGTGAAACTGGATCCGTCAACGTCTATGCCGAGATTTTCAAGGACAGTGCTGCCTTTGTATCAGCCATCCTAAAGGTTGACAATCAAAGCGTACAGTCGCTCGGCAATGGTAGGTATACCGCCAATCTCGACCCAGCCTTGCTATCCGATACTTCGCTTATTTCCATCACGACTCCGCTGGATCCGTTCCAGTTCCAGCAGCTGGTCGTCGTACCAGATACGTTTTCCTTCGATTTTGAACAATTGCCGAATAATCAGGTATTTAGCTCAACAAATATCGTCAATGTCCGCTGGACAGCCTCCGATTTTGAGAATGTCCCCGGTGGCTATTTCATCGTAACTGAACCGGCTTCGTCACTCAATAGCGCCGTTGGCTCCTTCAATCTCTTCTCCGGAACTCAAGGCACAATACCACTCGATGCCTTCCGTGATTCGCAAGGCAACTACAAAACTGGTACCTATAATGTCTGGGTCGTTTCCAGAATTGAACAACCGATTGCGTCGCCGTATATTCCCTTTACAATTCCTGACGGCGTGTTCATCGAGAACATTGACCGCGTCGGCGTTACTGGACAGTACGGGGCAATCTATATTTCGCCGCGCAAAACAATCACGGCTGTAGCCGGCTCATAGGAATGGGCAAAAAACTCTACGACCAACTTCGAACTCTAACGACCGAGTCGCGTAATAGGTCGTCGCACAACCTCGATCGCCTTGACACGCGTGCTGTTCTCGAGCTCATGAATCGCGAAGATCGCGCCGTTCCGACTGCGATCACCAGAGTGATCCCGGAAATCTCGCGCGCAGTCGACAAAGTTGCAGAATCCTTCCGCAGTGGCGGACGGCTGATCTATGCCGGAGCGGGCACCTCCGGTCGGCTGGGTGTACTTGATGCCGCCGAGTGTCCGCCTACATTTGGTGTGTCGCCGCGTATGGTGCAGGCGATTATTGCTGGCGGGCGGCAAACACTGGTTCGTTCTCGTGAAGGTGTTGAAGACGACGAAGCCGCTGCCGTACGGGATATCGCGAAACTCAAACCGACAAGTCGTGACACAGTCATCGGAATTGCTGCATCCGGGCGAACTCCTTACCCGCTGGCTGTCTTGAAATACGCCAAAGCGAACAAGGCCAAGACAGCACTTATCGTCTGCAACAACCTGTCCCGGAAACCTCGTTATGTTGATTGCCTGATTGCTCCGGTGCTTGGTCCGGAGATTCTGACCGGCTCTACCCGCCTCAAGGCCGGTACCGCCACAAAGTTAATTCTAAACATGATTACAACAACCGCCATGGTGCAAATCGGCAAGACCTATGGCAACCTGATGGTAGATCTGCGTGCAACATCCCAGAAGCTTGCCGAACGGTCCCGTCGAATCTTGGTCGAAACACTGGGAATCAGCTATGGCGTTGCCGGCACACTCTTGCACAAATCTCACGGTGAAGTTAAAACTGCGATCGCCATGTACCTGCTTCCGGCCGACTATGCTGCCGCCAAGCGTCAATTAAAGCGTGCCGATGGTAAACTCGCCCGCGCGTTAGATCTCCACTCTTAGACGCCCGTTCCTGCCGATTCCTTCTCGGCCTGTTTCGCAATGAACCATTTATTCCTGCGCTCGTGAACCGCCCTAATCCGTCTTGAACTTGATTTGCCGCCGTTAAAGCACAATCGAGACTTTGACGAACAAGGATGTAACCAATAACGAAAAGGAAATCGAATTGGAGAATCTGCATCAGCCGTCAAATCTCTCTTACGGCGTCGGTGAGATTGCCGAACTGCGCGACTTGATTATCAGTCTCGGGAAGGGTTTGCGAGCTTCGCGCCAGTACCCTTCCGAACATCCGATACCACAGCAATTCAAACGGATTTTCCGCGATCAATTGGCTCGCTTTTTTGAGCACTCGGAACGCATTTCCTTGTCGGTTTCGATTGATGGGTTCGACGCCGGGGACGAAAGCGTTTTTCGCGGCCCCACCAACAACGACAACATCGCCCATCTCCTGCACCGCAGCGGAATACGCTTCCTGGAAATCTTGTCGTCTGTCACCGCGAGTGAAATCGAGTCGCTCTTCGATGCCTTCGTTGCTTGCTCGGGCCAAAATGATGAACCGCAGGATATCGTGAACTACTTCTGGAAAGCCTCTTTCGAGAGTATTCGCTACGAAGTCATTGACTCATTCGAGTCGGGCGAAGCAACCGCGATGTTCCCCGAGTTCGCCAATACTCAATCACAACACGCCTTCGCCGGAACCCGCGCATCCTATATCCCCGGTAGCAAAATCTCTTGGCCTATGAGCGGCCAAACTCTGCAGGCCCAAGCCGAAGAAACCCGGCAATTCATGATCGACTCGTTCAGTGGAGTGGATACGGTTAGTCAACAGGAACAAGAAGGACTTGAGGCTCTCCTGAGTGAAGATCGCGCCAAGGACACCAAACGGGAGGTTGTCGACCTCCTGCTCCAGCTCTGTTCAGAGAATTCCGGACCGCAGGATATGCGTCTGACGGCCGAAGCACTGCAATCAACGTTTGACCGCCTCATTGACGACGGCAACTTCATTACACTGTGCGATATCGTCATCAGCGTCCGCCGGATTCTGGAGCAGGACCAGTTTGAATCGCACGTTGTCAAGAAACGAGTCAAGGAGTTCGAAACTCGCTGTGGCGATGGTGTTCGCATTAAGATGATCACCACGGTCCTTAACAAGAACCAGGATCTCGACCTGGCTTCGGTAGAAGCCTACTTGTCCTTACTCGGTTGGGAATCCCTCAACAACCTCCTGTGGATGCTTGGCGAACTTTCTCACTACCCGGCGCGCAAGATGGTCTGCGACCTGCTGGTGAAGAAGGGTTTCGAGAAAATCGACATACTGGGCAGCGCCGTCTACGACAGCCGGTGGTTCGTCGCTCGCAATGTGGTTTGGGTGCTGGGCGAGATGAGAACTCTCCAAGCCATTCCGTTTCTGACCAAGGCGGCCAAGCATAACGAACCGCGGGTCAAAACCGAGGTGATCAAAGCGCTCGGGAAGCTTGGCGGAGATAAAGCCGCCGGTGTTCTACAGACAATGCTTCGAGACGAATCGGAAAAAATCCGAATGCAGGCAGCGCGGGAATTAGGTCAGAATCATACGCGTGCAGCCTGCCAGGGGCTGACTGATGTCATCCGTGAAAAGGACTTCCCCGATGCCCCGGCAGTAGAGATGAGGCAGATACTGGAATCATTGGTTATCTGTGGAGGCGACGATTCGCTGGCAGTCTGCAGGGAAATCATCGCGAAAACCGCACTCTTCAACAAAGCAAGGCTGCATCGCCTTCAGGAAGCGACCGTCCTCGCTTTGGCTGTCTCGTCCGCTGAACAAGTGACGAAGATGCTCGATCAACTGTCAACTGACAGTCGCAACCATATCGCCGCCGCAGCCCGGCGAGCGAAATCGCAGATCAATAAGCGCCGGGAGGAAGTCTGATGTCGGCAGCCAACGACCCCGTTACCAATAGCCTTCTCACTCCAGCGCAGGAGGCCGCCTATTCAAAACACGGTACGGCGTTGGTCAATCAACTGCGAATCTTCCTTAAGACCTCCCGCCTTTATGAGCGCGATAACAACAACTTCGTTCACCAGAAAGACACGCTCTTTCGGCTTTTAAACGAACTGCTGGACGAATACGGCGACCTGACTATTCAGGTCCAATCCGGTTACCTGTTCTTCTGCGGTATTCGCATTAAGACCGAGTATGACATTGAATCCAACTCCGGATATCTCCTTCATCTGTTCCAGAAACTGCATATCTCCGGATTGATGATCGACGTCGGCGTCAGCGAAGAGCATCTCGTTAACTTGGCCAGATTACTGAACGAAGCTGAAGACGCCGGAATTGCCGACTATGAGAGCTTGAACCAGCGATTCACCCAACACCGATTGGACTATATCGAGGTCCTCCCGCCGGTATACGAGACATCGGAAAATATGGACGAGATGCGTCTGCGACGCCAGTTTGCCAAACGGACTTTCTTTTCCGCAATCAACAATCTCAAGTCCGTGGTCGGAAACATCAGCGCCAACCGCAATATCGATATTACTCGAACCAACCGGATTGTTCACTCCCTGGTCGACCAAGTGGTGTCCGATGACCGGTATCTTCTCGAATTGACTGCTCTGCGGGCTCACGACGAATACACTTACCTTCACTCGACCAATGTCTGTGTGTACTCAATTTGCCTTGGGTCAACACTCCAGCTAACCAAAACCGAATTGGCTAATCTGGGTTTTGCGGCATTGTTTCATGACATCGGCAAAACGCGGCTGCCGCTTCAAATTCTCAATAAACCGACCGAATTTGACGACGCCGAGTGGGAACTGATGCGCAAGCACCCGACTTACGGCGTCCTCGCGCTCGCCAAAACCATGCCCTTCGACGAAAATGCCTGCCGTGCCATGCTGGTGGCTTTTGAGCACCACTTTAATCTCGACGGTACCGGTTACCCGCTGGTCCGTTTCCGTCGTAATCTCAATCTTTACAGCAAGATTGTCGCAATCTGCGATGTTTTCGACGCGCTCACTTCCGGGCGCGTTTATCGACGCGATCCAATGTCGCCCGATCATGTTCTGCGTAATATGCTCGAACAAGCCGGCCACAAGTTTGATCCCCTTCTTATGAAGATGTTCATCAAGACCGTCTCGGTCTATCCGCCCGGATCGCTATTGCTGCTTGAAGACCAGAGCCTGGGACTCGTGATTGCCCGAAATTCGCATGACCTCTTCCACCCGATCGTGAAAGTTATCGGTAACCTCGACCGCCTTTACGAAATCGCCGAAGAGGTTGACTTGAGCCGCCGAAACGAAGTTGGCGAGTACAGTCGGCAAATCGTCCGTGCTGTCGAACCGCAGGAACTGCCGGTCAATCTGTCCAACTACGTCCTGCAGTCTTTCGCCTGATTCCCTGCACCGTCACAGCCTTTGTGACAATTCCGTGACAGTTGGACCGATCCGCCACGCTGCTAAGCCTGCCGCCGGCAGCTGAACTCATCTTGACAATCCCGCCGCAATTGTAGAAAATTGACCTATTCAGTGTACGATAGCGAGACAAACACGTCTCTATCTATGTAGGTTATTTCATTTGTACCACAGCAGCCCCCGCTGCGGGTTGAGGATCTATGACGTCCAAACTTCGTATTATTGCGTTCTTCTTGTTTTCGTTCCTGCTTATGACCTCGATTACGATCTACAGTATTCCCAGGTTGTCTTTGGAGCATGCCACACCATGCGTCACCTGCCATGTCAGTCCGAATGGCGGCGGAATGCGCAACGAATTCGGGAATTTTGCTGTCTCATACAACGAACTTTGTCTGCAAAGTACCAAGAAGCTCGTCGAACCATATCGTCTGAAACCGCGAATTTCCGACAACTTGACTTACGGCATTGACTATCGAATGCTCTATCTGGAACAGGGTCGCTTTTTCCGAATGCAAACCGATCTGTATCTCAATATCGAACTGCTCAAAAATATCAGCTATAACCTGACCTTTGGACAGACTTACGTCAAAGACAGCTACCTGCTACTAAAATTCAAGGATGAGCACTATTGGATTAAAGCGGGCCGCTTCTATCCCGCCTATGGTTTGCGCGATGCCGATCACAATGCCTATGTGCGCACTGTGCCTCTTCTTGGTCCTGAATTGAATGTCGATGGCCTCTCACTCGGGGGCAATTTCTTCGGAGGCTCCAACATTTCTTTCGAATTCTATGAACCGGACGGACAGCGCGTCGCCGTTCTCCATTCGTTCCGTGCCGGCGCCTTCGGCTCGGTCGGATACTTGACCGGGCTCTCATGGCGTCAATCTGAAGCGATCGATGGCAGTTATCGCGGTTATCCAATTTCCAAATCGCTGTTTGGCGGATTATCCTATGACCGTTTCACCGTCATGGGCGAGGTCGGCTCCGTTGGAAAAGGCAACGGACAACGCACGCTCTACGCACAGATGGCATCGCGAATAGTTTACGGACTTTACTTCATCAGCGAGTATAATTTTCACGACCCGGATTGGAGCGCCAAATCCGGAACTAACGAATTCTGGCGGTTTTCCTTCGAGTTCTTCCCGATCCCGTTTGTTGAGCTGCGCCCGGCAATCACCTACATCGGTGAAGGACCGCGCAAAGACCAGATTGATTTCTTTGTTCAACTTCATGTGAGTTACTAGATGAAATTGCTGACGACGAATCTACTATTGCATTGGCGCACCTTCGCGCTTAAGTTTGGTGCCTTCTGCCTGTTGGCGGTGTCTGTTTCTGCCTGCAGCGATCACGGTGCTGTTCTGAAAGACGACAATGGCGGTGGTCCTCCGCCTCCCGATCCAACTGTGTTCTTTGGCGCTGACGTTCATCCGATCCTGTTGCGCACATGCGCCTTTAACAGCTGCCACGGGGACGTCAATCCCCAACATGACCTGAGAGTTACCAGCTATTCAAACATCATGAATGTCAGTCCGATTCATGGCCGCATCGTCGTCCCCGGAGATGCGAGCGTCAGCGCATTGTACATTTCCATCAGCCCCCGCTACCGGGAGCTGGGACTCGATTTCCGCATGCCGCGCTTTTCCGATTCACTCACCACTGCCGAGCAAGACACGATTCGCATCTGGATCAATGAAGGCGCACTTGACAATTAGTCCAGAGAGGACATCATGAGACAGCATACAATAAACTTGATCCTCGCCGCCATAGCACTCGTTCTGACGACTGCTCCCAGAGTCCTGGCTGCGACCTTTTACGTCAGTGGCGCGCCCGAAAGTGACAGCGTGATATTTGCCTCGGATGCTACACTCGAATTCATCGAAGGCAAGACCAATTCCATTGTCGGCGCGATTTCTTTCGATCCGGCAAATACCCAAAGCCCCGCCAGCGGTCGTCTGCGCGTCGATGCTGCATCACTGAAGACGGGTATCGAACTGCGCGATGAACATATGCGCGAACGCCACTTGCATACAGCGCAGTTCCCGTACATCGAATTTAACCTCAAATCGGTCACCGGGCTCCCGTCGCAGCTTGCCATAGCGACCACTGATAGTTTCTTGATCTCTGGCGACTTCACTGTACACGGGAAGACTCTGCCCATCACCGCCCCCGCGACAGTTCAATTGTTGCCGGGGAAGAGTGAAAACAGTCAGGACATGATTGTTACTGCTTCATTCGAAATCAAACTCGACGACTACGGCGTTCCTCGCCCCAAGATGCTATTGCTGAAACTTGCCGAAACGATCAAGATTCGCGTCCGATTCATTGCTTCGACTGCCAATCCAGTCGTTACCTTCTAAATTTGAATGCTAAATTGTTGATGTTGAGCAGCTTTTCGTAATCCCCCTATATTGACCAAATTCTCCCGATTCTTGCACTTTCATTTGATTGTCCCGGACTATTTCGCTATATTCGCAACTGGTTGGCTATAACGCCATGATAAGGAGTTGCTATGAATGTCTTCGAATTTGCGATGAAAATGGAAAAAGATGGGCAGCATTTCTATGAAAGTGAAGCAGGAAAGACCAGTAATCCGGCCCTCAAGAAGATCTGGCTGCAATTAGCGAGCGATGAAGTTAAACATTATGAAATCTTCAAGCGCTTCCGCGATGGCGATGTCCACGAAGCCAAAGCCATGTCCGAACTCGGCACTCAGATCCTAAATACAGCCAAGACAGTCTTCGAGTTACTGCCGAAAACCGGTACTGACTTCAACTTTGGCGACGATGTAATTGCCGCCTGGACTAAGGCGCAGCATCTGGAGATCGACACAGAGAAGTTCTATCGCGAAAAGTCCGGTGAAGAAAAAACCCCGGAAGTGAAGCGGGCATTCAGTCTTCTTGCCGACGAAGAGCACAAGCACGTCGTATTAATAGAGCATGTGCTTGAATTTCTGCACCAGCCCAAGAGCTGGCTCGATGATGCCGAATGGAGCAATATCGCCCAATAAACGGCGGTATGGCTCTAACGAACAGAATAGTCTGTGCAGGGACATATCCTCGCCATTGGCGGCGTGTCCCTGCTCCCTAATTATGAAATCACAAAAATTTTGCAATACATTCACGGAGGGAATTTGATGGGCAACTTTCGTATGGCTCATCCTGCCAACGAGCCGATTTACAGCTATGGACCCGGGACACCCGAACGCGCCAAACTTCAGGCCGCGATCACCGAACTCAAGTCCAAACAGATCGACATACCGTTGATTATCGGCGGTAAAGAAGTCCGCGTCGGCGAGAAGATCAAACTGACCGCGCCACACGACCACTCTCTGGTGCTCGGATACACTTACAAAGGCACCAAAAAAGAAACCCAGGATGCCATCGCCGCCGCTTTGGCTGCACAACAGGCATGGTCGGAAGTCCCAATGCATCATCGCATTGCCATCTTCCTCAAAGCCGCCGATCTGCTCGCCGGTCCCTATCGCTATATCGTCAATGCCGCAACCATGTTGGCTCATTCCAAAAACCCGTTTCAGGCGGAAATCGATGCCGTCTGCGAACTAGTCGACTTTTTCCGCTTCAACGCATACTTCATGCAGCAGATTGCTGATATTCAGCCGATCAATCCTGATCCGACCATCTGGAATCGCATCGACTATCGCCCACTGGAAGGCTTCATCTTCGCCGTCTCGCCCTTCAACTTTGTCTCAATCAACGGCAACCTCCCCAGCGCTCCGGCAATGTGGGGCAATGTCTCCGTTTGGAAGCCTGCATCCAGCGTTATGTACACGTCGCACTTCCTTATGAAGATATTCATGGAAGCCGGCCTCCCTGCTGGCGTAATCAACATGGTCACTGGTAAAGCCTCCGAGATATCCGATGTGGTATTGAATCACGAATATCTCGCCGGAATTCATTTCACCGGCTCAACTCCGGTATTTCAGACTATGTGGAAGACCGTCGGCGAAAACATCGCCAAGAACAAGTACAAGGGCTATCCGCGCCTCGTCGGCGAAACCGGAGGCAAGGACTTTATCTTTGTCCATAAGTCGGCAATGCCAGACCAAGTCGCTACCGCCATCACCCGCGGTGCTTTCGAGTATCAGGGGCAAAAGTGCTCTGCCGCTTCGCGCGCCTATATTCCCAAGTCGCTTTGGCCCTCGATCAAGAAGACGGTTCTCAAGCAGCTCTCCGAGATTAAGCTCGGCGACCCGACTGACTTCTCCAACTTCATGAACGCCGTAATCGATCGCGGCGCCTATGACAGCATCAAGAAGTATGTCGACTTCGCCAAGAAAGCCACCGATGCCGAAATCATTTCCGGCGGCAACTGCGACGACTCGAAGGGCTACTACATCGACGCCACCTTAATCGAGACCTCAAATCCCAAGTTCAAAACCATGGAAGAGGAAATCTTTGGGCCGGTGATGACCGTTTACGTCTACAAGGACAGCGATTACGAGAAGACGCTGAAACTGTGTGATGAGACTTCACCATACGCCCTGACCGGTGCCGTTTTCGCCACTGATCGCGACGCCATTTTGCTTGCCGAGAAAACCCTGCGTCAGGCGGCTGGCAATTTCTACATCAACGACAAGCCGACCGGCGCGGTTGTAGGACAACAACCGTTTGGCGGTGCCAGAGCTTCCGGAACGAATGACAAAGCCGGCGCTTTGCATAACATGATTCGCTGGACTTCACCGCGAACCATCAAAGAAAACTTCGTCCCGCCGACGGACTACAAATATCCTTTCCTGCGGGAGAAATAGTACGCTTACCCAGGGCCCCCTCCTTCCTCGGAGAGGGGCCTTTTCATATCCGCTGACTTTCCCCGGAACGTTTCACCTCCTCCAATGTTAAAAACTTGTAGCCCGACTAATCATCGAGCTTCAAAGTCGAATTTAGATACTTGAAGCATACTGGAGTACATCGTGTCCGAAACCAATTCCATCGCCAATGATTCAGGGATGAATCGCCGCGACTTCATCGAGAACGCCGCCATCATCAGCACTGCCGCGATAATCTTGCCCGGCATGCTAGGCGAACAACTTGCCCAGGCACAGACTGTCGACGCCTACGCACTGCCCCCACTGCCTTATGCCTATGATGCCCTCGAACCGCACATCGACAAAATGACCATGGAAATCCACCACGACAAACACCACGCCGCCTATGTCAATAATCTGAATAAGGCCCTGGATAAATTCCCCGAGTTCAAGAAACAATCCCCCGAAGATCTCGTGCGCAAACTCGCAACGATGCCCGATGCTATTCACTCGGCCGTCCGCGATCACGGCGGCGGACATGTGAATCATACCTTCTTCTGGAAAATCATGGGACCGAATGCCGGCGGCGATCCGGGCGGCGAAGTCGCGGCTGCGATTATTGCCAAATTCGGCGACGTCGCCAAGTTCCGCGAAGAACTCGGCAAATTTGCGGCAGGTCGTTTTGGCTCCGGCTGGGCCTGGTTGGTCGTGAGCGACGGCGAGTTAAAGATCACCTCAACCGCCAATCAGGATTGTCCATTGACTTACGGCCAAACCCCGATTCTCGGCATCGACGTCTGGGAACACGCCTACTACCTGAAGTATCAGAACCGCCGCGCGGATTACGTTGGCGCCTGGTGGAACGTCGTGAATTGGGACGCTGTCAACAAACTCTATCTGGCCGCATTAAAGTAGTTAGCTACCAATCGTAGATACAGCCCGGACAACACTGCGGTGGCGGCTGGCCGCCGCCGAAGATGTAAATGATCGAATAGACTGCATCGGAAATTGAAATCACGCAGTCGCAGTTGTTGTCGCCCTTGCATTCGCTCACCGGTGCCGGACCGCCGACAAAGATGTAGTTGATCAAGTAAACGACATCGGAAATGTTCAGGATTCCACTATTGTCGGCATCGCCGTGAAGACAGCAGTTCCTCGGCACAATTGAACCTAATCCATGGTCGTTTACGAAGGCAATTGCCTTGTCGACTGTCTCCTTCAAGTCGGTCAAAGGCCCCGAATTCTCAGCCGCCAGAATGACGACAAACTTCAGAGTGTCGTTAGCCGCACCATTAAGGCTCGCATCGCGATAAATCGTCAAAACACTGCTAAGGTCGTCCAAAGATCCAACTGTCGTGTATTGCCCCATCGACAGGGACTCCATGCGACTCCAAAGATCGGTCGGTAAGAAGTCATCATTGGGATAGACATGAGATGGGTTATCCCAGATGAACCCGCCTACTATCGACTGCCCATCATTACGGAACGCAGCCACGGCTCCATAATTCTCTTCAATCGGATTAAACTCCAACCCACGCTGGTACAGCATTTGTCTTCCCGCATCAAATCCGCCAGTATTGTCTGAACCGGTGTCTGCAGGGGCGTCCCAGTCACACGCAAACCCAACCGTGAGATTGCTGATGATACCTGTCGGTGCATTACTCCCCTTGTACAACCGGAACTTCGCCACAAAGAAATCACAACTATCCGGATGTTTCGGCGCATAGTAGTCGACGCTGTAGCCAACTGTCGAGTCGCGATTCGTGCCTGTTCCCGATATTCGCCGATAACTTGCATTCGAGGTCGAATCAAAAGTCTCTATCTCAAAACCGTAAAGTAATCCCGGAACTTCTGGTGGAATTCCGCATGATGATGGTTTGGGCTTATAGATCGACCAGCTCATGTTGTCCGCCGCGGTGCCAAGGATCAGCGAACCATCGAATAGGAAATTGGAGTTGTCGGTGAAGTAGCGGAATTCCCGCATCGGATTCTGGGCACCGACACGTGCCGTCTTGTCTGTGTGGAGCGTCGCGCAGCTCGTGCGCAGATCGGGAAACGGTGGATCGCATAAAGTCGCAAAATTGTATAGATCGACTGCCAGTGTCGCTGTATCAACTCCTGAACCGGTATCATAGACAAAGTGAACCCGCGCATGATACAGACCTTCAGGTACCGGCCCCGTGGCTCGCATTGTGGCAGGAGCCGAGTGAACACATCCAGCCGGGACCGATCCGGTTGGCAACTGTGATGGAAAATCAAGCCAACCCGACCCATTCAAGTACTCGATGCTCCGCGTGTAATTGACCGGAGAATTCCCAGAATTGAACAACACAATCACCGTGTCATGGTTTTCCGTCGGATTGGTGTGAAATGGATATCCTACTGCCAAAGGCGACAGAGATAGCGATGCGATCGGCGCCATTTCGATACACGGTGCCGACATATTCATTACCGGATTGTTCTGCCATGTCCCTTCGGTTCCCGTGATGCGCCCCGCATCCAGATCGAGTATGTACTGAATCCGCAAGGAGTCGGTGACATACATCGCCTGCGACGACCAATTCTCCGAAGCACCTTCTCCCGGAGCCGAATTGGGCGTGTAGGTATTGGTCAGATTTATCGCCGGTCCCCAACTTGCGCCGTTTGTTGAAGACACCTGCATCTGCAGATCCCCGTTACGGAATCCGACTTGAGTGCAATCCGTCGTGTCGCCAAAGAAAGTATATGTTATGTATAGCCGCTTCTGGAGACCGGAGTTGCACTCGCTCAAGCTCATCCTGGATACGTTCTTCTGCCATGACCCGACATCGCAGGATGGACTGTGTTGCGGCGCATCCAAAACCAGACTCTTGCATTGCCCGCAGTCATCCCAATGCAACAATCGCCCTGCCTGACTCGACACTGTTCCGTTCGCTGAATCGAAATATGCCGCTTGCCACGCAATGTGCAAACAACCGTCCGAGGTGTACATCGCATTCACATCGGAATACGCCCTCTCAATATCGGCACCTGTGTAGTTGCTGACATAAATCACCGGCCCCCAGTTGTCGCCCAAGTCCACCGACTCGCGGTAGACGACATCTTGGTTATGTTGTTGAACGCCGCCGGTAAAGGCATAGTCCGCCGGCACCAGATAGACGATGGCAACCTTGTCTGAATTCGGATCGGCAACTATCGTCGCGGCTATGTTGTCAACCGAGTCAATCCAGATACCGCAAGTTGCACCTACCCCGGTAATTCCGCTATTCGACCGGTAATAAATGATAGACAGCAGTTCGGAATTCACTGGCGGACTCTCGCTTGACACCGCATGAACTACACCATTTCCTGAACCATCGATATCCGTTGCAATGACCGGCCACTGATATGGCCCCTCAATGCCGGTACCACTGACAATCCCCTGACAATTCGCCGCTGGAAAAGTAAACCGCGCCGAGAAAACGCCTGCACCTATACCGGTATCTCGCGAGAATCGCGTTCCACCCGAGGCTACCCGGTGATACCCAACTACTGCCGCTCCGCCATTCGTCGGGTCGTAATCAATTGCGCAAAATCCCGCACCGACACTCGCATCGACATTGGCATTGAACATGGAGCCCGACCCGCCAATCTGCCAGGCATAATACTGCACCGCGCGATCAGCCGTGCTCGGACCCGGCAGATATGTCCAGATATTATGCACCCACCCGCCGCCGACCACGATCTGTCTGGCCATGCGGGCGTTGTGTTGAAGATCCTGGTACGTCGAACCAATCTGAAATCCGGGAGAAGCATTAAATCTTAACTTATCCTGTGAACTTTTAGAACCCCCAATTGCACCCACAGCTAAAATGAGGAGAACGCCGCAGGCACTCAATGTACAGGCCCTGAATTTCATGGTTACTCCTATTCGTTGCAGTAACGAATCCGTGATATAAATATACCTCAATATCGATTTTTTAGCAACCGGTATCCCCTGTTCGTGACGCTGATCAATGTCGACCAGCATTGACTATTGACTTTTGGATAGATTTATCGACATTAATGTTGGTATCTCGCCAAGCATGGCGAATACACACCCGGCTCGAAAAAAAACCTTAATGACTTTGTACTGTGTTCTACGTCGCGATTACAGCCACCTTTACATCATTCTTTCCAAGGAGTCACCACATGAAGGCTTCATTTTCTCGCGGGTTCGTCCTTGCAGCAATACTTCTCGCGCTCACGGCAAGTGCCCTGGCTACCGTTCCCCAGCAAATCAACTACCAGGGGCGCTTGACCGACCTTAACGGCGACCCGCTATTGGGTCCCGTCACTTTGGTCTTTTCGATCTGCGCGGATTCAACCTGCGGTAATGAGTTGTGGGAGGAGACTCACAATGGCGTCGTTCTCAACGATGGCTTGTTTTCAGTGATTCTGGGCACAGTGACTCCGCTGCCGTTAACAGTCTTTGACGGTTCGGTCCGCTATCTATCAGCGTCACTGAATGGCCAACCGGTGACGAGAAGAATCGCGATCGGCAGTGTCGGCTACTCCTACCGAGCGTTAGTCTCTGATACCGCCGTCGCCATCAGAGGCGGCGGCACCACCGACTGTGCCGACTGCAATGCCGTCTTCGTCAATACCACCGGTCCCGACACAGTGACATCGAGTAGCGGCACAGCATTCTCTGGGCGAGCGGTCGGCTCACAGACATCCAGCCTCTATGGTGTGAAAGGCTATGCCGCCAATAATTCCAGCGGAGATGCTTGCGGTGGCATGTTCAGCACCAGCAACACAGGTACCGGCGTTCACTATGGATTAGTCGCCGACGCGCAAGCCGGCTCATCAGGGGGCTCCTTTGGTGTCCGTGGCTTGGCGTCAAACAGCTCGTCCGGACCGGTCTATGCGGGACAATTTGTCACCGGATCCGATGGCACCGGCGATCACTACGCTCTCCAAGCCTATGGATTGGGCACCTCTTCGTCGGAAGTATACGGTCTGCAGGCTACCGCGCAGAACACTTCGTCAGGGCCGGTCTACGCGGCATCGTTGACCGCTGCGTCACTCGGCACCGGACAACACTTCGGCGCTTACATTAACTCCGATGGCAATGGTACCCTCAGCATGTACGGCGTCTGGAGCGAAGCGACGAATGCCTCAAGCGGGAACGCCTATGGCGGTTACTTCCGCGGTGCCTCCGGCGGCACCGGCGATCATATTGGTGTCCTTGGCAATGGCGCGTGTGCTTCGGATGCAACCGCCTACGGTAGCTACGGCTATGCCACGAATACTTCGACCGGCGATGCCTACGGCGGATCTTTCACGGCCAGTAGCAGTGGTACCGGAGTACATTATGGCGCCAAGTCGAACGCCTTCGGCTCCTCTTCTTCACCGGTGCACGGCATCCAGAGCATCGGCCGAAACACCGGCAGCGGTTCGACCTATGGTGGGTCATTCTTCGCGAATGATGATGGCACCGGTCATCACTATGGAATCTATACTGAGGCCAGCGGCACTTCGGCCAATGAACCGATCGCGCTCTATGGTACTGCCAGTACACAGGGATCGGCCACAGCCTTCGGAGGCTACTTCGCTGCCAACGGCCTTGCCGGCTCGGGCATTGCCGAAGCCGTCTCTGGTTCGGCGACGAACGACGGAACTGGGGATGCCATCGGGGTGCATGGTTGGGCGCAAAACAGTGGATCTGCACAGGCGATTGGCGGATATTTTGGAGCCACAGGCCCAGAGACAACCAGCAGGGTTGCTGTATGGGCAGATGCGAGTGGAACTTCGGGAGCGTTTTATGGACCCGTCTTCATTACAGGCGACTTAGCTATTCACGGTGACTTCATGGTGTGGGGAGACAAAGGTGCGGTTGTCAAAGGCGACGATAACCAGTACCGTGCGGTCTATTGCCTGGAATCTCCGGAAAACTGGTTCGAGGACTTTGGCGGAGCGCGTCTGGTTGACGGCAGAGCGCATATTGAATTGGACCCTCTCTTCTTGCAGTCCGTTACCGTTGATGAAAAATATGAAATGCGAGTCTTCATCCAGCTTGAAGGATCCTGCCGCGGCGTTTATGTAGAGAAAGGCAGCACCGGATTTGATGTCATCGAGTTGTCGAACGGCACAGGCGATGCCGCTTTCTCGTATCGAGTGGTTGCCAAGCGGAAAGGTCATGAAGATGATCGACTCGAACTTTTCAAAGGGACTACTCCTGAGAAGTCTCAAGAAATGAGAAAGACGCTCAATTCTCAACTGGAAGCGAACCGGACCAGGATGCAGGCAGAACAACAACGCGCGAAGCTTGAGCAGCAGGCCGCGCTGCAGAAAGCAACCGAACCCGACGTCGACGAATAATCGCGCGCCTCATTTCCCTTGGGATAAGACCTCTATTATCTGCTTGAAGAGCGAAAACGCCCTTCAAGCAGATTTTTTATGCTCTCACCGGCTTTCTCAATTCGATCTGCAGAACAAGGATGGATTGAAAGACACTGCCTGTCCAGGGCCGGTCTTTTTTCGCGTTCCACCGATTCCAAGAATTTGTAAGAGCATGTCGCGGCCGCTTCAATCTTGACGCTCGGTATAGCCCTTCACCCGCCTTTTTCTCCCGGAACATCACCTCCACCGCAAATCCAGGCTTTAACTGCACATTTTCACCGGCAGTGGGAATAACCGCTGAAGCAGACTGTATTCTATGCAGCAACAACTTTAGCCATCAATCCAATCGGAGGATCTATGAAACGCCTTCTCTTAAGCGGAATCGTGCTGGTGATCTATGTGCTGGTCGTTGTGACCACGCAGGTTTTCTCCACCAACACCGGCAAAATCAAGGGCAAACTCATCAACGCCAAAACCAAGGATCCGGTCGCCTTTGCCGTCATCCAAATAATGGGCACGACTATGGGAGCACAAGCTGACCAAAACGGCGAGTACCTGATCATCAACGTCCCGCCCGGCAAGTACGAACTCTGCGCCATGCTCACCGGCTGGACTTCGAGTTGCGTCA
>CAZQBX010000044.1:21754-26613 GCA_964592145.1 uncultured Ignavibacteria bacterium
CAACTATGCATTGTTACTCCACCTATAGCGCCAAAGGAAATAAAGAGGCCAACCGCACATAACGAAGGAACATCCGATCTTCTCAAAGCACAGGTCGGCGTGGTCGAGCAGTCTGCAGGAATGAAACTGCGCGGAGGCAGGTCAAACGAAGTGAGCTACTGCGTCGACGGCTCGGTCCCCCCCGCTCACGGCGGCAACACCCCTCCCAACGGCGAACCGGTCGATGCGATGTTCTTCAAGAACTACGGCACCAACCCCTTTATCTCTACCGATGACGATCATCTTTCCACCTTCGCCATCGATTGCGACAACGCCTCCTACTCGATGACGCGTGCCTATCTCAATGACGGCAACCTGCCGCCGGAAGAAGCTGTTCGTGTTGAGGAGTTCATTAATAACTTCAAATACAATTATAGCCATCCAAGCGACCGGGCTTTTGATGTCGAGATGGAAGGCGCACCTTCCCGCTTTGGCAAAGGCTACCAGCTCCTCAAGATCGGTGTCGTTGGCAAGAAAATCCGCACCGAGAATCGCAAAGACGCCAATCTCACCTTTGTCGTCGATGTCTCCGGCTCGATGGCGCGCGAGGACCGTCTTGGGCTCGTCCGCCGCAGTCTGCGCATGCTGCTTGACCAGCTGACCCCGCGCGACAATGTCGGCATCGTCGTCTATGGATCCAATGCCTGGGTCGTGCTTGAACCAACGTCAATTCGCGACAAAGGCAAAATCATCCGTGCAATTGAACAGCTTGTATCCGAAGGCTCAACCAATGCCGAAGAAGGCATCCGCATGGGCTATGAAATGGCGAATCGCAACTTCAATCCAAATTCCATCAACCGCATCATCCTTTGTTCAGACGGTGTCGCCAATGTCGGGCGCACTTCGGCAGAAGAATTCCTGAAGTTCATCAAGGGCTATGCCGACAAGGGTATCACTCTTTCCGCAATCGGTTTCGGCATGGGGAATTACAACGACATCTTGATGGAGAAGCTCGGCGACAAAGGCAATGGCCACTATGCCTATGTCGACAGCTGGGAAGAGTCACAGCGCGTGTTCATGGAGAATCTTACCGGGATGCTGCAGGTCATCGCTCGCGATGTTAAAATCCAGGTCGACTTCGACCCGAACGTCGTCGAACGCTACCGCCTGCTGGGCTATGAAAACCGCGATGTCGCCGACGACAAGTTTCGCGATGATAAAGAAGATGGCGGCGAAATCGGATCAGGTCATACCGTGACCGCTCTCTATGAAATCAAGTTCAAGGACGGTGCCCGCGGCGACTTTGGAACCGTTTTTATCCGCCACAAGAATCCTGATTCTTTCGAAGTCTCGGAAATCGCCGTTAAGATCAGCCCCAGCCTTTTCAGAACAAGTTTCGAACTTTCTTCAGTGGACTTCCGCTTGGCAGCCGCCGGCGCCGAATTCGCTGAAATCCTGCGCGCCAGCTATTGGGCCAAGGACAGTAAGCTCGCGGATGTGCTCTCCGTCGTCCGCAATATCGATCAGGAAGAACAGAATGATCAGGTAATCGAACTGATGAATCTCATCGCCAAGGCTGATAAGCTGCGGTCGGAAAAGGAAAAGAGCCTCACTCCCGAACCGCTTGGCATGGGTGAATAAAGAATATCCAGAAGATGACTGACTCCTTCCAGCGGTGGTACGTCAAAGGGGCAGCCTGCGAGGGCAAGCGCAAGCTTGCCCTCGCAGTCATTAGTCCAACTTACCGGCCCGCCGTTTCGCCGCCATTTTTGACCAGGGCATTGAGAGACTCGGCAGCCAGGCGTGGCATAAAGTACTTCCCACCATACATGGAAAGATCCTTTGCGACGTCTTCCGCGAAGCTCGTCACTGACGCCAACTGCATAATGCCCGACTCCGATACAGCGAGGTTCTTTGCCTGTACCTTCGTGAGTGCTTTAACGCCGTTCAGTTGCAGTTCATAAGCCCGGATCTTGCCCAAACTCCTTGCCAAGTCATCGTTCAGACTCTCGAGACCGTTCAGCGCAATGATGCCGCCAATCGATGCCATCTGTTGCCCGCTCTTGAGACGCGGCACATACTCGCCACTGTAACGGACCAGTTCCTTGGCCGATTCAGCCGGCAGTTGCTTGAGGCCATTCAGGCACAGGCTCGACTTGGTCTTTGCAAGGGCCTTGGCCTGAACCGCATTGAGGGAGCGAAGATTGTTGAGATAGAAACAATATACTGGATCGCTGGCAAACCCCAGGATGAGTTCAATCCCCCGCTTCTTGGAAAGCAGCTTCGCCTGATCGTCGGTCATGACTTGAATCTTGAGCCACATGATCGTATCATTGCTCTCGATTGCCAGCGCAAACTCGTCATCTGTCAGTGGGATCGGAGCATCTTGGGCAACGGCGGATGCCGACAAAGTTGCCAGCAACACCAATAACATTGCCATCAATCCTGCATTACTCTTCTTACTGTGTTCCATAATTCCCTCCATTGTCGACATTCAGAATAGGTTCGAAGCGGGGCTAAGTCAACCTTCAACAAGAAATGTTTTGGCAACAGGTGAGTTGAGCTTAAGAGCGGGATTTGGCCCGAAGCAGTCCTCTCAAAATGTCGAGGCACCCATGCTAAACTGTTGCCTCATGTTCTCATAATCATATTATTAGCCGTACATGAGCGAATACCCGAAACGCAGAACTGATCTCCAAGTTCAGGTAGAGAAAGTCGAAGGCGTCGACTACTACACCGTCAAGTCGCCTGACACCGGCAAGTTTATCCGACTGCGCGAACCGGAGTATTATCTCCTCAATCTCCTCGACGGCACCCGCACGCCGAATGAAGCCGCCGAAGACTTCGTTCGCACTTTTAACACCACAATAACAGGCGAAGCCATTTCACAATTCGCCAAACAGCTTGGCCAGCTGGGATTCCTCGAAGGAGTCGAGGCGTCCCGCAAGGACAGCGGCAAATCGGTACTGTTCATTAAACTGAAGGCCTTTGACCCCGACAAATTTCTCAACCGCTGGTATCCGCGCCTCGGCTGGCTCTTCTCACCTGCGGCTGTGACTTTGCTCACAATATTCACAGTCGTCGGTATGTGGGTGTTCTTCGCCAATATCAGCAGGTTTCCGTTCAACCTGATGACCATCTTCTCCGCCGCCGATGTCGTCTCCATCATCGCTGGAATCTTCATCATCACCACCATTCACGAGTTTGCACATGCCTTTGCCTGCAAGCGTTATGGCGGTGCCGTGCACGAGATGGGCTTCCTGTTGATTTACTTCCAGCCGGCGTTCTACTGCAATCTCTCCGATGCGTATCTTTTCCCGAATAAACGACAACGCTTCGTTGTTATGTTCGCCGGAATCTTCTTCCAGCTGTTTCTTTGGGCGTTGTTCACCGTCCTCTGGCGAATGACCATGGAGGGTTACCCGCTCAATCGCATCTTCTATTGGACCTCCGCAGTCTGCTTCGCAACCTTGGTCTTCAATCTGAATCCGGCTATCAAACTTGACGGCTATTACCTCCTCGCCGACTACCTGCAGATACCCAATTTGCGCCAAAAAGCCTTCTCCTATATGTGGACCCGCACCAAGGTGATCTTCTTCGGTTGCCGCGAAGATTCCCTGGCCAAGCCTTCTGCGCGCGAGCGGAAAATCTACCGCCGCTACGGCGCGTTCGCTCTCCTCTACTCGGGCTTGTTGATCATCTTCATCGTTTATCGCGGCGGCCAGTTCTTCGTCGAGCATTGGGCAGGCTTTGGATTTCTGTTGTTCCTGGCATTGGTATTCTTTATTTTTAGAAGACTATTTAAAACGAGTGGGAGCCGCATCATGGAAGTGTGGCGTGAAAGGAAAGTGGATTGGATGAAGCCAAAGCGCATCGTGTTTTACGGCGTGGCGCTGGTCATTATCCTTGCGCTCGCCATCTTGGTCAAGGTTGAGCAGACGTCGGGCGGCGAAGCGCGTCTAATCGCCACTGAATCGTTTGTCGTGACCCGCATCGGACCCAGCTCGCTTGAAAGCTCTTACTTTCGCGGCGGCGTCACAGAAGAAAGCATCTCCAAGCTCTTCCAGCTTTCGCAGTCGGATAATGCCGTCACCCAGATTCGCCCCAGTGTTTCCGTCGGCGAAACTGTTGCCGCCGGAGACACACTGCTCGTCATTAACTCGACGCTTAACCGCGGCCTGCTGGCTGAAGCCGCCTCCGACCTCAAAAAGGCGGAAGCTGATCGCCGCCTCCTGCTTTCCGATCCAAAGGTCGAAGCTGTTGCCACCAAACGGTCAGAAATCAAGGAAGCTGAAGCCGTCTACGAGGCTGCCCGCAAGGAATTGAATCGTGTCAAGGAACTACACAAACAGCAGCTGATTTCCGAGGATGAGTTCGAGCGGGCCTCTGCGGCTTTCAATGTTGCGACGTCGGTGTGGAATTCGCGCAAGTCTGAACTCAAGCTTCTGCGCTCTGCACCCAAGGCCGAAGAAGTCGAAAAGATCGACGCCGAAATCGAAAAGCTGCGCTCGCGCGTTGCATACCTCGATGAACAACTTGATGCTTCGGTGATCGTGAGTCCCTTTGCCGGTACATTGGTTGGAACATCAAGCCCAAATGACATTCTCCATCTGGCTCGTACCGATTCATTGGTTGTTGAGGTCAAGCTCGATGAGTCTGATCTCGATATTCTGTCGACCGGATCTGATATGCAGTTGCGTGTCCACGCCCACCCCTCAATCAAGAACTTCGGCAAAGTTATCAAACTCAAGCTCTCTCCAAGTTTGATGGCGGTTGCAACTGTCCCCAACGCCGACAACCTCCTCTTACCCGAAATGACTGGGTAGGCCATGGTTGACTGCGGCTAAGTGTCACGTGCGGGTGGGTCCTGGCGCACAGTT
>CAZQBX010000045.1:0-26480 GCA_964592145.1 uncultured Ignavibacteria bacterium
TGCGGTCGCATAACCTACTCCTGCTGCAAACCCGCCGCTGCCGTTATTGATGAAGACGACGACGAGATTCGAGAGATTGCTGGTGGTGATTAGGTCTGTCTTTGCGTCGCCGTTAACATCGGCTGCATACACGGCGATAGTGCTGATTCCAGTCACTGCGTAGGCGACTGGAGCCGGAAACGTACCATTGCCATTATTCAACAGGACGTTGATTTGAGCCGGACTCTCGTCACAAATCGCCAGATCGAGTGAAGCGTCGTTGTTGAACTTGGCTGCCGTTATCCATCGCGGGCGCCCGCCGGCGGCATAGTTTGTGAAGGCCGGGAAAGTACCGGTGCCGGAATTGAGCAGCACCGAGGCACTGTCATCGAGGTAATTCGCGGTCGCCAAGTCCACAAAACCGTCGCCATTGAGGTCTGCGGCAACAATGGAGATTGGATAGTTGCCGGCGCCATAACTGACTGCCGGAAAGAAGGCAATTGAATCAGTGTCTGCCTGTGCCATCAACGGTAACAGCAGAACCACAGTGATAACCGTAAGAATCTTAATAAAGTGCACAGTTCTTCCTCTCGCAGCAACTTAAGTCGCAGTACCGGACCGTCGGCTCGTCCGCGAATTCGGCCCAGAGAGGGCTGGGAGAACGCCGTCGGATCTGTACTGTCTCGAAGTAGATGGTAGTTTACGAATCCAATGCATATCGAGGGAGTTCCTCCCCGTCGATATCATTCACAAGATACTCGATTTTGCTGACTTGTCAAATCGAGATTCGGACGCGCCGTTCATTTCAAGGACACGCCGCACACGGTGCGGGACCGCCGGAGAAAACAAAGTTAATCAGATAGACCGCATCAGAGACCGTCACGGCATTACTGCAATCGGCGTCACCGGCGAGCAGCGGGTTTGGCGCCGGACCGCCGGAAAAAATGTAATTTATGAGATACACTGCATCCGAAATCGTAACCGAGTTCGAGCCGTCGGTGTCGCCGCAGAAAGCGCTGACGACCGAATAAATCTGCAATCCTCCAGTTTGACAAGCAACATAAACGATCTCGCCGACAACAAAGACCCCATAGGGAAAATCAAAAATGGGGACTTGCCCAGCCAATTGCGGGTTCGAGGCGTCAGTAACGCTATAAACGAAGAGGCCTTGTGTGAGATCGGTAACGCAAGCATAATCATTGGAGAGCGCGATATCGGTCGGGGTCTCGTTTCCGTCGGTGTTTGAAAGCTGGATGGGATAATTTGGATTGGAAATGTCGAGGATATGCAGACCACTGGTAAGATTGACCATGTACAGCAGATTGTCGCGACTCTCAAGAGCACGCGTACCATACTCTGTGGAAAACTGACCGAGTGGTACCGCCAATTGTGGATTTGAAACATCACAGATATCGAGACTGTAGTCATTAGCAACCAAAAGGTTACTGCCTGCCGATGCCACTTCATAAGACCAACCATATGGACAGGTACCGATGGCTATCGGGTTCGAAGGATCGGTAATATCAAGGATGACATTGGGAGCATTCCACTGGGCGGTATAAAGCCGATTGCCGGAGACTGCAAATGCCGTAGTGGCACCTGGCAGCAAAACAGTTCGTACATATTGCGGCGCGGCCGGAATCGCGACGTCAATTACCACCAGTCCCTCATATTGGGCGGCTATGTAGGCATAACCATTCGCGACTGCGATTCCCATGGTGAAAGGTGTCTCGCTGCGGTCGTAGCTTCCCACCAAGACAATATTGGTCGGATCAGAAACGTCTATAATCCGCAAACATGATCCGACACCTGTCGTATAGGCAAAGTTTTCGACAACCCTGACTTCTAAACAGCTTGCACCGGACATTTCGAGTGAGTCAAGTAATGTAATGCGCGCCAATTCCCTGGCAATGCCGGTTTGGACATTTCCAAATAGAATAGCGAACGCAATGACTAGCATCGCCAGCTTTTGCCAATGTTTCATAGGACCTCCCAAGAGTAAGAGTCATCGTGGTCGAGTCGCTCGGCTAGTTGTTACAAAAATGTCGTCGTGCTTAAGAATAATAGACTCAAGACACCATGTCAAGAGAATTACGTCGACTGTGAATCGAGATTAGATTGTCAAGGACACGCCGCGCACGGGCCCGGACCGCCGACAAATATGTAATTTACCAAGTAAACCGCGTCTGCAATGTTGGTTTGTTGACTACAGTCGACATCGCCAATTCTGTCATCGTGCGGAGCTGGGCCGCCGGCAAAGATGTAATTGACCAGGTAAACGACATCGGCAATGTCGTTCTGACCGGAAGCGTCGAAGTCGCCACAGGAGAAAACTTCGCCGGTGATGTCACAGGTGTCGCAGTCATAGTAGTCCGGAGAGATGATTCTGTAGCTGCCATGCACCATAAAACGCCAGTAGCAGTCGTGTTGGACATAGCCACTGTCGAGGTCAGCGCAACCGCCGTTGTAGGAACTGGTCGAGCGAATCCAGAGTGTGAAGGCGTGCGCCGGTTCGGGGTGAGGCGGATAGGGCATCTCGGGAAGAATCTTAAACCAGGCGAAGGTGATTTGATTGCCGGGCGGGAAGACATGAGCGAGAATCTGGCCGTTCTGACTTGGATACATGATCGCCGGCCCGGGAGTCGCGGAGGTGAATACGAATTCGTCGGTATAAAGCCAGAAACCGAGCGTGTAGACATGAAGGGCACTGTCGTTGGCTACGAATACCCTGATGCCGATCGAGTCGCTGCTGCCCTCCGACACATACACCGGACATTCGATATGAACGGAGTTTTCCGCCCTAACTACTGCAGAAAACACAGGCAGCACAATTGCTGACGCACAAAGAAATGATAGTAGGTGACTTGATTGCCTCTTTTGCATTTTGCCTCCCAAAGGGGAAAATTCGGATGAGGCAAATGTAGCCAATAATCGACTATTTTGTCAACAAGATTTCGAGAGATAGTCCGAGATTGCGGTCAGATCACCACGGGCACGGTGTACAGGGCTCGGGTCCGTCATTAAAGATATAAAGTAGCATGTAAACTGCATCGGAAATAGTGACTTCACCGCTGCAATTGGCATCACCCGACATCAATGGATTAGGTGCCGGATAGCCCGCCCAAAGCCATCCCATTATCCAAGTTGCATCTGATACATTTAAGCGTCCAGAATGGTTCATATCACCAATCATGTACGAAACAATCTGCAAGGGAAAGTCACAACTATCAGAAGCGTCGATTGAGTCGCTGACGACAAGACGGTAATTGAAGTCAGAAGGACCCCCGAGATTGGGATTCGTGATGTTCACCAATCCGGAAATGGAGTCGACCGCTACACTGAAAGTCGGTGCAGTGGGCGAGAGCAGGGTCAGCGACCAACGATAATTCGGCGAAATCGCTGTGTCTGATACGTCAAGGCTGAACGACTTTGAGACACCGGTTTGGACACGAACAATCTCCGGGCAACAGGGAAACTGCGGTGCGGCATACAGCGCGGAACCACCGACCGCCGGATGCAGCAGAACGACCGTTACTATCATGCTTATTGTGCGGATGATTGAATTGAAGGACATCTAAACCTCCGGGTTTGGAAAGGAATTGGTGCTATGAAATGCAACAACATTGTCGCGAAAAACGCCGGATGTGAATCACCGATGTTTAAATATACGTTTGGAAGTCGATTTGAGCAAGTCACGAATTCGGCGAGTTGAATACCGAATTGAGACGGTTTGCACTGCCCAACAAAAAAGCGGCTGTTGGTGGACTGCCGCTTAGGATATCGAGATACTTGACTCGGTGATCTACGGGCAGGCTGCACAGGGTGCGGCGCCACCCGAGAAGATGTAGCTGATTAAGTACACTGCATCGGAAATGGTGACCACTCCACTGCAGTCGGTATCGCCGTAGTTAAGCGGGTTTGGCGCAGGGCCACCAGCGAAGATATAGTTGATCAGTTGGACAGCATCGGAAATGGTGACCATGCCGGAACCGTCGGCGTCGCCACACAAGTATGGAGGATCTGTCACGGTGATCATGAAACTCATGGTGTCTTCGTGAACGGGAAACTCTGAATCAAAGCAAGTAAGCGTGAAAAAGTAGGTCGCATTATAGGTTGGTACTCCGGAGACTGCGCCGACGGTATCACCGGCAAACTCGCAACCGTATGGCAGATCACCGCCGATGAATCCCCAGTGGTAAGGTTTCGTGCCGCCAAATGCCTCAAAGTTGTGGAAGTATGGCCTGCCAAGGTAGGCGTTGGGCAGCGTGCCACCGACAATGTGCAGTTGCCCGTCGCAGAGGTCGCCGATACCGTCATTATTTTCATCGGCTTGGTCAGGATTGGCTAAGGCCGGGCAGTTGTCGCAAACGTCACCGCTCAAATCGTCGTCGGTATCGGTCTGGGCAGCATTGGAATTGTCGGGGCAGTTGTCGAGCGAGTCGGCAATACCGTCGAGATCGCGGTCGCCAGTGCCGTTGGCCTCAAGCCATAGCCTGCTGACGATACTGCTGACGCCGCCGAATGCCTCACTATTCGTCAGCACGACGATACCGGTCTGCTTGGCGGGACAGAATCCAATGCGTGTGCAAACACCCTGATCACCACCGCCATGTTCCCAAACCCATTGGCCATCGAAATTGGCGCGATACCAGGTGAGTCCCTGTTGGCTGGCGATCGTCGGATAGTGTCGTGTCGTGATGGTATCGATGGTAGTTGAATCCAGCACCTGAATCGTATCGATGCGACCGTGCTGCAAGTGGGTGAGCAGATGGCGAGCCAGTTGCGGCGCGCTGGAGCGGAGCGTCCCGGCGGGATAGTCGGCATAGCCGAATTGCCCCAGTGGTTGATACTGGGTGCCGTTCCAGTGGTACGGCATTGCGATGTTCGCCGTGTCGAGTCCGGCGATGAACCAATGGGAGTTGTTCATCCCCATGGGAGTGAAAAGCGAGTCGCGGCAGTAGTCAGCAAACGGTACTCCGGAGATGACCTGTACCAGATAGCCAATCAGAACGAAGCCATGATTGCAGTAGTTCCAGGCGCTTCCCGGCGACCAGGTGTGGAAATTGCCGGCAGAATCGTAGAATTCGCCGCCGGGCACAAAGTAGGCGGCGACATAGTCTTCGAGCGGGAAAGGCGTGTCGCCATAGACATAGGTGGAGTACATCACGGTCCAGTTGTCTTTGAGGCTCGAGGTGTGGCTAAGCAACATGCGGAAGGTGATTGGCAGGCTCGGAAAATTCGGATTCACAACGTTTATCGGCATGTAATCGTTGATGTTGTCATCGAGATCGAAGTGACCGTTCTCCCATAGCTTCATCAGAGCCATGCCGGTAACAGTCTTGGAGACGGAGGCTAGCATGAAAAGGGTAGTGTCGGCGACCTCAATATTGGCAGCGACGTTGCCGTAACCGTAGGCACCCTGCCACGCGATTCCTCCATCCCGGACAATACACGCAGAAAGGCCGGCAATATGGTACTGGGTCATGGTCGCGACAATGAACGAATCGAGATTGCTATCGACTGATTCGTTGGTCGGAGAGTGAAGAAATTTCGTATCGGTGATTAGCAAACTGTCATTGGGCGTTATTCTGAGTCTATTGCGGTCGGCAAGGTCAGACACCGATGTATCCGTTGGTGCAATTGTAAAAACAAGAAATGAGATGACCGCGGCGACAGTCATTAGCGACAGCGGCATAGGCAACTCCTCCTGCAGTTCTCGAACCTGGCGGCGGCGCCGATGGTTGAAGAATTGCGACTACAGTTAGTAGACGCGAACTTGGAGTTATTGTTCGATTATGATGCCGGTTTTTTTTGAATCAGAGGCCGGAGGAGCAGTCATACTCCTCCGGCTTGCGATTTGAGTGTCGGACGCTTACGGGCAGGCTGCGCACGGTGCGGCGCCGCCTGCGAAGATGTAGTTGATCAGGTAGACGGCGTCGGAGATGGTGAAAGTGAATAGTTGGACATCAATTCCGGGATCAGTTGAGATCATCAAAGGCTCAAAGTGAATCCGGTTGACAGTTGAAAGCAGACAATTGGCAGTCACGCACAAAAAAAGCGGCAGTTGGTGGACTGCCGCTTCAGATACGAATCTCGTAGATGTGCTCTAAGTCAGGTACGCCCTCAGGCTGCGTGAACGCGAAGCGTGACGCAGACGGCGTATGGCTTTTTCTTTAATCTGTCTCACTCGCTCGCGCGTGAGATTAAAGCGGGCGCCAATCTCTTCCAACGTAAGTGCCTTTTCATGATTAAGGCCAAAGTAAAGATTGATCACCTCTGCCTCGCGCGGAGTTAGAGTGTCGAGCGCTTTCTCGATTTCCAATCGCAGCGACTGGTCGAGCAACGCTTCATCGGGAGCGGGCTGGAACTCATCTTCGAGCACGTCGATCAGACTGTTGTCTTCCGACACCGAAAACGGCGCATCCAACGACAGATGCGAATTGGAGATCTTGAGCGTGTCGGAAACTTCCGCTTCGGAAAGCTCCAACTCATTCGCGATTTCCTCCGGCGACGGCTCACGGCCATATTCCTGCTCGAGCGACGAAGACACCTTGCCGATTTTGTGCAAGGTACCGACGCGGTTGAGCGGAAGTCGGACAATGCGCGACTGCTCAGCCAACGCCTGCAGAATTGCTTGCCGGATCCACCAGACGGCGTAGGATATGAACTTGAATCCACGCGTCCAGTCGAACCGTTTTGCGGCCTTGATCAGACCGATGTTGCCCTCGTTAATCAGATCCGCCAGCGACAGTCCCTGATTCTGATACTGCTTGGCTACGCTCACCACAAACCGAAGATTGGCTTTGGTCAAAGCCTCTAACGCCTTTTGATCACCTTCGTGAATCTTCTTTGCCAGGCGCACTTCTTCGTCGGCTGAAATGAGCGGAGTCTCCCCGATTTCCCGCAGATACAGATCTAAAGATCTGTCTTCATCCCGATACTTCTTTGACTGTCTCGCCAAAGTCAAACCTGTCCTCGTAAATTGTTAATGATTATCAATTGCCGTTCTTATCCTCCCAAAACATGTTAGAGATTCTTGTACGTATCTTCTAAGATGGTTTAATGGCAAAATATTTGATGTTACCGCGAATATCGTAACCGATCAGGGCGACTGCTTTGGTGCGTCCGCTCAAAGTCTGTTTCAGGCTGTAGAAGGCCTCTTTGGTAAGGACTGATTGATGGTCGATTTCGAACAGAATTGTGCCGGGACTGACGCCTTCGATATCGGCTTCGCTGCCGGGCTGGACTTCGGTGACAATGACGCCGCCGTGGTACTCGACGCCGTATTGTTCGGCGAGCTGCTCGGTGGCAGTCTCAACGGCCATGCCGAACCAAGTATCGGATTTTGGTTGCTCAGGCGAGCCGCTGCGTTGCGGTATCTGCTGTGTAGGGAAATCCTGAGCCAATCCTCGTTCGCGGTCGCCAAGCGTGACATTTAGCAACATTGGTCGGCCCTTGCGGTAGACCTGCATCTTGACGGTCGCTCCTGATTTAGCGCCGGCGACCAGATACCGGAAATGATCCTGGTCATCGACCTGCGTGTCATTGAATTTTGTGATAATGTCGCCGCTTTCCAGACCACCTTCGGAAGCCGGTGAGTCGGGGCGCACCTCGCGCAGGAAGACTCCACGGGCATTCGGCAGGCCGTTGGCTTCAGCCTGAACTGGATCGAGATTATTCAGCACGACGCCCAGCCAGCCGCGTTCGATTTTGGCGCCTTTGATAAGATCAGGAAGTATCGACCGGACAAGATTGGCCGGGATGGCGAAACCGATACCGGCAGATTGTCCCGTTGATGTCGCAATTGCCGAGTTGATGCCGACCAGATAGCCGTCAAGATCGACCAGCGGTCCACCAGAGTTTCCGGGGTTGATAGCAGCATCAGTTTGGATATAATCCTGGTACTCCGGCGAATCGTCGCCGAAATTCAGACCCCGGCGTCCCTTGGCGGATACCACCCCAACTGTAACCGTGCGGTCTAAGCCCTGTGATGGGAAAGGATTGCCGATGGCAATGACCCATTCGCCGACCTTGATCGAGTCGGAGTCGCCGAGTTCGATGGCCGGGAACCCACCGCCGGAGACCTTGAGCACCGCCAAATCAGTTGACGGGTCTTCACCGATGAGCTGCGCCTTGACCTGACGATAATCAGCCAGAGTAACGGTAATTTCCTTGGCGCCGGCGATGACATGGTGGTTGGTCAGGATATAGCCATCTTCCCGGAAGAAGAAACCGGTACCCATTGAGACTTCTGTTTGATCACTGGGCGGATAGCCCCAGAATCTCATCCAGCGCTGCTGGTAAGGAGTCAGTTTTTCGATGCGCTCGGCGCGGATATTGACCACCGCGTCGCGAATGTTTTCGACGACGGCCACGAAGGGGGATTCACCATTCGCATTGATCGGATAGATCGACTGCCGCGGCGCGGTCGATCTTGCCAATACCGCCTGTTCTTGAGGCTCCGATTGAGCGGTATTGAGATAGTCGGTGTTGCTGGAGATGACAAAACCGAAGATAACGCCGACGAGGGCAAAGAGTAGGAAACCGCTCCAGCGTCTCACTGAAGCTATATGTGCGACTCCCTTCACTTCGACCTCCTAATCCGCAAGACCAGTATAATAGCCATAAGTCATTTCCTTGTCAAGGATTTTCTCAATGTGAATAGCTGACATGTCAACAAAAACTTGTTAAAGTCAGTAATAGTTCCGGCTGTTTTGCAGTAAATTCCTAAACGCTTGCCGCGCAAGCATCGCTAACAGTCTTTAACTTGTACGTCGCCAAAAAGGCGCCGTTGCAAAAATTGTGTTAGTACCTGTTAATCCGTGTAGTTTATCGCTACGGAGGTTGAATTGACCGCTTTGGACATTAAATGGAGAGTAGATCCTGTCAGCATCATCGATTTCTGTCGGCACTGTATACTAACAAACTGCTGGCATTAGCCGATATTGGACATATAGAAAGGCACTTACCGATTATGCAGAGATTTCTTTTGATCCTTGTTTTCTTACTCATTGCAGTTGAACCACTTACGGCCATTGAATTTCAGTGGGAACGAACATTTCCAGAGAGTGAAGCTCCATACTTCGTTCGGCTCGACGCATCCGGCAACGTTTATGTGATTGGTCGCTATTATGTGGAGTCTCCGGAGAACGCTGAAGTCTTCGTCAAGAAGTACCTTCCCGACAGCACTTTAGTCTGGAGTGATACGACTTCCGGTACCGACCTGAAGTTGCCGATTGCCGCGCAAGTTGACGCCCAGGGAAATGTCTATGTTTTGGCCCAGTATGCTTATCAGAATGTTTCGCCAATAATCGTTTATCGATTCAACCACTTGACGGGAGATGTCGACTGGGATGAGACTTTTCTTCCCGCCGGCAATTTCAAACAATCAGCTGCACGGGACTTAGTTATTGACGCAAATGGCAACGTCGTTGTCTGCGCCAACTTCATCATCGATAATCCGGCCCAACCCCAGCGTTCCGACATTCGGTCATTCCTATTACGCTATTCATCAGCCGGTACCTTGCTATGGCAACGCGAGGATGCTCTTGCCGAACCCAGTGTTGGTTTCGAACGGCTTGGGACTGCTGCCAACACCATTTATGTGGTTGGCACAGCACTGGCACAGAACAATGATGTCGATGGCTTCGTTGCCGGCTACAATTTGAGTGGTGACTCATTGTGGACGAACTACTCCGGACTTGATCCACAGAACGGTGTTTTTGTCCAGGGCCACGCGGTTGGCGGCAGCGGGAATTTCCTCGTCGTCTTTACGAATCTGAACAGCAGCCTCTTCAAGAAATTCAGTCCGTCGGGGACAGTGTTGTACACGAAGACCGGACAGTGGCTGGGTTTCAATGTTACGAATGCGATATGTTCCGGATTCGGCGACAGCTACTATTGGGTCGCTTACAATACCGGGGGCCAACAGTTGCTTCAAGGTTTCAATCCGATCGGAAACTCCGCCGTTGATTTGGTATTGGGCAACTTACCTGCCCCGTTTCCGATCAAGTTCAGCGGATCAAATACGCTCCTGACTTGGTCCACTGGCAATCGCGCCGCCCAATATTCGGCAGACGGCGACCAACTGTGGTTATCGAACGAGGTCTACTCTTCAGTCGGCGATTTCGCTTCAACCAACCAAGCCGCATCTTACTGGATTTTGTATGTTTACGATGATGTCATTCCTGATTTGTTGTACCGGAAGCTGGTGAGATATGATTTTTCCAGCGGCTGCGGAGATGTGGATGGCTCCGGAAGCATTAACATCAGCGATGTCGTGTACTTCATTAATTATATTTTCAACGACGGTCCGGTACCGAAAGACAGATTTCAAGGCGACTTCGATTGCACCGGTGGCGGCTACATCGGAGATGTCGTCTTTCTATTGAACTATCTGTTCAACTCCGGCCCGGAACCTTGTGCCGGTTGCCCATAGTCGCCCCGCTGCGTCCGGACCAGTTGTATCAGTGCTTCTGCATCGACTTCATTAACGACCGTATGACTCCGCCCGATAGTTAAGTATTGACAATTTCGGTCAATATTGTTATCGTTTCCTAGGCTTTCTCACACAAACATTACATCGCAAACTGATTTCTAACGTGCGCGCCTCTGCTTCGAATTAGGTGATTCGTGGTGCGAGGTGCAAAACCCGGAGGTCCTCGTGGATAGAAAATTCCTCTTAGGGGCTACGTTTATTGCTGCGATTGCGGCGCTCCTATTAACTCCCCATTCAATGACATCAGCATCGGACAAACCTGGTGCACTTATCTTTGAGCAGGATCTCTCGTCCACTGCGGACGTAACATCCGTTGCTGGAATATCTTCTCCGGAGAGTCCAAACACAGGATTACCCTGCAATTCTCTGTGCATTGTGCCCGACAATGGGCTTGGTACTGCCGATTTGCCGGCATCTTGTTCATATGTGGCGCTGCTTGGCGGAATGCACATAGTCGACGGTCTTCCGCCCGGCTCGACAATTGAGGTCGACCCGGTTCTGACGGGATTTGGCGGGATTGTTCGTACTCCGGGCGGTGTTCTGGGAGGCGAGATTCTGCAGTTCAATGCTTCACTGCTGGTGCAACTTCAGGGAACGGGAGCTCTTCTCGGTTTCTCCCGGAATATCAACATTCCGGTAACTGTGGAAATTCATAATGGTCCGCGGATACCGGCTACGTCACCGCAGTCATTTCCAAGCGAATTGCGCAAGATACAGGGGCAAATTATTGGCGACCCGGATTTTGATTTACTGCGCATAACTGGCGGGAATGATTTCGGGTTGCCGAGCCCCGGGCACACGACCTTGACGCAACAACCCGGCGGTGGATGGGCGGTTGACAGTTTCTTCGATATAACGTATCGCATCGACTTTGTCGGGAGACCGGGCGGTTCGCTTTCAGGTATGTCGGGTTCAACAACCGGCGAGTGTACTTTGAGTCAGGGATTCCACTATTGGGTACCTGCGGATGGCCACAAGATGCACTTTCCGCAACTTCCCGACCCAAGCGGGTGGGATGTTTATGGCGTCGCACCGATGGTCCTTGGCGATGACTGGCAATGCTCGCAGACCGGTCCAGTTGAGGACATTCACTTTTGGGGATCATGGCTCGACGACAATGTTGGCGTGATCACCAGCTTTGACATTAGTATTCGTGAAGATATCCCTGCCGGAATTACGACTCCGTATAGTCATCCCGGATCGTTGCTCTGGCAGCGAACTGTCACTGACTTCTGCATTTTACCAATTTCTCCGCCGACCACGGAAGGATGGTATGATCCATTTACCGGAATTGTCCTGGCCAACAATCACTTGCAGTACTTCCAATATGATGTCTACCTGGATACGGTTGACTGGTTTGTTCAGAATTCAGGGACGATCTACTGGCTTTGCATTACCGCAAATGTGTCGACACCGGGAACTGCCTGGGGTTGGAAATCGTCGCTGAACCATTTCAACGACGATGCTGTCTGGCAACAGCTGATCCCATCGACTTGCGTCATGCCCGACAATGGCGGCGGGACTGCCGATCTTCCGGCCTTGTGCTCCTATCTCAACACTAGTGGTACCTATGATATCATCGACGGTTTGCCGCCGGGAACGGAGATCAACTCCCAGGGTGATCTGGGTGGTTTCTTTAACATAACCCGATCACCTGGCGGGACTCTGGGTGGAGAGGTCGACCAGTTTATGGGTGTCATGTCTCTACAAATGACCGGCACTGGATCCTTGGTCGGATTCAACCGCGTGGCAAATCTGCCAATTTCGAATTGTCAGTTCGATCATGCCCCGCGCACACCGGGTACACCGCTACAATCATTTGCCAGTGACCTCTTTTTAATGCAGGGACAAATCATTGGCGACCCCGATTTTGACCTGTTACGCATTACGGCAGGTACAGGGTTCGGTATGCCGAGCCCGGGTCACACGACGCTCACTCAATTGCCAGGCGGTCAGTGGAATGTCGACAGTTTCTTTGACATCACCTATCGGATAGACTTCGTTGGCGCACCTGGCGGTCCGCTAGCTGGGAGATCGGGCTCGACAACGGGAACAATACGAATTCAACAGGGCGGTCCAGTAACCGGTGGTGGTCTTTGGAACGAACTTTTTGAGCCACCGGCGTTCGTGAATTCGATGGACCTGGCGTTTGTGATTACCGGCGGCAGCGGTATCTGTGATTGCATGCCCGGCGACGCAAACGGAACCGGCACTCTCACAATCTCCGATGCGGTTCACTTGATAAACTACATATTTGCCGGTGGACCAGCACCAACGCCTTATCCTCTTTGTTCCGGTGACGCGAATTGTGATTGTGTCGTGAGCATTTCGGATGCGGTCTATATGATCAATTACATATTTGCCGGAGGTCCGGCGCCTTGCGATTGTACACAGTGGCTTGTCAATTGCGGTCCACCGTTAAGATAATCAAGCTGAAAACATGATTGAATCGCGGGAGTCTGCGTCAAGCAGGCTCCCGTTCCTACTTGCGCGACAGAAATGCGACAATCGATTGCTGCAGCAACGAGATTAAGCCGAATAGGATTGAAAGATGCGGATGCTACTTCGCGGTAACGAAGTAGGCGCGAGAGTCGAGAGTGGAGAGCGTGAAGTAAAGGCCTTCGTGGAGTTCTTCGGAGGTGGTGATTATCTCCTCATTCGTGAAGATATCTACCATCCGCACTTTGTTGCCTTTCATTCCAAATGCCTTAAGATCGACCTGGACCACGACCTTGGTCGGCATGACCCGTGAGCGGCGGAAGATCTGGCTTGGCATTGAATTGAGAATGTAAAGCATCGAACCCTTCTCGCCTTTGTGCAGGAACACGCGGACGTTGGGGTGCGATGTCTGTATCGGGAACTTAACCCCGAGATCTTCGAGAATATTGTGCAGGAAGTTCACTTTCATGTGATTTCCCTGCGATGAAATGTCAAAGGTCAGCAAAACAATCTGACCCTTGAACTTGTTGATAACCAGTCCGATGTTCTTTTTGGCATAAGTCGCAAGCTTCTTAGATTTGCGCGCACTGGAGTTGATTGAGCCGAAGACGTAACTGGGGAATTTGTCTTTACTGGTGATGACTGTTCCAATTTTGCCGAGTGCTTGCGTTTTGCAGTTGATGGCGTTTGCCAGAACCTCGCACTTGCCGAGATCGGAGTTGAAACGCGGAAGAAGACCAACCAGAATCAGGTTCGTGCCGTCTTTAGCCTTTTCGACAAGGAACTCCTGTTTTTCTTCATCCATGATTTCGGTGATCGGGACGATCAGGTGCTTGATACCCTCGAATGACGCCGGGCTGTCGAGGTCGGGGATGATGAAATCCTGCTTGATTCGATCCAAATCGCGGCCAATCTCCGGCATAGTAAATTCATTGAGGGTCTGGATATAGCCAAAGGGACCTGGGTCTTCAAACAGTGACAGCCAATTATTCAACCGGTAGGCTGCCATGCCAATAGTCGCCGGTTGGGTAAAGCTACCGACATCAATCGTCGTCAGTGAAGTCATACACTTGCGGACAACTTCAAAAGACTCCTGGATAGTTCCGTCAAGCGCCAGCGGTGAATCATACCAGTGATCGGTCTCGACGAACTTATAGGCATTGATTCCTTTGACCCCGCCCGCCAGACTAAGCGTTAGGATGTACTTGGTGGCATCTGCCGTGATCGGGAAATGTTTCTTGGTTGTGCCAAAATCGGTTGTCTGGTTACCCAACGAAATTGCCGACGCCCAAGGGAACTCGGAGTTGGCGCGCAAGTAGCGCACCTTCTGCAGCATGCCTGTCGAGGAACTGTCCCAGGTAATTTGGACCGTTGGAAAGACCTCGCCCTCCGACGAGACGATCGGCGTCATTGGCGCCTGGCACGATTTGTGGAAAGCCAAAGTTTGATAGAAAAGCGGCTCGCACTGGAAGCTCTTGTACAAATCAACCATGTGGGTTGCGTTTTCGTTTATCAAGTATTCCTTGAAGCGGTACCAATCCATCAACTTGGTGAAGGAAACATCTTTGGCAATGATGAAGTCCTTTGGCGCTTTGACATCGGTGAATTCTGAGGCAGACTCGCCATAAGCAGAGTTTAGGCTCTTAATATCGCCGTAGCGTTTTTCCAGAAACTGCGGATACAACACACCAGTGACGTGCGGGTTGTAATCGGACTTCCATGGGTACGGGTCGCCGCCAAAATATGAACCCGCATCGAGTTCAACCAGAAATAACGGTCCACGAGGATAGATGTAGTTCTTGATGATTTCGGTGAGGCCGTTGACGTAATGTTTGACGAAGTTCTGCATTTTTGGATGCGACAGCGACGGATAGTTAAACTCCGCCAAGCCGTTTGCCATTTGCGTCTGTGTTATGGCGCCACGCGAGTCACAAGAGTAGATTTCCGGGTGTTTATTCAGAAATGGCGGCATTCCACCGTTTGGAAGCTCGGAGAAGACTACGGGGCCAGGGCGAAGGAGAATTTTAAATCCAAATTCGCGAGCCAGTTCGATAAAGACGATGAGGTCTTTGGCTTGATCGGTGAAGCCGGAGAAATCAAATTCGCGGTGGCTGTCCTCGTGCAATGACCACGGTATCGCCGTAGAGATCATACGGAAGCCAGCGCGACGTATGCGCTCGAAGCAGATCGACCAATATCGTTTATTTACCCTAAAGTACTGTATTTCAACAGCGTAGGGCAAATATTCTTCTTTGCCAATCGTGAATTTATGTCCGGTTACTGCTATCATGCCCTTAGCGAGCGGACATAGTAACACATAAACATCGCCAAGTCAATCAAATAATAGCAAAAGGCGAATATTCCTTTAAGTCGCAAAGATACAGCGAGTTATTGAAATCCAACTAATCTGGGGCGGTAAACAAAAAACCCTCCGCGACAAAACACGGAGGGTTTAAGATCAAGTCCCAAAAAGACTTACTTCATTAGCATCATCTTCTTGGTTTCTGTGAAATCGTTGGCGGTCATTCTATAAAGGTAGATTCCTGAAGCTACCGCATTGCCCCGATCATCTGTTCCATCCCACTCGACGCGCTTGTTTCCAGCGGTCAAGTACTCGTCAACAAGCGTTCTGACCTTCTGGCCGAGAATATTGAAGACATCAATTCTCGTTTTCGCAGCTGTCGGCAATGCGAAGTTGATCGAAGTGGTCGGATTGAATGGATTTGGATTATTCTGGTCAATCGAATAAGTCTTCGGCAAAACCGGTCCATCAAATTCCTGTACGGGGAGGCGGATATCGATTAGAGCTGAATGTCTGTATTCAGGGCAGATTCCGTCACCGGTGCCGCCTTCCGACGGGGTCAGAAGCCATGGTCCTGCAGGCGGGAAGAAGACAGAGTCGATAGTAATCTGGTCGGCAGTTGCTCCGTTCTTAGTCATGAATCTCACTGTGTAAATCAGCCGGGCAGTATTGCTGGCGGGAAGAGATCCTGCTGTAAGATTTGCGACTCCCAAACCGATGATGTTGTTCACCGTGTCTTTCCTGCTAATAAACGGGCTGAAACCAAAGTCCACGATTTCCTGATCCAGAGTAGCAGAGGCATAACGAATGTTGGTTCCGGTCCATTTGAAGCCAATTGAAAAACCGGAAATGTCCTCATCGGCATAAATATATACCGGTATCTCAATCAACTGTCCCGGCGTCACGACGGGGACAATTGCGTTCCCGATCCGGACCGTGTCACGTGCGTTGGCATCGACACCGCAGACTGTTGCCGATCCGGCGACAAACGGCACCGCCAGAAGCAGGGCTACCATCGCCAAAAATAATTTGCTTTTCATTTTACCTCCTATCAAGGTCAATCAATCCAATTTCTTGTCCAGCGAGTATCCTGTGTGCGATTCTCTCAATCCATTATGAACAATTGACGGGTCCTAAGTAATGGCACACCTATACAGACGCAAAGTTCCCGCTATATATCCAGTAAAAGATGTCAAGTCAACTTAATTTTAGCAACAAAAAAACGAGAACATTCGCTATTGGGCTTTCACCTGTTGCACGGAACGGTAGTGCAAAGATAAGAAACCGGATAGCGAATCACTCTTATCAGATAATACTCATTGTGGCGGCGGCGGGCCACCGTTGAAGATGTGAGCGATCAAATAAACGGCATCGGAAACGTTGACAACGGCGTTGGCATCTGCATCGCCATTGTAAACAGGCGGTGCGGCGCCACCGGCGAAGATATAGTTGATCAAGTACACCGGATCACTGACGCTGATTACACCGTCAAGATTCGCGTCGCCGCGGAGTCCTCCCGACACATTCAGGGTACTAGCGATAATCGCCGGAGCATAGCTGCCCTGCGGTGTAGCAATTGAGAACTGGAGTGTCGAGTAACGTGTCGTATCGACAATATTCAGTCCGGTTACAGGTGGTGCAGCGTTGTACCTGAAGTGCATCCGGAACAAGATATCATCACCGACCGGAATCCCGCCTTCATTGTCGGTAAACTGAAGAGTCAACCGTTTACTCGACGGATCGTTAGAGACAATCGACTTTGTGGTAAAATCAGACGCGCGAGTACCGACGTAAGAAACCGAATCCAGAGCGATGTTCATGTTGCCGGCATAGGTAATCGGCAGGCGCAAAGAGGTAATCGGCGCAAAGTTCTTCAAGCGCACGTCGCAAACCAGCGGATCGCTTGCCACTCCGGTGAATCCGATAAACTCCACGGTATCGGCATGCACCACAATAAACGCGGGCAAGTTTTCGGTCGCTTCGCCTTCAGGTCCGGCGACCCGCAGGGAAACATCGTAGGCGCCGGGGTTGACGTATTCGTGTGAGACGTTTTGACCGGATGCGCTGTCGCCGTCGCCAAAGTGCCACATCCAAGTGCTAATGACCGAGGCTGAACTGCCGGTAAAATTAACACTCAGGGGCGCCACACCGATGCGTACATCGGCTGAAGCCTGGGCGGAAAAAACCGACTGGAGTGCAGCCAGCGCATTGATGCGGCCGCTACCGAGTAGTCCAACATAGCTTGGATTCTGTGCATCGATGCTTTCGGCAGTGGCGATTATGATGTCGCGGACTTCAGTGGAAGTGAGTCCCGGCACCTTGGAACGGAGCAGGCCGGCTAAACCAGCAACGTGCGGTGAAGCCATAGAGGTGCCGCTAAGTGATCCGTAAGTTGCCGTTCCGTGGTTGGAGTAGGTTGAGTTGATGCTGGAACCGGGTGCAGAAACGTCGACCCAAGTACCATAATTGGAGAATGACGACTTAGCGCCCGTTGAGGTCAGCGAAGCCACTGAAATTATGTCCGTGCGGGCAGCCAGATAACTTGCTGTCGTATTGCCGCTATTGCCGGCGGAAGTGACGATCACCATTCCGTTGGCCAGGGCATTGTCGACAGCGGTGGAGATTCCCCCTGAGTTCGAAGAACCCCAGGAGCAGTTTACCGCTGTGACACCGATCTGCGTCGCGTAATTGAAAGCCTGAGCGGCGAAGTCCATGCGGACATAACCGGTTTCGCCACCGGTTGCATTGGCTTGGGACCAGCCGATGCGAAGAGGAACTACCCGGCAGCCACCTGTGGTCGGCAACCAGCCGCCAGCGACGCCGGCAACTCCAATTGAATTGTTGGTAATGGCAGCCATGGTACCGGAAGTATGGGTACCGTGACCATTGAAGTCCATCGGGTTGTTGTCGGGAGTGGTGCCGTCTTCACCTGGCCAGGCGCCGCTGACATCGACCCAGTCCCAGCCGCGGATGTCGTCAACGTAACCGTTGCCGTCATCATCTTCACCCTCGAAACCATTGTATTCAGTCCAATTGATCCAGACATTGCCGTTGATGTACGGTGTAGCGCCCGCCAGATCCGGGTGCTGCCACTGAACGCCGGTGTCCATTGCGCCGACCAAGATCGAGCTATCACCTGATTCGATTTCCCAAGCTTCGGGAGCATCGATGTCGCGATCATTTGTTTGGTGCAATCCCCACAGTGTGTTGAATGAGGCATCATTTGGAATGGCGTCGATCGGATGGACACCGACCTTCTCGACAGAGACGACCAACGGAAGTGCCGAGAAATCTTTCACGGCATCATCAAGATTCATCGTCGTGTCAAACGTCACGCGATAGTAGTTGGACAGGTCTCGATCACCACGCGCCAGCGATTTTTCAGTCTGATAAAACATCTTGTCGAGAGTGGTGACTTTGTAAGTGCCGAACAGCTCATCAACGGCAGAAAAACCTGTCCGCGGACTATTGGGACCGGTAGTGAAATTCGACTTGGACATCGCGCTGGAGAATTCGATTACAAGCACGCCGTTGGCATACCACCACTCGCCATTTGAAGCACCGTCAGATTGTACCAATGCAGAGAGTGGCGATCCCACTGAAAGGAACAGACAAGTGAAAAGAAACATTGCACTACGGCGGGCGACAAAGGTCATTGAAGAAAAGTCCATGGAGGCTCCTTCGCGTGTTCCAGGAATTGATCTAAGCCAACTGTTACAGACTGCCCCAACATCGTAATATACCACGCTAACGCGATATTGTCAACTGCAGATGCGGTATCGAGCAAGTCCAGACGAGTTGTCGAATGAAAAATAAGAAGCCGCACCTGACCGAAGTCAGGTGCGGCTCTGTGTATGATTCATCTGACGTGACAGGTCACATCAGCATGTCATCATGATTACGGACAGAACGGAGCCGGTCCACCGCCGAAGATGAAGTTGATGATGTATACAGCGTCGGAAATGTTGATACTTCCGGTACCGTTGGCATCACCAAGGCACGGCTGGGCTGGTGCAGCACCACCGGCGAAGATGTAGTTAATGATGAACACCGCGTCCGAAATGTTGATCGAACCGGTGTTGTTGGCATCACCGCAGAGGCAAGAAGCGCAAACATCAGCGCCCGGAGCCAAGCCAAGTCCACAAAGGAAGGCTTTCGCTTTATCGAGTGCCAACGTGACTCCAGCCAAACCACCTTGACGAGTACCAGCGAGGACTACCACAAACTTGACGGTGTCATTAGTGGCGCCATTGATGGACAGGTCACGATTGATTAGGATACCGCCGCTCAAGTCTTCCGCAACACCGGTATACAGGCGATACTGACCTTGAGTGAGGGTTTCCATGATGTTCCACAACGAGTCGTTGTCGTATCCGTTATCCGGATAGATGTAGGTCGGGTTGTCGAGCACCCAGGCACCGACGATATCATTGCCGTCATTCTTGTAGACTGCAGTTGCACCATAGCGATTTTCGGCACCAGCTGACCAGGCACCTCTCTGCCAGACAGCAGCCTTGGCAGGAATTGAACCGCAAGTGTTGTCGGAACCGGAATCGGACGGAACGTCCCAGTCAGTATAGTAAGCAAGACTTACGTTGCCGATTGAACCAGCTGGGTTCTTGGCACCCTTGTACACCTTGAACTGGCCAACATAGAAGTCGCCACTATCCGGGTGTTTGGAGGTATACCAGTTAACATCGAATCCGATCGTCGTGTCGCGGTTGACACCCTTACCGGTTGCTTTTCTATAAGTCGCAAACGAGACCGAGTCAACGTTCATCGTCGGCGATGCAGCATAGAGGTAACCGTAAGGATTGCTCAACGTCGGGGCACCAACGCCGCCGAAGGTCGAATAGGTAAGATTCAGAACATCGTTACCGATTACCAGGTGACCTTCATAGAGGTAGCTGGTATCCGGATCATCAGCAAAGTAGTTAAACATTCTGCCAGCGACGTTAGCCGAGACTTGCGAAGCCTGGTTGACGTTCAGTTGGTTGATGTTTGTCCGCAGAGCCGAGTTCTGCGGCAGATAGAAGTTGGTGAAGTTATAGAGGCTAACCGGGATCGAGGTGACAGCCATCGCACCCTTGTCAGGTGTCGTGTACGTCACGTCAATTGTTCCCTGATACAGACCCTGCGTTCCCGGACCGGTAATGCGGGCTTGGAACGTCGAAGTGTTGGTACAGCCAGCCGGGCAAGAGCCACTGGTCGGACCAACTGGGAACGTGATAAAACCACCGGTAGCGGCGACTGACCATGAGGCCGAGCTGTTACCGGAGTTTGACAGCGTGATAGTTTCGTTCTTAATCTGACCAGGTGTGGTCGTGTAAGGATAGACGAATTCGGACGGATCGGCACCAAGGCTGGCAAAGCTCGACATCGGGAAGCAAGCAAGCGAGATGTTCTTCACCGGGTTGTTCTGCCAGCTACCTTCAGTTTGAACGATACCACCGGCATCAATATCTTCGATATACTGAATGCGCAGTGAATCCGTAACATACATCGCTGAAGATGACCAGTGCTCTGACTTACAGGCACCAGCGGCGCAGTTATTGGTGGTCGTGTTGGTCAAGTTGACCGGAGGACCCCAGGTCAGACCGCTTGAATTCGAAGCTTGAGCATAAATATCGCCGTTCTTGAAACCACCGAGTGAAACGTCGGCAGTAGCTGGAACAGTTTCATCGCTCTTGAAGTAAGTGTAAGTCAGGTACAACAGCTTGTTGGCGCCGACGGTACATTCACTAAGATTCATCTTGGCAACGTTTTTCTGCCAAGCGCCGACATCGCCGGCTGCATCAAAGTGATTGGCGTCGATAGCAAGGCTGATACACTGGTTGCAATCGTCCCAGTGACGCAGCTTGGCGGCCTGTGAGGTCACAGTTCCGGCAGCCGAGTCAAAGGTCGGAGCGTTCCACGCTACATGGAGACATCCGTCAGCCGTGTACATCGCGTCGCAGTCAGTGTAAGCACGTTCAAGATCAGCACCAGTGTATTGGGTGATATTGACGAGCGCTCCCCAGTTCACGCCAAGATCGGACGATTCGCGATAGACGACATCGCCGTTATGCTGCTGGATACCGCCGGTGAAAGCATAATCTTTCGGGCGAATGTAAACGATAGCAACATTATTCGAGTTGGGATCCTGGGCGACAACTGGAGTGATGTTATCGGTTGAGTCAATCCAGTAACCGCAAGTCGGGCCGGTACCGGTGATTCCGTTGTTTGAGCGATAATAGATCAGCGACTGCGGGTCGGTGTTGATCGCCGGGCTTTCGCTGGCGACAGCGTGAACGATGGCATTAGCACCATCATTGTCAACTGCGCAAATCGGCCAAATATACGGTCCTTCGGTCGGGCCGGTACCGCTGACGATGGCCTGGCAGTTCGCAGCCGGGAATGCCCACGTCGTAAATGACGCTGCACCGAGAGCGAAGTCGCGGCCAGTCTTGGTTCCGCCACCCGCCACGTTGTGGAAAATCACAACAGGAACGTTGGCAATTGAGCTGAATCCGATGTTTGGATAACCGGTGCCGGTTGAGCCTTCAAGGTCGGCAACGTTGGCAACGGTCGCGGTTCCAAGTTGATAGCCATAGTATTCGCAAACACGATTGGCCGTGCTGGCACCTGGCAGAACCATCCAAATGTTGTGCACCCAGCCGGCGCCGACGACGATCTGGCGACCCATGGAACCATTATGCTGGTAATCCTGATAGGTCGAACCGATCGTAAGAATGCCATCGGGGTTAAAGCCGAGTGATTGTTGCGGGGTTTGAGTACCGGGCTTGCCGATAGAAGGATCATACGAAACTTCTTCAGCACCGGCGATTGGTGTAGCGGGCAGATCGCTGACCAAATCGCGAGCGTCGATGCCGTTAATTGTTGAGGCTTGTTTTGCCTTGGCGGCAAACACCGTCACATTAACGATCGACACTAGGAATAACGCGAGAACAAGTAACAGAGAAAGCTTTCTCGTCATGTTCTGCTCCTTTCAGAGTGAAAAACGTTGCAATTAAATTCCGTGTCTTTCGAACTTACTCAATGATGTTATGCGGGTGGGAGCATCACCTCCTAATTGTTCCTTCAAAGAATTAACGAAGGTTAGACGATGAATCTTTTTCAACTTTGTCGCGTAAACCGTATCAAGTCAATTCACTGGTCGATGTCGATTTACGCACGAACATTGCTGCAATTTGCCAACAAACTGAAGCAACACCGTGCGCCTGCGTGCAACTTTGACCTCGAACGAAGTCACACTTGCCAACATTCGTGATGTTACTTACAGCTTTTTAGCTAGTGAAGACCTTAGAAACTGCAACACTTCGACAAAGCCCGAACTTTGCCGTGGAACCGCATTGCAGTTACTTCCCGTAACATTAATAGTATAGAATTTTAGGGCAATTCTGTCAACACTTTTTTGCCGGGAATGAGGACCGCTTTTGCTCGTTCGGAAGCGGTTCGAGGCGGAAAAAACGGCCTTAAAAGCTCAAGCGGACCCGGTCAGGAGTCCGCTTGAAAGACAAAGTAGCTCAACAAATCGGTGCAAGCTTATGGACAGGCCGCACACGGCGCCGGACCTCCGGCGAAGATGTAGTTGATCAGATAAACCACGTCGGCGACGCTGGTTGCGCCGGTACAATCCGGATCTCCGCCGCGCAAGGTTGCCGGTGCGGGACCGCCGGAGAAGATGTAATTGATCAGGTGCACAACGTCGGCAATTGAGATTACCGTAGTGCCGTCCGCATCTCCGCAGATACCGTCAATTACATCAATGCTCGTGAACATTGTGTCGGCTCGGCCGTCGCCACTGAGAGCGATGAAGCGAAGGCTATACAGTGAGTCCTTCTGATTAGCGATTGGATCGAAGACATAACTGCCTCGGCCGTTTCCGGAATCCACAAACACTGCGTTCCACGGGGCGACTGGTTGTCCGGCAACCGAAAGGGCCGCCGGCGGGCTATCGACGTCCGACGAACGCAGATGGAGTCTGAGGATATCGGAATTGATGTTTACCGTATAGCTGGGATTTAGATTGACAAACACCGGCGATTGCGGTCCAGCCTCGATGACGGTCAGAACTACCATTTCGGTATCGACCAAAGGCGGCGTTGCTTCGGCGGCGCGGAAGACCAGATTATACACCCCTGCGGCCGTGAATGACGGTGTGTACAGCAGTCGCGAAGTTGCGGTACCAGCCGGCTGTCCGGTGAGGGCCGTCAAGGTCGCACCGGTAGGAAGTCCGGAAGAGCTGATGATAACCGGAAGTCCATCGGGATCGGAGCCGGTGATATTGACGTCAAGAGTCTGACCTTCCAACACCGATAGCGGTCCGATAGTGTTGAGCACCGGGGGAACCGATACATTCGTGACATTGAATATCCAAGGCGAGTAGCGATAGGATGCGGCATTCAACTGATCAATTGCCAGCATCACAATCCGATACTGTCCGGCCTGCTGGAAATTCGGACTGAACGTGAACACCGCTGTATCGCCCATATCATTGACGCTCATATTTGCCGGTAATGGTTGGGCGAACAGGATTGTCGTATCGGTACCGGATACAGTGAACAACCGGGCGGTCAGAACCGGATCGGTTTCATCGACGTCGCCGGAATAGAAGGTGATATTCACCGTCGTGCCTTCAGCAACATTTCGAGTGCCGCAATTCGAGGGATTCGTGCATTCCAGGAACGGCACGTAAAAGATCGGATTCGGTGGATTTGGCAAATCGTTGACCCTGATCACGACGCGTGAAGAATCGATGATTTGGCTGTCCGTCCCATCAACGGCATAGAATGTAACCGCATAGACTCCCAACTGGAGGTTGATGGTCTTCCACGCGAAGAATCCAGTACCATCGCCAACGTCCGTGAAGGTCGCGGTAAACGGCAGCGGCGAAGTCGTATTCAAAGAAGCCGTAACGCTGTCAGCGTCTGTCGAAGCAACATTGATGTGTATCGAATCGCCTTCAACTATTGTGACTGTATCGAGGTCGTTAATGACCGTCGTATTTCTGCGCACGGTTATTACCGGCGTCTGATTGCCGGCATCAAGGACGTTGACGATAACCAACTCCGTGTCGGATCTCTGGCCGTCGGTCGCGATGAAGGTGAGGTCGTAAAGCCCGGATTGAACATAAACAGGAGCAAAAGTGAATGATCCCCTGCCGTTACCTGAATCGACAAAAGCCGAATTCAGCGGCGGAGTAAGCAGAGAATCAATCCGCAACTGCGGTGTCGTTCCGTCTGGATCAGTTGCACTAATCTGGAATGCCAGAACCTGGCCTTCCGTAACAACCTGCGTATCGGCAGGTACTGCGAGGATCGGCGGCTGCGGCACGTTGGTGACCTGAATCAACACGGTCTCGTTGTCGGTCTTGTTTCCGTCGGAAGCAAAGAATTTGACGGAGAAAAGTCCGGACTGCGAGAAGCTCGGCAAGAACCGGAACGTGCCTGCTCCGTTCGCCGAATCAATGAGAACCGCATTCTGCGGTATGTTCTGCGCATAGAAGAACGGAATCGTTCCGTCAGGATCGGTTGCCGAAATCCGGAATTCAAGCATCTGGCCTTCGGGAATCGACTTGGTGCCGATTGCTGCCAATACCGGTGCTTGGTTGGTAACCAGGACTGTGATGATCGCCGTATCGCGTGAACTCAAAGCCGGAGTCTCGTCATCAGTGCAGAGGACGATGAATTGGTGAATGCCCGTATCATTGACGGTTGGTAACCAGCGTAGTGAACCGCGATTATTGGTGGAGTCAGTGAATACCGCCGTTGTCGGTTTTGCGAGTGCCAACAGGTAGAGTCGCCCGCCATTGGCATCGGTAGAGTCTGTAGCAACAACGCGGATCTTCACCGAATCACCGGGAATCGCCGTCACATCGGCAATCGGAGTGATCTTTGGCGCACGGTTAATATCCAATGTCGTGATGGCAACCTTCTCCTGATCGACGGCACCATCGCCATCGAGGGCAAAGAACGTCACCGTATCAACACCGGCATCGAAATAATTGGGTGTGTAGGTAAACGAACCTGCACCGTTGCCGGAATCGACGAACACGTAGTTATTCATCAAGGTATTTACGAGAAGATTAGGAATTCCCGCCTCATCGGTCGCGTGCACGCGGAAGGTCAGGATATTGCCTTCGGCTATTTGTTTGGTTCCAATCGAATCGAGGATCGGTGGCAGATTTCCGGACTCTCCCACAGTGATTTGAACGTTTTCGCTATCAGCGAGGACACCGTCACTGGCAACAAAGAGCACGTTGTAGACACCCGCCTGATTGAAGTTCGGAGAGAAGGTAAATGAACCGGCGCCATTGGCCGAGTCTACAAAGATTGCGTTAACTGGTACGGTGAAGGCGGCCAACGTCGGGATCACGCCATCGCCATCGGTTGCACTTATGCGGAACTGCAGGATGTTGCCTTCCTGTACTACTCGATTGCCAATGGCGGCAAGTACCGGACGCTGATTTCCGGCATCGATGACAGTAATGGCGACTACTTCAGAGTCGGCGAGCAACCCGTCAGAGGCTATGAACGTCACATTGAAGACACCGGATTGGTTGAAAGCCGGTGTGAAGTTGAAAGAACCGCTGCCGTCCGCGTTGTCCACAAATGTAGCATTCAGTGGGAGGTTAACAGCAGACAGCGCCGGAATTGTGGCATCGAGGTCGGTTGCGCTGGCATTAAAGCTAAGCAAAACTCCCTCGGTCACACTCTGCGCACCAATCGCAGCCAATACCGGCGCGCGATTGACGTTGTTCACAGTAACAACGACAACTTCGGAGTCCGCCAAGAATCCGTCGGAGGCGATGAAGGTGACACTAAATACACCGGCCTGCGTAAAGTCTGGAGCGAAATTGAATGTGCCGGTGCCGTTGCCATTGTCAATGAAAGTGGCATTTACCGGAACACCGACTGCAGACAGCGCCGGGATGTTTGCATCCGGATCGCTGGCGCTGGCGACAAAGTTCAAAACGGCGCCTTCATTAACATTGCGCGGTCCGATTGCGGCCAGAACCGGAGCCTGATTGCCGGCGTCGTTCACGCTGATCGCGACAACTTCGCTGTCAGCCAGAACGCCATCAGTTGCAATAAAGGTCACATTGTAAATTCCCGATTGCGCAAATGTCGGATTGAAATTGAAAGTACCGGTGCCATCGCCATTGTTGACAAACGTAGCATTTGCCGGAAGATTGACAGCAGACAGGGTCGGAGTCGAGCCGTCTGCGTCCGATGCCGTTGCGACAAAGTTGAGATTGGC
>CAZQBX010000046.1:0-15327 GCA_964592145.1 uncultured Ignavibacteria bacterium
CATCATGACTGCCGAAGATCCGGTCGAATTTAACTTCGACGGCATCAACCAGGTGGCGGTACGCTCCGATATCGGACTGACCTTTGCCGCTGCGCTACGGTCGTTCCTTCGTCAAGACCCTGACGTGGTCATGATCGGTGAAATTCGCGACGCCGAAACGGCGGAAATTGCGGTCCGTGCATCGCTGACAGGGCATTTGGTGTTCAGCACGCTGCACACCAACGATGCTCCATCATCGGTGAATCGACTGATTGATATGGGAATTCCGAACTATTTGGTGGCTTCGGCGGCCAAGTTGATTATGGCACAACGTATGGTGCGCAAGATTTGTAAACGCTGCAAGGAAGAAGCAAAGGTACTTCCCGAAGTTCTGATCCAGCTTGGCGTGGCCGAGAATGAGCTGACAACGTTCAAGGCTTATGAAGGCCGCGGCTGCAGCGAGTGCAATAATACCGGCATGTCGGGCCGTACCGGTCTGTTTGAAGTTATGGAAATCACTCCGGCAATCGAACGGTTGATTCTCGAGAGCGCTTCAGCTCCAGACTTGCAGGCCCAGGCGATAAAAGAAGGCATGCAAACATTGCGAATGGCCGGTATTGAAAAAGTGCGAAATGGAATCTGCAACATTGAGCAGATTCTTGCCGAGACTTCCTAGTCCGAGCCGCAACCAAGTGTGAGTAAAATGTTACTGCGATACAGGAGAGATACATGATTAATCTGCGTGAACTGCTGGAGATACTTCTGGAGAAGAAGGGCTCCGATCTGCACCTATCGGTCGGAACGCCGCCACAAATTCGCGTGGATGGCCGCCTCATCTCGCTGGATATGGACGTCCTTTCTCCGGAGACGACTAAGAAGCTGGCATACAGCATGATGTCGGAGAAACAGAAACAACGCTTCGAGGAAAACAACGAACTCGATATGTCGTTTGGTATTGAAAACATGAGCCGCTTCCGCTGCAACGTCTTTACGCAACGCGGCAACATCTCGGTAGCGCTTCGGCAAATCCCATTCAAAGTCCCATCATTCGAAGAACTTGGTGTGGACAAGACAGTCGTAGAATTCGCCAATATTCCCAAGGGGCTGGTGTTGATCACCGGGCCGACCGGCTCGGGCAAGTCGACTACCTTGGCGGCATTGATCGACAAGATCAACAAGGAGCGCCATTCACACATCTTAACGGTTGAAGATCCGATCGAATACCTGCATCGCCACCAGAATTGCCTGGTCAACCAACGTGAAGTCGGCGCCGATACGCGCTCGTTCGCGATCGCACTCAAGTACGCCCTGCGACAGGATCCCGATGTTGTCCTGGTAGGTGAAATGAGAGACCTCGAAACCGTATCCGAAGCGTTGAATATCTCCGAGACGGGTCACTTGACCTTCGCCACACTGCATACTAACAGCTGCGCGGAAACAATCAACCGTGTTATCGACGTATTTCCGGTCAATCAGCAAGAGCAGATCCGCGTGACGCTGTCCTTCGTGCTGCAAGGCGTAGTGTCACAGCAACTGGTGCCGCGTATCGGCGGCGGCCGCTGCCTGGCGACCGAGATAATGGTGTGCACTCCTGCTATTCGTGCGTTGATTCGCGACGACAAGATCCACCAGGTATACAGCATGTTGCAGTCAGGACAGAAATACGGCATGAAGACCATGAATATGTCGCTGGCTGAACTGTATCTTTCGCGCAAGATCACCATCGGCGAGGCCATGTCGCGCTCATCGAATGTCCAGGAACTTAATGAGATGCTCTCGCGCGTTCAGTCAGTCGCTGATGTGCATCGTTAACGAGGATAATTGGAGGTAGTTATGCCGGTTTATGAATACAAAGGCAAAACGGTCACCGGGTCCGCCGTCGAAGGTGAACTCAAAGTAAAAGACCGTGGCGAGCTCGAACGAATTCTACGACGCAACAAGATCCTCGTTGACAAGGTCAACAAGAAGCCTTCGCAAGTGTCGTTTAAGATCGGAACGGGCGTTAAGAAGATTCACGTTTCGCGCTTTACGCGCCAATTCGCGACCATGATCGGCGCCGGTTTGCCGATGGTGCAGTGCCTCGACATTCTGTCCAAGCAGATGGATTCGCAGGAATTCTGCAAGATTATCGGTGAGATTAAGGATGCGGTATCGTCAGGTTCGACGCTTTCGGAAGCGATGAGCAAACACAAAAAAGTGTTCGACGAACTCTATGTGAACATGGTGGAAGCCGGTGAAATGGGCGGCGCGCTCGACACGATCCTGGTGCGTCTGGCCAACTACCGCGAAAAGGCGGATGCCTTGACCCGCAAAGTCAAGGGTGCCTTAGTCTATCCGGCCGTCGTCTCGTTTGTGGCGACCGGCGTGACGATCGCGATGTTGACCTTTATCGTACCGATTTTCGCCAAGATGTTCTCCAATTTGGGCGCAGAACTGCCCGCACCAACGCAGGTGGTGCTCCAGATTTCCGAGTTCCTGCAGAGTTACTTCCTGGTGATTCTCGGTGTCGTGATCTCCGGCATAGTCGGGCTGAAGATGATGCTCAAGAACGAAGAGGGCCGCTTTCAATTCGATAAGTTTATGCTGAAGACACCGGTCTTCGGCGACCTGATTCGCAAATCAGCAGTGGCGCGGTTCACCAGAACTCTCGGTACTCTGATTCAATCAGGTGTTACGATTCTTGATGCTTTGGAAATCACCGCCAAGACAGCGGGAAACAAGGTGCTCCAACGCGCCATCAAAAAGTCTGTGCTGTCAATTGCCGAGGGCGATACAATTACGAACCCGCTCAAAGAGTCAGGCGTTTTCCCGCCGATGGTCATCCAGATGATCGGCGTCGGAGAAAAAACCGGCGGATTGGATGAAATGTTGTCCAAGATCGCCGACTTCTATGACGAAGAAGTTGACGCGGCCGTACACGCACTCACCTCGATGATCGAACCGATGGTCATTGTCGTGATGGGTGTGGTTATCGGCGGTATCTTGATCGCAATGTATCTTCCGATGTTTGATATCATCGGCAAGATCAGTTAAGAAGAATCAACCGGCAAACTCCGAAAGCCACCCCTGTGTCTGCAGGGGTGGCTTTTTCACAGGAAGCATGAAGCAACGAAAGAAAAAGCTGAAGGAAGAATTGCGCAGCTTCTGGTTCATCCCGCTGCGACTCTCCATATTTCTACTCTTGTTCGGTGCCGTGGTCCTAACCGAGAGCATTCAACAACAGACGTTCTGGCCATTTCTGCTTTATTCGCTGGCGACGCTGGTATTTCTGTTGGTCATCGAGGTCGATGCGCGGCTGTTTCGACCCGGATTTCTGCGCTTCATCATCTTCTTCCATTTTGTCTTTGAGCTGTTTGCCGAAGCTGCACTGATCCACAGTGCCGGACAACTGACCACCCAGTATTCGATTCTGTTTCTGTTGACCATTGTCTCGGCCAGCCTTGTCTATCGCCTGGTGGGCACTATCTCGATTGCCACCTTGGCTGCCTTCACCTATGCATTTGCCTCAGGGCTGAACGGCGTCTTCGAACGCGGCAGCAAATTCTCATTCGAGCAGTTTCGAGTTACTTTTCAGGGCGACGACGTCTTCTATGCGATTTTCTTGCACGTATGCACCTTCTACTTGGTAGCATTCATTTCCGGGTTCTTGGCGCAGAAACTGCGAACCAAGGAAGGAGAGCTTTCCCACGCATCGGAAGAGCTCGAGCGAGTACAACTCGATACCGATGAGATCCTGCAGAATCTCCACTCTGGATTGGTGACCGTCGACAACGTTGGAAAGATTGTCTATTTCAATCGGGCTGCCGAGTCGATCCTCGGGTATCGGCACATTGATATTAAGGGAAAAGACTTCCTGGACGTGTTCAATCACGACATGCCGGAATTCTGCGAGCGTGTGCTGTCGGTTCTGAAACTTGCCAAGCCAAGCGTGCGCACTGAACTTGAAGTCGTATGTAAGAACGGCACACATCTGCCGATCGGATTGAGCGCGTCGGTGCTTGGTGACGAACGGGTCGGCATCCGTGGTGTGGTGGCTGTGTTCCAGGATCTGACTATCGCCAAGGAGATGGAACGAGCCTTGATGAAGGCAGACCGTCTGGCGGCGGTGGGCGAACTGTCGGCACGAATTGCACACGAAATCCGTAACCCGCTGGCATCAATCTCCGGTTCGGTTGAAGTCCTCAAAAGCGAAATTGATCTGAATGGTGATAATGCTCGCTTGATGGAATTGATCATCAAGGAATCAGAGCGACTCTCCCGCATTCTCACCGATTTTCTAAGCTACGCCCGCACTGTTCCGGTACTCTCGACAAAGATTGAATTGGTGTCGATCATCGGCGACACGATCGAGCTTATGCGCCTTGGCCGGAAAGTCCCGGAAGGTGTCGTGCTCGAATTTGCGTCTGATCAACCACTGGTTTACGTAATTGGCGAAGAGGATCAGGTTAGGCAGATTCTAATCAACATAATCGGTAATGCCCTGGACGCTGTCGAACCTCAAGACGGCCGCATCACCGTTACGGTCGAACCACCGGCTGACGACAACAAGTTTTCGGCGACCGAGTGGGTGCAGGTCACGGTCGAAGACAATGGCGTTGGTTTCTGCAACGAAGTTGGTGAGAAACTGTTCGAACCGTTCTTCTCGCGAAAAAAGGGCGGAACGGGCCTTGGGTTGGCAATCGTCAAGCGTTGCCTCGACAATATCAAGGGGCAAATCAGTGCCGAGTCTGCTCCGGGCGCCGGGGCCAAGTTCCGAATTTACCTGCGCCGTTACATGCAGACACGTGAAGATGAAACCGCGAGACTGACTTCATTATCCGCAGAGCTGAAAACTCCAGTCAAGTAATTCCTCCCGCACTTCTCGACAAGCAAGCGTATAACCGTCACGTAGTTTGGACGAAGGATGATCATGAAATCATTCGCAGCTACTATAGCTGTGAATCTTGCGTTGGCGCTTGCTGTGGTGGCAGCCACCGCCGATGATTGGAAAGGTTCAATGCACCTGCACACAAATCGCTTAGCCAAAGAGACCTCGCCATATCTTTTGCAGCACGCGCATAATCCGGTCGATTGGTATCCGTGGGGCGACGAGGCCTTTGCTAAGGCTCGCAATGAAGACAAGCCGATCTTTCTCTCGATCGGCTACTCCGCCTGTCATTGGTGTCATGTGATGGAGCGCGAGTCATTTGAGAATGACTCGATCGCCAACATCATGAATGAACATTTCGTCAACATCAAGGTCGACCGCGAAGAACGACCTGATCTCGATGATATCTATATGTCTTTCGTGCAGATGTCGACCGGTTCGGGCGGCTGGCCGATGTCGGTGTTCTTGACACCTGAAGCAAAGCCGTTTTTTGGCGGCACATATTTTCCACCACAGGATGCCTACGGCCGTCCCGGTTTCCCGCAGATCCTGCACGCCGTCGTAGAGGCTTGGAACACCGACCGCGAGGGTATTGTGCACGGGGCCGAAACAGCTGTGGAACGATTACAAGCGGTTCTTCAAACGGTGCAGCCGGCGACAAACCTCGAGCCTGAAGCGATCGATACCGCCACCCAACAAATGTTGCAGCGTTTCGACCCGATTGACGGCGGATTCAGCGGAGCGCCGAAGTTTCCGCCAAGCTATGCCTTGTCGGTAATGATGCGGCAATATTCCCGAACAAATGAACCGCGTTTGCTCAAAGCAGTTACATTCACGCTTGATAAAATGGCGAACGGTGGACTGTATGACCAGTTGGGCGGGGGATTCCATCGCTATTCCGTGGATGCACAATGGCTGGTACCGCATTTCGAAAAGATGCTGTATGACAACGCACTATTGACAGTAGCGTATTGTGATGCTTACCAATTAACCCAGAAGCCGCTTTATCGCCGCATCGTTTCCGAGACATTGGACTACATTCTGCGTGACATGACGGATGAATCCGGTGGCTTTCATTCCGCCGAGGACGCTGACAGCGAGGGGGAAGAGGGGAAGTTCTACGTTTGGACACCCGGTGAGATTAACTCTTTACTCGGTGAGGTCGATGGCAGATTATTCTGCGATTACTATGACGCATCGAATCAGGGCAACTTCGAACACAAACGATCAATTCTGCACACACGGACTGCGACCCAGGAATTTGCTCAACAATACTCTATGACTGAAGCTGAACTCGAGATCCGGCTGACCGAGATGAAAACCAAGCTTCTTACTCAGCGCTCCCGGCGCGTCCGCCCGCAAAAGGACGACAAAATCCTCACAGACTGGAACGGGTTGATGATCTCCGCTCTGGCAAGAGGATATCAGATTACCAGTGAAGAAAAATACCGGGTTGCGGCCCGCAGGTGCGCGAAGTTTATTCAACAAAACCTCTCTACTTCAAGCGGTTTAATGCGCGTGTATCGTGCCGGCAACATCAAGCAACAAGGTTTCATTACCGACTATGCATTCCTAATCAACGGACTTGTCGACCTTTATGAGTCCGACTTTGATGTCAAGTGGCTCGAATGGGCGGACCAGCTGGCAATCGAGATGCTAGCCAAGTTTGAGGACAAAGAAAATGGTGGCTTCTTCATGACCATCCCGAACCAGGCAGATTTGCTCGTCCGCCAGAAGGACAGCTATGATGGTGCAATCCCGTCAGGTAATTCAGTGGCAACAATGGCTCTGATGCGCCTTTCCTTATTGCTCGATAACAAGTCGTACCGCGATACCGCCGAGCGAACACTGCGATCATTGGCAGCCAGCGCCAACAAAGTGCCGATGGCGTACATGAACCTCCTGAATGCCGCTGATATGACCTTTCATCAACCACACGAAATAGCGATTGTAGGGCGCCCCAGTGACGAATCGACACAGGCGCTGATTCATTGCGCATACCAGACTTACATACCGGGGAGGGTGATTGCGTTCTACGATCCGGCCGATCCCGCCATTTCCAAGATAACTGCAACAATCCCGCTCCTGCGCGGTCGAACGATGATAAATGGAAAAGCAACAGCCTACGTATGCCAAAACTTTGTCTGCCAAATGCCGACCAATGATGTCAACGTGCTTTCAGAACAGCTTCGACCATAGTCGCGGCAAATTGCAGCTAAAGGTTGAAAAACTTCGCTGAGGCACCATTGTCGCCAATTTGGTTGGATATAATCTACTTTCTGTCCGATTTTCCCAAACTGACGGCGCAATAATTGCTTGACAGTCAACTCCGGCTTCATATATTTGGCGCCTACAGTCAGGTGGGTCTGAAGATGCCGGAAAATGATGATAAGAAATCCAGCGTTCTTAGACAGGTCAGCCTACTTGGAACGATTCCGATTCTGATGGCAGTGGGTCCATTGGTGGGCTACTTCATCGGAAACCTGATTGACGACTGGTTGGGTACCAGACCTTGGTTCATCGCCATATTTTTAATTCTGGGATTTGTAGCGGCAGGCAAAGAAATTTACAATATTGTGCGTAAGGTCAATAAGGACTTGTAACTTTTTTCACAAGCGATGGGATTGGAATTCATAACACGGATCATTAAAACCACGGCAGTCGTGTCGCTGGTTGTGTCTCTTTGCATTTCCTATTATTTCGATTGGAAGATTGGTCTCGGCTTCCTAGTGGGTTCTACCTGGAGCCTTCTCAATCTCTTTTTCATCCGGACATTGATCAAAGAAGTCGTTTCCCCCAACGAAGCGCGCAAGTCAATTACAGCGGTTTTGGCATTGCTCAAGTTTCCCTTGTTATATGTGGCCGGCTATTTCATCATCGCATCGGAGTTCTTCTCCGTTTATGCGCTCTTAGCTGGATTCTCACTGTTGTTTGCTGTCATTGTTCTCAAAGTGCTTGGTCGCTTGATTCTCGGACTCGATGTTCCGGGATTGCGTAACAAGCAGCCGGAGGGCACCGCTTGATCTCGCAATATCTTCAGACAATTATCGCTACAACCGAGCACGAGGTTGGCCAGGTTGCCGATACTTTGGCACACGCCGCCGGTGCAGCCCATGGCGGTGCTCATGAAGAGTCACATGAGCTGCCGAATATTCTCCACATGGCTTACAAAGCCTTTGGAGACGCCTTCTCCGGCCTTTACCACTGGGAGAATATCATTTTTGCCTTCGTGGCATTGACCTTCCTGTGCGTAGTTTCAACCACCGTCGCCCGCAAACGCAAAATGGTGCCGGGGCGTCTGCAGAGTCTGGTAGAGCTTGTCGTTGAAGGACTCTACAACTTCTTCCACAGTATGTTAGGCGATCACGCTCGGCGCTATACACCGTTTCTGGGCACGCTGTTCGTCTATATTTTGACCATGAACTGGATGGGACTTTTTCCGTTCATGAAAGCCCCCAGTTCGGCTGCAACGATTACCGTATCCTTGGCGTTAATCGTCTTCATTTATTCCCAGGCAGTCGGCTTCAAACATCTCGGCATCGGTGGTTGGTTCTTCCACCTGATGGGATCACCTCGGGATGTCATTGGATGGTGTCTGGTTCCCCTGAACTTGCCGATCCATGTCATCGGCGAGTTTGCCAAGCCGCTGTCACTTTCTTTGCGTCTGTTTGGAAATATCACCGGAGAAGACATCTTGATCGCCGCCTTTACCGGCGTCGGAATCATGATGCTCTCCTTTATGCATTCGCCCGTTGGTGTGCCCCTACAGCTTCCGTTCTATTTCCTCGGACTGCTGATGTCCACCATTCAGGCGTTAGTATTCACTTCGTTATCGGCAATCTATATAGCGATGATGTTGCCGCACGAAGAACATGCTGAGAGTCATTAATTTTTAATAACTGTTAGTCAGGAGGTCACATGGATTTCAGATTTGCATTAGCACTGGCGCTGCCGCTCGCAATCGGGTTGGCCGCTATCGGTTCGGGCATGGGCCTGGGTCGTGCGGTTGGTCAGGCGATGGAAGCTATCGGCCGTCAGCCGGAAGCTGCGGGCAAGATTCAGACCGCGATGATCATCGGCGCTGCGTTCATCGAAGCGTTGACCATCTACGCATTGGTCGCATTCTTCCTGCTCCAGGGCAAGATCGCTTAATCCCAAAGATTCCGGTGGGCGAAGTTGACTGCTTCGCCCACCGTATCGATTAACAGTTGAATGAGGTAAGGACCTTTGTTAGATCAAATATTAGGCGCTCTTAAGATTGAAATCCCGCAGCTGATAACGCACATCATCGGCTTTGTCATCGCTCTGTGGATTCTCAAGAAGTTCGCTTGGAAACCGATGTTGGGCCTGCTCGACGAACGCCGCGAACGCATCAAGAGCAGTTTCGATGAAATCGACGCCAAGAAAGCCGAAGCGGAATCACTGAATCAACAATATCAAGCCAAGCTGCGCGACATTGATGCCGAAGCCCGCAAACGTTTGACCGAGGCGGTCCAGGAAGGCGAGAAAATCGCCGCCAAAATCAAGGATGACGCGCGCGTCGAGGCCAAGGATATCATGGCTCGCACTAAGTCCGAGCTCGAGCAAGATTTCGCCAAAGCCCGAATCCAGCTCAAAGAAGATGTCGTCAATCTGACGATCGACGCCACCGAGAAGATCATTCGCGAACGACTCGACACGCAGAAGCATCGGGAATTAATCGGACGCTTCATCGACGACGTTGAGAAAGTAAAATAAGGAAAGCGCGTTTTGGACAAGCAAATCATTGCCCGGCGTTATGCGCACGGACTGTTTGAATACACGGAAGAGAACAAGTCGTCCGACACCGTACAGGTAGATTTTGAGAGTCTGGCCAATATTCTCAAAGCCGACGACTCGTTGATCCAGTTCCTTGCTGCACCGCAATTGCTCGACTCCGACAAACATGCCGTCGTCGACAAGGTGTTTCAGGGCAAGGTACACGAGAATCTTTACAGTCTGATCCATCTGCTCGTCGCGAAACACCGCACTGATTTTCTAGTCGAAATCGCCGACGAATACGAAGCGCTGTTCAATGAAAGCAGAGCCATTGTCGGCACCCGGTTGATCACGGCAGTGCCGCTGGCGGCCGAAGAAATCAACGCAATTCGTGCAAAGCTGAACAAACTCACCGGCCGTCAAATTGATCTGGAACCGGAAGTCGATGAGAAAATCATCGCCGGTGTGATTGCCATTGTCGGCGACAAGATCATTGATCGCTCCGTTCGCCATGAACTTGAAGTGCTTCGCGAGCAGTTGATGGAGTTGAAAGTCAATTAGGTAAGAAACAATGCGGCGCGATCAGTGCGCCTTCTTGAACATGAGAATAATGATTACAAATAGAGGAGTCCAGTTCACATGGCTCTGAAACCAGAAGAAGTAAGTTCGATAATCAAACAGCAGATCGCCGGTTACCAGACCAAACTCGAGATGGAATCGGTCGGTACAGTGCTGCAGGTCGGCGATGGAATCGCGCGAGTCTGGGGTCTTCGTGACGTCCAGATGTCCGAACTCGTGACCTTCCCGGGAGATGTAACGGGCGTCGTGCTCAACCTCGAAGCCGATAACGTCGGTGTGGCGTTAATGGGCGACGACCGCAAGATCAACGAAGGCGACACGGTGCGCCGTACTGGACGTATTGCATCAGTTCCCGTCGGTGAAGCAATGATCAGCCGCGTGGTCAGCCCGCTAGGTGAGCCGCTTGATGCCAAGGGCCCGATTGCGACCAAAGAATTCCGGAACGTCGAATCACCGGCGCCAAATGTCGTTCAGCGTCAGCCTGTCAAAGAGCCTCTGCAAACAGGTCTCAAAGCTATCGACTCGATGATTCCGATCGGTCGTGGCCAGCGCGAATTGATCATCGGCGATCGCCAAACCGGTAAGACGGCTATCGCTATCGACACGATCATCAATCAGAAGAACACTGACGTCATCTGCATCTATGTCGCAATTGGCCAGAAGGCCTCAACGATTGCTCAAACGGTTGGCATTCTGGAAGAAAACGGCGCAATGGGTTACACCATCGTCGTTGCTGCTTCGGCAAATACTCCGGCTCCGCTCCAGTTCTTGGCGCCTTACGCCGGTGTGGCGATGGGCGAATATTTCATGCTCAAAGGTAAACACGTGCTTTGCGTATATGATGATCTCTCGAAACACGCACAAGCATATCGTCAGTTGTCGCTGCTGCTTCGCCGCCCGCCGGGACGTGAAGCCTATCCGGGCGACGTGTTCTATTTGCATTCGCGTCTCTTGGAGCGTGCTGCCAAACTTTCGGATGAACTCGGCGGCGGGTCTTTGACCGCGCTTCCGGTCATTGAAACGCAGGCCGGCGACGTGTCCGCATACATTCCGACAAACGTCATTTCGATTACAGACGGTCAGATCTTCCTCGAAGGCGACCTCTTCTATTCTGGCACGCGTCCTGCCATCAACGTCGGTATTTCGGTATCGCGCGTCGGCGGTAATGCACAGACCAAGGCAATGAAGAAAGTTGCCGGCAGATTGCGCCTCGACCTGGCGCAGTATCGCTCACTGGCGGCGTTCGCACAGTTTGGTTCCGATCTTGACGAAGCGACCCAGGCGCAGTTGACGCGCGGTTCGCGCACGGCAGAAATTCTCAAACAGGGTCAGTATATCCCGATGCCGCTGGAGAAGCAGGTCGCAATTATCTGGGCAGCGGTCAACGGTTATCTCGACACGGTGCCGCTCGATCGCGTCAAGGCGTTCGAGGAAGGATACTATCCATACATTGAGAAGAATTACCCTGACGTCTTCCATGTCATTCGCGATTCCAAAGTTCTTGACGATGCAACCGAAGCCAAGCTGAAAGAAGCTGTGGGCAAGTACAAAGCGGAGTTCATGAAGTAAATCATGGCAACACTTCGCGACATACGTAAACGCATTCGCGCCGTCAAAAGCACGACGCAGATTACCAAGGCAATGGAAATGGTTGCCGCTGCGCGTCTGCGCCGTGCGCAACAGATGGTGGAACAATCTCGCCCATACTCCGAGAAGATGCGCCTGATTTTGGAGCAGATTTCGGCGGCAGCTGGTTCAATCAATCACCCATTCTTTGAACAGCGCGAAGTTAAGCGCAAGATGCTGGTCGTGTTTACCTCTGATCGCGGCCTCTGCGGATCATTCAATTCGAATATCATCAGGCCTGCGACCAGATGGATGAAAGAGAATGAGCAATATCAGCCGCAGTTGGTGCTGGTTGGCAAGAAGGGCGAGGATTTCTTTCGTCGTCAGAAATGGCCGATCGCGAAGGTCTACAAGAACATGCAAGGGCGGATGAATCTTGACGTTGTCCGCGACTTGACCAATTTTCTGATCGAAGCCTTCGTTTCCGGGAATGTCGACCAGGTACAACTTATCTATACGAAGTTCCTCTCGACGACTTCATATCGGGTGGGCGTCCACGGTTTCCTGCCAATTGCGCCGCCGAAAACGGATACTAAGTCGCAGAAGCACTACATCTTTGAACCCGATCCCGAGCACATCTTTGAGTCGTTGATGCCTTCATATGCATTAACCATTTCCCAGATGGCGCTGGCTGACACTTTCGCTTCCGAACACGGAGCGCGAATGATTGCTATGGGACAGGCAACCCGCAATGCCAACGAAATGATCGATGCCTTAACATTGCAGTACAACAAAGCCCGCCAAGCGACGATCACCAAGGAACTGCTCGAAGTCGTTACCGGCGCCGAGGCTCTGAAGGGTTAGTCTTAAGTGAAGAATATTTTTGATAATTCCAAATACAGGAGCTGTAATGGCTGATAACTGGGGAAAGATCGTTCAGGTAATCGGTCCGACCGTCGACTGCGAGTTCGATTCGGACAAACTGCCGAACCTTCTTAACGCACTCAAAATTGAAGACCCTGCCAAGGGAATCAATCTTACAATCGAAGTAGCACTGCACATTGGTGACAATATCGTGCGCTGTGTTTCACTTGGCTCGACCGATGGATTGGTGCGCGGGATGAAAGTCAATGACACCGGCGGCCCGATTACCGTGCCGGTCGGTGAGAAGTCGCTCGGACGATTATTTAATCTGCTGGGCGAGCCCCTTGACAAAATCGGCCCAATACCGGCTGATACCAAGCGCTATCCCATTCATCGTCCCGCTCCGCCGCTTTCCGAGCAAGAGACCAAGTACACCTTGTTTGAAACCGGCATCAAGGTCATCGACTTGCTCGAACCTTATGCGAAGGGCGGTAAAGTTGGACTCTTTGGCGGCGCCGGTGTCGGTAAGACCGTCGTCATCATGGAACTGATTCGCAATATCGCGACCGAACACGGCGGTTACTCCGTCTTCTGCGGTGTTGGCGAACGTACCCGTGAAGGTAACGACCTTTGGCTCGAAATGAAGGAATCGGGCGTGTTGGCCAAGACGGCATTGGTCTTCGGTCAGATGAACGAACCCCCGGGTTCCCGACTTCGCGTTGCGCTTTCCGGCTTGACAATGGCCGAGTATTTCCGTGAAGAAGAACATCAGGACGTGCTATTGTTCATCGACAACATTTTCCGATTCGTTCAGGCAGGCTCGGAAGTATCCGCGCTCTTGGGACGCATGCCGTCCGCGGTAGGATACCAGCCGACTTTGACGTCGGAAATGAGCGCCCTGCAGGAGCGCATCACCTCCACGAAATCAGGCTCAATTACGTCAGTGCAGGCCATCTACGTGCCTGCGGATGACTTGACCGACCCGGCACCGGCGACCACATTCTCGCATCTTGACGCCACGACGGTGTTGTCGCGACAGATTTCCGAGTTGGGTATTTATCCGGCGGTCGATCCGCTCGATTCGACGTCGCGTATTCTTGATCCGAATATCGTCGGCCACGAGCATTACAATGTCGCCCGCGGTGTGCAGAATATCCTCCAGCGCTACAAAGACCTGCAGGACATTATCGCGATTCTTGGTATTGACGAGTTGTCGGAAGATCAGAAGATCATTGTCTCACGTGCCCGCAAGATTCAGAAATTCTTGTCGCAGCCGTTCTTTGTTGCCGAGCAGTTCACCGGCCGTGCCGGTCGTTATGTCAAACTCGCCGATACGATTTCCTCCTTCAAGGAACTGATCGACGGCAAGTGCGACGACATGCCCGAGCAGGCCTTTTACATGGTCGGAAACATTGATGAAGCTCGCGAAAACGCTGACAAGATGAAGAAGGGCGCCGCATAATGCCGTTCAAGCTGTCGATCGTATCGCCGGAACGCATTCTCTTCGAGGACGAAGTTGTATCTCTTGTGGTGCCGGGTGGCGAGGGCTACCTCGGCATCCTTTCCAACCACGCGCCGTTGATTTCAACCCTCAAGGTTGGCGAGATCAAATTTCGAGACAAAGACAACAAGGAACTCTGGATGGCAACATCCGGGGGCTTCATCGAAGTTTCTAACAACAAAGCGACCATTCTTGCCGATACGGCCGAATTTGTTCACGAGATCGACCATGGGCGCGCTATGAAGGAACTGCAGCGCGCCGAGAGTCTTCTCAACATGGATCTTTCGTCCAGTGATCGCGAAGTCGCCAAGCACTCCCGTGAAAAGGCGAAGAACCGCCTCGAGATTATCAAGAAGCACAAGTAAGGGCGCACGCAGTCTCAATTAAGCGACTATCCTTGCGTTTTTACCTCTTCGTTGGGGACTTTAAGGTTTTCACCTGCCTTCAGATTTGCCGGATCACTGGGCTCCCATTTGCTGTATAACAGGGGTGACTTTGGCAGTACCGACACCAGAGGTTGTATTTGGTTTTTTGCACTTTTAGTCGTTCGCTGACAATCCGTGTATTAACATATTAACTGGAAACCCAATATTGAATTGAAATGAGGACCACGATGAAGTTTACCCTGAAAGTGATGACCGTATTAATGGCTTTGTTTATGACTCTTAATGCCCAGGATGCCAAGACCAAGAACCCGGTCGTTGTGCTCGAAACATCCGAAGGTATCATCGAACTTGAGCTCTACCCGAACGTTGCTCCCAAGCATGTCGCCAATTTCCTGGAATTAACGAACAAAGGATTCTACAACGGCGTGATCTTCCATCGCGTAATCGATGGTTTCATGATCCAGGGTGGCGATCCGACCGGTACAGGAATGGGTGATTCCGGAACGAGAATTCCAGCCGAATTCAATGACTCGCTCCATCATGCCGGTACTCTGTCGATGGCGCGTTCGAGCGATCCTAATTCGGCGTCTTGTCAGTTCTTTATCTGCCTGGCGCCTCAAGCCAGCCTTGACCATAAGTACACGGTCTTTGGCAACACGATCAAAGGATTCGATGTCGTTCAGAAGATTGGCAAAACACCGACCTCGGGCAACGGTGGTCGCATCCAGCGCGACGCCGCTTGGAAGGCCGAATTGCTCAAGCAAAAAGAAGCCGGCGCCGACGTCAAGCTTGATCCGCAGGGCAATCCTGCTCCCGATCGTCCGCTGAAGACGGTCAAGATTGTCAAG
>CAZQBX010000046.1:15337-26411 GCA_964592145.1 uncultured Ignavibacteria bacterium
ATTCGGCTCCACCGGCTCAATCGGTGCGAGCCTGCTTGATATCGTCCGCAAGAACCGGCAACACTACCAAATAGTGTTGCTTTCCAGCAATCAGAATCACAAACTCCTGCTCGAACAAGCGCAGGAGTTTGCTGTTGAAGGTGTCCACCTTTTTGATGAAGATGCGGCTTCAGCAGCACAGATGAGTCTCCCCGTCGGATTGCATTTGCACCGCGGCCGGAGCTGCATCTCGAAGCTGATTGACGATCTTCACTGTGATTTAGTGGTGAACGCTATTGTCGGTGCTGCGGGTCTCGAAGTCTCGTTTCATTCGCTCAATCGCGGACTCACCCTCGCTCTCGCCAACAAAGAATCAATGGTGGCAGGTGGCGAACTGCTCCGCGACACAGCCGCCCGTAAGAGCGCGGCGATCTTGCCAATCGATTCGGAGCACTCGGCAATCTTTCAATGCCTGCAATCGGGTAAACGCGATGAAGTCGAAAAACTACTTCTGACCTCCTCCGGTGGACCTTTTCGAACTCGACCGTACGAGACATTCCAAGACATCACTCCAGCCGAGGCCTTGCAACATCCCAATTGGTCGATGGGCAACAAGATCACAATCGACTCGGCCACAATGATGAACAAGGGACTCGAAGTTATCGAAGCGCATTACTTATTCGACATCGACTCCGATTCGATCGAAATAGTTGTCCACCCGCAATCAATCGTCCATTCAATGGTTCAATTTCATGACGGTTCGGTAGTGGCGCAACTGTCTCCTCCGGATATGCGGCTACCGATTGCTTACGCGCTTGAGTTTCCGAAGCGACTAGTCACAAACCTTCCTCGCCTCGATTTCTCTTCGAGTTTGAGTCTAGATTTTGGCCCGCCCGACACCCGGCGTTTCCCGTCGATATCGTTGGCGTACAACGCATTACGAACCGGAGGGTTCTCTCCGCTCGCCCTCAATGCCGCCAATGAAATCGCAGTCGCGGCTTTTCTTGCGGAAGAGATTAAATTTATGGAGATTCCGGCGACAGTAGAACAGGCGCTCGGAATCGACATAACCGGCTCGCCCTTGAACCTAAGCGACCTTTTGGAGGCTGACCGACAAGTGCGGCAAGGGACCCAGGCGCTCATCAAATACGGAACTTTAGCAAGACCAAGGCGTTAATACCATCGTGATACTTGAAATACTCTCATTCATTTTCGTCCTCGGGCTACTCATCTTTGTTCATGAACTTGGCCATTTCGCGGTAGCCAAATGGTGCGGCATCCGCGTCGAGACGTTCTCATTGGGCTTCCCGCCCAAAATGATCGGTTTTCGCAGAGGTGATACGGAGTATTGCATCTCCTGGATTCCATTAGGCGGATATGTTAAAATGTCAGGAGAGAAGCCGGATGAAGCAGACATACATGGCCGGCCATACGAGTTTATGTCGAAGCCGGCTTGGCAACGGGCATTGGTGATCTTTGCCGGACCGGCAATGAATTACATCCTTGCCGTCTTCTTGTTGTTCGGAATATATCTTGTCAAAGGTCAGCCGATACAGACGCAAAGCTCCGAAATCGGAATGGTCGTTGACGGCGACCCGGCCGCGAAAGCAGGCATTCAAGCTGGGGACAGAATCATTGCCGTCGATGACTCGCTGATAACCACCTTCGAAGAGATGTATGGTCTTGTTACCGTTAAGCCGGGGGCGGAAATTAAACTCACCTGGCAGCGCGGTAATGACACGATGTCAGCATTTACGACTACCCGTCCAGATACAGTAATGAATATGCAGGGTGAGGTAGAGGTCATCGGCAAAATCGGTGTGGCGCGCCAGGTCGAATATGAAAGCATGGGGCTGTTCGGTTCGCTTAAGGGCGGATTCGACATGGCCAATTTCTATGTATTGCAAATATTCCAGTTTCTCAAAGATGTCATCACCGGCTCGGTGTCGTCAAAATTAATCGGCGGACCGCTGTTTATCGCACAAGCCGCCGGTGAGGCCGCCAAACAGGGGATTCTGCCGCTCCTTTTCCTTGCATCGATCCTAAGCGTAAATCTCTGCGTCGTCAATTTAGTGCCGATACCGGTGCTGGACGGCGGTCAATTGCTGTTTTTGCTCATCGAGAAGATCAAAGGCAGTCCGGTATCAATGAAGGGAAGAGCAATCGCTCAACAGGTCGGTTTCGTTTTTCTGATCTTGTTAATCATCTTCGTCACCAAGAACGACATTTGGCGCATCAACATTTTCGGCTGGTAGACGCTCGCAATCAACCGCGGGCTACAATCGAAACGAGAATCCTGCGAACGGTGTGAAATCATCCGCGTATCGGTTCAGACCGAAATTAACTCCCAAATCAAATTGCATATTCTCGGTGATAGCCACAGTGAATCCTGTATCAAATGTCGGTGTCCACGGCTGATTCCCGGCAAGATCCACGCTCTGAAAGATCTCAACATACATCCCAACAACATCGCTGATATCCATTGCGGTCGTCGCTGACGTGATAAGTTCCAGGTGATGTCCATCGCCATCGTAGCCGGAAACGTAATCAAACTCAACCATCATACCCGCACCCATTCTCTCGTTAATGGAGAAACCCGCGGGTAGGATTAACCCGCCTTCCCAGGCGTCCGCGGTCGCCGCCTGTGCGCCAATCGGAATCGAAACGTAAGGCATCAAGGCAACAGACACTCTGCCGTCATCATTGCCTTTGAGATTAATTTTGACTCTAACAAGCGGATCGCCAAATTCGACGTTCGGAAACTTGCTCTGCCGATCCAGCGAATCATCTCCAAACCACCCTTCGCCGCCGATGCGACGGCTGTACTCCAGCCAATAACTCTCTCCGGTGTGCATCAATTGGAGCTGGACGTCAACGCGGTTCGAAACCCCAAACTTCGCTATTCCGCCAAAGTTTCCTGTACGAACGAATTCCTTGGTCGAGTCGTTCAAGTCGGAATTTCGAAACGCCAGGCTGAACGGTTGAAGCTCGAATTGAAATCGACCCTTTTCCACCGTATATGGACTCTCGGTCTTGTCCGGTCGATCCGTACTTAGTTCCCGCCTGAACTCCGCAGCATCAATGCCTGCGCCCGTGACCCAAATCACGATACTCACCAAGCCAATCACGGTTTCTTTCGGCATCGGCCTATCCTTTAATAAAATTGTTGAATATTTCCCTCAACTTTGTCGTACAATATACGAGAAGATATTTAGGTACGACTAAATAAATTAGTAGGTATGACAAAAATTTCGACACGAAGTTCAATTTCCACCGAAGATTATCTTAAGGGCATTTACCGCTTGACTGGTGAGTCAGATGAATTTGCCACGACCAACGCCATCGCCGAGTCGCTGGGTATCTCCGCGCCGTCGGTGACCGGCATGCTCAAGAAACTGGCACAGGCGCGGCTGGTTCAGCATAGCCCTTATCATGGTGTGCGGCTAACCGCGGCCGGTCGCGGCCGGGCCGTCAAGATTTTGCGCCGGCACCGCTTGGTCGAACTGTTCCTGCACAAATGCTTGCGCATGAACTGGGATGAAATTCACCAAGAGGCCGAAGTGCTCGAACACGCGTTGTCAGAACGGCTTGAGTCGCGTATCGATGACTGGCTCGGACACCCGCGCTTCGATCCGCACGGAGCCCCAATCCCCGATGCGGCCGGGAACATCATTTCACGCAATGTTCTGAAACTGTCGGAGATGGAAACACGGCGTGACGCCATTGTCGCCCAGGTCATGGGTCAGGATGCCGAACTTCTTGGCTACTTCGAAGAGCGGCGCATCTTTCCAAACCGACGAATCACCGTGCTGGAGAAGGAAAAATTCGGCGGGTCACTCAAGGTTCGGGTTTCAGGGAAGATTCAGTTCATCGGCCTGAAAGCAGCACAACAGATCCTGGTTGAACAACTCTAAGGAGAATGTGAATGAAATTATTCCAAGTCTTGCTTCTGGCCCTATCACTATTTCAGGCGGGTGAAGCCGCCGGTAAACCACGCGCCGTTGCAACTACAACGATGATCTACGATCTCGTATCGCAGATCGGCGGCGATAAGGTTGAAGTGCGTGGACTACTCTCGCCCGGTGCCGATCCGCATACCTACAAACCAGTCCCCGGCGATGCCATCGCCATTGCCGAATCACAAATCGTGTTCCGCAATGGTCTCAAGCTTGAAGGCTGGATGGACAAATTGGTGGAAAATGCCGGCGGCCGGCGGCCGATTATTACTGTCAGCGATGGCATGCCGGCAGTCGATGATCCGGCACAGGCCGGTCATCCCGATCCCCACATTTGGTTCAGTGTACCTTCGTGGAAGCTTGCCGTCGACAATGTTGCCAAAGCACTCTCCGAACTCATCCCCGAATCCAAAGACCAGTTCAATGCTCGCGCTCAATCGTACAAGCTCCAACTGGATTCACTGCATACGTGGGCGAAAATCGAGATGGCGAAGATCCCCGAGTCGCGTCGTTTCCTCGTCACTTCCCATGATGCCTTCAATTACTTCGGCAAAGAATACGGGCTGACCGTAATCGGAGTTCAGGGGATTTCTACCGAAACACAGGCCAGCAGCCAGGATGTCGCGGGAATTGTCAAATTCATTAAGCAGAACAATATTCCGGCAATCTTCGTCGAGACTTCGGTCAATCCCAAGTTGATCGAAGAAATCTCGCGGCAATCCGGCGCCAAGATCGGTGGTACCCTTTACGGCGATTCCGCCGGTCCCGCGGGCAGCGGTGCCGACACCTACATCGGCATGATCTCCTCCAATGTGCGAACCATCGTTGCTGCTCTGGGAGTGAAGTAATGACCGTTCCTCCGATAGAAATTCACGATCTGACGATTTCCTACCACAAGCGGCCCGTCCTCTGGGGCATTGATCTCGATATCCCCGAAGGCGCTCTCGTCGGAATCATTGGGCCGAACGGAGCGGGGAAGTCGACACTAATCAAGGGCGTGATGGGAATGTTGCCCTTGGCCTCCGGCTATGTAAAGATTTACGGCGACGAACTCGATCGTCGCCGCAAGGAAATTGCCTATGTCCCCCAGCGCGAATCAGTGGATTGGGAGTTTCCGGTAACAGTCCGCGATGTTGTTATGATGGGGCGATACGGTGACCTGTCGCTGTTCCAGCGACCCGGCAAGTCTGACAAAGCGAAGGTTGAACAGGCGCTCGAACAGATCGGTATGGCCGGCTATGCTGATCGCCAAATCGGTAACCTCTCCGGCGGCCAGCAGCAGCGGGTGTTTCTGGCGCGAGCCCTTGCACAAGACGCACGTATTTATCTCATGGACGAGCCATTTGTCGGCGTCGATGCCGCGACGGAACGCGTCATCATTGACCTCCTACGTGCTCTCCGCTCGAAAGGGAATACCGTCGTCGTCGTCAATCATGACTTGCAGGCCGCCAAGGATTACTTCGACTATCTCCTGCTGATTAACATGCGCAAAGTTGCCTTCGGCCCGACTGCGGAGGTCTTCACTCCAGAGCTGCTGCAGAAAACGTATGGAGGCAAGCTGACAATTCTTACCGAAGCTGCAGAAGCGACAAAACGTCATGGCGCACTGCCCAAGAAATAGTCTCTTCGTCGCGACGATCCTGTTGGTTCCGCGTTTGCTTGTGGCAGCACGCATCTCCGAAATCCAGCAGACTTCCCTGATCGACCAAATCACCGAGTTCTTCAGCCTGAACTCGGCGACTGTTGTCAACACCTTGCTTGGTTGCACATTTCTCGGCATTCTCGGCGGCGTGTTGGGATGTTTTCTGATTCTACGCCGGATGGCGTTAGTTGGTGATGCGCTGGGGCACGCGCTGCTCCCCGGTATTGCCTTGGCATTCCTCGTCGTCGGTTCAAAGTCGATTCTCCCGTTATTCCTTGGAGCCGTCGTTGCCGGCGTATTGTACAGTCTGGTGTTGAGTTTCGTTCAGAGTCAGCGCCGCGTCAAGCCGGATGCTGCAATCGGCTTGACCTTCACCGCCTTCTTCGGATTTGGTATTGTCCTGATGAGCTACATCCAGAGTTCCAGTACCGGCAGCCAATCAGGGCTCGACAAATTTCTCTTCGGTCAGGCCGCAGCCCTTTCGGCGTTGGACGTTAAGGTCGCCTTTGGCTTACTGCTGCTCTCTATTGTCCTAATCTGCATCTTCTTTCGACAACTCACGGCGCTTTCATTCGATCCGACCTTCGCCGCCGCGATTGGACTGAATGTGTCGACCCTGCATTACGGCATGATGGTCTTCATCACCCTTGCCATTGTAGTTTCGGTACAGGCAGTCGGGGTGGTACTGGTATCTGCATTGTTGATTATCCCCGGCGCCGCCGCATACCTGCTGGTCAAGCGTCTGCACATGATGATTATTCTGGCGGGCCTCTTCGGGTTAGTCTCTGGGGTAACCGGCGCATTCTTGTCGTATGTGCTTCCCGGAATACCGACTGGTCCAGTAGTAGTTCTGGCCGCGTCCGCTCTGTTTGGATTGGTTCTTCTTTTCGCGCCCGCCGATGGCATCATTCCGCGGGCAGTGCGACGAGTCCGCCGACGCCAGCGCATGGAGCAGGAAAACCTCCTGAAGGCGGCTGTCGAATACAGCAAATCCAAAAATACGGACACAGGGTGGATTCAAGTCGCCGACTTCGTCAGCTTCGATGCTCGTGATCCGAAGAAGTTAACGCCGTTGCTGAATCGCCTCCACTCAAGCCAACTTCTATTCTTCGATTCTCCCGGCCAATTCCAACTGACCGTCTCCGGATCCGAAATCGGTGAGCGCGTATTGCGTAACCACCTTCTCTGGGAGATCTACCTTTCCGAATACACCGATATCGGCACCGATCACGTTCACTATGATGCCGAGCGGATCGAACATGTCTTGACACCCGACATCGTTGCGCACCTCGAAGAGATACTTGGTCAATACGCCATTAGCGGTGTGGATCCGCATCGGAGCACTACATGAGTCTGCACCAACTGCTCATTGAACCGTTGACATATGCCTGGATGATTAAGGGGCTCTTGATTGCCTGTCTGGTGAGCCTTGCTCTTGGCCTGCTGGGGTGCTTCTTGGTATTGCGGCGTCTGTCGTTGATGGGCGATGCCTTGGCACATACGGTTTTGCCCGGTATCGTGATCGCCTTTCTTATCTCGAACTCTCGCGCCTCGCTCCCGCTCTTGATCGGCGCCAGCGCGATCGGGTTCGTTACCACTCTGTTAATCAACGGTATCCATCTCAAGAGTCGGGTAAAAGAAGATGCCGCTATGGGAATCGTTTACTCGACTCTATTTGCAGTCGGTGTGGTCCTGCTGACTGCTTTTGCTTCACACGTCGATCTTGATCCTGATTGCGTGCTCTACGGCGATCTTCTTGGGGTTCCGGAGACCTCCATCTGGGTCATGCTCGCCGTGGCGGGGCTCATTATTGCCGGAATAGCATTGTTCTATAAACAACTACTGGTGACGGCCTTCGACTCCCAATTGGCGTCGGCGCTGGGAATCTCTGCTACATGGACGCATTACATCTTTATGGGCTTCTTGTCGCTTGTTTTGGTAACGTCTTTTGAAGCGGTCGGATCTGTTCTCGTCGTCGCGATGCTGATTGCTCCGGGTGCGACGGCGTTGTTCTGGGCTGATCGGTTGCCGCGTATGCTCGTCATTGCCGGTTGCGTGTCGGTATTCTCGGCAATTTGCGGACTCTACATTTCTGTTTGGCTCAATTGCTCTCCGGCCGGCGCGATTGTCTGCACTGCTTTCCTAATCTTCGTGGTCTCCCTGATGTTCTCACCTCGTTATGGTCTGATTGCGCGTGCAATGCGCGCACAGAAGCTGCGGCGTCGAATTGTCCTTGAGAATATCCTAAAAGAGTGCGTGAAAGTCGCCGACCGCTCCGAGACACCAGTGCCGCTGTCAATACTGCAATCGACTTTGAAACTGCCGGTCGGCGCCTTTACGCGCGGATGTCGTCGCCTGCAAAGTCGAGGAGAAGCGGTGCTTTCCGAGCAGACACTGGCTTTGACAAAAGCAGGAATTGCCGAAGGCGAGCGAATCCTACGAAACCATCGACTGTGGGAATTGTTCTTGAGCCGCGAATTTGCCTTACCCGAAGATCATCTTCACCGCGATGCTGACGAAATCGAACACATCATCACTCCAGAAATCGCCGCTGCTTTGGCAGTGCATCTCAATGATCCCAGTTTCGACCCGCACGGTAAGCCGATTCCGCCGGTGCACGGGAAGTGATCCGCACCAGAGTCGTGATTAGTCCGTCGCTCTTCCCGAATCGGCAGCTGTCGAGTCTATCGCATCGCGCGCATCAATTTCTTGACCGCGATAATCTGGTTGTGACAATGCGAAACGAGTGCGAAAATCGCGATCGGTGATTGCGAGAATTGACTTGAGGGATCCGATCATTGGATCGGCCGCATCTTTGTACCGTGTGAATGGGTTAAACGCACCAGCGAACAACAATTGGCCCTCAGTACCAATTACCAGATACATGGCAAAATCGGTACTCAACCGGCCGCCGCTTTTTGCCATCGGATGCTTGCCCAAGACACTGAAAGTGAACTGCGATAAGCCGGCCTTGAGCGGCACAATTGCGAACCGGCCGCGATAATAGCGGTAGTCCGGAGTCGGACCGGCTTTATCGCCCCACGATTCCGGCAGTTTCGATACAGATACATTCGTCGAGTGTTCGACTTGAAATTGTACTTGTGAGTAAAGCGTAGCGCGACACTCTAATTCAAAGTCAACGAACACCGAATCCTTAAATCCTGTACCTGGTGTGAATCTAAACAACGAACTGAAGTGACGGTCCTGAAATCGTCTCGTCTCTAAGGGATTGATTGGAAACGCCACCTCGATGGGAACCACATCCAGCCGACTGTGCGGTGGAACTAACGTCGAGCGACATTCGTCCGGTGGACCGAAACAGATCGTCTTACCATCTTCGCTTATCGCAAAGTAGATAGAGGCCAATGCTGCCCACGACTTTTCACCTTTCTTTTCTAGCGAAAGTCGATGACTGCCGACATAAGTCGGCGTAAACACAAATAGAAACGTCTTCGATGCACCCGAATCAATCGGCGCTTCCCAGACGACCGAGTCGGGCGTAATCGGCATGGTGTATATATCACCCTTGGCGATGCGCAGCACAACCGGCTCAGCTGATGCAAGATGATGAACCAGCACGACCTTCAGCGAGCAGGTTTTCATCAATGTCGGACTGCTGAGAAACCGCATCTCGCCGCCAAGCGGTTGCGGTCTCTGCCCGATCCGGGCGGAGAAAGTCGGTGAAATCGTAGTCGGTTTCATCGACGCGGCTCCTGCTTCACCAGCCGCCATATATATCAATACGACTGCGGCAGCGACTATAGAACTGTACATACCTGTGTCGTTCCTCTTAAGTTGTGAATCCCACTCCGAATACCGGCAATTAGCTGACTTTCATTATACACTATCGGCAGTGAACCGGCATCGGTTTTCTCCATTGCCGAATGTCGTATTTTGGGTATGTTGCCACCATGATTGAGAAGCTGCGTAAATTCGACACGATCGAGGTCGACATCGAAGACCTCGCGCTGACCGGCAAGTCGATCGGACACCACAATGGAATGGTGATTATGTCCGACCAAGGCTTGCCCGGGGAAACAATTTCCTGCCAGATCACCATGACCAAACGCCGCTATGCATTCGCGCGATTCAAGGAACTTCTCAAGGCTTCACCCCGGCGAATAGAGCCCCGCTGCTCGAATTTCACCCGCTGTGGCGGCTGTACCTGGCAGAATCTCGAGTATGCCGATCAGATCGATTACAAAACTCGGTTCATTCGTGAAGCGCTGGCGCGAATCGGGAAGTTGGCAAACATACCCCTCGATCCGCCTGTCATTGCCGGAGAAACGTTCTTCTACCGCAATAAAATGGAGTATACGTTCGGGCATCACGATGACGACCCGGCCGTCGGGATGCACGTGCGCGGACGGTTTGACAAGGTGTTTGACCTTAAAGAGTGTTATCTGCAATCCGAACAGTCTGTGCAGGCGCTCGAAGTAGTTCGCCACGCGGCAATTGAATTGCAGATCCCGTTTATGAACGAACGCACAGGAGAGGGGGAACTACGGTTCCTAGTGGTTCGCGACGGTAAGTTGACAGGTGACTTCATGCTCAACCTCGTCACATTCAACCGTGAATTTGCCGGTCGTGATGAACTCTTCGAACGGATAATTGACAAAGTTCCAGGTCTGACCTCGCTCTTCCACACGGTCAACGGAAAAAAGGCAAATGTCGCGATCGGTGATGAACTGATACTGGTATATGGCCAGCCGCATCTCACTGAACACATCGGCGATCTGAAATTTCAAATCACGCCGTTCTCATTTTTTCAGACGAACAGTCGACAGACTAAGGCGCTCTATGATGTCATTCTCGAACATGCTTCGCCGAAGCCCGAACAACAGATTCTGGATCTTTTCTGCGGCTGTGGCACCATATCGCTCTATCTTGCCCGTCGGGTAGGGGGCGTTCTCGGTATCGAACTCAATTCTGAAGCGATTGAAATGGCGAAGCAGAATGCCGCTCTTAACGGAATCGATAATGCCGATTTTGTTGCCGGCGATGTGCGCAAACTACTCGTGGAACTTTCGCATTCAGAGCGTCGCTTCCATACTATCATCACTGACCCGCCGCGGGCAGGTATGGAGCAGAAGGCGATTCAACGCATCGTCAGGCTCAAGGCCGATAAGATCGTTGCGGTTTCCTGCAATCCCGCCACGCTCGCGCGAGATTTGGAGTTGTTTGCCGAGGCGGGCTATATTACCCAGCGTGTCACGCCGGTCGATATGTTTCCGCAAACCGCGCATATTGAGGCCGTCGCTACACTGCTGCGCGACCCGGACTTTTGCCCCCCGGCCGCTGATTAGCAGTTCCACCTCAACATCTATTGAAGTTGACACTGAACTGGAATTTCGTTACCTCAAGATCACGAAACTTTGATGGAGATAATAATGAAACGGATTTTGACATTTGCCGCACTCGCAATACTGCTCATTCTCTATTCTTCGATCAGCGCCGCTCCGAAATCCGCAAGCAGGGCAAGGCCGATGGTCTGAGC